>NZ_JBWKLQ010000050.1:0-1087 GCF_056429965.1 Streptomyces sp. NPDC046122 | reverse complement strand
GCATCGCTGCGGTACTGGAGCTGGCGGAGGCCGTGTCGTAGTCGTCGGATGAGGTGGTCGGGGTCGGTGAAGGCGGTGTTGGCCTGGCTGGTTCGGCGGAGGATCGACCAGATGCCTTCGACGGGGTTGAGGTTGGGTGTGTAGGGCGGCAGGTGGTAGGCGGTGTGCCAGTCGTGCGCGTCGATGAAGGCCCGCATGCGGCGGTCTTTGTGGACGTTCAAGTTGTCCCAGATGAGGACGATCGGCCCGCCGAGCTGCTGGTGGGCGGCGATGAGGAGGTCGCGGTACTCGGTCCAGGTGAAGCTCTTGCGGCCGCCGCTCTTGTGATCGGTATGCCGTTTGGGCCGGTAGACCAGGCGGGAGCGTTCTCCGGGTTTGTAGCAGCACAGGGCGGCGATGGAGAAGCGGCGTTGGGAACGGCCGCGGACCCGGATGACCGGAGTGTTGCCGCGTTTAGCCCAAGTGCGGGAGGTCGGCGGCGTCATCGAGAATCCGGCTTCGTCTTCGAAGACGAGCCAGGCCCCGAGCGCCGCCGCGGTCGTTCCACGTGCGGCCACACGTCCTTCACCCAGCCGGCCACGGCCGCCTCGTCTCGCTCCATGGCCCGGCGGGCCGGCACCTGGTGACTCCAGCCACGGCGTCGCAGCATCTGGGAGATGCCCGACAGCGTCATGGACTTGTGAAACCGCCGGCCGATCAGCGTTTTGATCCTGGCCAGCGTCCACCGCTGATCAGTCCAGCCATGAGCGACCGGACCTTTGGCCAACTCCTCCTCGAGCACGGCGAACAGCGCGTCACTCAGCTTCGGACGGGACGCCGGGCCACGGGAACGAACCGCGTCCTGCCCGGCCTCCCGCCAGGCCCGCCGCCACCGCTGGACCGACCGGACGCTGACCCGTAACTCCTTCGCGATCTCCGTGCTGCCCCGCCCCTCGGCGAACATACCGACCGCTGCCATCCGGACCCGCTCACGGAATGCTTGCCTCTCCGCGGTCAGACCCCCACCCTGCGCATACCTCATACCACCGGCATACCGCGACGATCACCAACCGTCAGCCCCCACGACAACCCGCCTTCAAGGTCAGTA
>NZ_JBWKLQ010000049.1:0-1153 GCF_056429965.1 Streptomyces sp. NPDC046122 | reverse complement strand
CGCCGGGCATCACGACCTACAAGCGCAAGCCGATCCTGCCGAGCTGGCTGCTGTCGAAGCCCGGGTTCGTCTCCACCACCCAGCGGGCGGCCAGCAACGCGTTCTACGCCACTGCGTTCCACGGCATCCGCACCCCCTGGTACGCCTTGCAGCTCGGGTTGAACGCCCCCCGTGGCGCGGCCCGTCTGGTCCGCGAGACCAACCGGTGGGTGTGGGACGCCGAAGCGGCCCCGCTGCGGGCGTACGAGGTGTTCCACGAGAACACGGCCGAGTACCTGAAGCTGACGCGTCAGCGGGACGCACGTGTGCGGCTGCGGGTGTTCGTCACCACGGTGGCGCTCGTCTTCGGCAGCGCGATCGCGCTGACCCTGTACGTCATGGCTCCCGGCTGGCTGGCGGTGCTGGCGTCGGCTGCGGTGCTGATGTGCGGGTTCTGGGGTTCACCGCAGGATCAGCCGGTGATCGGGCCTGCGGTGCTGAAGACCGAGCTTCAGAAGCTCACGGGGCCGATCGTGCTGCGGGCTTTGGACAACATCGGCAACGTGAAGCTGTCGGCCGCCATCAAGAAGGGCGGTGATATGAACGGGATGCGCTTCACCTCCGAGATCACCCGCGACGGGCCCGGTTACCGTGCCGATCTCGACCTTCCCTGGGGTGTCACCCCGGAGGACATCATGGAGGCCCGCAAGCCGCTCGCCTCCGGTCTGCGGCGCAAGGTCGGCTGCGTCTGGCCCTCGGCCGACCCCAGCGAGCATGAGGGGCGGCTGATCCTGTGGGTGGGCGACAAGCCCATGAACGAGACCACCAAGCCCGAGTGGCCTCTGCTGAAGTCCGGCAGCGTGGACCTGTTCAAGCCGGTCGTCTTCGGCAATGACCAGCGCATGAGCGACGTGACCGTGACCCTGATGTTCGCCTCCGTGGTCGTCGGCTCCATCCCGCGCATGGGCAAGACGTTCCTGATGCGCCTGTTCCTGCTCATCGCAGCCCTCGACCCGCGCGCCGAGCTGTACGCGTTCGACTTCAAGGGAACCGGCGACTTCGGCGCCCTGGAGCCGGTCTGCCACCGCTACCGGGCCGGGGAGGAAGACGAAGACATCCTCTACACCCTTCACGCCCTGCGGGAGCTGAAGGAGGAGCTGCGCAGGCGGGCGAA
>NZ_JBWKLQ010000048.1:0-1474 GCF_056429965.1 Streptomyces sp. NPDC046122 | reverse complement strand
CCGGCACCACCACACCCGAATCGTTCCAACCAGTCAGCACCCGCTCACGCTCACCACCCGGCAGAAACACCTCCCGCGCATCACCCTCCACATCCGCAGCCATCGACTCCAACACCGACCGGTACATCGACGCCAAACGGTCGACACCCTCCCGGCCGAGCACCTGGGGGTTGACCGTGAGCAGCAGGCCGCTGCCTCGGGCAGCCACGGCCAGACCGAACTCGGTAGCGCCTTCGCCGTCACCGGAGTCGGTGTCGACGACATCGGACTCCGCTTGCGCGTCGGCCAGGTCGAGATAACTGAAGCGGACGTCGAGGAGCCTCGTTCCGTCGCTCAGCTCCCGCTGCATCACCGGCATCGGGAAGCGGCGGTGCGGCCAGAGCGCGCCTTCCTGGTCGAACACCTGGCGGATCAACTCGCGCCAGGTCTTCGCACCCCGCTCGTAGGCGAACGGCACAGTATTGAGGTACATGCCGTACACCCGCTCGGCGCCCACCACCTCGGGCCGGCCGCTGGACACCAGGCCGGTGTAGAACGAGTTCTCGGTGGTGAGCTGGCTCATCACCTTCAGGTGCGCCGCGTGCAGCACGGCTTTGAGTGACGTTCCCGTGCTGCTCGCGGCAGAGCGCAGCGCGGGAGTGAGGCCGGTGAGCGGTACGTGCACGGTGTTCGCCCGTCCCGGCTCGGGGTCGCCCCAACCGGCGGGCAGCTCGAACCGGGCGTGGGTGCCGAGGATGTCGCGCCAGTAGTCACGGTCCTCGTCCGACGCCATGGACGCCAGCTCGGCGGCGACGAAGTCCGCGTAACGGACGGCGGGAACCGCGACTGCCGCCAGCGTCTCGCCGCTGCGTACCCGCAGGTACCCCTCGACGATGTCGCTGAGCAGCGTGCGGTGACTCCAGCCCTCCGTAATGGGGTGGCAGACACTCACGGAAAGCCACCAGGCTTCGTCGGACTCGACGAGCGCGGAGACACGGAGCAGGGGTGCGCGGGACAGATCGAACGTCTCCGCCCGTTCGGCGTCGATGTGCGCCCGGCGGGCCTCGGCCTGCTGCTCGGCGTCCAGGGCGCGCAGATCATGCACGGTCACCGGAATGACGGCGCTCGCGTGGATCAGCTGGAGCGGCACCTCGAAGCCTTCGAGGTCGAAGGAGGCACGGAGCATCTCGTGGCGCTCGACCACGGCCTGCCCGGCGCGCCGCAACGCGTCCACGTCGAACGGCCGGCCGTCCTTGATCCGGAACGCCGTGGTGTTGTGGTACTTGTTCAGGCCCTCGTCGGCGAGCATTTCGACCAGCATGCCGAGCTGCACCTGCGCCAGCGGGAAGGCGTCCACCAGGCCCTCCGGCAGCTTCGCCCTGTCCTCCGCTCCGATCAACGCGAACGGTGCGACGACGGTGGTCTCGGCGACCGGCTCGGTGCCGGCGAGCGCGGTGGCGAGTCCGGCGACCGTACGGTGCTGGAACACGTCCCG
>NZ_JBWKLQ010000046.1:0-2035 GCF_056429965.1 Streptomyces sp. NPDC046122 | reverse complement strand
CCGACACCCAGATCAAAATCCGCGGCTTCCGCATCGAACCCACCGAAATCGAAACCCTCCTCACCACCCACCCCCACCTCACCCAAGCCACCGTGACGTACGGGAACGGGCGGCTGACGGCGTACGTGACGGCAGCGCCCGACAGGCCCGCGCCAGAGCCCGCCGCAGTCCGGACCTGGCTGCGCGAGCGGCTTCCGGACCACATGGTGCCCGCGTTCATCGTGCTGCTCGACCGGCTGCCGCTCACCCCCAACGGGAAGATCGACAAGCGCGCCCTGCCGGAACCCACCGCGCCGGCCATGACGGTCCAGGGGCGCGCGCCCCGCACAGCGCTCGAGGAGATCGTCTGTGCGCTGTTCGCCGAGGTCCTGGGTGCCGACGGGCCGCTGTCCGCGGACACCGACTTCTTCGAGCTGGGCGGGCATTCGCTGCTCGCCGCCCGGCTGGCGAACCGGCTCTCATCCGCGCTGAACACCCGGCTGAGCCTGCGGGAGGTGTTCCGGCACTCCACACCGGCCCGGCTGGCCGGACATCTCGCGGAGCTCACCGGACGGCGGGGAGCGCTGCCGCCGCCGGCGGCCCCTGGCCGGCGCCCGGAACGGCTGCCCCTGTCCTTCGCCCAGCAGCGGCTGTGGCTGGTGAACGGGCTCGAAGCCGGCGGAACCGCCTACAACGTGCCGATGGCCGTCCGCCTCGACGGGCCGGTGGACGTGGCCGCGCTGCGTGCCGCGTTCGTCGACCTCACGGGCCGTCACGAACCGCTGCGAACCAGCATCGTCATCGCGGACGGCGAGCCCCACCAGGCGGTGGCTCCGCCGGGCGAGGTGTCCTTCACGGTCCGGGACGTGGCGCCCGAAGCGGTGGACGGTGAGCTGCGAGCAGCGGCCGGGCACGCCTTCGACCTCGCGGCCGAGCCGCCGTTGCGGGTGACCCTGCTGCGCACCGGCCAGGAGTCCGCGGTTCTGCTGGTGCTGCTGCACCACATCGCCACGGACGGGCAGTCGCTGCGCCCACTGTTCGCGGATCTCTCCGCGGCCTACGCGGCTCGGCGCGCGGGACGCCCTCCCGGCTGGTCACCGCTGCCGCTGACGTACGCCGATCACGCGCTGTGGCAGCGGTCCGCACTGTCCGGGCCGGTGCTGGACGAGCAGCTGGGCTACTGGCGGAAGGCACTGGCGGAACTTCCGGAGGAACTGGGGCTGGTGCACGACCGGCCGAGACCGCCGGTGGCCGGGCTTCGGGGCGGGGCCGTGGAGGTCGACTGCGGGCCGGACCTTGCCAGCGGCGTACGGGAGTTGGCTCGGGCCGAGCGGTGTACGCCGTTCATGGTGGTGCAGGCGGCGCTGGCGGCCACGCTGACCCGGCTCGGCGCGGGCACCGACATTCCGCTGGGCTCGCCCGTCGCGGGACGTTCGGAAGAGAGCCTGGCGGGGCTGGTCGGGTTCTTCGTCAACACGCTGGTGCTGCGCACGGACACCTCGGGCGATCCGGAGTTCCGGGAACTGCTGCGCCGGGTGCGGGCCACGGACCTCGACGCGTTCGCACACCAGGACGCGCCCTTCGACCTCGTGCTGGAAGCCGTCAACCCGGCGCGCTCACTGGCCCGGCACCCGCTGTTCCAGGTGTGCCTGGCAGTGGAGAGCGGTCCGGCTCCCAGGCCGGAGTTCGCCGGGGTGCGGACAGGCGCGGCCGAACCGGTGGTGACCGGAGCCGTCAAGTTCGACCTGGAGTTCCTGCTGCGCACCGGGGGGGCCGACGGAGGACCCGGCACGGAAGGACTGGCCGGCACGATTCTCTTCAGCGAGGACGTCTTCGAGCGGGAGACGGTCGAGCGGATGGCCGCGATGTTCCGCCGGATCCTGGAGCAGGCCGTGTCGGCCCCGCACCTGCGGCTGTCCGAGCTGGAGCCCATGGCGGACGGGGACCTGAGGCAGATCCTGGGTGAGTGGGCGGGCGTATCGGTCCCCATCGACGACCGGACGCTCACCGGGCGTTTCGAGGAGCAGGCACGACTGCGGCCCGAGACCACGGCCGT
>NZ_JBWKLQ010000045.1:0-2496 GCF_056429965.1 Streptomyces sp. NPDC046122 | reverse complement strand
AACACAGTGGACGCGAGCAACTGAGGACAAGCCCTCGGCCTATTAGTACCAGTCAGCTCCACCCGTTACCGGGCTTCCACATCTGGCCTATCAACCCAGTCGTCTACTGGGAGCCTTAACCCCTCAAAGGGGGTGGGAATACTCATCTCGAAGCAGGCTTCCCGCTTAGATGCTTTCAGCGGTTATCCTTTCCGAACGTAGCCAACCAGCCATGCCCTTGGCAGGACAACTGGCACACCAGAGGTTCGTCCGTCCCGGTCCTCTCGTACTAGGGACAGCCCTTCTCAATATTCCTACGCGCGCAGAGGATAGGGACCGAACTGTCTCACGACGTTCTAAACCCAGCTCGCGTACCGCTTTAATGGGCGAACAGCCCAACCCTTGGGACCGACTCCAGCCCCAGGATGCGACGAGCCGACATCGAGGTGCCAAACCATCCCGTCGATATGGACTCTTGGGGAAGATCAGCCTGTTATCCCCGGGGTACCTTTTATCCGTTGAGCGACAGCGCTTCCACAAGCCACTGCCGGATCACTAGTCCCGACTTTCGTCCCTGCTCGACCCGTCGGTCTCACAGTCAAGCTCCCTTGTGCACTTACACTCAACACCTGATTGCCAACCAGGCTGAGGGAACCTTTGGGCGCCTCCGTTACTCTTTAGGAGGCAACCGCCCCAGTTAAACTACCCATCAGACACTGTCCCTGATCCGGATCACGGACCGAGGTTAGACATCCAGCACGACCAGAGTGGTATTTCAAGATTGAC
The DNA here is from genome assembly GCF_056429965.1 of Streptomyces sp. NPDC046122. Classification (NCBI taxonomy): domain Bacteria; kingdom Bacillati; phylum Actinomycetota; class Actinomycetes; order Kitasatosporales; family Streptomycetaceae; genus Streptomyces; species Streptomyces sp. NPDC046122. The sequence goes on along the minus strand of NZ_JBWKLQ010000045.1, from coordinate 1,731 downwards.
TCCACACACACTGGCGTGCATGCTTCACAGTCTCCCACCTATCCTACACAAGCCGAACCGAACACCAATATCAAACTGTAGTAAAGGTCCCGGGGTCTTTCCGTCCTTCTGCGCGAAACGAGCATCTTTACTCGTAGTGCAATTTCACCGGGCCTATGGTTGAGACAGTCGAGAAGTCGTTACGCCATTCGTGCAGGTCGGAACTTACCCGACAAGGAATTTCGCTACCTTAGGATGGTTATAGTTACCACCGCCGTTTACTGGCGCTTAAGTTCTCAGCTTCGCACGCCCGAAAGCGCACTAACCGGTCCCCTTAACGTTCCAGCACCGGGCAGGCGTCAGTCCGTATACATCGCCTTACGGCTTCGCACGGACCTGTGTTTTTAGTAAACAGTCGCTTCTCGCTGGTCTCTGCGGCCACCCCCAGCTCATGGAGTAAATCCAATCACCAGTGATGGCCCCCCTTCTCCCGAAGTTACGGGGGCATTTTGCCGAGTTCCTTAACCATAGTTCACCCGAACGCCTCGGTATTCTCTACCTGACCACCTGAGTCGGTTTAGGGTACGGGCCGCCATGAAACTCGCTAGAGGCTTTTCTCGACAGCATAGGATCATCCACTTCACCACAATCGGCTCGGCATCAGGTCTCAGCCTTAATGAGGGACGGATTTGCCTACCCCTCGGCCTACACCCTTACCCCGGGACAACCACCGCCCGGGCTGGACTACCTTCCTGCGTCACCCCATCGCTTACCTACTACCACCTTGGGCCGGCGGCTCCACCACTTTCCTTTCCCCGAAGGGTCCGGAACGGCTTCACGGCCTTAGCATTAATGGATTCGATACTGGGCGTTTCAAAGCGGGTACCGGAATATCAACCGGTTGTCCATCGACTACGCCTGTCGGCCTCGCCTTAGGTCCCGACTTACCCTGGGCAGATCAGCTTGACCCAGGAACCCTTAGTCAATCGGCGCACACGTTTCTCACGTGTGTATCGCTACTCATGCCTGCATTCTCACTCGTGAACCGTCCACAACTCGCTTCCGCGGCTGCTTCACCCGGCACACGACGCTCCCCTACCCATCCACACTCCCGTTGGGGATATATGTGTGAATGACACGACTTCGGCGGTACGCTTGAGCCCCGCTACATTGTCGGCGCGGAATCACTTGACCAGTGAGCTATTACGCACTCTTTCAAGGGTGGCTGCTTCTAAGCCAACCTCCTGGTTGTCTCTGCGACTCCACATCCTTTCCCACTTAGCGTACGCTTAGGGGCCTTAGTCGATGCTCTGGGCTGTTTCCCTCTCGACCATGGAGCTTATCCCCCACAGTCTCACTGCCGTGCTCTCACTTACCGGCATTCGGAGTTTGGCTAAGGTCAGTAACCCGGTAGGGCCCATCGCCTATCCAGTGCTCTACCTCCGGCAAGAAACACACGACGCTGCACCTAAATGCATTTCGGGGAGAACCAGCTATCACGGAGTTTGATTGGCCTTTCACCCCTAACCACAGGTCATCCCCCAGGTTTTCAACCCTGGTGGGTTCGGTCCTCCACGAAGTCTTACCTCCGCTTCAACCTGCCCATGGCTAGATCACTCCGCTTCGGGTCTAGAGCGTGCAACTCAATCGCCCTATTCGGACTCGCTTTCGCTACGGCTTCCCCACACGGGTTAACCTCGCTACACACCGCTAACTCGCAGGCTCATTCTTCAAAAGGCACGCAGTCACGAC
>NZ_JBWKLQ010000044.1:0-3327 GCF_056429965.1 Streptomyces sp. NPDC046122 | reverse complement strand
ATCACCACGCCAACGACGAGGGGCCCTGCCTCGTCACCACACCCGCTGACCAGCCCACTTCACCCTCCAGCACAAGATGAAAGAGGTTCAGTGAGCATTTTCAGCGGTAGCTCTCCAGGGTGAGGACGGCTTTGGCTGCGGTGGTGAGCCAGGCGGGGCTGCAGCGTGCTTTGCGGAAGATCCGCCAGGTCTTGAGGCGGGCGATGCCTCGCTCGACGGGATAGCGCAGGCGGGCGTGGGCCTTGTTGAGGAACTTGTGGCGGGCGCCGAGTTCTTCGCCGGGTCGGCGTCGTCGGCCGGTGGCGAGAGTGCCGCCGGCTCCGAGGTAGGCCAGGTCTGCCAGGGCCGGGATGCCGAGTCGGAGGCAGGTGTTGATGATGCGGTGTCTGCGGGCCGCGGTGAGGTCGTGGATGCGGCCGGGCAGTACCCCTGAGATCCACAGGATCGAACCATCCGGATCAGTGATCACTTGTACGTTCACGCCGTGGCGGCGGTGCTTGCCCGAATAGTCGGCGCGTGCGTCACCGACCCGGTCGCATTCCGCGAGAGTGCGTCGACCAGCACGTACTCCGCCTCAGACCCGGACCGCCATGTCTGAGCGCTACCACCACGGGTTGCGTCACGTCCAGGACCAGCTCATCACCTAGCCCACCGCTCGGTGTGCCAGCGCCTCCACCTGGTCAGTGGTCGTAGCCGGCCCGGCTCCCGCCTCGGATACCGTGTTGCTCTACGGGGTGCCATAACGGATGTGACGCCCCCCACCGGAGGTAGTCAGCGTATGAGTTCAAAGCGCAGCAAGAATCCAGCCCTGCCCGTACTTGACGACGCATTCCGACTCGCGTCGGTCAAGGACGCCGAAGAGTCCACCCGTGACTTGGCCGCGCGGCTGGCCACCACCGAGCTGCGCCGCGTTTCCCACCCGGGCCGGGTCACCTGGGAGCCCACCGATCAGGCCGAGCCCGTACCGGTCCCGCCGACTGTGGTCGACGGTGACGGGGACCTGTGGCTGCGGGACCGGGGCACTGGCACCTGGACCATGCCCGAGTTCAACCCGAAGGAGTTCCCGGCCCGCTGTGGCGAGGTTCTGACGTGGAACCAGCTTGCCCGCGAGTTCGGCCCGCTGACCGCACTGGCCGACGACCGCCGCATCGGCGGCGGCCGGCGTCGCTGACCGCGCAGCCTTTCTGGGATGACCGCGCCCCTGAAGCGCCCGTTACGGGTAGCTGGGAGCTCCAGCTCACCGCCGAGCTCGACGATGGCGGCGAGCAGGTGAGCGTGGTGGTGGCGTGCGACGGCCTCGAGCAGCGTGGTGCGGGCCTGGCGCCACCCGATGTCCTCGGTGCTGCCGGCGTCGGTGGAGCAGCCGGGTAGCGGTCGGCCTTCAGTTGCCGTGGTGAGCGCGCGGCCCAGCTCGCCGATCGACTGCTGCCAGTCGGCCAACTGCCCGAGCAGGCCGCGCACCAGCTCGTCGACGGCGGCCGCCGGGCCGGCGCCGAAGGCCCGCGCTTCGGCGGCGGCCTCGGCGAGGACGTCTTCGTCCAGGTCCTCGAGGGCCTCACGTCACGGAGCGGCCGCAGCGTCGAAAGCGGCCAGGGCGACACGTTCAGTGCAAACACCGCCGCGCATCGCGGTCTGACCTGCGGTGATGCCTCGGATAGAGGTTCGTGGCATCGGTGTTGCACCTCGCGTTGCAGGCCCGCGCCATGTCCGGGCGGAGCCGTCGGCCGCCGACAGCACGAGGCCCCGGGCGATGACGCCCGGGGCCTCTCGGTGCACTTCGCTTGACCGTCCTGTTCAACGAGCAGCCGCAGCCGGTGTCACGCCCAGTCCACGCCCAGCGCCGCGATTGCGGCGAGCTGGTCAGCGGTGAGCTTCTCGCGTCTCGCATGTGGGTTCGAGATCCATACGCCCAGCTTCACGATCACCGGCTCTGCCGCACCGTCGACCGCGATCGGCTCACCGTGGCCACGTGGCACCGCCTGTTCGGGGCCTTCCCGTTCGACCCACTGCGTGAGGGCTGCCAGGCCGCGCTGGAACGCCTGCTGCGCCTTGCTCGGCCCCTTCACCGGGCCGCCCGCCGCCGTGGCCGGGAAGGGGAGGCGGTGCCTGGATGCCAACGGCGGTCAGCCGTTCCTGCTGTTCGCATGAACCACCCGATAGGTGAACCAAACGCTCACTATGAGAGCGTTTATGCAGGTCTAGCCCTATATGAGGCCCTCGTCCCTGCCCTGCTTTGAGGCTTTCATCCTGTAGACGGAGAATGGCTTTGTCCGGAGCGGAGGCTCGGCCGTCCGTCTCGTTCGCTTCTGTGCTTGGAAGTCCGTCTGGTTTGAAGATGTTGTGGAATCGCCTGATGGACGGCGGAACCGAGCCCTCCGGCTCGCCTGTGATCACGCTACGTCGTGAGCGAGCGAAAGCCGTACCCCAGCGACCTGTCCGGCGCCCGATGGGCCCTGATCGAGCCGACGCTGACGGCCTGGAGAAAAGCCCGGCTCGACCGCAGGTCAACCGGGCAGCCGGCCAAGGTCGATTTACGTGACGTCTTCAACGCGATCCTCTAGGTAAACCGCACGGGAGTCCCCTGAAATACCTCCCGCACGATTTCCCGAACCACGGCACCGTCTATGCCTACTACGCCGCGTGGCGCGACGAAGGGATCTTCGCACAGCTCAATTACGACCTGACGGGACTGGCCCGGGTGAAGGAGGGGCGCACGTCCGAGCCGACCGCCTCTGTGATCGACACCCAGAGCGTCAAAACCTCCAGCAACGTGCCCCTGACCAGCCAGGGAACGGATGCGGCCAAGAAGATCGTCGGGAGGAAGCGCGGCATCCTCACCGACACTATCGGCCTCATCCTCGCCGTGGCCGTCACCGCCGCCGGCCTCTCGGAGAACGCCCTGGGAATCCGCCTCCTAGACCAGGCGAAGGAGAAGTACCCGACCATCTCCAAGAGCTGGGTCGATACCGGCTTCAAGGACGCCGTCGTCGAGCACGGCGCCCGCCTGGAATCGATGTCGAAGTCGTCAACTAAAACCCGGATACCCGTGGGTTTCACGTCGTGAGAAGGTGCTGGGTGGTCGAGCGGAGTATCGGTTGGATCATGACGCACCGCCGTCTCGCCCGCGACTACGAGACCCTCCCTGCCAGCTCCGAAGCCATGATCCACATCGCCTCGATCGACAACCTCGCCAGGCGTATAACGGACGAGACCACCCCTACCTGGCGAGGGACTTAGGCGTCGTTTCTTATGGCTTGATCGTTCGTTGAACGGTGCATGACGGATCTGGTTGAGCGTTTGGTGCCGGACGAGTTGTGGGTGTTGTTC
>NZ_JBWKLQ010000043.1:0-3911 GCF_056429965.1 Streptomyces sp. NPDC046122 | reverse complement strand
CGGTCAGGCCCCCACCCTCCGAATACCTCACCTCACCGGCATACCGCAGGGATCATGAACCGTCACTACCCGACGACAACCCGAAAACCTCAGTACCTCGCCGGGCTCCACCTCCGCGCCGCCATGATCTGGATCGACGACCTCCTGAAACCCGCCGACTGATCACAACCTCACACAGGCCCTAGCCCACCCACACACCTTCAGCGCGAGCGAGCGCGCCGTCCTTGTGTCACTCGCCGGGCTCATCGCCCAGGCCATGGACCGTGCGCTGCTGTACGACGCCAAACACGACCTCGCCCACGGCCTCCAGCAGGCCCTCCTCCCGGCGACCCTGCCGCCCGTCCCCCACCTCGCCGTCGCCGCCCGCTACCTGCCGGCCGCCCACGGCATCGACATCGGCGGCGACTTCTACGACCTGATCCGCCTCAGCGACACCACCGCCGCAGCCGTCATCGGCGACGTGCAAGGCCACAACATCAACGCCGCAGCCCTCATGGGCCAGGTACGCACCGCCGTCCACGCCACCGCCGGCGCACTGCCCGGCGAAGTTCTGGCCCGCACCAACCGCGTCCTGATGGACCTCGAAACCGACCTGTTCGTCTCCTGCCTGTACATCCACATCGACCTCGCCGAACGACGGCTCCACCTGGCCAGCGCAGGACACCCGCCCCCACTGCTCCGCCACCCCGCCCCCGCACCGCACACCGTCGCACTCGACGTGGAGCCCGGCCCCTTGCTCGGCATCCGCACGTGCACCGAAGCCGACTACCCCGTCACCACTCTCCCCCTGCCGGCGGGATCCCTCCTCGCTCTCTACACCGACGGCCTCGTGGAAACTCCCGACACCGACATCACCGACTCCATCACCGACCTCGCCAACCACCTCACCCAAACCGGTGACCAGCCGCTCGACGCCCTGGCCGACAGCCTCCTCCACCACGCCGGCCTTCAACACCACCCGAGCACGGACGACATCGCCCTGCTGCTCCTGCGCAGCCGATAGACACAACAGACCGGGCCCATCCCAGGCCCCGGGGATGTGCCGAACGCCCAGCCCCCGGCCGCCCCGCGCGTTGGCGACGTTCTTGCGCACCCGCAGCAGGCGCACCGGCTGAGCGAGCACCAGCGCAAGCAGCTCGCGGGACTCGGAAGCCCACGATGCTGGTCGCGTTCGCCCGCTAGAGCCGTGACGGCATCTTCGCGGTGCTGGGCACCAACCTCCGCTTCACCGCGGTCCCGGCCGCAGGATCCGTCGCCGGAGCGGTGCTGGGCGGACTGCTCCGGGGCGTGATCCCGGGGGACCCCCTGGTGCTCATTCCCGCCCTGGTCGTCATCCGGTTGGTCTCGGAAGTCAAGTTCACCCGTCACGACTGACTGCGCCGGAGCGCAGGAGATCAGCCCTTTCCAGGACCTCAACTGCTCACACCCAGAGTGCGGTCGCCCGTGGACGCCCCCTGGTCTACTCGGGGGTCTCGACGGCGCAGGAACCGTGGCCCCAGCCCTCAGGGTTCTTCACGATCGTCTCACCCTTCGCGTACGGCCGCCCGCAGCGGCAGCGGCCGGCGAACCGGGCCTTGACCGAACCACCCGCCGAGCCGCCGGCCCGAGACCGCTGCGCCGGCCGACGGGCCCGAGCCGCTGCAAGGGGCCGTACGCCCGTCTCGATCGGCGGCAGAGCACATCCCGCGTCAGAGCCCGCCGCTTGCTGCGTACGAGCCGCGTGACTGGCCGCCCGGTCGGCCGCGGCGTTCAGCCGGTCACCATCGACCTGGTGGGCCGGCGTATAGACGAACTCCACCACTCGACCGGTCAACAGCGCATCGATGGCCACCACCAGATCCCGGTTCGCCACCGGCGTGCCCGCGGCCGTCTTCCACCCCTTGCGGCGCCACCCCGGCAGCCATGTCGTCACCGCCTTCATCGCGTACTGAGAGTCCATCCGCACCTCCAGCGGCACGGCCGGATCGGTGGCCTCCAACAGCTCCCGCAACGCCGTCAACTCAGCCACATTGTTGGTCGCCTTACCCAACGGACCCGACTGCCACCGCCCGACGTCACCCTCCGCATCGGCGATGACCCACCCCCAGGCCGCAGGCCCCGGATTTCCCTTCGACGCCCCGTCACACGCGGCAACCACTCGCTGAACCATCCCCCGATGCTGCCACGAACCCCGCACGCCCCCGTCACCGGACCACACCAACGCGCAACATCGGCGCAGCGGACGTACAGCCATCGGCTGTTCGGCCCGTTGACGTCACCTCGGCGGCTACGCCGGCGTGACAGCGTGGTGACGAGGACGCCCAGCCGGCCGGGATCAGCGCGCCCAGTACCGCAGTGGATCCATGCGGCAGACGGCGATCCTGCGCCACGTTCATCTGCGGTGGCGCTCTTCTCATACGCCGCGGATGCCTCGGGACCGTTCATCTAGCATCCGGTCATGGCGATGTTCGTGCACGTGACCTCGGCGGCGAACGCGCCGCGCATCCGGCGGTCCGGGATCCGTGCCGCGGGTTCCCGACAGGGCGGTACGCGCGGCGTGTACTGCTTTCCGGTACTGCCGTCGTACACCCTCACTCATCAGTGGCTGCGTGAGTTGGCCCGTTTCGGCAGCCGGGGAGGGCTCGTGGCCGTCCATGTACGACTGGACGACGACCAGCAGATGCTGGTCGGGCGCTACGCGGACCGGTCGCAGGATGCTCAGGCCACCGTTCCAGCGGTCGAGGCAGTGCGGCGGATCACCGCACTGGACGATCCGTGCGGCTGGGAGGTGTTCGTGCCCCGGGCAATCCGGCCACGTGAAGTGCACCGGATCCGCCCGGTGCCACAGGTGGTGGGATGGCGGTACCAGCCAAACGCGCACGGCGTCCGCCCCTGCACCTGCTTCGGCTGCCGGGTGCGCGGCGGGTACGGGGCGCAGCGTCTGCGGGAGCGGTTGCCGCACCCGCTGGACGGTCCGCCGCCACCAGCCAGGGTGCTGCTCGCCCGAGTCACGGCGGCCGGCGACCTTGGAGACCCGGCTGTGCTGCGGGAGGCACTGCACTGGTTCGGAATGCGCCGACGGGGCCCGCTGGCCCAGCTGACCCGGTTTGCCGCCCATCCCGACTCCAGCGTGCGGGGCCGACGGGGCCCGCTGGCCCAGCTGACCCGGTTTGCCGCCCATCCCGACTCCAGCGTGCGGGAGGAGTTGGTGTGGGCGATCGCCCGCTGGTCCACCCCTGGGGTCGCCGAGCTGCTGGACACTCTCGCAAACGACCCGTGCGCCGACGTCCGGGAGGCGGTAGAGGCGGTCCGAGAGTCGGATTGACCACTGGCCCCCTTGGAATCAATCATCTGGCCGAACCTTCCGAATGACGACCAGGCTCAAATACGACTCCGGGCCGACGGTGTTCCCCTACCGGGGGGAAAAGCCCGACTCGGGGGAAACCTTGCACAGCGCCATCGAGACCAGCGACTGCAAGGTCGTAGACAGGGCGAACGGAGTCGGCGACTTCGTAGAATGGATGTACATCGACCCGCAGCACCTTGACTTCATAGACAGGATGTCGGCACCGGGGGAACCGCTGCTCGGTTCTTCCTCGCCGATGACGCCCACGACACCGACGACGAGAACCTCCCATTGCAGCTCATGCGGGCCGCACGCGTCACTGTCAACGCCTCGACGGAGCCGGTCGCCACAGGAAAGACGATCATCGTTACCGGGCTGCTCACACGGGCGAACTGGGACACCCACACGTGCCATGGGTACGCGGGCCGCACGGTGAGTCTCCAGTTCAAGGCAGCGGGTGCCTCCTCGTACACGACGGTGCACCATCCGACTACTGAGGTTTTCGGGTTGTCGTCGGGTAGTGACGGTTCATGATCCCTGCGGTATGCCGGTGAGGTGAGGTATTCGGAGGGTGGGGGCCTGACCG
>NZ_JBWKLQ010000042.1:0-4201 GCF_056429965.1 Streptomyces sp. NPDC046122 | reverse complement strand
GTCTCCTCGTCGGTGGCCGGGAGCGGTGCCTGTTCGATGATGACGTGGGCGTTGGTGCCGCTGACGCCGAAGGACGAGACGGCGGCGCGGCGCGGCCGGTTCACCTCGGGCCAGGGGCGGGCCTCGGTGAGGAGCTCCACGGCGCCTTCGGTCCAGTCGACCTTCGTCGACGGCTCGTCGACGTGCAGGGTCTTGGGCAGCACTCCGTGGCGTATCGCCTGGATCATTTTGATGATCCCGGCGACGCCGGCGGCGGACTGGGCGTGCCCGATGTTGGACTTCAGCGAGCCGAGCCAGAGGGGTTGTTCGGCGTCGCGTCCCTTGCCGTAGGTGGCGATGAGGGCCTGGGCCTCGATGGGGTCGCCGAGTGTGGTGCCGGTGCCGTGGGCTTCGACGGTGTCGATGTCGGCGGGGGTGAGTCCGGCGTTGTCGAGGGCGGCGCGGATGACGCGCTGCTGGGAGGGGCCGTTGGGTGCGGTGAGCCCGTTGGAGGCGCCGTCCTGGTTGACCGCGGAGCCGCGTACGACCGCGAGCACGGGGTGGCCGAGCCGCTCGGCGTCCGACAACCGCTCGACGAGCAGTACGCCGACGCCTTCCGCCCACCCGGTGCCGTCCGCCGCGTCGGCGAACGCCTTGCAGCGGCCGTCGGTGGACAGGCCGCGCTGCCGCGAGAACTCCACGAAGACACCGGGGGTGCCCATGATCGCGGCCCCTCCGGCGAGTGCCATGTCGATCTCACCGTTGCGCAGTGACTGGACCGCCAGGTGCAGGGCGACGAGGGACGACGAGCAGGCCGTGTCCACGGTGATCGCGGGACCTTCGAGACCAAGCGTGTACGAGACCCGGCCCGAGGCCACGCTCCCGGAGTTGCCGGTGCCGAGGAAGCCTTCGAGCCCCTTCGGGGAGAACTCGAGCCCCGGCGCGTAGTCGTGGTACATCACGCCCGAGTACACGCCGACCCGACTGCCCTGCAGCGCGGTCGGGTCGAGACCCGCCCGCTCGAACGCCTCCCACGACGTCTCCAGGAGCAGCCGCTGCTGCGGGTCCATCGCGAGCGCCTCGCGCGGCGAGATCCCGAAGAAACCTGCGTCGAACTCGCCGGCGTCGTGGAGGAAGCCGCCCTCGCTGACGTACGACGTGCCCGTACGCTCCGGGTCCGGATCGAAGAGCCGCTCCAGGTCCCAGCCCCGGCTCTCCGGGAAGCCGGACACCGCGTCCGCGCCCTCGTCCACCAGACGCCACAGGTCCTCGGGCGTGGCCACCCCGCCGGGCAGCCGGCAGGCCATGCCCACGATGGCGACCGGCTCACGCGCGGCGTCCGCGATGCGCTGGTTCTCCTGCTTGAGACGTTCGTTCTCCATGAGCGAGGCGCGCAGCGCCTCGACCAGCCGCTCGCTGGGCGTTCCCATCGTTTCCTCCACAGTCAGCAGTCCGTAGGTGTTCGCTCGGTCGTTGATCAGTTGCCGATGGCGCCGAGGGCGCGGGCCACGAGGTCGTCGGCGTCCATGGCGGCGATACGGCCGAGCTCCTCGGCGGTGGCCGCCTCCGTCTCGGCCGCCGACAGGACCGGGGCCCCCGGGGCGGCGGTGACGTCGTCGGCCGCGTCCTCGGGGACCAGCTCGGACTGGAGGTGGTGGGCGAGGGCTGCCGGGGTCGGGTAGTCGAAGATCAGCGTGGCGGGGAGCCGGATACCGGTCGCCGTCGCCAGCCGGTTGCGCAGTTCGACCGCTGTCAGCGAGTCGAAGCCCACGTCCTTGAAGGGCTGACCCGAGCGGATCGGCACGTCACCGAGCACGGTCGAGGCGTGCCCGCGCACGAGGTCGAGGAGCCGACGCCGGCGGTCGGCCTCGGGGAGCGCCGCCAACTGGTCGGCCAGGGACTCCGGGGCGTCCGCCGCGCTGTGGGCCGCCTTGCGGGGCACGCGTACCAGGCCCTGCAGAACGACTTGCAGGCTGCCCTCGACGGCCGCGGCACGCAGAGCCCCGAAGTTCATCTTGCTGGTCACGAGCGCCGCTTCCGACGACCGCAGGCCGGCGTCGAGAAGCGCCATGCCCTCCTCGGCCGTCAGCGCCGCCGCGCCCTGACGGCTCATGCGGTTCTGGTCACCGCTGTCCAGGTGCCCGGTCATGCCGCTCGCGTCGGCCCACAGTCCCCAGGCGAGGGAGGTGGCGGGGGTGCCTTGGGTGCGGAGGTGGTGGGCGTAGGCGTCGAGTGCGGCGTTGGCGGCGGCGTAGTTGGCCTGTCCGGGGTTGCCGAGGGTGCCGGCGGCGGAGGAGAAGAGGAGGAAGGCTGTGAGGTTGTGGTGCTTGGTGGCTTCGTGGAGGACGTGGGCGGCGTCGGTCTTCGCCTGGTAGGCGGTGTCCAAGTGTTGGGGGGTTTGGGCGGTGAGGGTGGCGTCGTCGAGTACGCCTGCGGTGTGGATGACGGCGGTGAGGGGGTGGTCGGGGTGGATGGTGTTGAGGAGTGCTGTGACTTGGTCGGGGTTGGTGGCGTCGACGGGGCTGATGGTGATGTGGGCGCCGAGTGCGGTGAGTTCTTGGTGGAGTTGGTCGGCTCCGGGGGTGTGGGGTCCGCGTCGGCTGATGAGGTGGAGGTGGGTGATGTGGTGGTGGGTGATGAGGTGGCGGGCGGTGAGGGCGCCGAGGGTGCCGGTGCCGCCGGTGATGAGGACGGTGCCGTTGGGGTCGAGGGGGCTGTCGCCGGTGGTGAGGGTGGTCCGGGCCAGGCGCGGGACGGTGATGCGTCCGTTCCGTAGCGCCAGTTGGGGTTCTCCGGTGGCGAGTGCGGTGTGGAGCAGGTCTGCGGACTCGGTGTCGGTGTCGACGAGGGTGATGCGGTCGGGGTGTTCGTTCTGTGCGGTGCGCAGGAGTCCCCAGACGGCGGCTTGTGCGGGGTTGGTGGTGGCGTTGCGGGTGAGGACGACCAGGCGGGTGTGGTCGGGGTCGGTGGTGAGGAGGGTTTGGACGGTGGTCAGTACGTCGCTGGTCAGGGCGCGTATGTCCTCGTCGGTGCGGTGGGTGAGGTCCAGGACGGGCCAGTCGGCCCCGGCGGTGCTGTCGGGTGCGGTGACCGGCTGCCACTCCACCCGGAACACCGCGTCCCGCAGCGGATCGCCGTCACCTGCCAGTTGATTCGGATCCACGGCCCGGAAGGTGAGGCCGTCGACGGTGGCCACGGGTGCGCCGGTCGTGTCGGCCGCCTCGACCGTCACCGTGTCGGCGCCCTGAGGGGAGATACGGACGCGGAGCCGGGCAGCGCCCGTGGCGTGCAGGGCCACTCCGTTCCAGGCGAACGGCAGGAGCGTCCTGCCGTCGGCGCCCTGTGGACCGGAACCGAAGGCGGCGGTGTGCAGAGCGGCGTCCAGGAGTGCGGGGTGCAGTCCGAAGGCGGCCGCTTCGGCCGCCGCGTCGTCCGGCAGCGCGACCTCCGCGAACAGCTCCTCGTCGCGCCGCCACACCGCGCGCAGCCCCTGGAACACCGGCCCGTACTCGTAACCGGCCGCGTAGCGCAGGTCGTAGAAATCGTCGACCGGCAGTGCCTCGGCGCCCTGCGGCGGCCAGACGCCGAAGTCGTACGATCCGCCCGGCGCGGCACCGGTCGTCGTCGCAGGGGCGGTGAATCCGGTGGCGTGCCGGACCCAGGAGTCGGAGTCCTCGGCCCGTGCGTGGACGGTCACGGGACGGCGGCCGAACGGGTCGACCCCGCCGATCGCCACCTGGACACGCACCGCACCCGACGCGGGCAGGGTGAGCGGCGCCTCGATGACGAGTTCGTCGAGGTGTCCGGTGCCGGCCTGGTCGCCCGCACGGACGGCGAGCTCCACGAGTGCGGCGCCGGGCACCAGCACCGTGCCGGACACGGCATGGTCGCCGAGCCACGGGTGGGACTTCAGCGAGAGCCGGCCGGTGGCCAGTACGCCGCCTGAGTCGGGCAGCTCGACCAGCGCGCCGAGCAGCGGATGCTCGGCCGGATCGATGCCCGCACCGCTGACGTCACCGGTCCTGCCGGTCCGCTCCAGCCAGTAGCGGCTGCGCTGGAAGGGGTAGGTGGGCAGCTCGACCCGGGCGGGCCGGGCGTTCCCGAAGGCCGGTCGCCAGTCGATTTTCACGCCGCGTACGTGGAGGGTGGCGAGGGAGGTGAGGAAGCGGGTGGTGGTGTCTTCGCCGCGGCGGAGGGTGCCGGTGGTGACGGAGGGGGAGTC
>NZ_JBWKLQ010000041.1:0-4810 GCF_056429965.1 Streptomyces sp. NPDC046122 | reverse complement strand
GGCGAGGCCCCCGCCTCAGACGCTACGGCTATGTTCTCGCTGGTCACAGGTGCAATCCTCCATGATCGGAGTTACACCGTTCCTTTTACAGTCCCGGTGAGGTCGTTGCGGACGGTGCTGAGGTCGTCCTCGAGGCTGCGGATGTCGCCACGGATGCCTTGCAGCTCGTAGTCGAGGTCTTCGACCTCCCCCAGCTTCGAACGCAGCGAGTGCAGCTCGTGCTCCATACCGCCGGTCCGGGTCTCCAGGCTGCGGACCTGGTAGCTGTAGTCGTCGCTCACCGCCGCGCCCCCTTCGCGCCCGTGTCCGTGCTGTCCATGGAGGACCCGGCGACAAACGCCCAGCCCACGGCGGCGGCGATGATGAACCACCGGCTGATCACGCTCAGGCTGATGAGGGCCATCAGGAGCGCGACCACGTGCAGTGCGACGGCTCCGAAGCGGCGGTCGCGGTGCTGTTCGGCATCGACCTTCTGGAAGCAGCCGGCCAACGTTCCCACAAAGTGCGGGACCAGCAGGACCAACCACCAGCTCGAGCGGTCGAGGACGAAGACGAGCGCGATCAGCACCGCGCCGACGGCCGCCTGGCCGCGCCAGGACCACGTCACGATGCGCTCACTGCGTCTGCGATCGGGTTCGGCCAAACGCTCGGGGATCGTCTTCTCGAACTCCACCAGCTTGCTGGTGACGTCAACCAGCCGGGCGTACTCCACCGCGAACTGGTCACCGTCGGAGTGCTTCAGCACCTCGGCATGGCAAGCACCGGCCTTCTGCTGAAACTGCGCGAACTGCTCCTCGATCTTCTGCTCGGTACTGACCACCGAACCACCCCCACCCGCAATGCGACGACACGCCGACCGGACACTTCCCACCGGCAGCCACCGCCAGCCATCAAACTGATCGACCGTACCCGCAGCTGTCCGGGACCCGCCGGGCAATCAGATGCAGTGGCCGAAACTCTGCCGATCAACGCCGAGGACGGCGGCCTTGACGAGGCACTCGTACGGTTCGCCGGCCGTCAGCAAGTTACGACCGGCCCCACCACCTACGCCTTACAAGTCGTCAGGACCCGAACCCTTCGAGGGTTAGCAAGTAGACCTTCCAGCCATCCACGCAGCTTCTCCCCTCAGAAACACCTGCACTCCGCGTACCGCCGCCGCGCAGTGACGCAACAGGGACCTGAGGGGAGAGGCGTACCACGTGATGGCTGGAGGGAGAGTGACGGCGCCCTCATACACCGGCGCCCCTTGGAGCCTGGGTGCCTCCCAGCCGGATACCGCAGGAGCCCGACGCGTAAAGTTACCCACTTGCCGCGTACAGCAACTGTGGGGGTGGGTAGTGTCCGAATCACTTCCTGGGACGTTCCGTGTGGATGCCCAGCAGCTCGGTGAACTGGCGGGGCGCCTGGAAGAGTGTGCGACTGAGATGAAGTCCGCCGGTTACCGGATGGAGCAGGCATCTGTCCGCGAAATGGGGCACGCCGGCCTGGAGGAGCGCTGTGGTGAGTTCCGCGACGCGTGGAAGTACGGCATTGGTCAACTCTCGAAGTTCACCGACGCGATACGCGGTGGTCTCCAGCGGACCTCGCACAACTACAGCGAAGCGGAACGCCATATTGCCGAGGGGTTCGGCGGCGGTGGGGGCACGCTCAGCGGAGGTACAGGTCCCAGCGGCTCAGCCGCGTCCGGCAGCACGAGCCCAGGCCCCGAGGCACGCGGGCGTAGTTACGGCATGGCGGACGATTTCGGCTGACCGTCAGCAGGCACTTTCTCCGTCAAAGTGTCGAGCATTGCGTCAAGCACTCATCGTTTTGTCCCCTTGTTGATCCCGACTGCATGCTGGCGCGCTCCGCCGCAGCCGACACCCTGGAGACCATTTTGGCCAGCCCTAGAGCGACGACCGTGGAGGGTTACCCTGCGCTCGGTTTCGACCCTGCCCCCGGCTCCCCTGCCGCCGTCGCCGCGCTCGCTCAGGACGTCAACGGTACGTACGCCAAGCTGAAGGCTGCTGACGGCGTTCTTACGAGCATCATCAACGGGAGCGGGGGGTGGAGCGGTATCGCGGCCGACGCTTTCACCGCGAAGGTCCGTGAGTTGCCGAAGATCCTGGATGCGGCCACCGGGAGTTTCCAGCGCGCAGCCGGTGCGCTGCTGGACTGGCAGGACCAGCTGGCCGTCATGAAGCACCAGGCCAGAGGGTATGAAGACCAGGCCGACGTGGCACGAAGGCGCGTACGGACTGCAGAGGACAATCCCGACCTGGGTTTGGACGGCCGGCAGTTCCCCACGCAGGAGGAAGCCGATCAGGCTCAGCGGCGTCTGGACCTGGCGATCGAGCAGGTCAACGCCGCGCGCCGCGACCTCGAGATGATCAACGCTGACGCGAAGCGGCTCCTGGCCCGCCACGACGAGGTCGCCGCCCTGGCGGCTCAGCTCATGCAGAAGGCCTGCGAACAGGCCCCGGACGAGCCCGGGTTCTGGGACCGCCTCATCGACGGGGTCGAAACCCTCGTCGAAGGCCACGCTCTGTTCGCCAATGCCGTTTGGGATTGGACCAAAGAACACGCCAACGCCATCTCCGCCGTCGGGGACGTCTTCTCCGCCATTAGCACCGTGACGGGCGTGGTCGGGCTCGCCCTGGACGCGACCGGCCTTCTGGCCCCGGTGGGAGTGGCGTTGGGAGCTGTCTCCGGCGTCACTGCAGGCATTGGTCTGGGACTGCACCTCACCGCGAAGTTCGCGGGCGCTGAAGTCAGCGACCGCACCTTGATCGAGGACGGATTGGGGCTTGCCTCATTCGGGCTCGGGAAGGCCGCCTCCAAGGTGGATGACGTCGGCGGTGTTGCCCAAGCCGCGATCTACCGGGGGCTTAAGGCCCGGGAGCACGGGGCGGGATGGACGTCGGTCGGAATGACAACGTATGACTACTTCCAGGACAGCACAGCTTTGGGTTACTTCATGCCGGACAGCAAGACGGAAGCGTGGGTGCTTGGCGGTGCCATGGCAGTGCCTGGGGCGGGCCCGGTAGTCGGTCTCGGCATGGCGTTCAGCAACGCTTGGGACAAGGGCTCGGAGAAGGACGCCGCAGCTGCCGAACAGCGCGCAGGACGGTAAAGGGAACGATCAATGAAACCCATATTGCTTTTGCTTGCGGCAGTGGCTGTCTTCATTCTCCTCATCTATGTCATTGCCTCCGCCGGCCGCAACCTGGTGGGGACCCGAAAGGTGGCCCTGCGGCACCAACAGGATCTGCTGTACGCCTTCGACGGCAGCGAGGAAGTGCAGGTTCGTTGGAGCGGTGTTGGGATGAGCATCGAGGAGATCGTCTGGTTCGGGCGGCTGCGTGGATACGACCTCTTCTGCCTCAAGGGTTCGGGGGGCAGTGATCGCAAGCTCGTGATGCGGCGGCTGCCTTACGCGGCCCCTCACGTGCAGCAGGGATATATCCCGCCGCAGGCAGCCGACTTGGCGGCCATCGCGAGCGATGTGCGCCGTACGGTCAACCCCGAAGCCGTCGGGCGGTTGGCCGGCTTGCTTCTTGTCGTGGCGAGTGTTTGTGGATTCGTCGCGTACGAAAGACAGCAGGCAGGTGCCGTCCTCCTCGTACCTGCAGCAATCGCCACCGTACTGTTGCTGGCGGCGGTGGCCCTGGTGACTGCCGGACGAGTAGCCCTAGGTCGCAGGAAGCAACGCTTCACTCCCACCCCGGGCGCAGGTCACATGCCGCCCCCCGGCCGCAACGGAAGGCAGCAGTGAACGTCAGCGTCGTCATACCCCCCTTCTTCAAGCCGATCACGCCAGGGCTGTCGCCCGAAGAGGCTGAGGCAGAAGCACTGCTCCGGGCAGGGCAGCAGCCCGGCAGTCCGAACGCAGGGCAACTGCGCCAACTCGTGGCCGACTACCAGAAAGCCACGGAGTCCCTCGGCGCCGCAGGCGTGTTCTATGCGGCAACATGCCTGGGAAAGATCAACAGCGAGCCATCAGCCGGGACTCTGATCATGGGTCTGCAGCCGCTTAGCTACGCCGATCCGGACGTCGCTGTCGCCGGCATCCAGCAGATCATGGTGAACAAACTCGGCAGGCGCGCGGCAGTATCCATACGCGACCTGCCATGCGGCAAGGCTGCAATCGTCATCGAACAAAACCCCTCCTTGCGCCTGCCGCCCGAGTACACCGGAACCGGCGAGAGCATCCCGATCAATGTCGCCCAGCTCCAAGCCTTCATCCCAGTTCCTCAGCAAGCCGTCCCCGGAGCCCAAGAGATGCTCGTGCTCACATTCAGCACGCCCAGCACCGACCACTGGCCCGAATACTGCGAGGTCACCGCAGACATTCTCCGCTCCCTCCGCTTCACCCCCGACGAAGAGACCATAGCCACACAAGACCGCTGACCGGCACGTGATCTCGGTCCTGCGAGACCCAACACCGGCCGGCTCGGAACGGAGCTCGACAGGTAACGACCAGCAGACGCAGGCCTTTCTGCATCTCCACCACACAGGCCCCGAGCGCGGCCACGACCATGGTCGTCATCGCCTTCGGTACGAAGAGCGGCTCCCGCTCGGTCGATGGCACGGGCGGGGACATGGCGATGGCGTCGTTGTGACTCACAGGGCCGCAAACTACTGCCGAGCTCGGCATTCAGTCCAGCGTGAACGGATCCCAAGGCGCGATCCAGCGCGGCGCGTCACGACAGGGCGAACGTTGCCTGATGCGGCACTAGTGTCCTGCGCCAGAAATGGCGAGACTAAGTCTGTAGGCTGTTTTCATGACGTCCCGGGGTCCTCGTGCTGTCGAAGTCGTGCTGTCTGCCGC
>NZ_JBWKLQ010000040.1:0-4824 GCF_056429965.1 Streptomyces sp. NPDC046122 | reverse complement strand
TTCAGCCACTCCGTCATTCTGGCTGTCTGATGCCTCTCGACGCAGCAACGCAGCGATGCGTCATGAAGGGCGAACGTTGCCTGATGTGGCACTAGTCGGCGCGGCGGCGGACGTCGGAGGCGACGGCGCGGGCGTGGCCGGTGAGCTGGAGGGCGATCTGCATCAGGTCGCGGGTGGTGAGCGTCTCTTCGCTGGTCCATGCAAGGACGGCCGTGACGAGGCTCTCGTGCGGTTCGCGATCGAGCGGGAGTGAACCTCCCGGTTCGCGCATCCCGTCACGTCGGACTCCGGCTCGCCGGTACGCGTGCACCCGCGGGAACTTCCGCCCCGGGCCCCGCGTCGTACCGGGCATGATCGAATCCACGGACGGCGAGGGCGTCGCCGACCCATCCGAGACCACCCCCGACCTGCAGGCGCTGATCGGCGCCTGGCAGGACGTACAGGACGACGTCCGGGCGCACGGGAACCCGGAGTACGACGAGACCGTCCTCGACTGCGTACGGCGACTGGTCGCCGACCCCGGAGGGGACCGCGCCCCGCTGTGGGTGCTCGGCCTCGCGATGACGCTCCCGTACGCCGACCGCAGGCCGGAGCGGGTGTCCGGCGCCGTGCACGACGCGCTCGACCGGGCGGACCGCGCGCTCAAGAACCGCCCGTGCACACACGCCGAGCACCCGTACGAGGACGGCCTCGACGACCCGCCGCACTATCTGGAGGACGTCGCCCGCCCCCTGGCGCACGGTGACACGGACTTCTCCGCGATCGGCTGGACCGGCGAGCAGTGGGCCTGCCCGCGCAACATCGCAGGGCTCGCACGCGTGGGCATGGACCGGCTGGAGCCCGGCTCCGCCGCCGACGTGCCGGCGCGCCTCTCCGAGGACGCCCAGGACACGCTCGACAGGCTCAACTCCGTCCTGGAGGGATACGGGTTCGACGCCTACAACGAGATCGCCGACGCCGGTTCGGAACTCCGCTTCGTGACAAGTGACGAGGACCGGGCGGGCGGCGTGCTGGTTGCGACGGCGGCGTCCTGGTACGCGCTGTCCGGGGTCGTGCGCGAGCGATGGGTCCTCGACGACCTGATCGAGACCTTGGAGAAGGTCCCCCTCGATGCCCTCGACCACCCCTGCGCGCACGGCGACGACGGGCACCCCGGGCTGCCCGGCTTCCTCGACGACGAACCGGACCGCCCCGCCATCGCCGACGACACCCTCACCCTCGGCGTGCACCTGGGCGACGACGGCGGCCGCGCCCTCCTGCAACAGGCCGGGATCGACCTCTCACTCTGGCTGTGCCCCCGGTTCACCGCCGCCACCGCCCGCAAAACCCTCAGCGAACTGCGCGAGGGTCGCGAGGAGTTGTTCGGGCACCGGGAGACCGGGCACCTCGACACGGAGTACCTGCGCGCCGACGGGACCCTCGCCATCGAGCCTTTCACCGCGCTGTTCGACGGGCGCGACGAGTCGGCCCGCGAGCTCCAGGGCATCTGGGCCGCCCGGCGGCACGCGCACGCCGCGGACGACCGCGAGCGGACCGTACTCGTCCTGACCGCCGCCACGGCCCTGCGCATCACGCATCCCGGCCCGGCCATCGCCCTGGCCCGCGACATCCGGACGCTGCTGCGCACCGTCGCCGAGACCCCGCACCCCCACACCTGCGCCCACGACGACCACCCCGCCCTCGAACGGCTCGACGGCGCGGTCCTACGACACCTCCACGCCCCGGAGACCGTCCCGGCGCCGCGCCCCGACGCGGAGGCGTTCGGCTGCCCGGCCCACCTGGCCGCACTCGCCGCAGCGGGCGTACGCGACGTGGACGGATGGTGCGGCGAGGAGGACTAGGGCGTTCTCTTGGATCACCGTGCGGCCCAGAGGAAGATGCCTGCGATATGGAGTCCGGCCTGGTAGATGGTGGCGGTCTTGTCAAAGCGGGTGGCGATGCCGCGCCACTGCTTGAGGCGGTTGATGCATCGCTCGACGGTGTTGCGTTGTTTGTAGGCGTCGCGGTCGAACCCTGGTGACCTGCCACCCTGTTGGCCTCGGCGTTTGCGGTTGGCGATCCGGTCGGCGGGTTGTGGGATCACGGTGCGGACGCCACGACGGCGAAGGTACTGGCGGATGGCGCGGGAGGAATACGCCTTGTCCGCCAGCACAACCGCCGGGCGAACCCTCGGCCGACCGCGTTGCCGCGGCACTCGCAGGGCCGCCATGACTGCTCGAAGGCGGGCGCGTCGCCTGCTTGCCCGGGTGTGAGTATGAAGCACGACGGGCGGCAGCGACTGTCGGCCGCCAGGTGGATCTTCGTGCTCAGTCCGCCGCAGGACCGGCCGAGGGCATGGTCGTGCGGCTCACCGACCGCGGCCCCTTTTTGCGAGCCCCGGCAGTGTGCTGGTGGGCGCGGACGATGGTGGAGTCCACCGCGACGACCCAGTCCAGGTCCTCGTCCGCATCGGCTCGCACCAGCAGCGCGGTGAACACCCGCTGCCAGGTGCCGTCCATGGCCCGGTTCCGCAGCCTCGTGTACGCGCCCTTCCACGAGCCGAATTCCTCGGGAAGATCCGCCCAGGGCGAGCCCGTTCGGTACTTCCACGCGATCGCGTCGATCACCTGCCGGTGATCCCGCCACCGCCCTCCCCGCTTCGGTGCGAGATCCGGCAACAACGGCTCGATCCGCGCCCACTGCACGTCAGTTAAGCCCACACTCGAACCAACGATCAGATGATCCGAGAGAGACTAGTGCTGCGCCGCGGATCTTCCGCGCGCAGCGCTGGGGACCAGCTGCCCGGGGCCCGATGGAACTCGCCGGGGGCGAGCGGCGAAGGAGAGGTGAAAGCCCAAACCTTCGAAGCGTTCTTCAGGACGAGAGGAGCCCCGATGACCGTCGACCCAGGCGTCCGCACAGGGGTGGACAGTGATGCCTCGGTAAGGGCTGTCCCGGGATGAGCCCGAGGCGTTCGCCGTGCTCTTCGACCGGTACGCGGATGCGGTACACCGTTATCTGGCCCGTAGGCTCGGCGACGAGCCGGCCGACGACCTCATGGCGGAGACCTTCACCACTGCTTTCCAGCAGCGGCACCGGTACGACCCCGCGCGGGCCACGGGCGACGGCGCCCGGCCCTGGCTGTTCGGCATAGCGACCAACCTGGTCAGCCGGCACCGGCGGGCCGAGGCCCGCCGGTTCAAGGCCCTGGCCCGCGTCCCGGCGCCCGCCGACCACGAGGAGCCGCTGGCCGACCGGGCTGCGGCCCGGGTGGGGGCACAGGCCGTACGCCGCGAGCTGGCGGCGGCACTGGCCAAACTGCCCGCGCGGCACCGGGACGTTCTGCTACTGGTGGCGTGGGGCGGTCTCGGCTACGAGGAGGTGGCCCAGGCCCTCGGTGTCCCCATCGGCACAGTCAGATCACGGCTGCACCGGGCCCGCGGCAAGCTACGCGAAGCGCTGGGCGGATCCGATCCGACGACACTGCGAGAGGCATCCGGCCATGAGTGACGAACTCGAACTCCTGCGGGACTGGGACGCCGACACGTCCCCGCTCACCGAACCGGCCCGGGCACAGGCCCGGCACCGACTGCTCGACACGATCACGCGCACACAGCACCACCCCGGCACCGGACCCAGCCGCCGCCGCGCGCTGCGCCTCGCGACGGCCGGGGTGATCGCCATGGCGATCACGGGGACGGCGGTGCTGATCACCACCGAGGGCGAAGGCCCGGACCGCGCGGGCACGGTGGCCCCGCAGATGCGCAACGCCGCCGCTGCGAAGGTGCTGAACGGGGCGGCGGCGTACGCGGGCAAGCAGGAGACGCCCGTAGCACCGCGCGGTGACCAGTTCATCTACTCCAAGCGGATCATCAAGGAGACGGACCGCAAGACCGGCAAGGTCAAGACCTTTGTGGACGTGAACTGGGACTCGGTGGACGGCTCCAAGCGCTCCCTGACCATGGAGCGCGGCAACGTGATCTGGGAAGAGCCGGACGGCAGCTCCGTGTGGCCTCCCCGGGAGTGGCACAAGCTCAAGAAACTCCCAACCGATCCGGAAAAGCTCGTTCCAGCCATCATCTCCGCCCACGGCACGACCGACCAGTCTATCCACGACCTCTCCGGCGACGACTGGTGGCACGCCCAATTCCTGCTCGGCGAACTCCTGAAGCAGCCGGTGCTGCCCCCGGGGATGCGTCCCGCCGCGTACGAGGCACTGGCCCTGGTGCCCGGAGTCAAGACGATCCCGGGCGTGAAGGACTCCGCCGGACGCACCGGAGTGGGGATCGCCTACACCGGAGAAGGATCCCAGAAGGGCAGCTACCTCATCTTCGATACCAAATCCCATGCATTCCGGGGCTTCCGCAGTGAGGGGTCTACCGCTTCAGGCAGGACGTACATCCAGCTGTCGCACACGGTGGAGTGGGCGATCGTCGACCACTTGAAGCAGCGCCCCGAAACCCCCTACGGCCTCTGAGTTGAGATCACGGTGCGCGAGAGCGCCACTCAGCCGACACTGCCTGGACCCGGGCCTCTGCCAGAACAATGGGGGCCACCAGGCCGCCGGCCTGGTAGCGCAGGATGAAGTCGACGAGGGTCCGCCCGATGGTGTCAGCATGCGCCCGGCGCGGCCCGGGCAGCTTGGGGCATGGAAATCCGGCACGGCCAGGGGTTGGCCGGGGCCCGCACGCTCGGGGTAGCGCGGGCCCCGGCAAGGGCAGCAGTTCCAACCAGTGGACCCTGGCCGGGTTCTGTCCAGTAAACGGTGTAACCGTGGTTGGCTCGTGGGTCAGATTCGGTTGTTGGTGAGGCGTCCGTCGAAGGCGATGTCGAAGGCCTGGAGGG
>NZ_JBWKLQ010000039.1:0-5736 GCF_056429965.1 Streptomyces sp. NPDC046122 | reverse complement strand
ACCGGAGCACTACCAGCAGTTCAACCGCGACCATGCCCGGCTGAGAGCACCGGGGGAACGGGCCTTCGCACAACTGAAGTCCTGGCGGCTACTACAGCAAGCCAAATGCTCCACCCGCCGCATCGGCACCATCGTCCAAGCCGTCCACACACTGCTGATCTGCAACTATTCAGGATGAAAGAGGCTCACTGATCACGAGTGGGAGTTGCTCGCTCCACTGATACCGCGGGCCGTCCGGGGACGGCCCCGAGCGGAGGACCGGCAGATCATCAACGGGATGGTCTACAAGATCCGTACCGGGATTTCCTGGCGTGACCTGCCAACACGCTATGGCTCCTGGCAGACGGTCTACACGCGGTTCCGCCGCTACGCAATCGACGGCGTGTTCACCAGGGCCCTGCGGCAGATCCAGACCCGCGCGGACGCGGCCGGCGACATCGACTGGCTGGTCCAGATCGACTCCACCATCGTCCGGGCCCATCAGCACGCCGCCACCACCGGACGAAAAGGGGGAAGCACCGGCAGGACGAACCGGACGATCACGCCCTCGGCCGATCCCGAGGAGGCCTGACCACCAAGATCCACCTCGCCGCCGACGGACAGGGCCGTCCTCTGGCCCTCATGCTCACCGCCGGCCAACGACACGACAGCGTCATGGCACAAGCCCTGCTCGAACGCATACGCGTGCCCCGCACAGGACTGGGCCGTCCACGCTCCACACCCGACCATGTCGTGGCAGACAAGGCCTACAGCTCCCGGGGATTCCGCGCCTACCTGCGACGACGCGGCATCGCCGCCACGATCCCCGAGAAAGACGACCAGAAGAAGCACCGCCGAAACCGGCGGCAGTCGCGGCGGCCGGCCACCTGGTTTCGACCGCGAGACCTACCGCCGACGCAACACCGTCGAACGCTGCTTCAACCACCTCAAAGGCTTCCGCGGCATCGCCACCAGAAATGAGGCGAGGCTGACCGCTGCTTCGTAGGAGGTGGCGGTCTTGTCGTATGGGGGCGTGCTGCGCGGCCTCGCCACGACGGGCGGTCCACCACCACCCACCCGGCGCACTCCCCCGCCACGCCCCCTACCTCCACCAACGCCCAAAGGTCACATCAGCCGCCGCTGGCGAGCTCCCGGGCCCGGGCCACGACCTCGGGCGTCGCGGTGGCCAGGGAGCCGCTGTCGTACGGCGGCTGGGGGTCGTACTCGGTGAAAAGCTGAATGGCCCGGGCGGTGAGTTCGTCGCTCAGCAACGCGCACAGCCCCAGGGCCATGTCGATACCGGCGGAGATCCCGGCCGAGGTGATGATCTTGTCGTGCCGGACGACGCGTTCCGCGGTGTAGGTGGCGCCGAACGTCTCCAGGTCGTCCATCGCCATCCAGTGGGTGGTCGCGGTCTGCCCTTGGAGCAGCCCCGCTGCCCCGAGGATGAGCGCGCCGGTACAGACCGAGGTGGTGAAGCGGGTCGTCTCGTGAATCCGGCGCACCCAGTCGATGAACTCCGTGTTGTTCAGCATCAGTCGCGCCCCCGCGCCGCCCGGGACGAGCAGCACGTCGCAGGACTCGACCTCCGTGTACCGGGTGGGCACGTCCACCCGCATGGCGCCCAGCACGTCGGTGATCCGCCCCGGTTCGGGCGCGACGAAGCGCACCCGGGCGTCGGGGACGTGCGCCAGGAGCTCGTACGGGCCGATGGCGTCGAGCGGCTCGAAGAGCCTGAAGAGCGGGATCACGATGTCCATGCCGGGGAGCCTATGCAGGCATCTGCGTTGCCTGAGAACGCATCTGCGGACACGCCCAGCATGCGCGGCAGGTTCACGAGAACGGGTGCCGGGCCGCCTCAGCCCGTCGACCGGCCAGCCGCCGTGCTGCCGCCGTCTGGTGCACGGCATCTGGCATCCGGGATGGCTGGACGGATTGCGGCCGCCGCTGACACCGCACATCGCCACAGAAGGGCCCGACTTCCCCTGCTACGGGCTGTGGGGGTCGGGCCTGGTGAGGTGACGCATCCTTGACCGTTCGATTCGAGCCGCGATCGTCGGATTCGGTCCGGTCAGTGGCCCCCCCCCCTGTGCGGTCCGGATGTTTCACGGAACCGATCGCGCACCGCGACCAGTCCAGCTCGCCTCGTGCTCCGAGTTCGTCGAGGACCGCGCGGTGGAGCCTTGCCCAGACACTGGCTCGGCTCCACTGGGCGAACCTTCGGTAGACCGTCTGCCAACCCGGGCCGGAGGCGGTGGCAATTGTTGCCACGTGCGGCCCGATGTGGCCACGAGCATCGAGTCCAGTGAACGGTTGGGCCGCCGCAGGTTGTTGATCGAGCGGACGACCTCCTGACTGTCCGGCTACCGCCGACTCAGTCCCCGCTACGAACGCCACGCCCGCAACTACCCGGCCTTTCTCGGCCTCGCCGCCGCCCTGTGCTGGTACGAGCGACTGGTCCACCTCACCACATGGGACACCGTCTTTAAGGGTGTCCGACTTTGGAGTCCGGTCATGTTCATCAGGAACCGGAGGGCCGTGAAGCTGCGCGGGATGAGAGTGGCAATCCGAGACATCGTGCGCCAGGCCATCGACGAGTTCCGCCGTATCCCGCTCCCCGCACCCAAGAACACCGCTGATGACGGCACTACCGCTCTGGAACGGGCACTGGCTGACGGGCAGCGACGCCCCACTGACACAGCAGTAGGACGCCGATTGGTCGACGAGATGGCCCAGACCGGCGCCCGGCCAGGAACCGCCGCGCCCTGGCAGGCAGCTCGTTCTGATCACGGGCATGCAGCCGCAGGCCGATGGTTGAATGCAGGTCGAGCGCGCGGCCCACGAACCGGATCTCCGGAAGTATTGATTACTCCGGACGCGCTACTGGCTTGCGGTGTCCTTCCGGACCTCCAATTCTTGCATCTGGAATATGACAGCGGCCTGCCCGCTGCACCTGTCCCCCCAATGGAGGCAAAATGCCCAAGGTCCGCAAAGACATCAACGCCCTCACGGACGCGGAACTGGACGACTACATTCACGCGCTCGAGATCCTGCGGCAGCGCTCGGAGGTGAACGAGGACGATCCGACCGGGTACGCATTCCAGGCTGCACTGCACAACGGTTTCGTGGGACCGGACGGCGTCGCCATCAGATGCGAGCACAACAACGACCGCTTCCTGCCGTGGCACCGGGCGCATCTGCACTATTTCGAGAAGCTGCTCCAAGCGGCCGACCCGCCGCGCACCCAGAACGTCACCATTCCGTACTGGGACTGGATCAACGAGCAGACGCCCGAGAAATTCCCCCTCGCGTTCAAGAAGCCCGGGCTGAAAGCCCCACGCAGCTCCGCAGCAGCGTCGTTGCCGCCGGACACGCTGGAGATCGTCACGACGGAGACGGACCAGAAGGAGTTCGCCGGCTACCCGGTGGGCGACCCCTTTGGAGACGACGGACGGCTCGAAGGTGGCCCGCACAACACGATGCACGGCTTCTACATCGGCGGGGCGATGGCGAACCCCTCGGCAGCGGCCGAGGACCCCATTTACTTCAGCTTCCACGCCTTCATCGATCTGATGTGGGCGGAATGGCAGCGCCGTAACGGCACGCCGCCCCTGACCTCGCCGGACCAGGTGCTGCTGGGGTTCGCTTCGCAGCCCAAACACAAGATCTCCGAGTTCACCAACACCGCGGACCTCGACTACGAGTACGAGTACACGGAGCAGCTCAAGGCCGCCTTCGGGGTGCCGCCGTCGCCCGTGCCCCCGGCGCCGCTCAACCTTCTGGCGACTGAGCCGCTCACACCGCTCGACGCGAACGCCGACATCGTGACCGAACTGCGTGACAAAGAAGTCGTGCAACTCGGGTTCAAGGTGCCCGAGACCGCGGGGAAACGACTGCGTGTGCGACTCGACGAGCTCAAGGTGCCGAACACAGGAAGCTACATGCTGCGCGGCTTCCTCCATCCCTCCGACGTGCCCTTCCAGCCCGACGACGACGGGTTCGCACGTCGGTTCGGAGCAGGGTACGTGGCACTGTGGCGAGCCCACCAGCACATGCACAACGGCCACGACGACATGCACGGCGACCACCATCACGTCTCCCGCACGGCTCGCTTCGACGTGGCACCCGCCTTGGAGTCGCTGGGAGCGGACGGCGCCGACCTGGTGTTCACCCTGCAGTTCATCCCCGCGCCCAGCCCGACAGGGCTGCCCCCGCACCCCCTGCCGCCGGTCGACGAAGTCGACTTCAAGGACGTGCGCATGGAGGTCTACTCCTGATGCGCACCCCGGTGTACGAGCTGCACATCCGGCCCATGTTCACCGCGACAGACCGCGACCACATGATCCCCCACTCACTGAACCTCTGGGTGTACGACGAGGTGGTCGAGCACGCCGAGCACATCCTCGACCGCTTGGAGGCCGGGACCATGCCGCCGACAGCCTTCGGCGGGCCGTGGCCACAGGAGTGGATCGATGTCTTCCGACGCTGGAAGGAGGGCGGTCTCAAGCGTCTGGAACTCGGTACCGCCGTGATCACAGTCAACCGCTCGCCCAGCACCGTCACCGTCAAAGCGACCGGCACGTTTCCCGCCGCGGGTTACCAAGGGTGGCTCCAGTTGGAGAGCGAGTCCGACACGGCGAAGACCTACGTCCTGTACTTCGAGCCGCCCGACACCCCGGTAGCCGGCACCGCTGATGACTTCGAGCTCAGGGAACGCTACAGCGCCTCTGACACCCGGACCCTGTTCGTCCATGACAGCACCGGCGTTCAGGAGCACTGAACACGTCTACCGATCGCTCGCCCGGCTTCCCACAAATCGACGGCGATCCATCACGAACCCTGCGTCGATCCGCTCGCCCGCAATCACGACATGACCGAGGAGAAACAGTGCAGGCCACAGACCTCACAGGCACATACACATACCGAAGTTTCTTTAACAGACCGGAGCCCATCGAGGACTTCAACGATCTCAGGTTCGCTCAACTGGAACTCAGGCTGACAGCCACTCCGGCGGGCAGCGTGAGCGGTCTGCTGGTCTTCCCGGCACCGGCGGGCATGGAACCGCTGGCGATGGAGATGGTCGGGCAGGCGGACGGGACATCGGACGGGGCACCCTTGGCAATCACGCTCACAGGCAAGGGGACTCCCGGGACCCCGATTGAGGACTTCCACTACGAGTACGACGGCACGGTCCTCCGCCACTGGCCGACCGGAGTGGGACAACGGATGACGCTCGCCGGAACCGTCCTACGTGCCAAGGACCACGGCAGCGGCGCCAACCTCTCCAGAGCAGGACAGACAGCCAGCTTCCTCGCAGTGAAGAGGGACTCCTGACCTCCCCGTCGCAGTGGCCTGCACGCGTGACAAGCGTGCTCGGCAGCTTGAAGCGCTGCAAGCCGTTGTCCTGAAGGTCCAGGCTGGCAGACCCTCACAGCCGCAGGTCGGACAGGCCCACGCGGCGGCCTTCTGCCGCCGCATGGTGGTCTCTTCCCACTCGCGCTGCTGGCGCTCCTCCTGGGCGCGAAGCTCGATGCGGCGTTCCTCGCCCCGGACGGAGAAGGGCCGGTAGTCGTCTCGGTTGAGGTGGGCCGCCGGCTGGCGTGCGGGTAATCCAGGTAGGAGCCTGGAGACAGAGGATGCTTGCAACGCCTCCGCTCTAAGGCCGTGTCCTATGTGGTGAGTCGGGCAAGTTGTTTGTAGCAACAGAGGGCGGCGGCGAGGCCAAGAAAGGCCAGGTAGTTGCGGGGGTGGCGTTCG
>NZ_JBWKLQ010000038.1:0-7055 GCF_056429965.1 Streptomyces sp. NPDC046122 | reverse complement strand
GCTACGAACGCAAGCCCGACCACTTCCTCGCCTTCGTCGGCATAGCCGCAGCCCTCATCTGCCACCGTCGCCTCACCAACTGAAACGGCGTCTTACTAGGGCATCAAGGGCAATCTGTTTACTTCAAACGACCTCTGAGTGCGTGTTTCTCATCCCATGGTTCGTAACGGGCCTGATGGGGGCTCGTCCGGGTGCCCTGGCGGTGCCGGTTGGGGTTGAGAACCGTCACACAGCGCCCGGCAGGTCAGCGTCAGACTGGTGACGGCCCGCACCGGGGGTTATCCCCCGTTCTGTTCTTGGGGTGCGCCGGATCGTCCCCCCGTTGGGGCGAAACTAGCGTTCGGCCATGACCTCGACTCTGCGAAAGCACCTCGCCATGGCAATCGGTATCGCTACGCTGCTCGCCGCAGAGGCGGGCACGGCCGTCGCCCAGCCTGCCGGTCCCTCCCTCGTTGAGCAGTTACGCCAGGACACCGAGGCGATCCACGCCCTCGGTGTCAGCGGTGTGCAGGCCCGCGTCGTTGGGCCTGACGGTCGGCACTCGGTCGCCACCAGCGGTACCGCCGACCTGACCACCGGTCGCCCGGTCTCTTCCGGCGGCTACTTCCGCATGGCCAGCACGTCCAAGACGCTGGTCGCCACCGTGGTCCTCCAATTGGAGGCCGAGGGCAGGCTGTCCCTGGACGACACGGTCGACCACTGGCTGCCAGGAGTGGTGCAGGGGAACGGCAACGACGGCACTCGAATCACCATCCGCCAACTCCTCCAGCACACCAGCGGCATCCGCGACAACCTGCCCGGATACACCACGCCGGAGGAGTACTACCAGCAGCGCCACAACGTCTACGAACCCAAGCAACTGGTCGACCTCGCCATGGCCCATGAGCCGGAGGATTTCCTGCCAGGCAAGGGCTGGGCGTACTCCAACACCGGCTACGTCCTGCTCGACATGATCATCAAGAAGGCCACCGGTCAGCCCGCCCACCAAGAGATCGAAACCCGCATCCTGCGCCCGCTCGGCCTCAACCAGACTCGGTGGATGGGCACCTCGCCCGCCCTGCCCCGGCCCCACGCCCAGGCCTACCAACTCTTCGGTCCCGGTTCCCGGGTGGATGTCACCGACCAGATACCGGTGGACTACGAGAACCTTTCGTGGGTCACGACCACACGGGACGAGAACCGCTTCTTCCGCGCGCTGCTCGACGGCCGCCTACTGCCGGCACGGCAGCTGGCCAAGATGAAGCAGACCGTCCCCGTGAGCGCAGAGGCCCAAAAGCTGTGGCCCGACGGCCGATACGGACTCGGCCTGGTCGAACGCCCCCTGAGCTGTGGAGGAACCTATTGGAGCCACGAGGGAGGGGACGGCGGCTACATCACCATCAACGGCGTCACCGACGACGGCAGGCGAAGCGCCGTGGTCTCCATGTCTGAGGCACGCGGCGACACCCTTCAGCACATAATGGAGCAGGAGAACGTGGCCAGCGCCCTGATCGACCACGCACTGTGCGCCGGGGGTCGCACCAGCTCCCGGTGAGCGGCCGCGTTGTCGCGGTGAGCTCGGCGCGACGTTTGCTGGCAGGCTCTGACGGCCGCGCCACGGGGTCGGACAGGAAGGACCTGCCCGACCCCGCAGGTCAGCCGATCAGGCTGTGCAGCCCTACCGTGCAGCCCGCGGCAGCGAGGACACCGGCGAGGACCGCCTTAGGGTAGGACTTTTCGGCGAAGAAGGTCATCACGCCGATGCCGATGCCGACGCCGACGGCTATGAACAGGATCAGCGCGGTGCGCTGCGACAGGAGCGCCGGTTTCCCAGCGGCAACCGATTCGGGCGTGCCGGGTGGAGCAGTGTGCGGATGCGGGGGAGTACTGGTCCCGAGACGTCGGGATTCTCCTAGGGCCTGTGTGATGTCGTGATCACGCGGTGGTCCTGAGGAGGTCGTCGATCCAGATCATGGAGGCTCGGAGGTGGAGGCCGGCGAGGTAGCTTTCGGGCGACTTGTCGTAGCGGGTGGCGATGCCTCGCCAGGCTTTCAGCTTGTTGATCAGGCGTTCGACGGTGTTCCGTTCCTTGTAGAGGTCGGCGTCGTGGCTGATGGACCGGCCGCCTCGTGAGCCCTTCTTCTTGCGGTTTGCGGCCTGGTCCTTCTTCTCCGGGATGACTGCTTTGATGTTGCGTTTTCGCAGGTAGCGGCGGTTTCCGCGCGATGAGTAGGCCTTATCGCCGGCGACTGCGCCGGGTCTGGTGCGGGGACGGCCGACCGGCAGACGGATTCGCACCTTCAGAACCACGCGGTGCAGTCGGCGCCACACGCCGGATGCGGTCCAGATGGAGAATCTCTGGTGGGCCGTCGCTAGCGACACGCCGAATAACGGGGCCCGATCCGTGAGCGTCAACCTCCGGGTTCGGAAACCTTGTGAGCACGCAGCACTGCCCCACAGAACTTGTGCCCGTCGACGCGCACGTCCATGACCCGTCCGGCGCCTATGTCGGCGAGCTCCTCATGGACGGACCGCGGAGCCACGCTCCCGGCCCTGGAGTTCGCCTGGGCCACCGACGAGATGCCCGCGGTCCCGGCCGTCCTGACGGCTGCGCCCGCTCTCAGCGCCTATGGCCCCGCAGAGGACGAGATCGCCACGTGAGACACCGTCTGAGCGGAGAAAGGCTGAAACGCAGCCGTCAGTAGCCCGGATCATGCCGCGACACCGCGTGGATCAGTGCCGCAACGTACGTCAGGCGTCGGCGAGGAGGGGGTCGTACGGGGTGCTCGTGCGGCGGCCGGACATGAAGGAGAGGAAGTCACCTACGAAGGCGCTTCGGCGGTAGGTGCCGTCGCTGGTGGTGAGGTCGCGCTGGAAGGCGGTGCGGAAGAGGGTGCGGTACTCGTCGGCGTCGATGGTTCCGCTGTGGTCCTTGTCGGTGGCGTCGAAGAGGACCTCGGCGACGCGGATGAGGGCGGGGCCGGCGAGGGAGGGGACGGCGGCGGCGTACTCCTCGGCGCTGACACGGCCGTCGCCGTCGGTGTCGAGGGCGGCCTGGAGCTCGCGCCACCAGGCGGCGAAGGCGTCGTAGAGGCGGGTCTCCTCGGGTTCGTCCAGGTCGAGGCGAGTGGCCAGTTCGCGGGCCATGGCGGCGAGGTCAGGCCAGTCGAGGTGCCCGTCGCCGGTCTGGTCCAGCACCTTGCGGAAAAACTCCTCTGCCGAGCGTCGCCCTTCTGTCGTGCCCGCCGAGGGTGCCGGATCCGTGTCGGGGTCGCCGCTCAGCGGTGTGAGGAGGCGGAGCAGGGCCGATGCCCGCTTCATGCGGGAGCTCAGGGCGGCCACGGTCCGGGCGCGGGGGTCGTCGCTGTCGGGCGAGAGGGAAAGGGCTTCGATGATGCTTTCGGCGTTGATCCAGCCCTCGGGCAGGAAGCGGGCCAGGCCTGCGGCGAGGTAGGCGCCTTGCATGAGGGTCGGGGCTCCGGGCATCTCCGGCAGGCCGGCCCGGCGACGGTACGGCTCGGGGAGCGAGGCGACGGTGATCGCACCGAGAAGGGGTCCGGCGACGGCCCGGCCGGCCGCCCACAGCGTCGGCGCGCCATCGAGCAGCGCCGGGGCGGGCAGGTGATCGAAGAGCCGGTAGAGGATGACGCGGGCCGCCTCGGTGTTCTCCAGCTCGTTCTCGACGACCCGGTCGAAATACCGCCAGAAGTCGTGGACATCGACGGGGAGTTCCGCGGCGTCGCCGTCGAGCGCGGCGAGGAACGCGCGGTACTCGGCGTACATCCGCTCCATGGTGTCCTGGTCGAGCGGCTGGCCGCTCAGCCGGCACATGGTGACGGCGCTCTCGAAGAGGGTGGCGACCACCCAGGCCCGGGTCGCGCGGTCCATCGCGTCGTACGCGCGGCCGCGTGAGTCGGAGCCGCTCATGCGGGCGTGCAGCCGGTTCAGCCGGGCCGCCTCCCGCTCGCGTTCCGCCGGGTCGGTGCCGAACATGCGCCGCATGCTGAGGAAGGTGTTGCGCAGCCGACGCCAGGGGTGGGCGACGAAAGTCGAGTTGTCGACGAGAGCGGCGCCGATCTGCGGGTGAGCGGCCTCCAGCACGGTGGCCCGGATCATGGCCAGTGCCCAGCGCGGGTCGTCGAAGAAGGTACTGAACTGCGATTCCGGGCCGAACAGGGGAGCCTCGTCGGCCGTTCGGGTGGTTCCGGTGGTCATGCTGGGTCTCCGTTCGTCCGGGGCGGCACGCCGCCGAAACGGCGGTCGCGGCGCCGGTAGGCGTGCAGGCAGGCGAGGAAGTCAGGAGCCCGGAAGTCCGGCCAGAGCACCTCGGGGAAGACCCACTCGGCGTAGGCGACGTGCCAGAGCATGAAGTTGGAGATGCGTTGCTCGCCGGAGGTGCGGATGACCAGGTCCACGTCGGGGGTGTCGGGAAACGGCAGATGATCCGCGAAGAGCTGTTCGGTCACCTCCTCGGCGGGCGTCCCGCTGCGGATCAGCGACCTCGCGGCCTCGACGATGTCCCGGCGCCCGCCGTGGTCGAAGGCGACGGTCAGCGTCATTCCCCGGTTCTCGGCGGTCAGCGTCGCCAGGTCGTCGAAGTCCCGGGCCAGTTCACGAGGGATGCGCGGGTCGGCGACCCCGAGGAAGCGGCAGCGGATGCCGCGGGCGAGCAACAGCGGCGCGTGCTTACGCACGACCTGGCGAACGAGGCGCATCAGGTAGTCGACCTCGCTGCCCGGCCGGTTCCAGTTCTCGGTGGAGAAGGCGTACAGGCTGAGCCACTCGACGCCGGCACCCCGGGCCGCCTCGATGACGTCGATGACGGTGGTCTCCGCAGCCCGGTGGCCCGCCGTGCGTGGCAGCGAACGCCGCTGCGCCCAACGGCCGTTGCCGTCCATCACACAGGCCACGTGCCGGGGCACCGCACGCGCTGCCCCGTCGTCCCGCCGCTGCCTGCCGGGCCCGTCGGCGCCCGGTCGCCCGCCCGGCAGATCCTCCGTCGCCACGCGTGCACGCGGGACGTCGCGGTCCCTCACGCCCGGCCCTGTCCCGTCCGGAGCGGCACGACCGGTCGTACCGCGCTCGGTCAAGCCCATCCTGATTCGCCGCCCCCGCCTGGCCCACGCCCCACCGGCGCGTTTCCTTCCGGGAGTCTGACAGCGCGAAAGGGCCCCGAACCGGCCAAACAGGTGACCGTCACCCTTGGCACGTACGTCCAAGCCCCTCGTACCGGCACCGGATGAGAGTGCACTGCACCGTGCGAGAGGGACGCCATCGACGATGGCATCCACGCTGGGGTACCTTGCCGCGTTTCTGGCTAAGCGAAGCGTGACACGGCGCCGCCCGCGCCGAGCTACAGAAGAAGGGCCCGGATCCTGGGGATCCGGGCCCTTCTTTTCAGTAGCGGGGACAGGATTTGAACCTGCGACCTCTGGGTTATGAGCCCAGCGAGCTACCGAGCTGCTCCACCCCGCGTCGGTGAACCCCACCCTACGCCACCGCCAAGCCACAGCCTGACCAGCTTTGACTTGCCCGGTGCCCGGTGACGAACCTCAGTGACGACCACGTGAAGGCCCATTTCAGCCGTCGAAGGCGGCTGTCAGGAGGGCGGTCCCGAAGCGACTCGTCGCTGAGCGCGTTCAGGTGCTCCAGCTGCCCGCGCATGATGTCGGGAGAGCCGACGACACGGCGCAGGGCCGTCTCGTCCAGGACGACCCACAGACGCAGCGGGCATGCCGGGGTGTAGATCCGGTGCTGGCGGCGCAGCCGCACCTTCAGGCGTGCGGCCGCCTGCTCGGCCGTGGGCAGGGGGATCGTTGCCTCGATGACCGCGGCCGCGCAGGCGGGGGTCTGCAACAGGTCGGGGATCACCAGGGGGCATAGGTGTGGAGCGAGGCGGCGTCCGTCTCCAGCCCGATGTAGACGCTGTTCGGGAGGTCGCCGTAACGGTTCCACCAGCCTGGCCGGCCGGATTCCCTGGCCATCTCCATCATCGAGTCGATGACCTGCGGGTCCGTCCTCCAGGTGACTGATCTTCGGCTGGGAGACCATGAGCCGCTCGGCCACCTCGGTGCTCTTCAGCCACCTGGCCTGACGGAGCCGACGCAGCTCCGCCCCCAAGCGGCGTCTCCCCACGGTTGGATTGTTGCTGGCCACCACGGGCGGGCTACCTCCGGCCTCACGTCATCGTCCTGGACCGAAGATTGCCACGGGAAGGGACTTGTTGATCACCTGCCATGCCGCCCTGTTCGTCGGGTAGCGAAGCGGACGGTGACGGTGTCATGTGCCTCGCAGCAGGGACCGTCAGGCGCTCTATGCGGAGGGATCAGGAACAGGGACTGAGCCTGACGTTGAACCTCGGTGCGACAGTTCCACGACGGGCAGTCAGTATCAAGGTCAAGCCGGAGCACACTCTCGAGCCTGGATCCGGCAAGGTCACGGACCCGCGTTGCCCTCAAAAGCGCCCAGGTTGATCAGGCTTACTCGGTCGTCCCAGGCGTCCCACCGCACATGTTTTCGCGCGCCCCAGTAGTAGTTGTCGTAGCCCAGGAGGTCGCCGTATGCCTCGTCTTCCTGCGCCCTGTCGGGTGTGCCGAACACGGCCAGGAGATCCTCGTACGAGGTCAGGTGGGCGAAATGGGAAAGATGAGGTCCGTAGATCGCGAAGCCGACGACGACTCCGGCCCGAATCTTGTAGGTGAGCTTGTTGGCGCAGTACAAGAACCCATCTGACCGGGCAGCGTGGTCGATGACCTCCTCGAGAGTCAGCCGCCGCCCGTCGGCGTCGTAGTACTCGCTGTCGATGTTGGTCCCGCCGCAGTACTGGGCGACCACGGAGGACTGGGCCTGGGTGATGATCCGGCGTGGAATGCTGGTGGCTGGTGCTCCCAGCGCCGTGCCGCCCATCTCGATGGTCGTGAGGTCGAGGTGTGGTCGGGACAGCACGTCCAGGTTCTCGAGGATCTCGATCATCGTCAGAGTCTAGTGTCCTGCGCCAGAAATGATGAGACTAAGTCTGTCTCAGGTTTCAGTGGTCGGTGGGTTGATTTTGGTGAGGTAGTCGGCGAGGGAACTGA
>NZ_JBWKLQ010000037.1:1978-8032 GCF_056429965.1 Streptomyces sp. NPDC046122 | reverse complement strand
GGTTGGTGTGGATGGTGGCATTTTCGTCATGTGGTCCCTCCTCCCTGTGCGAAGGTTGTGGTGGGTGTTGCGGTGGCGGGCCCCCCCCCCTCCCCCCCACGCCGCCGCCCAGCGCGCGGCCCGCCGCGGCACCCCCGACCCCGTGGAGTAGCGGGGACGGCTCTACGAGCCGGCGCCCGCCGCCATCGCCGCGCCCACGATGCCCGCGTTGTTCTGGAGCTGCGCCGGGACGATCTCGGCGCGCACACCCTCGATCAGCGGCAGGAACTTCTCTGCCTTGCGGCTGACCCCGCCGCCGATGACGAACAGCTCCGGCGAGAACAGCATCTCGACGTGCGCCAGGTACTTCTGCACCCGGTGCGCCCAGTGCGGCCAGCTCAGGTCCGCGTCCTCCTTCGCCTTCGTGGAGGCGTGCTTCTCGGCGTCGTGGCCGTTCAGCTCCAGGTGGCCGAGCTCGGTGTTGGGCACGAGCTTTCCGTCGATGAAGAGCGCGCTGCCGATGCCGGTGCCGAAGGTCAGCAGGAAGACCACGCCCTTGCGGCCCGCGCCCGCGCCGAAGGTCATCTCGGCCACCCCGGCCGCGTCGGCGTCGTTGAGCACGGTGACGGGCAGGCCCAGGCGCTCGCCGAGCAGGGCCCGCGCGTCGACGTCGATCCAGCCCTTGTCGACGTTCGCCGCGGTACGGGTGACGCCGTCCGTGACCACTCCGGGAAACGTGATGCCGACCGGCCCGTTCCAGCCGAAGTGACCGACGACCTCCCGCACGCTGTCGGCGACGTCGTCCGGCGTCGCCGGCTGGGGGGTCAGTACCTTGTGCCGGGGTTCCGCCAGGTCGCCGCGCGCCAGGTCCACGGGCGCGCCCTTGATGCCGGATCCGCCGATGTCCACTCCGAAGACGTTCATGGACACAACGTTACGGTGTGGCACGGACAGTGGCGGCGGTTGCGCCGAAGGTCACTGGCCCGGCGAGACGGTCACTGGCCGGCGAGACGGGCCGCTTCCGCGCGCAGGTCCCGCCGCAGCTCCTTGGGCAGCGAGAAGGTGATCGACTCGTCGGCGGTCTTCACGGTCTCCACGTCGCCGTAGCCGCGCTCGGCCAGCCACTCCAGCACGCCGTCGACGAGGACGTCGGGGACCGACGCGCCGGAGGTCAGGCCGACCGTCGTGACGCCTTCCAGCCACGCCTCGTCGATCTCGTCGGCGAAGTCGACGAGGTGCGCCGCGGGGGCGCCGGCGTCGAGGGCGACCTCGACCATGCGGATCGAGTTGGAGGAGTTCTTGGAGCCCACGACGATGACGAGCTGCGCGTCCTCGGCGAGCTTCTTCACCGCGATCTGCCGGTTCTGCGTGGCGTAGCAGATGTCGTCGCTGGGCGGCGAGAGCAGGTTCGGGAACTTCTGCTTCAGCGCGTCGACCGTCTCCATCGTCTCGTCGACGGAGAGGGTGGTCTGGGACAGCCAGACGACCTTCGACTCGTCCCGCACCGAGACGTTGGCGACGTCTTCGGGGCCGTCGACCAGGGTGATGTGGTCGGGTGCCTCGCCGGACGTGCCGATGACCTCCTCGTGGCCCTCGTGGCCGATCAGGAGGATGTCGTAGTCCTCCTTGGCGAAACGGACCGCTTCCTTGTGCACCTTGGTGACCAGCGGGCAGGTCGCGTCGATCGTCGCGAGCTTGCGCTCGGCGGCCTCCGCGTGCACGGTCGGCGCGACGCCGTGGGCCGAGAACATGACGATCGAGCCCTCGGGGACCTCCGCCGTGACGTCGACGAAGATCGCGCCCTTCTTCTCCAGGGTCTGCACGACGTACTTGTTGTGGACGATCTCGTGCCGGACGTAGATCGGCGCCCCGTACTGCTCGAGGGCCTTCTCCACGGCGATCACGGCACGGTCCACGCCCGCGCAGTAGCCACGGGGAGCGGCGAGAAGGACACGACGGGCGGCGGTAGCAGTCATGTTCCCCATCGTAAGGCCGCGCCACGGACGCCCGAGGTCGCCTCCGTGATCAAGACTGGACGCCCGGCTCCTCGTATCGCGACGTACGGAGGCACCCTGACGGAGACGGCGGGACTGCGGCGGAGCCTCGGATTCCGGGATCTCGTCGTCTACGGGCTGCTGTTCATCGCGCCCATGGCCCCCGTCGGCGTCTTCGGGACGCTCGACGCCAGGTCCCACGGCGCGGTGGCGCTGGTCTACGCGGTCGCCACGGTCGCCATGGCGTTCACCGCATTCAGCTACGCCCAAATGGTGCGGGTGGTCCCCCAGGCAGGCTCGGTCTTCGCGTACGCCCGCACGGCGCTCGGCGAGGGCCCCGGTTTCATCGCCGGGTGGATGGCGGCGCTCGACTACGTGCTGATCCCGGCCGTCGCGTACCTCTTCTCCGGGATCGCGATGCACGCGCTCGTCCCGCCCGTGTCCCCGTGGTTGTGGACGGCGCTCGCGGTCGTGGTGACGACCGGGCTGAACATGTACGGCGTACGGGCGGCGGCGCGCGTCGGCTTCGCGGTGCTGGCCATGGAGATCGTGGTGCTGCTGGTGTTCGTGGTGGCCGCGATCGTGGTGCTCGCGCAGGACGGCGCGCGGCGCGGCTGGCTGTCGCCGCTGACCGGCGACGGTTCCCTGGGCGGCTTCTCGCTCGCGGCGGTGGTGGGCGCGGTGTCCGTGGCAGTGCTGTCGTACCTCGGGTTCGACGCGATCGCCTCGTTCGCGGAGGAGGTGACGGGCGGGTCGGCGAGGGTGGCGCGGGCGGTGCTGTTCTGCCTGGCTCTCGCCGGGGCGCTGTTCGTGGCGCAGACGTATCTTGGCGGCGCTGCTCCAGCCGGTGACCGCCGCGGAGCTGGCTGCGGCGCCGGGGAAGCAGGGGACGGCGTTCTACGACGCGGCCGACGCCGCGATCGGGACCTGGCTGGGCGATCTGGTCGCGGTGAGCAAGGCGGTCGGCGCCGCGTTCGCGGCGCTGGCCGGGCAGGCGGCCGCGGGGCGGCTGCTGTTCGCGATGGCCAGGGAACGGCGGCTGCCGCACGTCCTGGCGAAGGTCGACGCCGCGGCGTGCGCTGGGGGTGGCGGCCGTGGTGACGCTGGTCGCGGCGGTGTGGGCGGCACGGCGCGACGACGGTCTCGACCACCTCGTGTCGGTGGTCGACGTCGGGGCGCTGACGGCGTTCGTGCTGCTGCACGTGTCGGTGGTGAGCTGGTTCGCCGTACGGCGGATGGAGGGGCCGCCGGTGTGGTGGCGGCACGTGCTGCTGCCGGTTCTGGGGGCGGTGGTGACGGTGTCGCGGTGATCGTGGAGGCGTCGGGCGCGGCCCAGGTCGTGGGAGCGGTGTGGCTGGTGGTGGGGCTGGGCGTGGTGGCCGCTCAGCGGGGGCGTCGGACCGGCGGGGGTGTCAGTGCCGACGGCTAGCCTTCGTACATGGCTCTGAATACGTCCGCGGACGCCCCGCTGCCGGTCGGTCAGGTCTCGCGCCTGATCGGCGGGTGGATCGACCGGCTCGGCGCGGTGTGGGTGGAGGGACAGATCACGCAGATCTCGCGCAGGCCGGGCGCCGGGGTCGTCTTCCTGACCCTGCGCGACCCGTCGCACGACATCTCGGTGGGCGTGACGTGCTTCCGGCAGGTCTTCGACCCGATCGCGGACGTGGTGGCGGAGGGCGCGCGCGTCGTGGTGCGCGCGAAGCCCGAGTGGTACGCGCCGCGCGGGCAGCTGTCGCTGCGGGCGACGGAGATGAAGCCGGTGGGCATCGGTGAGCTGCTCGCGCGGCTGGAGCAGCTGAAGAGGACGCTGGCGGGCGAGGGGCTGTTCGCGCCGGACCGCAAGCGGCCCCTGCCGTTCCTGCCGCAGTGTGTCGGTCTGGTGACGGGCCGGGCGTCGGCGGCCGAGCGCGACGTCCTGGAGAACGCGCGCCGGCGCTGGCCGGCCGTCCGCTTCGAGGTGCGCAACGTGGCGGTGCAGGGGGTGAGCGCGGTGGCGCAGGTCGTCCAGGCGGTCAAGGAGCTGGACGAGCTGCCCGAGGTCGACGTGATCATCGTGGCGCGGGGCGGGGGAAGCGTCGAGGACCTGCTGCCGTTCTCGGACGAGCAGCTCGTACGGACGGTCTTCGGGTGCCGTACGCCCGTGGTGTCCGCGATCGGGCACGAGCCGGACGCGCCGCTGCTCGACCTGGTGGCCGACCTGCGCGCCTCCACGCCGACGGACGCGGCGAAGAAGGTCGTGCCGGACGTCGGCGAGGAGCTGGACCGCGTGCAGTTGCTCCGTGACCGGGCGCTGCGGACCGTGCGCGGCCTGCTCGACCGCGAGGAGCGGGGGCTGGCGCACGCGCTGGCCAGGCCGGTGATGGAGCGGCCGCAGCGGATGGTGGACGACCGGGAGGCGGAGGTCGACGCCCTGGTGGCGCGCAGCCGGCGCACGCTGGGGCACCTGCTGGACCGCGCGGACTCGGAGCTGTCCCACACGCGGGCCCGGGTGGTGGCGCTGTCCCCGGCGGCGACGCTGGAACGCGGGTACGCGGTGCTCCAGCGGGCGGACGGCGCGGTGGTCCGCTCCCCGGACGAGGTAGCAGCCGACGACCCGCTGCGCGCCCGGGTGGCGGAGGGCGAGTTCGCGGTACGGGTCGCGGACTGACACCGGCGGCCGGTGCGCAGCCCCTGGCCGCGGCTTTTCTCATCTCCTACCTAAGGTGGATCACATGGCGGAAACGGACGAGGCGGCGACGCCCCCCGGGTACGAGCAGGCCCGGGACGAGCTGATCGACGTAGTACGGCGCCTGGAGGCGGGCGGTACGACGCTGGAGGAGTCACTGGCGCTCTGGGAGCGCGGCGAGGAGCTGGCGAAGGTCTGCCGCCGCTGGCTGGACGGGGCCAGGGCGCGCCTGGACGCCTCGCTCGCCGAGGAGAGCTGACCCAGGGCCGCGAGCAGCCGTCCCGAACGACGGGAAGCCGGACCCGAGCCGGAGGTAAGCCACCTCACGCCTCCGTGTGAGCCCGCCCCGGAGGCGGCGGGAGCCGCGCCGAAGGTCACGCCGGCGACCGGTACGAAGGCGGTGGTCGATCAAGAGGCGGTCGACCCGGAGGTGACCGATCCAGAGGCGGTCGACCCGGAGGTGACCGATCCGGTGGCGGCCGATCCGGAGGCGTTCACTCCGGCGGCGTTCGGCCGGGTCGGGTGCGGACCGCGGCGAAATCACCGCGCCGTTCGAGGAATGAAGCGGCGGCCGTGCGCGGTTGGCTGTGAGGCCAGTCACGGGAACCCCGCTTTAGTTGAATGTTTAACCTAAGTGGGCTTACCGTGCAACCACAGCCTGATCCCCGCAGCACGCCCGGAAGGTAGCCGCATGTCTCTCGTACTTGACCCCGCCGCCCAGGACCTCCTCTTCCGCGAGGCCCGCACCGCGAACACGTTCACGGACGAGCCGGTGACCGACGAGCAGATCCAGGCGATCTACGACCTGGTCAAGTTCGGCCCGACCGCGTTCAACCAGACGCCGCTGCGCATCGTCCTGGTCCGCTCCGCCGAGGCCCGCGAGCGCCTCGTTCCGCACATGGCCGAGGGCAACCAGGCGAAGACCGCCACCGCCCCGCTGGTCGCGATCCTCGCCGCCGACAACGAGTTCCACCACGAACTGCCGGACCTCTTCCCGCACTTCCCGCAGGCGCGTGACATCTTCTTCTCCACGCGTCCGGCCCGCGAGTCCGCCGCCGGTCTCAACGCCGCCCTCCAGGCCGCGTACTTCATCGTCGGCGTCCGCGCCGCCGGTCTGGCCGCGGGCCCGATGACCGGCTTCGACCACGCCGGCGTCCAGAAGGAGTTCCTCGACGGCGACCACACCCCGCTGATGGTCGTCAACATCGGCAAGCCGGGCGACGACGCTTGGTACCCGCGCTCCCCCCGCCTCGCCTACGACGACGTCATCACCACCGTCTGACCGACGGCCGTACGTACGACGGAGGGGGGGGGGGGGGGGGGGGGGGGGGGGGGGGTGGGGGGGAGGGGGGGGTGGGGGGGGGGGGGGGGAGGGGTGTTGTGGGGCGGACGCCCACCACCCCTACTGTGACGACG
>NZ_JBWKLQ010000037.1:0-1968 GCF_056429965.1 Streptomyces sp. NPDC046122 | reverse complement strand
TCCCCTCCCCCCCCCCCCTTTCACGAGGGGGAGGGAAAACCACTTTTGGGGCGGGTGGCGGGGGGCAGAAAGAAGCCGCACCACCGGGGGGTGCCGCCGGCTCCGTCGTACGTACGAGCGCGGTCAGGCCTTCTCGGCGTCCAGCGCCCCGGCCATCTCCGCCAGCCGCTTCTGCGACGCCGTCCCCGTGACCACCGTGGTCGCGCCCTTCTCCTCGCGCACCAGCGCGTCGTACTTCGGGCCCTCCCAGCGCTGCCACGTGTCGCCGCCGATGCGCACGGTCTTCTCCGTCCTCGTCGCCCGCTGGCTGACCTCGTGGACGAACTTCTCCGCGGGCCCGCTCGACTGCTCGACCGCGATGTACTCCCGCTCGGGGTCGAGGAAGCCCAGGTGCCAGGCGTCGGCCTCCTGCCGGTCGTACGAGACCGACGTCGGCTTCCAGGTGTCCGGAAGCCCCACGGGGGCCACCACCGGGTACGGCGCCGCGCGCCGGGCCGTGATCAGCTCGACCCGGTAGTCAACCGGCCGCACCGGGTCCGCCGAGTCGTCGTGCGGGACGAGGGTGTACACACCGGCGACGACGACACCGATCGCCGCCATCGACAGCACCATGTCCCGGACCGTCTGCTTGCCTTTCATACCTGCCACACCCCCATGGTCCCCCATGCCCGGCGACGGCCCGCGCGAGGGGCATCTCATCCCGATATGCCGCTCATACGTGCCCCCCTCTGCTCATTTTGTCGACGTACCGATAGAGTCGGCCCCACCCTCTACACTCCGGCCGTCGCCGTACAGAAAGGTGCGCTCCGATGACCGAGCACCATCTTCCGTCTCAGCTCGAGGTCTCACCCGAGGCCCCCGACCGCAACCTGGCCCTGGAGCTCGTCCGGGTCACCGAGGCCGCCGCCATGGCCGCCGGGCGGTGGGTCGGCCGCGGTGACAAGATCGGCGCGGACGGCGCAGCGGTGAAGGCCATGCGGACGCTCGTCTCGACCGTATCGATGAACGGCATCGTCGTCATCGGTGAGGGCGAGAAGGACGAAGCCCCGATGCTCTTCAACGGGGAGCGTGTGGGCGACGGCACCGGGGCCGAGGTCGACATCGCCGTCGACCCGATCGACGGCACCACGCTCAACGCCAAGGGCATGCCGAACGCCATCGCCGTGCTCGCCGCCGCCGACCGCGGCACCATGTTCGACCCGTCCGCGGTCTTCTACATGGAGAAGCTGGTCACCGGTCCGGAGGCCGCCGACTTCGTCGACATCAACGCCCCCGTCTCGGTCAACATCCGCCGGGTCGCCAAGGCCAAGCACTCGACGCCCGAAGACGTCACCGTGATGATCCTCGACCGCCCGCGCCACGAGGGCATCGTCAAGGAGATCCGCGAGACCGGCGCCCGCATCAAGTTCATCTCGGACGGCGACGTCGCGGGCTCGGTCATGGCCGTGCGGGAGGGCACCGGCGTCGACCTGCTCATGGGCATCGGCGGCACGCCCGAGGGCATCATCTCGGCCTGCGCGATCAAGTGCCTCGGCGGCACGATCCAGGGCAAGCTGTGGCCCAAGGACGAGGCCGAGCGCCAGAAGGCACTCGACGCGGGTCACGACCTGGACCGCGTACTGCACACGAACGACCTGGTCAGCGGCGAGAATGTGTTCTTCGTCGCCACCGGCATCACGGACGGCGAGCTGCTGCGCGGCGTCCGCTACCGCTCCGAGACCGCCACCACCCAGTCCCTGGTGATGCGTTCTAAGTCGGGCACGATCCGCCAGATCGACTCGACGCACCGCCTCTCGAAACTGCGCGCCTACAGCGCCATCGACTTCGACCGCGCGCAGTAGAAGCAGCGCGACGGCCCCCGGGCCGGGGGGGGGGGGGGGGGGGGGGGGGGGGGGGGGGGGGGGGGGGGGGGGGGGGGGGGGGGGGGGTAGAACTCGTGCAAACATTCCAACTGGGCACCTCCAGCAC
>NZ_JBWKLQ010000036.1:0-8731 GCF_056429965.1 Streptomyces sp. NPDC046122 | reverse complement strand
CGGTGCAGGATCTCCTCGTGGAGCCGGCCCCACACACCAGCTCGCGACCAGATCAGGAACCGGCGATGCGCGGTCGACTTCGATATCCCGAAGCATGGTGGCAACGCTCGCCAGGCACAGCCGCTGACCAGCACGTAGATGATCGCGGCGAACAGCGTCTCATCAGGCGTGTCCTGCGTCCCGCCCCCCTGTGGCCGCACCTTCGACGGCGGGATCAGCGGCTCCGCGATCTCCCACAGTCCGTCCGGAACAATCCAACTCCACGTACCCCGCCCCATGCCGAGTCCAACGAACCAACACCACATAGGACACGGTCTAAGCCACGGCTACCGCCGGTGAACCAGCCCGGACCGCCGAGGCCGGGCGGCACACTGCGCGGGTGACCACGCCCCCCGCCTGAACCGGGTTCAGAAACCTCCACGCTCAGACCCCGACGACAGCGCCTGCGCCCAAACCCTCCCGACCTGGCCCCGGCCGCCCACTCGGTTCAACAAACAGCCGTTCGGCAACCCGTCACGACGTGGGACGGGTCCTCGCAAGCGGCGAGGCGTACACCAGACCCGCCCATCACAAGAAGAGCACCAAGCCCCGCCGACTGGACAAATGACAAGCTCAGACGGCCGGCAGCGCGTACAGCCGCTTGGCGTGCATCGCGGCCAGCCGCTTGCCCGCCGGGACCACGTACCACTTCTGGTTCTCACCGGTGTTGTCGTTGTACGTCCAGCGCAGCTTTCCGGTCGCCGCGTCGAAGGCATGCACGCCGCCGTTTTTGTCATGCTCGGTCGCGCCGTACAGCGTGCCGCCCACCTTGGCGAACTGCCACGCCTCCGCAGCCTTGCCCACCAGGTCCTTGT
Organism: Streptomyces sp. NPDC046122; assembly: GCF_056429965.1. Classification (NCBI taxonomy): domain Bacteria; kingdom Bacillati; phylum Actinomycetota; class Actinomycetes; order Kitasatosporales; family Streptomycetaceae; genus Streptomyces; species Streptomyces sp. NPDC046122. Next base: position 7,877 of record NZ_JBWKLQ010000036.1, on the reverse strand, counting down.
TGTGCCAGATCTGCTTGCCCGTTCCGGGGTCCACCGCCCACATGCCGTACGCGCTGTCGGAGGCGTAGAGCACCCCGTCCAGGACCTGCGGATCGTTGAACCAGGTGAACTTCTCATTCGCCAGCGACCAGCGTTCCGTGCCCGCGTCCAGCTCGAACGCCCGCAGCCGCTGCCCGTCCGGCACGATCAACAGGTCCTCGTGCACAGCAAAGCGGTAGTAGTTGGACCTGCCGATCTTCTTCGTCCAGAGCTGCCAGCCCGTCGTCGTGTCGCGGACGGTCACGTTCTTCCGGAAATCGGTGTACGCGAGGCGCCCGCCGACGACCGTGGCGGTGATGCCAAACTCCTCGGTCCCCTTGTCCCGCTTTTCACGCCAGGCGATCTTGCCGGAGGTGGTGTCGATCCCGGCGATCACATTGGTCGGCGTCGAGGAGTCCTCTTCCAGGATCCCGGCGAGGACGTAGACGTGTCGGTCGTCGGCCGCGATGGGGCGCGGCTGCTCGTACTCCTTGCCCAGGCGGCTCCGCCAGGTCTCCTTGCCCGTGGCCGGATCGAGGCCCACCACGTCGCCGTCGTACTCGGCGCTGGCGAGATAGAGCGTCCCGCCGCCGGTGATCAGCTTGGCGCCTGGAATGGTGACGCCCGGCCGTGACCACTTCTCCTTGCCGCTGACGGCGTCACGCCCCACCAGCGGGTCACCCGACACCACGACCGTGTCCCCGATGACCGCGAGCGCGTGGATCCCGGCCAGGTCGTCGTTGGCTGTCTTCTGCTGCCACAGCGGCTTGGGCTCGGTGCCCGGGGGCGGGGTGGTAAAGGTGTCATCGCCCTTGTTGGTGTCACCGCCCTTGCCTCCACCGGGAGTTGTGCCGCCGCCCGACGCGCCCGTTGCCTCCTCGGGTGTGCACCCCCATGCGCCTGCCCCCAGCACGGCCAAGCCGAGCCCCGTCCCGGCCAGCCTGATCGCCTGCCTGCGTGACACCGCGTGCCCGTCACGTCTGCCCATGTCGGTTCCCCGTCCCCGTTTCGCCCGTATGTTGCTGACGCCCCCTCGGGCGTCTAGAGCCCGGTAAGGCTAGCCGTCAGATCTCGGCCAGTCGTCGGGCGGTACGCAACCGGGACGCGTCCGTGAAACTACTGTCACACAAGATCAGCAACTCCTGGCACTCGCGCGTAAGCGCTAATGATCTGCTGCGATGGTTCGCAAGATGTACGGCATCCGCGCCGCCCGCGGAGACGGCATCACTCTCTCCGCCGGGGGAACCGAGGATCACAACGGACCGCGGGAGGCGCCACGGCGCCCAGATGCCCCCACCTTCGTCCGGAGGCGGGCCAGCCCACCGGCAGAGCTGCCGACGGCCGGCTGCCGTCGCTGCCGGTGCCGTGACCAAACGACGCCGACGCCGTTGGGTCTGCGACGCGTGCGTGAATCCGTCCCCGCGGTGCGCGCTCCTGGGGCCCTGAGACCGTGCCCGGCTCAGGGCCCCACCCGAATCGAACCGGTGACCGTGTACACGACCGGCGAACTTCGGTGTGTCAGCGGCGGAGAAAGCCGAAGACCCCGTTCTCCTTGCGCCACACCTCCGCTCCGCCTTCGCCTGAGCCTCTTCAGCCGCCGGTTCCTCGGCCTCCTGGCGCTCACGCTCCTTGGCGTGGGTGCACACGGTGTAGTCACTGTGCTGACTCTCGCGTCGCTGTGCTGGGCACGAGGCGTCCGTCATCGTCTCGTCCACCTGCCCAGGAAGGGCCCCTCAAGACCCGTTTTCGCAAGCACCACGATGAGAAGCCGTTCAGGCGCTGAAGTGGTGGGGTGGACGTCGGCGTGCGGGCCAAGCTGAACCGCTACGCAGCAAGCTTGCGTGGGTGCACGGAGTGGTCATCGTCGGCCGATGATGCTCAGCCCAGCGTGGAAATGCAGAACGGGTGGCCTGCGGGGTCCAGCAAGACCCTCCGCTGATCGGGGTGCGGTTGAACCAGGGGTTCTGCGGCGCCAAGGGCCAGCATCCGGGCCTGAGCGGCCTCCAGGTCGTCGACGCCCAGTTCGATGTGTGCCTGCTTGCCCTGGGAAGGGTCCGGCCAGGTCGGACGCCGGTAGTCGGCCACCCGGATGAAGCCCAGTCCGGGTGAACCCTCGCGGCCGAGCAGGACGAAGTCGTCGCTGGAGTAGACGACGGGCAGGCCAAGCGCGTTGCCGTAGAAGTGGGCCAGTTCGGCGGGATCCGGGCAGTCGAAGTCGACGGACAGCAAGCGGATCGCGGGTGCGGATGTGGGTTCGGTACTCATGGGGACGACGCTATGACGGGACCAGGACAGAAACGGTCCTGGTCATGGGGAACAATTCAGGATGTGATCAGCACCTCGGCCCGCCTGTTGCGACTGGTCTCGCTGCTGTCCACACGGCCGACATGGACCTGCCGCGAGCTGGCCGAGCGGATGGCGGTCACTGACCGCACGGTCCGGCGGGACGTCGCCAGGCTGCGGGAACTCGGCTACGGCATCGAGTCCGACCCTGGGCCGTGGGGCGGTTACCGCCTCGGCGGCGGCACCCGGGTGCCGCCGCTGATCCTCGACGACGAGGAGGCGCTCGCCGTGGCCGTCGCACTGCGCGAGGCCGCGCTCAGCGGCGTCCTGGGTGGCGACCAGGCCGCGCTGTCGGCGCTGTTGAAACTAGGGCAGGTCCTACCGCCTCGGATCGCGGACCGGCTGGGCGAGATGGACGCCACCTTCGTACATACTCCCAGGCCCGAGGGCCCTCAGATCATCTCGCCCGGCATGCTGCTGGACCTGGCCGCCGCCTGCCGCCGTGGTGAGCGCACCCGTCTGTCGTACCGAGACCATGCAGGGAAGACCACCGTCCGGGACGTCGACCCCTACCGCCTGGTACACACGGGCCTCCGCTGGTACTTCGTTGCCCGGGACGTGGCGCGGGGCCAGTGGCGGACGTTCCGGGCCGACCGGGTGGTGCAGGCACGGCCGACCGGACACACGGTCGCACTCGTCGACCCGCCCGACCCGGCCCTCCTCGTCTCCCGAGGCATCGCCAGTGTCGTGTACCCGCTCTATGCGACAGTCCGGCTTCCCCACCCCATGGACCAAGCCCTACGGCTCGTCCCACCGACGATCGGCACCCACCACCCGGACGGCCCTGACGCCACCATCGTCGAAATCGGCGCCAACGACGCCGACCAGCTCGTCACATACCTCCTCAGCCTGGGCACCCCGCTACGGGTACTGTCCCCGGACCACGTACGTGAGGCGCTGCTGCGCCGCACCCGCGAACTGTTCGAGGACAACGAGGGCTGTCAGTCCCGGTAGGGGGCGTTGCGCACCTCGCCACCCATCGCGCCGGCCTGGAGAAAATGCCCCAGGTCTGGGGGATGACCGTCCGGAACGCCAATCGAAGGAACAACGCCGACCGCCCAGGTGAGCAATGTGCCCGCCGGTCGCTTCCCGGTAGGGTGCCAGGTGCTGATCTCTCACCTCCGTGACAGTGAGCGCGACCGGCACAACACCAGCTTGACCACGGACTCGCGGCTGTCGGGGAACCGCAGGAGGGAGGACTGTGCGGGTGCGCGGCGCCGACGAGCGCTGTCCCGTGAGGCCGGGGTGGGCGCCTGCGGTGTGGGGGACTACCTGGAGAGGTACACCAGCGACCTCTACCTGGAAAAGCCATCCGACGTGCAGCGCTACAGCGCGATGGGTACGCCCACCTCCAGGCCCAGGCCCAGGCCCTCAGCCCAGGCCACACCCGGCACTTCATCACCGACACCATCCAGCTCCACAGCGTCAGCCCCGGAGGGACAAGCCGAGCTGCGCCTGCCGTGTCCTTGGTAGACCCCCGTCGTCGAGCTGGTCGACGCGTGCATGATCCGCCCCCACAGCAAGCGCGCTGAGGGCCCTGAGCCGCCCGGCCGGGGCCCTCACCTCCCCACCCGGACGTCAGGGAAACCCGTCGCCCACGAGCCGGACGACCGAAGCGCCGAGCCGGATCTGTTCCGCGTCACGCCCATGCTCACTTCGACAATCGCCCAGGATCTGTCCGTCCAGGCCGTCCCCCCATGAAGAATGCTGCCGGCACCGATCGGGCGGGAACGTCGAGCATCGTCGCCTGACGTCCCGCTGGCACCGCCGCGCCCGAGCAACACTCCAAGCTGCTCCGCCCTCACGGACTGCGGCCGGGTCAGCCGCTGGAGGGCTGTACCGCTTCCCCGTATCTCGGCACCTCGGCCGCGGGGACGTCCAAGCCGAGCCGCACCAAGAGCAGCGGATGGCTCGGCGCCCGGCGCTCGATCGCGTGTCCTCGCTGCTTCCTCGACCCGTTCGGCAATGACGGGGCTGACGTGGAGGGGTTCGCGGCTGCCCGGACGCGGGAGAAGCACACGCCGGTCAAGGGTGGTCGGAACCGGTCTGGCTGATGTGGTCAGTCAGTTGGCGGGGCGGGTCCGGCTTGAGTCCGTCAGTGCTGGTGGCCGGGTGAGGCCGGCGGACCACTGCCAGCCGCCGGCTCAACAAGCGGCGCCCGTCTCCACGTCGTCCGGCTCTTCACGGGGCATCTCGGGCAGCGTCGCCCGTACGGGTGGTCGTACGTCAGCCGGCGAACCAACCGTGCGAGGCGCGCGTCAATCCAGGCATGGAACAGGTCGACGAGCAGCACATCCGCGAGCCGGCGCGGGTAGTCCTGGACATCACCGCCGCCGACGAAGAGACCATCCGCGTGGTGATGGCCGGCCTGCAGCGGCAATGGGCCACCTCCGGCATCACTCCGGTATGGCGCCCCCCAGGGGAATCCGGGGTCAAAGCGCGGATGTACGCGGACATCCGACACCCCGGCACGATGATGTAAGACCGTGTCCTATGTGGTGAGGCGGAGGAGTCGTTTGTAGCAGCAGAGGGCTGCGGCGAGGCCGAGAAAGGCCAGGTAGTTGCGAGGGTGACGCTCGTAGCGGTGGTTGAGTCTGCTGGAGCTCTTCCACGGAAGTGACACCACACCCGTGCGGTGCGGTGAGCGCGTCGGTCTTCACCGTCCACCGCGGGCCTGGCGCTCGACGGCGACGAACACGGACCGCTGCTCCTTGGCTGCCCTGTACGCGGTGGTGAAGGCGTCCATTCCCGTCGCGTCCGGGATCCGGCCGGCGGGGCATCGGCAGCGGCTGCGCGAGCAGCATCCTCGCAGGCGGCGGAGGGGCGCTTCGCGTTGAGGTGGAACGTGTCCTTCACGCCCCGGCCCCCGTATCCGCCCCGTGTGGCCGCCTGACACGATCACGGAATGACACACGGGGAAACGCATGAGCACATACGCGACCAGGAAGCCGAGTTGGCGGCCGCTGCCGAGGCCGGACAGGACGGCGCGTACCGCGCCTACGCCACATTCCTCGGCAAGAGCGGCCGGATGGACCAGGCCCTGCCCTGGTGGGCCAAGGCCGCCGAGCACGGGGACGCAGATGCGGCGCGCACGCTCGCGATCTGCCACAAGGACCGCTGGGAGTTCGCCGAAGCCGAGCGCTGGTACCGCAGCGCTGCCGACCGTGACGGCGGCTGCGCCTTCGGGCTCGCCACACTCCTGAAGGAGTCCGGCGACCAGGACGGAGCACAGGAGTGGTACGCGCGGGGAGCCGCACTCGGCCACGTCCAGAGCCTCACCAACGGCGCGGTGCTCAAAGCCGCCCGCCACGGTGCCTTCGCCGAAGCACAGGCGCAGCTGGACGAGGCGGCCGAACTGGGTGACCGCAAGGCGGCCTCGGCCCGTCAGGTGATCGAGAACATCGTCGACGACCTTGAGCTCTGGGAGGAGCGGCTCGCGCGGGCGGAGGCTGACGGGGACGCCGAGGCCGCGTTCGAGGCGCTGAGTCCGCTGCGGGACCCGGAGTACGAGGGCATGTTCACGTACTACCCGAGCACGATCCGCGCGGCGGAGGCTCTCTACGCGCGAGCCGCGGCGGTCGGCTCGCACCAGGCCCTGGTCGAGCAGGCCATCCTGGTAGCCCGCGACAGCGACCGGATCGAGGAGGCACGCGCCCTGGCCGTACGGGCGCACGAGCTCGGCTACTCGGGCGCGGCCTACGTCCTGGGTGTCTGGGCCTTCGAGCGCGGTGACCAGCGCACGGCCGAGCATTGGTTCGAGACGGCGGCCGCAGCACCCGATGGTCACGACTACGCCCGCTTCTACCTCGGTCTGATCGGCATCATGCAGCGGCGGCTGGACGAGGCCGAGCGATGGCTGCGTCTCACCGGCGACACCGAGGACGAGAACGATCAGTACGGCGGCCTGCCCAAGATGTTCGTCGAGCAGCTCGAGGAGATCGCGGCGATTCGCGCCGACCCCGCCCGACTGCCCGACCCCGAACTCGCGGCGCGCCTGCCCGAGTTGCGGGCGACCGCGGAGTCTGGCGGTGCCGAGGAGTGCTTCGCGTACGCCGATGCACTCGACCGCCTCTACCGGCTGCCCGACGCCGCCGACTGGTACCGCAAGACCGGCACTCCGCGCGCGCTGCTCGAGCTCGGCCGCATGCTGCAGGACTGCCATGCCGACGAGACCCTGCTCGTGCCGTACTTCGGGCCGGCCGCCGAGGCCGGGGACGCGGGGGCTGCGTACAGCATCGCCGGGATCCACACCCACGCGAAGAACGAGCGGGCCGCCGGCATCTGGACGCTGAAGGCCGCGGAGCTCGGTCACGCGAGGGCAGCCTGGGGCGTCGGCTGGGCCTCCGAAGAGCGGGGCGGGGACCCGCAGTTCGCGGAGCGCTGGTATGTGCGCGCCGCCGAGGGCGGTCTGGCGCGGCCCGCGTTCCTGGCCGGTCGCAGCATGGTGCGCTGGGGGCGGTACGCCGAGGCCGAGCGGTGGCTCGTGAAGGCGTGGGAGAACGACATCCCCGAGGCGGCGTACCACCTCGGCAGGGCGCTGCGCCGGCTCGGACGCACCGCGGAGGCCGAACAGTGGCTGCGCCGCGCGGTGGAGCGCTCCGGCGACTTCGACCCACCGCGCGGACCGCTCGAACGGCGCGTCGATCCCCGTCCCGAGCTGGCCGAGCTGCTCGTCGAGGCGGAGCGCGGCGAGGAGGCCGCGCCACTCGTCGCGGACATCCTCGCCGAGTACCCGGGCCACCTCGCGTCGCGCAGATCGAGGAGCGGGACTCCGACCCCGGTACGCGGATGAGCCTGCGGGAGATCCGTGAGCTGCTGGCTCAGGTGACGCACGAACACTGAGCGGCGAAGTAGCCGGAGCGGAGTGGCCGGCGCGGTGGGGAGTCAGTTCTGCACAGGCTCCTCGGGGACCTGATGTCCCCGCGTCGGCAGCACATCGTCGAAGAAGGGGCGGTCGCCGGCGAACGTGGGGCGCAGCCCGGTGAACTCCTCGGCGGTGACCCAGCGGGCCTCGAGCTACTCACTCATTTTGTGACTGTGTCAACGGCCGGGGACCCGTAAGCCGTGTAGCCGGGAGATCCGCTCGTAGGAGGCGCTCATCGGGGTATTCCTCACACAAGCAGCTTCGTCAGCAACAAGGCGCAGGGAGGTGCCGCGTGAACGGCGGCCACCTCTTCCCTCTCCTCGTCGTGTTGGCACTCGGGCTGATCCTCGCCGTGTTCATCGGCATCGCTGGCTTCGCGGTAGCCCGGTAGGGCTTGACATGCAAGGGGTGGCGGATCGGATCGACGACCTCATCGGTCAGGTCCGACGGCACGGCACGGTCGCCCGCATCGTCGGGCCCCGTAGCGCGTTCAGCATGATCACGACGTTGGAAGGGCAGATTGCCCCGATCTACCGGCTGGTCGCTGAAGCCGGACGGTTACTGAGGTTTTCAGGGTGGGGTCGGCGGGTTGATGGCCAGGCTTGTGGCGGTGAGGCAGCCGTCGATCAGGCGGGGCCGGAGCTGGATTCTG
>NZ_JBWKLQ010000035.1:0-9011 GCF_056429965.1 Streptomyces sp. NPDC046122 | reverse complement strand
ATCACCACGCCAACGACGAGGGGCCCTGCCTCGTCACCACACCCGCTGACCAGCCCACTTCACCCTCCAGCACAAGATGAAAGAGGTTCAGTGAGTTCATGACGGCGTATCACGACACCATGACCCACCATTGAACGATCTTTTGAAGACGGACCCTAGATCTCCTCTTCCGCGCGGTCGGCGAAAGAGGCCATCGCCCGGATCCAGCCCTTGCCGCTCACGAGCAGAAGTACGCGACACTGTCCTAGGGCTTCCTCGCTCTGGGTTCGGTGACACCGAGGCGGTGGCGTAGAAAAGCTACGACGTCCGCGCGGGCCTTGAAAGCAGGGTGATCCGGAAACTCGCGTAGCTCGTGGGTGAGGACCGCGTGGGCGAAGCGCCCGAAGCCGCCGCTGTTGCCTCGCGCGGAATCGAGCGGGATGACTTTGAAAGCGTCCCCGAGGCGGGCGCTCAAAGCTGCGAATCGCTGCTCGGGGGCCATCCAGTCTTTACTGAAGCGTAGCCCCAGCACACATAGGCCGTCGTTCCGTGTGCGCTCGACAACGCACGCGAGTTCCTCCTCGGAAACCCCCAAATCCGTCCGCTGGCCGGTAGTCAGGGGCAGGGGAAGTGAGGGTTGACTGAGAACGGGGGCTAGCACTGATTCGTCTACTGCAGCGGCCAGTGCAAAGCCTCCGGTGATGCACATTCCGATGACGCCGACACCCTGGCCGGGGCGCCGGGAGGCGAGGTCATGGGCGAGGTCTCGGACAAAGTTGGCGACGGGGCGCGAGGCGTTTGTGGCGAAGGCACGGAATTCTGCAGAGATACAGACTCTGGCGCCGACTTTCGCCGTCCGAGCCAAGGATGCGGGCCGTCCAGGCTCCCCAAACAGCGACGGGATCACGACGGTAAATCCCTCGGAAACCAAATGGTCACCGAGCCCCAGCACCTCCGGGGTGATACCGGGGAGCTCTGGAAGGAGCACGACCCCGGGGCCGTCGCCCTTTTCGTAACAGTCGTGTGTGTATCCCCCAACCGTGAACGTTGGTTCCCATCCGGTCAGGCCGGAGGTCGGTGGACCGCTCATTTCCTACTGCCTCTCAGTCAGCCGAGTGGAGACCGTGCCCGAGCTGCTAGAAAACTTCTGGGTGGTCGAGATGCTCCTCGATACTGCGCGCAGCCGGCCTAGGCCGAAGTGCAGGCACGCGCCGGGCCGCTGCTGCTTTGTACGACGTATTGAGCAATGCGCAGTTGCGGAGAGGCGGACTCGCGGCTGGGTCGTGTCTGCCTGTTGCCCACATAGTGTTCTTGACGAGGTCCGATCGGAAGGATCCACGCCGAACTAAAGTAACGCGGCAGCCCTATGGACCTGTCGCTGCGTGGTGGCGTTCTTGTAGAGCCGCGAAGCCCCGAGTGCCCGCACCGCACAAGGGTATCGACGGCTGGCGTGGCCGGGGTTGATGCCTGAGCGGCTGTGGGCGGAGACGTTCACCGGACTGCGGGTCGATCAGTTCGGTCGGCTGCTTCAGGCGTGCGCTGCGGCGGCATCCGCGGCGAGCGCGGCCACTGGAATCTTGCGGATGTCAGAGTGCGCGCCGGAGAAGGACTCTCCCTCCACGTCGTTGATGACGCCGGCGGCGTTGACCCGGTAGAAGGTCCGGGGGGTAAACCCGTAGTTCGTGTTGCCATCGGTCGAGATCACGCGGTCCTCCAATGGGTTCACTGCCTGGTACCCGGCGGCGCCCATGCCACCCCAGCGCCCCGCGGCCTGAGCCTGCGAGTCTTGGCCAGCCAGGAAGGAGGCCTTCGGATACCACACGCCGACTGCCCAGTCGTGGACGCTGAATGTGGCCACCAGGGGGCCGTGTACCCGGTCCGCGAAGCCATTAAGGGCGCCAGCACTGCGGAAGGGGTTGTCCTGCGCGTGAGCGAACGACCAGTGAGAGAACGCACCCTGCAGAAGCAGCAGTGACGCGACCGGGCTCTTCGTCGGCGCGCTGATGCCGGACAAGGCGAAAGAAACCAGCCGGGCGCCGAAGCTGTGGCCGATCAGGTGCACCCGCGCGGAGGACGACCGGCCGCGCAGGGTCTCAAGCAGCGGTCCCAGTCCGCCGCGCCCGATGTCGCCGGCGCGAGACTTCATGATTGTGTACGAGAGCACTCGCATGACGTCCTTCGCGCCGTTGATAGCGCGGTTGAACCAGTCACCGATGCCTTGCGTCGCGGAGCCCGGTGGAGCGCTGCCGAAAACCTCGGCAGCCGCTTGGTAACCGCTCTTCGGGTCTGCGGTCAGCAGCAGCGCGGTCTCGCCCGAATCCTCGAACTCGCCATCGGGTGCCGGTGGTACCAGCGACCTCAGCAGCTGGTGGATCTGCCGCAGCCACTCCTCCTTCTCCGCGTCGGACTCATTCGAGCCGACCGCTGTCTCTCCCTGGTCGATGAGCTGACCGATCTTCATCACCGTCTGCCGCTGCGCCGGGTCGGCGAACCCCGGCTGCAGGGACGCGGCAATCTCCCTCCCGGAGAGCGCTGTCGTCCCTGCGTTGAGGTCCACTACGGCGCCGCTCCCGGCCTGTGTCGCGCCAGCCGCTGGCGGAGGGGTCGCCTGTGTGGGCGGGAACCACAAGGAAGGCCAGTAAATACCGACGAACCCCACCCTGCCGATGCCCGCGGAGCCGGTAGCGGCATCCCTGATCATCGGAAACATCTCGTCGTAGAGCTCGCCAGCCGTGTTCTCTGACGTTCCCCACCCGTGGCTGAACATGAAGAGGTCATCCACGCCCTCAGCGATCACCTGATCGAGGAAAGCTCCCTCGGCCGGCGCCGTCAACCGACCCTTCTCATCGAATTTGAGATCCCACACGGGCTCGTTGGTCGCCAGTCGCCTCATGGCCGTTGCCCTTCGTCAGACGTTCGCGAGCATTCGCATCAGGTCGACCAGGCCCGCCCCTTGCGCGTACCGTTCCCGGCCGATGTCGGTGGCGCTGTCGGCGAGCAAGCGCTTGACCTGCCGTGCCCGGCCGATGAACTCCGGGCGGGCGGAGAGAAAGGCCGCGATGACGCCGGAGACGTGCGGCGCCGCCATCGATGTGCCGGACTGCTCGGCGTACGTCAGCAAGCTCGCTGGGAGAGGGGCCCCTGCGGCTGGGTTCAGCCCGGCCGCAGCCCGGACTGTGCCGCTGGCGGCCGAGGCGATCCACTCGCCGGGCGCCACGACGTCCGGTTTCATCCGCCCATCGAGTGTCGGCCCCTTACCCGAGGTCCAGGTTACGCCGAAGGCGTGCGGCGCGTCACGGTGCGTGGATCCGACAGCGATGCAGTCCTCGGCATGCGCTGGCTCGGTGATCGAGCCCATCACGGCGGAGGTGTTGGCCGAGTCTCCGGCGGCGGTGCGGGCGCCGTAATTGCCCGCAGAGACGACCACGACCACACCGGAGGCGACAAGCTGGTTCACGGCCTGGCAGAGCGGTGACTGGCCTGCGGCGTACTGATCGGGTCTCCACTCAGAGCCGAGGCTCATGTTGACTCCGTGAACGCGCAGAATCCCCGGGTCCACATTGACCTCGGTTCGCAGGTACGTCAGAGCGCGGATGACCGCGCTGGACGAGGTTACCCACGTGCCCTGACGGCTGCGCCGCATGACCTTGATACTCACCAGCTCGCACCCGGGCGCCATTCCGGACAGCTTGTCCACATGGGCCCGCTGAACGTACCCGGCGTTCCCCGGGTCATTTGACTCCGCCACAAGCGGCTTCATGTCATCCGGCGTGCAGCCCGAGATGATGCCGGCGACGTGTGTGCCGTGTCCGCTGTCGTCCACCAGAGGCCGCAGCTGGTATCGATCACCCGGCCCGTCAGACGTTTCCTCGGCGACAAGCTCCGCTGGGTCGTCGGGGTTCACGAGGAAGCTGAAGTCGCGGTGCAATCGGCTGGTCAGCCCCTGCAGCCGGTCCTCCCCTCGGCCGGCGGTTGCAAGTTCCAGCTGGGAGAAGTGCGGGTGGCAAGCATCGATTCCGCTGTCAATGACCGCCCAGACGATTCCGTGGCCACGTGCGTCGTAGGAGCGCCAAGCGGCGTTGGCCTTCACTGTGGGGGCGGAACGGTCGATCTGCGGGGTGAGCCGGTAGTCCGGCCAGACCCGGAAGATGGTCGGCGGCCGGTGGCTGCGTTCGGCGAGACGGCGGTCTTCCTCCACCAAGTCGCGCAGGACTGCGCGGGAAAGCACGCACTGATACAGCTTCGGTGCGATAAGCGCGAGACCGTGTGGAACGGGCGGTTGGACGGGGCTCTCCGACGTGAACTCCTCGGGCCACCTCCCGCCAGCCATCGTCGCGTAACGCTGCCAGATGCCGTAGAAGGCCTCGCGGACCGCCAGCAGGCCTCCGGGATAGAGCACGTTCAGCTCGATCAACATCGGGACTCGCTGTTGAGTGTCCTCCGAGGCGGGCCCCTTGTCGGCAGTACCGTCCGGCGGCAGGTTGAGGTCACCAACGATGGGGGACCGGAAAGGCCCCTCGGGCTCGTGCATCATGACAGTGCCCTTTCTCCTGAAGCCAGAAGCGGGCGGGGTACCGAATAAATACCCGGACTTTTATGCGATTTGTTCCCGACTGCATCGGCAACCGGCTGAGGGATGAAGCTTGGCCGGTGATGTGCCCCAGGTAGCCGGTGAAGCCGGTGGTTTTCCTACCCAGACGATTGCAGCGTAGGCAATCGTGGCATCATGGCTGATCTACGCTAAAGGCGCCGCATCTGTTTAGTGTCAGCCAGAGTCGTGGACATCGCAAGTTGGCTGGGGCAATGTTGGCGGCGTGACTGCAGTAGGCCCCGCACCCCGTCTGGACCAGATCAGGACGCAGCGGTGGGCGGTCGACTTCGAGACCCGAAGCAGGGCTGAAGGGCCCGCCAGGCCCAACCACTGGGCAGCACGTAGATGCTGGCCGTGAAGAGCGCCTCATCAGGCGCGTTCATCATCCCGGTCTGATGGTCTGCGGGGGAGTGTCAGAGTCAGATCGTCATCTGAGTGTCAGTGGTGCAGGCTCGGCCCACCTGGTGGTTGGCACTGACGGATGGTGCTCACCTATGGCTGACATGAGTGACGAATGGCCATGTCATTCTCACGCCGACCGTTATGGAGGGCGGAGGGTTTGCGCTGCTCAGAGGTGAACCGCTCCCTGGGACTGCAGAACCGCGAGTTGTGGCCGCTGGACGGCCGCGAGCGCCGCGCGGTGCTCGCCGGTCTGGCCGGAGGCTCCTACAAGGTCGTGCGCGGTGAGAGTCCCGCACGCGCGGAAAGCTACTTGCGGGCCCGACCCGCGATGCGGATCAGGCCCCTGACCTGGTACTTCTCTGTCGGGGTGGCGGGATTTGAACCCACGACCCCTCCGTCTCAAACAACGTGCGGAGAGATCGCTGGTGAGTGCTGCACGCGCCTCCGGCACCGCTGTCGGAGCGCTGACAGCGAGACCCGTACCGGCCAGTCAGACCTTGGTCCTGAACACCAGCGGGGCGTTCCGGACCAAGGTCGCGTCACTGCCCTCAGATCCGGAAATGTGCCTTGACCGGATAGTGGTCCGACCGCCCCGCGTCGGCCGTCACGCCGCACGACACGACGGTCGCGACGGATGGACCGAACAGGTAGTCGATCTTGATGCTTCGGTCGTCCAACGGCTTCGTCGCCCGACCGTCGCGCGGCCGAGTGCTCGACAGCCCCTCGTCGCACTCCTTGTCCGCCGCGTAGGCGGACGTCATGACGTCCTTGGGGTTGTCCGGCGAGGCGGAGTCCGGCGGGATGGAGTTGAGATCGCCGCCGTAGACGGTCCGATAGCCGGCCGGAGTGTACGAATGGACGATCTCCTGCAGCTTCGCGGCTTGTTCCCTGCGCTTCGACCCGTCCGCGTCATCTGTTGACAGGCCGGCGCTGAAGTGGGCCGTGCAGAACTGCAGAGCTTGGGTCGGGAGAACAGCGCACATGGCGGTCCGCTGTTCCATGCGTACCCAGTCGCTGCCGATTGTCTTGTTCTGCGGCGAGGGCAGGTCGTACGACGTGTACCAGACGTTGGAGTCCGGCACCGCGAGGCCGATGCCGTAGGCGCCACGGTCCTTCCAGCCTGATGTCGCCGACCCGGCGTTGTCGCAGGTCCTGGCGGCCTTCACGGATGATCCGTCGACGGTGTACTTGACGGGGGCGAAGCGTACGTCCCATCCGGTCCCCGTCTTCTCCTCCAGCTTCGTCTCGATGTCCTTGGTGTGCGACTCGCAGATCTCCTGGAGGAACACGGCACGGTACTGCTGTGCCTCCGTGGCGGTGCCCATCCGGGCAGCGATCTGGCTTCCCAGGTCGGCACCTTCCACCCGGTGGTTGGAGCACGCAGAGTTGTGATTCGCGCAGACATTCCACGACATCACACGGAAGTCGGCCGCCGGAGCGGAAGAAGCGGGACTGGGGCGTCCCTCTTCGTCGCTCGCGTTCTCCTCGCCGAGGAAGACGAGCTGGAACTTTTCCCAGGACCCCACCGAGTCCGCCCGTGCCCGCAGCAGTCCGCTATCGGTTCCGGTGTCCTGGACCTCGGCTGTCACGTACTTGTAGCCCTCGTTCGTCCAGGCCTTCAGGGCGTACGTACCGTCCGTCTGCTTCTCGAGTTGGAGCTTCTCCCACTCGCCGACGGTCGTGCCCCGGGCCCGGAGCAGATTCTTGTGGCTGCCGGTGTAGTTCCGCTCGGTCGTGACGTAGTTCCCGTTTGCTTCCGAACGCAGGGTGGTGGTCCACCCCTTGTCGTCGGTGTGCAGTGTGAACTTCTCCCAGGATCCCAGCTGTTCGGGAAGGGGCACGGGCTTGCGCGCACGCAGCATGCCCTGCTGGTCACCGCTGGTTTCGACTTCCGCCGACACATAAAGACCGCCGGCGCCCACGGACTTGAGTGCGTACTTGTCGCTGGACGTGACAGGCACCGGCTGCGATTCCGCCGCCTGTGCCTGCACGGCCGACATGGCGATCAACGCGACCAGAGCGGAACACAGCACCGCCAAGCGGCTCACTATCTGTCTCATTACCCCCACCTAAGACTGGAAACTGCCAAACCGTGCACGCTACGACACTGCTCCAGCCGCGATCAAGCTGGAAACCGCCTGGGCGTCCGCTGAGATCCGGCTGATCGCGGAGATCGCCGCGTTGCAGACCGAGCGTCAGTGGGGCGTGAACGAGGCCGCCCGCGCCAAGGCGGCCAAGAAGTCGTCGGGGTGGTGGTGACCATGCCCGCCAGGACACGCTTCCCGGTGAGTGCCCGCAGTGCTGGGAGCACGCCTACGACCGGCGCGTGCACCGCAAGCTCAAGCCGCGCGAGGACTGCCCGCAGTGCGTGGACCACATGGTCAACGGCTGCCCCTACCTCGTGCCCAAGAAGTCCCGTTGGTGGTGACCGCGCCCGCCGGCGCACTGCCCGCCGCCTAACGCTCACCCGCACGTCTCTGCTGCCCGGGGCGGCCGCCCCTGCCACGGACCGGCCCCCGGAACTCCCGCGTACTCCCGCCCCGCTGGGGGCAGTCAGGAGCACTTCCAGCATGTCTGAGAACGTCGTCCACCTCCACAAGCCCACCGACCCCCCTGCCCCCGACACCGCCCCCACCATGCAATTGAGGCGGTGGTATCCGGCCTGTCGGGACGAGAGCGCCAGCAGATCGCGGTGAGCCTGCGCAGCCTGTTCAAGGCGCTCAAGCGGGAGCGGATGGTGTTCCGGGATCCGACGCGCCAGTTGTTGGTCGGTCACCTCAAGGGCCTCCCGCAGGCCGTGCGCAGCGACCTCCTGGCCGGATTGATGGGTCACGCGAAGTCTCCGCTCAGCCGCCTGGTCATCGCCTTGGTGGCCGTTCACGCTTTGCCTGGTGAAGAACTTCGCACGGTTCGGACAACCGATCTGACACCGGGTTCCTCTACCGGCACGGCGGCTACTGGTGGGACGGCGCCGCCTGGCACCGGCCCGGCGTGGTCCTCGACGGCGCCTACGAACGCTACGACGCCCGCCGCGTCCAGGACGCGCTCACCGTCACGGCCGCCAACCTCGTGGTCCACCCCGCCGACCCGGGCAAGGCGAGTATCGCCACCATCGCCGGGTTCACCGCGCCCAAGACGGCCCTGCCCAACTGGCGTGATCATCTGGCGCTGTGGGCAGAGCACCGCCGACGCGTGCCGAACGCACGGCCGCTGGACCAGTGCGTCGTCGACCTGAAGGCCCCCGAGCTGGAGCCGGGCCTCCTGGTGGCCCGCGCCGGGCTGGCAAAGATCGCGAACATCGCCGAGGACGACCTCCCAGTCCCCGAGTACGAGGACCACAAGATGCCCGAACCACAGGCCCACGGCGCAGGCGGACCTCTGTGGTCGCAGCCCGTCGCCCGGGACTGGGCTGAACTGCGTCACCGCGACCACGGTCCCGGCGCACTCCTCTCCGCCACCACCTCTTTCGGCACCCCACAGCCCCAGGGGCTCGTCGCCGACCACAACCGCCTCACCAAGGTCATCCAAGTCGACGGGAAGCAGGCCGAGGAGGCAGCCAAGTCCCTCGCCTGGTGGCCCGCGGTCTCCCCCACGGTGGGAACCGACAGCCTCGTCCCCATGTCGGCGCTGCGCACGACGCTGATCGAGGCCGTGCTCTCCCATCTGGCCACAGGTATCAAGAAGGGGAGGAGCGGAATCTGGCTCGGCACCCTCCGCCGCGACGTGGTCAAGGTCTTCGACTGGTAGGTCCAGCGAAAGCCGGAGCACACCGCAGGACTCCTGAGCGAGATCTGCCTGGACGCCCACACACGGCTGGACGTGGATCCGGAAACCGTGGGGCAACTCATCCGCCGATCCCTCCACCACGACAGCAGGCTCGGCAAGGAAACCATCGACGCGCTCCTCGACATGGCCCTGCCGCCGTCCGCGAAACCCTTCGAGAACTAGTGTCCTGCGCCAGAAATGATGAGACTAAGTCTGTCTCAGGTTTCAGTGGTCGGTGGGTTGATTTTGGTGAGGTAGTCGGCGAGGGAACTGA
>NZ_JBWKLQ010000034.1:0-9449 GCF_056429965.1 Streptomyces sp. NPDC046122 | reverse complement strand
CGATGGTACTGCAGGGGGGACCCTGTGGGAGAGTAGGACGCCGCCGAACAAATTTTATGCCCCGGCCCCCGGACTTATGTCCGGGGGCCGGGGCTATTTTGCGTCCGGGGCTCGTATTCTCGTTCCGACGAAACATTGAGTGAAAGCGGGCGTTCGATGGGAACTGTGGTGCATGTCCCCCAGACACGGGACATGATCGGGGAGGAACTCTCCGGCGACGAAGCCCTGACCGCTCTGCGGCACTACGGGGGCCGCAAGCTGCTCCTCGACGCCTTTGCGCGATTCCGGTACGCGGACGGCTTCAGCCACGCACGGTCGCTCGCCTTCCAAGTGGTGCTGGGGATAGTGCCGTTCGCCATCGCGCTGGTCGGTGTCGCGGCCAGCGTGCACACCGACAGCGTGGGGCGCGTAGTGGAACTGACGCTCGGGCACATCGTGCCGGGCGCGAGCAACGAGCTGGTCGAGGACGCACTCGCGGACACCCGGCGCAGCGCGGGCGGCAGTACGTCGATCGCCGTCGCGATGTGGCTCGGGCTGGCCTTCGCCGTAGTGAACCTCACCTCCGCCATGGGGCAGATCGAGCGCGGCAGCAACCGCATCTACGGGATCGAGCGGGACCGGCCGTTCCACGCGAAGTACGGACGCAGCCTCCTGCTGGCCCTGGGGGCCGGCATACCGATGGTGCTCGGTTTCCTGGTCCTCGTCGCCGGTGAGGCGGTGGGCGACTCGCTCGTCGAGGCGCTGGGGTGGCCGGAGGCCCTGCTCGACGTGTGGGGGCCGTTGGAGGTGCCGGTCGGCGTCCTGCTCGCCCTGCTGGCGTCAGCGGTGATCTTCCGCTGGGCGCCCCGCCGCGACCAGCCCGGCTACACCTGGCTCGCCGTCGGTTCCGCCGTGCACCTCGTGCTGTGGGTCGCCGCGACCTGGCTGCTCGCCCTGTACGTCGCCGAGAGCGGTTCGTTCGGCGCGGTCTACGGCCCGCTCACCGCGTTCGTCGCCCTGATGCTGTGGGCGAACCTCACCGGCATCGCCCTCTTCCTCGGCGTCGCGTTCGCCGCCCAGCTCGAGGCCGCCCGCGCGGGCATCCTGGAGCCGGTCATGCCCGATCCCGGCCCGGGGGCCTGAGCGCGATTCCGGCGGGTTCGGTGACGCACCGGGGCCGCCGACGCGACGGGTTGTGAGGCACGGGCGCCCCCCGTAGCGACGACGGACCCGCCCACCGCAGGAGCGCGCGGCCCAGGCCGCCGCAGGTGGTCAGTCCGTGGGGGAGGAGCCTGGTGGTGCGGACAGGTTGGCTTCCACGTACGCGTGCAGCGCCGTCCGCATGTCCTCGGGGCGCGTACCGCCCTCCGTACCCGGTGCGGCCGCCAGCACCCGCGCGGCCAGGCCGTCCATCAGAGCCGTGAGCCGCAGCGCGTCGGCCTCCGGATCCGTGCCGGGACGGAAGACCCCCTGGCCGGCTCCGCGCCGCAGCACGTCGGCGACCGTGGCGCGCCACTGTTCGTGGTACGCGAGGTGCAGCCGGCCCACGGCGGTCGAGCGCGCCGCCTCGGCCCAGAGGTCGAGCCGGACGCCGCACAGCCACCGTTGCCGCCGCGTGCACGGCGTCCGCAGCTCGATCAGGCGCCGCAGCTCCTCCGATGCGTCCCCCGCGCCGGCCGGCACCGCCGCCAGGCGGGCGGCGTCCTCCTCCATGCACCAGCGCACGGCCGCCTCCAGCAACTGGTCCCGGCCGGGGAAGTGGTAGTGGACGGCCGCGGAGCTGGTCGCGCAGGCCTCCGCGATGTCGGCGACCCGTACGGCGTGCAAGCCCCGCTCCGCGATCAGCCGCACGGTCTCCCGGACGATCTGGAGCGGCCTGCCGCCCTCGGGAGGGGCGGCGGCGCGGGCGCGGTCGCGTTGTACCGCTGAGGGCTTCGCGGCGGCCCGGGTACGGGTCCCCAGCAGCCAGCCGGCGTCCACGTCGGCGGTATCGGCGATACGTGCCAATTCAGCCACTGTGAACCGGCGCGCCCCGCTGAGTGAACGCGAGAGTTTAGAGGGCTCCATGACGATGCGTCGGGCGAACTCGCGTCGGCTCACACCCGCGGCGGCGATCACTTGGCGCACCCGCCCGACGACCTCACCGCCACCGTCGCCGACGCGGCCTACCGGTTCAGGCTGCATGGCCGGCCAGCGTAACCGTGTGTTGAGAAGAGCGCAACGGGGCTCGTATCAAAGGCCAAGCACCGCAAGGGATGCAGGCCCGTGCAGAGAATCTGATCGGTGTGTCAGTCGGCGTCATAAGCCGTGAGAACCCCCGGCACAGCGGTGAAAGCGGACTTCTGCAACTTTGGGCAACCTGCGATCAACTCGGTTCAAGCGGCGGCCAGTTGCATTGTTATTGCCGGTCGGACATGGGCATATAGGCCCCAGCGCACGCGGGGCACTCAAGAGGAGGCCGAACATGAACGTAATCTCGCCAAGTCGACTGGGCCGGCAATTACCGAGGGCGCCCTTCTACTGCCCGGTGCCGTCCGCCGTCCACCCGTCGGCCGAGACGCTCAACGACATGACGGTGCGGTGGATGCTCCAACAGAGTCTCGACGCGGACGATCATCAGCGCCGGCGGCTCGCCCTGTGCGACTTCGGCGGGCTCACGGCCGCCACCATGGCGTACGGGCAACTCGAACCGCTCACCCTGATGGCCAGGTTCCACGCCGTGCTCTTCTCGCTCGACGACGGCGTGTGCGACGAGGCGTACGCCACCGCGGACACGCTCGCGCAGGAGACGTCACGCATCATGCGGGCGCTGGAGGCCCCGACCGTCGCGCAGCCGGACGAGTCGCCGCACGCGGCGGCGCTGCGCTCCCTGCGTCTGGAACTGGAACGCTACGCGTCCCGGCAGCAGCTCCGCCGCTGGATCGACGCCATGCGCGTCTACACCTCGGGGCTCGTGTGGGAGGCGGCGTGGCGGCGCAGTCCCGACCTGCCGTCGCTCAACGACTACGTCACGCTGTGGATGAGGGCCATAGGCATGGCTCCGTCCACCGCCATGATCGAGATCGTCGCCGGATACTCGGTACCCGACAACGACCTGGAGGACCCGCGCGTGCGGGCTCTCACCGAGATCACTTGGACACTGGTCAGCTGGGACAACGACCTCTACTCGCGCAACAAGGAGCTGCTGCGGGCCGACGACAACCTCAACCTGGTCGACGTGCTGTGCCAGGAACTGGACTGCGACCCGCATCACGCACTCCAGGAGGCCGTGGCGATGCGGGACCGCGTCATGGTGCTTTTCCTGCGGTTGCGCGACCAGGTGCTGAGGGACGCCGGAGGGGGACTGCGCCGGTACGTACAGGGGCTCGGTCAGTTCATCCGCGGGCACCTCGACTGGGCCTCCACGTGTCCCCGGTACAGCGTGCCTTCCGCCCGGGAGGGCAAACCGGACGAGGGGTGGTGGAAGCAGCGTCCCGCCGACGACAGTCCCGAACCGCTTCCCCTTCCGACGATCGCCTGGTGGTGGGACCAGTTGGCGGTCAGTAGCCGCGCCACCAGCGGGTGACCGCCTGCCACAACCGCTTGGGTGCCACCGGCCTGCGCTGAGCCGGGATCATGACCGGCGTCCGCGCCGCCGCGGGAAGCGGTGCGGACGCGGTCTCCGGGGCGGGCCCCGGCACCCTGGCCGGTGGCGGCGCGGACGCACCGGCCGGCGCGGGCGAGCCGACCTGCCAGTCGGGCTGCGGCGTCGTGCGCGATCCCGTGGTCAGATGGCCGGCGTCGGCCTCCGGCGGCCGCGCGGCGAACTTCACCGGCAGCTCGATGAGGTGCCGCGACATGAGGGCGCTGCGGTACCGCAGTTCGTGCTCCCCGACCGCGAGTTGGAGGTCCGGAAGGCGCATCAGGAGGGCGTCGATGCCGGTGTCGGCGATGGCACGGCCGATGTCCTGCCCCGGGCACTCGTGCGGCCCGCCGCTGAAGGCGAGGTGGGCGCGGTTGCCCTGCATCGAGGCGTGCGGGTCGGGGCGTACCACCGGGTCGACGTTGGCGGCGGCGATCCCCACGATCAGGGCGTCGCCCTTCCTGATCTGCTGGCCGCCGAACTCGGTGTCCCCCACGGCCCAGCGGCCGAGGATCGTGGTGAACGGCGGCTCGTCCCACAGCGTCTGCTCGACGGCCTCGGGCAGCGTCATGTGGCCGCCGCTCAGCTGGGCGCGGAAGCGCGGGTCCGTGAGCACCATGCGCAGTACGTTGGCGATCAGATTCGCGGTGGTCTCGTACGCCGCGATCAGCACCAGCCGCAGGTGCTGGCTGACCTCGTCGTCGGTGAGCCCGGCCGGATGCTCCACGAGCCAGGTGGTGAAGTCCTCCTGGGGTGCGACGCGGCGCTTGGCCACGTGCCTGCTCAGTACGCCCATCACGTAGGCGTTGCTGGCGTTCGCCGTCGCCGTTCCCTTGATCATGTCGCGGGCGGACTGCACCATCCGCTCGTTGTACTCCTCGGCCATGCCGAGGATCTGGCACATCACCATCATCGGCAGGTGCTCGGCGAACCGGCCCACCAGATCTGCCTTGCCGTCCTGGCAGAAGCTGTTGACGAGCCGGTTGCTGTACCGGTTGATGTGGCGGCGTACGCCCCGGGTGTCGATGCGCGCGATGCTGTCGGTGACCGCGCCGCGCAGCCGCTCGTGGTCCGCGCCGTCGGCGAAGACGCAGATGGGCTGCCAGGTGAAGATGGGAGCCAGCGAGTGGTCCGGGGGGACGGTGCCGTCGGCGACCAGCCGCCAGCGCCGGGAGTCGCGGGAGAACTGCGACGGGGTGCGCGTCATGTGCAGGTTCTCGGTGTGGCCGAGGACCAGCCAGGCCGGTACGTCGTCGTTGAGCAGTACGGGGGCCACCGGGCCGTGCTCGGCGCGCAGCTTCTCGTACACGGCCATCGGGTCGCTCTCGTGCTCCGGTCCGTACAGCCGGCGCAGGCCGCCCGGGCCCGTTCCGGCGACGGCGTGGGCCGGGCAGCCCGGGGGCGGGAGGGCCCCGTCGTCCGCTCCGGGTAGATGGTGGAAGGGGGTTGTCACGGTCACTCCAGGTATCGGGCGATCGGGCGTCAGGCCGGCGGTTGCAGGGACAGGGCGTGCAGATAGCGCATCAGCGTCAGGAGCACGTCGCGGCAGGAACCGCGCCCTCGCGCGTCGCAGTCCACTATCGGTACTTCCGGGGGCAGATCGAGGGCGGTGCGCAGGGCGTCGACGGGGTGCCGGGGCGCGTCGGGGAACGTGTTGATCGCGACGACGAACGGTACGCCCCGCTCCTCCAGCCGCCCGATCACGTCGAAGCTGACCTCGAGGCGGCGGGTGTCGATCAGCACCACCGCGCCGAGGGCGCCCTCGAACAGCCCGTTCCACAGGAACCAGAAGCGCTCCTGGCCGGGTGTGCCGAACAGGTAGAGCACCAGTTCGTCGCTGATGCTGATCCGGCCGAAGTCCATCGCGACGGTGGTGGCGGTCTTGCCCGCCAGGTTGTCGTCGACGCCGACCCCGGCCTCGGTCATCGTCTCCTCGGTGGTCAGCGGGCGGATCTCGCTCACCGAGCCCACCATCGTGGTCTTCCCTACACCGAACCCGCCCACGATGACGATCTTCACCGCGGACGTGGCCGTGGTGGGGAGAACGTCCTCGCTGCGCGGGCCGGTGATCGTGTCAGAGCTTCTGAAGTCCATGCATCACCGCTTCGAGGAGGGACCGGTCCGGCAGGGTGGCGCGGACGATCGGCGCCCGCGATTCGACCAGTTCGGTGGCGAGGAGTTCGGTCAGTAACGCCGTCACCACGCTGAAGGGCAGGCTGAGATACGCCGAGATCTCAGCCACGGACAACGGCGCTTGGCACAGCCGCAGGATGGCGGCCTGCTCCGGCTGCACCGTCGGCGTCGGTTCGGTGCGGGAGACGACCATGGTGACGAGGTCGAGCGGAGCCCGCTCGGCGCCGTCCGGGCCGCCGGTCAGCACGTACAGCCGTTCCGGATCCTTCGTCTCCTCGTTCTCCGGCTGTCGTCGTTCTCGTCGGGGCGGACTCATGCGGTCTGCCCGTCATGGCGCGGAGGGCTCGTCAGATGTGCTCCGATCCGGATGACCAGGTCCCGCATACGGGTGCCCATGAGCCCGGCGTCCACCGTGTCGTCGGCCAGCACCGCGAGGTAGGCCCCGGTCCCGGCGGCCATCAGGTAGAAGAGTCCGCCGTCGACTTCGATGACGACGAGCCGCATCTTCCCCTCGCTGTACGGGATTTCCGAGGCGACGGCCGCGGCGAGGCTCTGGAGCCCCGCGCAGGCCGCCGCGAGCCGGTCGGCCGCGTCGGGGTCTCCACCGTGCCGGGCGATGCGCAGTCCGTCCGCGGACAGGACGACGATCTGCTGGACCTGCGGTACCCCGTCGGCCAGCTCCTTGAGCATCCAGTCGAAGTTCGCCCGCTGCGTGATCACTTGAGATCTCCCTTGTCCAACGCATCATCAGGTTCGTCACCGGAAGACGGGTCCGGCGCCTCGCCGTTGAACCCCTTGGTGAAGGCCTCGAGCCAGAGCCCCGGCTCCGGCTCTTCCTTGGCCTCGCCGTTCGCGTGGCCGTTGGTGCGGCCGTTGAGCGCCCCCGGGCGCTGCTCCGGCGGCAGGTTGTGCGAGCCGAGCGGCGCCCGGCCCCGGCTGCGGCGCTGCGGGAGGCCCTGCGCCGTCCACTCGGTCACCTCGGGGACGTCCTCCTCCCGTGCGACCGGCACGTGCACCGGCCGCTTCGGCTGGGCGGCCGGCCGCGGCTTGCGCCGCGGGACACGGGCCTCCTCCGCCGCGGACAGACCCGACGGGCCCTGGCGGGGAACGGCGGTGGCGCCGATGCCGTGGGCGATGCCCGGGGCGGGCCCGGTGGTGATCACGCCGCGCGGCACGATGAGCACCGCGCGGACGCCGCCGTACGCCGACTGCCGCAGCGAGACCTTGAGGTCGTACATCTGCGAGAGCCGGCCGACCACGGCCATGCCGAGCCGCGGCGTCTCACCGAGGTCGTTGAGGTCGATGCCGGCCTGGGCCTGCGCCAGCATGCGCTCGGCCCGGCCGCGGGCCTCCTCGCTGAGGCTGACGCCGCCGTCCTCGATCTCGATGGCGATGCCCGTCTGCACCTCGACCGCGGTGACGTGCACCCGGGTCTGCGGAGGGGAGTAGCGCGTGGCGTTGTCGAGGAGCTCCGCGCAGGCGTGGATGAGCGGTTCGACGGCGGTGCCGATGATGGCGACCTTGGCGATCGAGTGGAGGTCGACCCGCTGGTACTCCAGGATGCGCGACATCGCGCCGCGCAGCACGCTGAACAGCGGCACGGGCTCCGGCCACTGACGTCCGGGGCGGCCGCCGCCGAGTACGGCGATGGAGTCGGCGAGGCGGCCGATCAGCGAGGTGCCGTGGTCGAGGCGCAACAGGTCGTCGAAGACGGCGGGGTTGCGCCCGTGGTCCTCCTCCATCAGCCGCAGCTCGCTGGACTGCTGGTGGACGATGGCCTGCACACGGCGCGCGATGTTGACGAACGCGCGCTGCGCGGAGTCGCGCATCGCCTCCTCGTTGTCGACGATTTCGAGAACGGAGCGCACCAACGCGCGCTCGGGCTCGGGGAGATCGCGGTACGACGGGTCCGCGTCGACCATGTCGCGCATGACCTCGGCGGGCGACTGGCCCTGCCGCAGGCGGCGGATGGTGGCCGGGAGCAGCTCGTTGCTCAGCCGCAGGGTCTGCCGGTCGTGTCCGGTGACCCGCTGGTCCAGGAGGGCCAGGCGCTGCCCGTACTCCGCGCGCAGCGCGTCCATGGCTCGTCCGCGGCGGACGACTTCGGCCGCGACCGCCGTCACCACCACGGTGGCCAGCGCGCCGAAGCAGACGACCGGTATACGGGCGGAGGCCGGCACGAGGACGCAGGCGACGACGGTGGCCGCGGCCATCAGGAGGACGGGTGGCACGAGCGCGCGGAAGAACGGGGATTTTCGGTCAGTTGGAGGCGATTCAACGCGAACCATGTAAACCCTCTGGCGGTCGATTCGGGGATGTATTCGGCTATCACGACACTTACGAACAAGTGCGTGATTTCATATCAACTCGGCGCGCTTCGAGCGAGCTTAGCCAGATCGGATCAGTGCGACGGCATATTCACGTAACCCTCTGCACGGGCCTTCCCGGCGGGTTTAGACTCGCCAATTTTGCACACTGGGCTCATGCGTGTGCGCAAGGAGTAACCGAACGGGTGATGCATGGGCCTCGTGTACGCACGAAGGCCGCTCCCGCGCTGGCGGAAGCGGCCTCGGCCGGACGAGGTGGTGGGGCGCGCCGCGCCCCCGCCTCAGGCGATGGACGCCGAAATGATCGCCGCGACGGCGATGTTGCACGACGCCGTCACCCACACCGCCGGGTGCGGCTCGTCCTGGACCAGCGTCTCGCCCAGCTTCCCCGGCGTCACGAGGTCGACGACCCAGAACGCCACCGCCATCATCACGAGCCCCAGCACCCCGAACGCGGCGGTGGACAGGAGGCCCTTGCCGAAGTCGGTGTACGTCGTCCAGATCGAGGTGAAGACGATCCCGCCGATGCCCAGCAGCGCCGAACTCAGCAGCAGCGCCGCGTTGCGGTTGCGCTGCTCCCAGATCTGCCGGCCGAGCTTGCCGGGCGTCAGGGCGTCCACCAGGAATATGCCGAGCGTCAGCAGGACCACGCCCAGGGCCCCGTACGCGGCGGAGCGGCCAAGTCCGTTGACGATGTCTTCCATTGGTCTGAGTCTCCGCGCGTGAAGTCGATCGTGGTCAAGGAGAGGCAAAACCTATCGCACGGGTGTCCTGGGGCGGCGGGACGGGTTGCGGGGCGGCGTCCCGGCTGTCCGTACGACGCATTACGATCCGAACTCATGAGCGCTTCTGACCAGGAACAGGCCGTGACCGACCCCTCTCCCGCACGGACCGGCGGTCTCACGCCGCGGCAGGCCAGACGCCTGCGCATCGCCGCCGCCTCGGTCCTGATGGCGGCGGTGGCGGCGGTCCTCGCCGTACGGCTCGCGAGCCGGTCTTCGGTCCTGGTCGTCGGCGTGTACGGGCTGGCGCTCATCCTGTGCGGGGGCGTGATCGAGCTCAGCCGGCGCGGACGCACCCGGCTCGGGACCTGGCTGCTGGTGTCGGGCCTGGCTGCGGCGGTGGCGGCGGACGCGTTCCTGATCCCCTGACCCGGACGGCTCTCCGCCGTCGCCATCCCGGCAGGAGCCGCCGGAGACGGGAGCCGCCGGAGAACAGGCGGGGTCACTGCCGAGAGGCCCCGGAACCACTGCGAGGGCCCCGGAACGCGGCTCGGGGGGGGGGGGGGGGGGGGGGAGGAGGGGGGGGGGAGGGGGGGGGGGAGGAGGGGGCGCCAAAAACCCCAATAGCGGACGCCTATGGACACAGGGGAGCCACAAAAGGGACCC
>NZ_JBWKLQ010000033.1:0-9710 GCF_056429965.1 Streptomyces sp. NPDC046122 | reverse complement strand
CTTCGCTTTCGCGTTTCCCTTTCCGGCGGTTCCGACTCTATCAGATCCTTTCGGGCCTGACTCCCAGTCAGCGGGTTTCGCCTTTCCGGCTGTTGAGCCGTTCCGACGAGTGAGACATTAGCGGAATCCTGGCTCCCGAGCTAATCGGGTGTCGTTCCTTCGAACATGGATTCCTCATTTCGCAAATGCGCACAAGAACGGGGCGACGACAGTCGCTCGCTCAGTGGTTACTGCGGAATGGCTGTCCGGGGCCGGCCGGGGCCGGTGCTCACGTCGGACAACTCGGAGAACACTACGTAGGCGTCAATCCCCTGTCAACCGAGGGCTCCGCCGCTATGGTGAGTCCCATGACTTCGCGTACGTACACCCAGGGGTGGCGGGCCGCCTGACGGCGGCCGGCAGACACGTATGCGCTCAACGGCCGCCGCTACGGCGGCCGTTCGCGTTCCCCCTCCCGGGGGCCGGCCGCCGGTGGCGGCGGCTCCTACCAGGAGGCAGAGAGATGACGCGGATCTTCAGTGGGGTCAAGCCGACCGGGCACCTGACGCTGGGCAACTATCTCGGGGCCGTACGGCGGTGGGCCGAGACCGATCAGCACCGGGCCGACGCGCTGTTCTGCGTGGTGGACCTGCACGCGCTGACCGTGGAGCACGATCCGGCGCGGGTACGGCGGCTCAGTCGGCAGGCGGCGACGCTGTTGCTGGCCGCGGGTCTGGATCCGGCGTCGTGCACGGTATTCGTGCAGAGCCATGTGGATGAACACGCGCGCCTGTCGTACGTACTGGAATGCACAGCCACGGACGGTGAGCTGCGTCGGATGATCCAGTACAAGGAGAAGAGCGTGCGTGCGCGGGCGGCCGGGGAGAGTGTGCGGCTGTCGCTGCTCACGTATCCGGTGCTGATGGCCGCGGACATCCTGGCGTACGGGACCGATGAGGTTCCGGTGGGGGACGACCAGACGCAGCACGTCGAGCTGACGCGGGATCTGGCGGTGCGGTTCAACCAGCGGTACGGGCACACCTTCGTGGTGCCGAAGGCCACCCGTCCGGAGGTCGCCGCCCGGGTCATGGATCTTCAGGACCCCACTTCCAAGATGGGGAAGTCGCACGCTGCCACAGCGGGGATCGTCTATCTGCTCGACGAGCCGGGGGTGGTGCGGAAGAAGATCATGCGGGCCGTCACCGACAGTGGGACCGATGTGGAGTACGACCGGGAGGAGAAGCCCGGGGTGGCGAATCTGCTCGACGTACTCGCGGCCTGTTCGGGAGAGGACCCGAAAAATCTGGCCGGTGCGTACGACTCCTACGGCGCGTTGAAGAAGGACACGGCGGAAGCCGTCGTCGAGCTGTTGCGGCCGGTGCGGGAGCGGCATGCGGAGCTGGCGGCCGATCCCGGTTATGTGGATCAGGTGCTGCGGGAGGGGGCCGAGCGGGCTCGGGGGACGGCGCGGCCGACGGTGGACGCCGCGTATCGGGCGATCGGGCTGCTGCCTGCGGGGTGAGGCGGTGGGAGGTGGGGCGGGCCGGGGGACGGGCTCGGCCCTGGAGGTTGGGGTCGGGGGCCGGTTCGGAGCTCGGCTTCCGGCTCCCGGCTCCTGACTCCCGGTGGGTTTGGTGTTCGGCTTGCGCCCGGCGTCGGGGCGGTGTCGGCCGCCCCGGCGCCGGGCGGGCTGACCGTGCCGTCAGCCGTTGCCGGAGGCCAGTTCGCGGCTTCGGTCTCGGGCGGCTTCCAGGGCGGCGATGAGGGCGGCTCGTACACCGTGGTTCTCGAGCTCGCGGATCGCGTTGATGGTGGTGCCGGCGGGCGAGGTGACCGCCTCGCGGAGCTTCACCGGGTGCTCGCCGCTGTCGCGGAGCATCACCGCCGCGCCGATGGCCGCCTGGACGATCAGGTCGTGGGCCTGGGCGCGGGGCAGGCCGAGGAGGATGCCGGCGTCGGTCATCGCCTCGACGAGGTAATAGAAGTACGCCGGGCCCGATCCGGAGAGGGCGGTGGCCGCGTCCTGCTGCGTCTCCGGGACGCGGAGCGTCTTCCCGACGCCGCCGAAGATCTCTTCGGTGTGGAGGAGGTGCTCGGCGGTGGCGTGGGTGCCGGCTGAGATGACGGACATCGCCTCGTCCACCAGGGCGGGGGTGTTCGTCATGACGCGGACCACGGGCGTGTTGGGCGCGAGGCGCTCTTCGAAGTACGCCGTGGGGATGCCGGCGGCGCCGCTGATGACGAGGCGGTCGGCGGGGACGTGCGGGGCGAGCTCGTCGAGGAGCTTGCCCATGTCCTGCGGCTTGACCGTGAGGATGAGGGTGTCGGCCCGCTTGGCGGCTTCGGCGTTGGTCACGGGCTCGACGCCGTAGCGGGCGCGGAGTTCTTCCGCGCGCTCGGCGCGGCGGGCGGTGACGAGGAGGTCGGCGGGGCGCCAGCCGGCGCGGATCATTCCGCTGAGCAGGGCCTCGCCGATTTTTCCGGTGCCGAGGACTGCGACTGTCTGGGTCATGCGGTTCACCTCGCCGGTGGGGCTGCGTGCGTGTGGGTGCGCGTTCGTTCGGGGTGCGCCTCGGTTGCTCCGGCGTCCCGGGGACATCTTCGCACCGGGGGTGGGGGGTGGGCGGTGGTGTCCGGTGGGCGGGACGTTGCGGTGGGGGCGTGCGGGCGATCCGCTGCGCGGCGCTTTTTCCCTGCCCGTGCCCGCCCCTGCCCGAACTGCGGCCGGCCTCCGGCCCCGGACGCCCTGCGGGCGTGTCCTCAAGCGCCGGACGGGCTGGGAGGGGGTGGGGGGATGGGGTGGTGAGTGCGGGTGGGGGCGCGCCGCGGGTCGACTGGGGTGGGGGCGGGGGTGCTGCGATGCCACGGACTGAGGTGGGCGGCGGGTGGTGGATGGTGGTGCTGGGATCCGGGCGCTCGGTGCCCGGATGCTGGGTGCGGAGTGCTGTGCTCGGGCCCGGGTGCTCTGTGCTGAGTGCTCGGTGCCCAGGTGCGGGGGCTAGGTGCCCCGTGCCCGAGTGTTTGAGTGCCGGGTGCTCGGTGCCCGGGCGCTGGGACCAGTGCTGGGTGCCAGCCCGGGTGCTGGTTGCTCGGTGCCGGGTGCTCGGCCCGCAGGGGTGGGCTGACGGGAGTGCGTACGGGGCGCGTCGACTTCTGTCCGAGCGAAGTGGGCGACCGCGAGTGGGCGCCGTGCCGGCGCGGCGGGTGAGGGGTGGGGGCGGGTGTCCGTGTGTTGGGTGGGGGGTCGGTTGCGGGGTGCCCGTGGGCGGCGGCGGGGCGGGGGGCGCCTGATGTTGTGGGCCTGCATGTGACCGGTGGTGGGGGCGGGCGTACGGGTTCGGTGTGCATGTGCGCGCCGGTGGGGGCTGGTGAGGCGTGGGGGACGTGGGTGGGTGTGATGAGGGGAGGCGGGGCCAGCGGAGTTACGGGGTGCGGCGGCGGAGGGTGGCTGCTCCTAGGGTCAGGACCAGGAGGGCGCAGGCCGCGACGATCGTCGCGTCGCGGATGAAGGTGGCCGTGACGTCCGTGTGGCGCACGACCTCGTTCATGCCGTCGACGGCGTACGACATCGGGAGCACGTTCGAGATCGCCTCCAGGATCGGCTGCATCGCCTCCCGCGGAGTGAACAGGCCGCACAGGAGCAGCTGCGGGAAGATCACGGCCGGCATGAACTGGACTGCCTGGAATTCCGATGCCGCGAAGGCGGAGACGAAGAGGCCCAGCGCTGTGCCGAGGAGTGCGTCCAGGAGGGCGATCAGCAGGAGCAGCCAGGGGGAGCCGACCACGTCGAGGTCCAGGAGCCAGAGGGAGACCCCCGTGGCCAGGGCCGACTGGACGACGGCCAGGGCGCCGAAGGCCAAGGCGTAGCCCGCGATGAGGTCGGCCTTGGCCAGGGGCATGGCGAGCAGGCGTTCGAGGGTGCCCGAGCTGCGTTCGCGCAGGGTGGCGATGGACGTCACCAGGAACATCGTGATCAGCGGGAAGATCCCGAGCAGTGACGCGCCGATCGAGTCGAAGGTGCGCGGCGAGGCGTCGAAGACGAAGCGCAGCAGCGTGATCATCGCGACCGGGATGAGCAGCAGGAGCGCGATCGTGCGGCGGTCGTGGCGCAGCTGGGCCAGGACGCGGGCGGCGGTGGCGAGGGTGCGGGATGCGTTCATCGGAGCGTCTCCTGACGGGAGTCGGCATCGTCGACCAGGCGAAGGAACGCATCTTCGACCGTGGCGGAGCCGGTACGGGCGCGGAGGGCGTCAGGGGTGCCGTCGGCGAGGATCTCGCCCTCGCGCATGAGGAGGAGGCGGTGGCAGCGTTCGGCCTCGTCCATCACGTGCGAGGAGACGAGGAGGGTGGTGCCGCGGTCCGCGAGGGTGTGGAAGAGGGTCCACAGGTCGCGGCGCAGGACCGGGTCGAGGCCGACGGTCGGCTCGTCGAGGACGAGGAGTTCGGGCGTACCGAGGAGGGCTGCGGCGAGAGACACCCGGCTGCTCTGGCCGCCGGAGAGGTTGCCGGCCAGGGCGTCCGCGTGCGAGGTGAGGTCGACGTCGGCGATGGCGCGGGTGACGGCGTCGTGTCGGGCTTCGCGGTGGTCGCGGCCGGGCTGGAGGACTTCGGCGAAGTAGTCCAGGTTCTGGCGCACGGTCAGGTCGGCGTAGACGGACGGGGCCTGGGTGACATAGCCGATGCGGGGGCGCAGGGGGGCGGCGCCGGCGGGGTGGCCGAGGACTTCGAGGGTGCCGGTGACTTTGGCCTGGGTGCCGACCACGGCGCGCATGAGGGTCGTCTTCCCGCAGCCGGAGGGGCCGAGGAGGCCGGTGATCCCGCCTCGGGCGACGGTGAAGCGCAGACCGCGCAGGACAGTGCGGGCGCCGCGTACGACGGTGAGGTCGTGGGCGGTCACGGCCGGTCCGTCCGGCGGGTCGGCCGGACCAGTGGCGCTGGAGCAATTCATCATGTGTTGAATATGCTTCCGAGGGGCCCACTCGTCAAGGAGGAGGGGGGAGTGAAGGGCGCGTTCGCGGTGGGGGCGTGGGCGGCGCAGGCGGGCGGGGGTGTGATCGGAAGCGGAACATCCGCCTCCTTCAGGCTTCGACGGCCACCCATCCATCACGGAAAGTCCTGGGATGTCCAACTCCCCGTAAGGACAATGAGCAGCACTTTGTCCCCCAGGCGGAGGTGCCTCTTGCGATGCCTGTCGTTGCGCCGGACCGACCTCACCGCCTCGCTCGTCGTCTTCCTCGTCGCACTACCCCTGTGCGTGGGCGTCGCCGTCGCGTCCGGCGTACCGCCCGAGTTGGGGCTGATCACCGGCATCGTCGGCGGGTTCGTCGCGGGCGTCCTGCCTGGCAGCAGCCTGCACGTGAGCGGCCCGACGGCGAGGACTCACCGTGCTCGGGTACGAAGCGGTCCAGCGGTACGGCCTCGGGGCGCTGATCGCGCAGGGGGCGGGCAACGCGGTCTGCGGGGCGCTCGGCGCGCTGCCGATGACCGCCGTCATCGTGCGCAGCGCCGCCGATGTGCGGGCGGGGGCGCGCACGAAGGTTTCGCGGGTGCTGCACGGGGTGTGGCTGCTGGTGTTCGCGGCCGCCGTGCCCGCCGCGCTGGGGGTGATTCCGGTGGCGGCGCTGGCGGGGGTGCTGGTGCACGCGGGGTGGAAGCTCATTCTCGTACGAGAGGTGGTGCCGTTGTGGCGGGAGCATCGCGGGGAGGCGGTCGTGCTCGTGGTGACCACCGGGGCGATCGTGGCATCAACCTGCTCGAGGGAGTGCTGGTGGAGCTGTTGCTCGCTGTCGCGAAGACCGCGTGGGACACGAGTCAGGTGCAGGTCGAGACGGAGGATCTGGGTGCGGCGGACGGGCTGCGGGTACGGGTGCGCGGCAACGCGACGTTCCTGCGGCTCCCGAAGCTGCTGGACGCGTTGGAGGCGCTGCCGTCCGACCGGCCCGTACAGCTGCACCTGGGCGGACTGCGCCACGTCGACCACGCGTGCCCGACGGCGCTGGAGGGGTGGACGGTACGGCGTGGGGCGGTGGGGGGTGCTGCTGCACGGGGCGGGGCGCGGGCCGTTCGGATCCCGAGCTGCACCGGGCGGAACCGGGCGGCCTTGGGGCCGGTGCCTGCGCAAGGCCCGGTACGGGGTGGGCCTCGGTGGGGCGCTGCTGGTGGGGTGCACGTACGCGACGGGGTTCGGCCGCGACGTGCGGGTCTTGCAAGGTGGGGTCGGCGGGTGGCTCGGGTCTTGTGCCTGGGCAGGATCGGTCGGGGTGGCCCCCGGCGCCTGCCATCGGGTGGGGTCAGCGGCGGTTTCGGGGGGTTTTGCGGGCTGCGGGGTTACGCGTGCGGTTGCCTCGGCGGCGTTCGTACTGGGTGACGGCCTGTTCGTACTCGCTGCGGCGCAGCTTCTCGCCGGGGGCCTCGGTGAGGGCACGGAAGAAGCAGGCGAGGAGCGAGCCGACGAAGCCGATGGCCTTCAGGCTGCGCAGCTGGGCCTCGGCCACGGGGTCGGGGCGGCATGCGTACCCCTCCCAGGTGCGGCGGAAGGCGATGGCGCTGCAGATCGCGAACATGGCCACGACCAGGATGTTCACGAAGCCGCCGACGTCCGCGATCGCCAGGCCCTGGTAGGCGAAGCGCAGGACGAGGCAGCCCGCGACGGCGGCCGCCAGCGAGCCCGCGGCGACCCCGGCCCGGCGCAGCCCGTACCCGCGGTCGCGGTTCACCCAGGTCGTGCCGAAGAACCGGATGGGTTCGGGCTGGGGGCCGCCGCCCGCGGGCGCGGTGGGGGTCGGGGTGCCGTCGGTGTTCTCGCTCACGGGGTCGATTATCCCCGGGCCGGCGAGCGGGCGGATCAGGCGCAGCGCACGGCCACGTACCCGTCGCTGCCGGTCCTGATGTACGCGTCCGAGACGAACTGGCCGTTCGCGATGTTGGACCAGAGGTTCGTCGTGCCGTACGGCCCGGTCACCGTCGTCCCGGGGCACTGGCAGTTGATCGGGACGCGTGCGTCGTACGGCAGGACCTTGACGATCCGGTAGTGGGTGCCGGGGCCGCTGCGTACGTTCACCCGGTAGCCGGGGGCCACGGGGTACCGCACCGCCAGGGTCTCCGCGGTGGCGGCGACCTCCTCCGCGGCGTCCATCACACTGTCCTCGACTTCTCCTACGGCCATGAGGCCCCTCCCCCGTCGGTGTGCCTTCTCCGTACGCCGCGCAGGCTAGCAAGTGCCACCGACATCGCACGCATCATCGACTAGGCTCCGTGCGTCTCGCTTGCGGACGATTCACACGGGGGTGGACGATGCCGCCGCTGCGCAGCACCGGGAGGTCACCGGAAGCGGAGCATCCGGACTACGCCGGGCAGTACCGGCTCGAAGCCGTGCTCGGCTCCGGAGGCATGGGTGTGGTCCATCTGGCCACCTCGGGCTCCGGGTTGCGCCTCGCGGTCAAGGTGGTGCACGCCGACTTCGCGGCGGATCCCGAGTTCAGGGCCCGTTTCCGGCAGGAGGTGTCCGCTGCCCGGCGGGTGAGCGGCGCGTTCACAGCGCCGGTCGTGGACGCCGACACGGACGCCGAACGCCCGTGGATGGCCACCCTGTTCATCGAGGGCCCCACCCTCGCCGAGCGCGTCAAGCGGAACGGTCCGCTGCGCACGCAGGAGTTGCTTCGGCTCGGCGCGGGGCTGGCCGAGTCGCTGCGGGACATCCACCGGGCCGGCGTGGTGCACCGCGATCTCAAGCCGAGCAACGTGCTGCTGGCGGCCGACGGACCCAAGGTCATCGACTTCGGCATCTCCCGGCCGACCGACAGCGATCTGCGTACGGAGACCGGCAAGCTGATCGGTACGCCGCCGTTCATGGCGCCCGAGCAGTTCCAGCGCCCGCGCGAGGTGGGGCCGGCCGCCGACGTGTTCGCGATGGGGTCCGTGCTGGTGCACGCGGCCACCGGGCGCGGGCCGTTCGACTCCGACAGCCCGTACATCGTGGCGTACCAGGTGGTGCACGACGAGCCGGACCTGACGGGCGTACCGGAAGCCCTGATGCCGCTGTTCGCGCGCTGCCTCGCGAAGGATCCCGCCGACCGGCCCACGCCGGACGCGCTGATGGCGGCGCTGCGGTCGGCGGCGTACCCGACCGCCGACGACACTCAGGCGTTCATACCGGTGCAGCGCGCCGCAGAGGGGTGGGCCCGGGACGAGGCGGGGCGGGAGGACGCGGAGGCCGGTACGGCCGGTGCTGTGGGCTCGGTCGGTGACGGCAGGGCGGGCGACGGTGCCGGTCCGGACGAGGTGGCCGTAGGCGGGTCGTCCGGTGCTCCGGCCGGGGCGGCGGCGGCCCGGCGCGCGGGCGGTTCGCGGCGTGCCCGTCGGGCCGTGCTCGCCGTGGCCGTGGCCGCGCTCGCCGTGGGCGGTGTTCTCGGCGTACGCACGCTGGTGGACGACGGCCGGCCCGGCGCGGTGCCCGCCGTGGAGGGGAAGCGGAGTGCCGCAGAGGCCGTGCGGCCCTGGGCCGTGTCGCTGCGGGCCGGCGCCGGGAGCAACCCGGCCGCCTGTTCGTACGCGGGCGGCTCCCTCTACTGCAGCGCGCGCGGCGTGGCGGCCTCCCGGCTGGACCCGGCGGACGGCCAGATCGGCTGGTCGAAGAAGGCGGCCGACGCCTCCCGCGCCTCCCTCGACGACGGCACCCCCGTCCTCGCCGGCGGGCTCCTGCACGTCGTGCCGCCGGGCGGGGACCGGCTGGAGGCCCTGGATCCGCGCACCGGCGCCCGGCGTTGGAGCGTGAAACTCCCCGGCGGTCCGCTCGTCCGCCACACGGCGGACGCGGTGCTGCTGGTGAGCGCGGACGGGACCGTCAAGGCCCTCGACAACACCACCGGCGCGGCCCGCTGGACCCGCAGCCACGGCGGCACCGGTTCCCTGTGGGTCACGTCGCCCGACGGCGAAGGGCCCGCGTACGCCGCCACCCCGTCGCAGGACGGTACGTCGACCGCGATCGTGGCGGTCGACCCCGGCAGCGGCGAAGCGCTGTGGGAGGAGCGGCTGAACGGGATGCTCAGCCCGGTCTCCGTCTCGGACGGCGTGCTGTTCCTGCTGGCCGACGACACCGACGGCCTGACGCGGGCGGTCGTCCGCCTCGACACCGGGGCCCGTACCGCCCGCCGGATCCCGCTGGTCACGCCGCTCGACCAGGCGCAGGCCGCGGTGCGCGGGAACACGGCGTACCTCTTCGGCGTCAACGGCTCGCTCGTGGCCGTCGACACCGGCCGTGCGCTCGGCGCCGAGCGGGCGCAGCGGTGGCGGCTGGAGACGTCGGTCAGCCGGGCCTCGCGGCCGGTCGTCACGGCGGACCGCGTCTACCTCTCGGCGGCGGACGGGCGGCTGCTGGCTGTGGACGCAGCCCGGGGGAAGCTGCTGGGCCAGACGGCGCCCCGTATGGGCACGGGGCGGTACACCTTCGCGGCGGCGCTTCCCGCCCCCGTCGTCGCTCCGGGCAGGGTGTTCGCCACGGCGCCCGACGGGTCGGTCTTCGCGGTGGCGGACGAGGATCCGGCGCGCTGGTGAACGCGGGCGGGCGGTGAAAGACGGCGAGTGGTGAGCGGCTGGCGGGGAACGGCGGCGGCTGGTGGGCGAGCGGGAGGCGCAGGCGGCGGGCGGTGAACGGCGGCGGGGGGGGGGCGGGCACCCACCCCGTCCCTCCCCCCCACCCTTTCCCCCCCCTCCCCAGCAGGACGCGCCTCTCC
>NZ_JBWKLQ010000032.1:0-10272 GCF_056429965.1 Streptomyces sp. NPDC046122 | reverse complement strand
TGTGCTCCCATGCCGGCCCACTGGTGTCCCTGGCCGGGGAAGACGAACGCGACCTTGCCGTCCACGTCCGCCGTCCCGGTGATCAGCTCGGCGGCCGGACCGTCGGCTGCCAGCGCCCGCAGGCCGTGGGTGAATCCCTCGTGGCCGTCAGCGATCACCACTGCCCGCTCCGAGAAGAGCGGGCGCGACGTCAGCAGCGTGTGCGCGACGTCCACCGGGGTGAAGTCCCCGGCGGCGTCCGCCAGCCGCCCGGCCTGGTCGCGCAGGGCGTTCGCGGTCTTCGCGGACACGAGCCACGGCACGGCGGCAGGCACGACGCCCGGTGCGGCATCCGTTGCGGCGTCCGCTGCGTCGG
The DNA here is from genome assembly GCF_056429965.1 of Streptomyces sp. NPDC046122. NCBI lineage: Bacteria > Bacillati > Actinomycetota > Actinomycetes > Kitasatosporales > Streptomycetaceae > Streptomyces > Streptomyces sp. NPDC046122. The sequence goes on along the minus strand of NZ_JBWKLQ010000032.1, from coordinate 9,917 downwards.
TCTCCTCGGCGGCGGCCGGGACCTGCGCCTGTTCGATGATGACGTGGGCGTTCGTCCCGCTGACGCCGAACGCCGAGACGGCGGCGCGGCGGGGCCGGTCCACGTCCGGCCACGCCCGGCGCTCGGTGAGGAGCTCGACCGCCCCCGCCGACCAGTCGACCTTCGTTGACGGCTCGTCGACGTGCAGGGTCTTGGGCAGCACTCCGTGGCGTATCGCCTGGATCATTTTGATGATCCCGGCGACGCCGGCGGCGGACTGGGCGTGCCCGATGTTGGACTTCAGCGAGCCGAGCCAGAGGGGTTGTTCGGCGTCGCGTCCCTTGCCGTAGGTGGCGATGAGGGCCTGGGCCTCGATGGGGTCGCCGAGTGTGGTGCCGGTGCCGTGGGCTTCGACGGTGTCGATGTCGGCGGGGGTGAGTCCGGCGTTGTCGAGGGCGGCGCGGATGACGCGCTGCTGGGAGGGGCCGTTGGGTGCGGTGAGGCCGTTGGAGGCGCCGTCCTGGTTGACGGCGGAGCCGCGTACGACCGCGAGCACGGGGTGGCCGAGACGTTCGGCGTCCGACAGGCGTTCGACGAGCAGTACGCCGACGCCTTCCGCCCACCCGGTGCCGTCCGCCGCGTCGGCGAACGCCTTGCAGCGGCCGTCGGTGGACAGGCCGCGCTGGCGCGAGAACTCGACGAAGGTGCCGGGCGTCGCCATGATCGCGGCCCCTCCGGCGAGTGCCATGTCGATCTCACCGTTGCGCAGCGACTGGACCGCCAGGTGCAGAGCGACGAGGGACGACGAGCAGGCCGTGTCCAGGGTGACGGACGGGCCTTCGAGGCCGAGCGTGTACGAGACGCGGCCCGAGGCCACGGCGGCGGCCGTGCCGGTGCTCAGGTAGCCCTCGACCTCGGCCGGGGCGTTCTCCATGTCGGTCGCGTAGTCGTGGTACATGACGCCCGAGTACACGCCGACGCGGCTGCCGCGCAGGCCGGTCGGATCGATGCCGGCCCGCTCGAACGCCTCCCACGACGTCTCCAGGAGCAGCCGCTGCTGCGGGTTCATCGACAGGGCTTCGCGCTGGTTGATGCCGAAGAACCCGGCGTCGAACTCGGTCGCCCCGTCCAGGAAGCCGCCCTCGCTGACGTACGAGGTGCCCCGGCGCTCCGGGTCCGGATCGAAGAGCCGCTCCAGGTCCCAGCCCCGGTCGTCGGGGAACGGGCCGACCGCGTCGCCGCCCGCGTCGACGAGCTGCCACAGTTCGTCGGGTGTGGTCACCCCGCCCGGCAGGCGGCACGCCATCCCGACGACGGCGATCGGCTCGGACTTCGCGGCCTCTACGTCCCGGAGCCGCTTGTTGGCCTGCTTCAGGTCGACCAGGGCTCGCTTCAGGTAGTCGCGGAGCTTCTGGTCGCCGCCCGCGCCACCGCTGTCGCCGCCGGCGGGGTTGCTGCTGTGTGAGGTGCTGGTGCTCGATGTGGTGTTGCTGGACTCGTTGGACATGACCGGGTCTGCCCCTTCAAGGCGTCGGTGGATGGACGGCTGGAACCTGGCTGATCAGGACAGGCCGAGTTCACCGTCCATGAGCCGGAACAGCTCGTCGTCGGTCGCCGCGTCGAGATCGGGGACGAGCTCCTCGACCGTCTCCCGCGGGGTGGCCGCGGTGGCGACGAGCGTGGTGGTCCGGGCGGCCGAGCCGTTCGAACCGATGCTGGCCGACAGCTCCTGGAGCCGGGCCGCGACCTGTGCCCGTACCGCCTCGTCTCCGTTGAGGGAGCCGGTCAGCGAGGCCAGTGCCTGTTCCAGCAGGCCGAGTTCGGCGGGCACCTGGGCAGTCGGTGCGCCGGTTCCGGTGCAGCCGAGTTCCTCGATGAGCTGACCGGCGAGCTCCCCGGGGGTCGGGTAGTCGAAGATCAGCGTGGCGGGCAGGCGGACTCCGGTGGCGCCGGCCAGCCGGTTGCGGAGCTCCACGGCGGCCAGTGAGTCGAAGCCCAGGTCCTTGAAGGCGTTCTCCTCACCGATCGCCCTGGTAGTGGCGTGCCCGAGTACGGTCGCCGCCTCGGAACGCACCAGTTCCAGTACGGCCTTCACGCGCTCGGCGGCGGGAAGGGTGTTCAGCCGGTCGGCCAGCGACTCCTCCGCGACAGCCGCGGTACGGGCCGTCTTGCGCGGCGCACGCACCAGCGACCGCAGCAGCGGCGGGACCTCTCCGCCGGGCGAGGCAGCCTGCTTGCGCAGCCCCGGCAGGTCCAGCCGGGCCGTCACCAGCGCGGCTTCGTCCTTCGAGGCGAGTCCCGCGTCGAGCAGGGCGAGCGCCGTCTCCGTGGACATCGCGGTGATCCCGGTGCGCCTCCCGCGCTGGAGGTCCGCCTCGCTCAGCTCACCGGTCATGCCGCTCGCCTCGGCCCACAGTCCCCAGGCGAGCGAGACGGCGGGAGCGCCTTCGGCGCGGAGCCGGCCCGCGAGAGCGTCCAGGTACGTGTTGGCGGCGGCGTAGTTGGCCTGTCCGGGGTTGCCGAGGGTGCCGGCGGCGGAGGAGAAGAGGACGAAGGCTGTGAGGTTGTGATGCTTGGTGGCTTCGTGGAGGACGTGGGCGGCGTCGGTTTTGGCGGTGAACGCGGTGTTGAGGCGGTCGGGGTTCTGGGCGGTGAGGGTGGCGTCGTCGAGTACGCCTGCGGTGTGGATGACGGCGGTGAGGGGGTGGTCGGGGTGGATGGTGTCGAGGAGTGCTGTGACTTGGTCGGGGTTGGTGGCGTCGACGGGGCTGATGGTGATGTGGGCGCCGAGTGCGGTGAGTTCTTGGTGGAGTTGGTCGGCTCCGGGGGTGTGGGGTCCGCGTCGGCTGATGAGGTGGAGGTGGGTGATGTGGTGGTGGGTGATGAGGTGGCGGGCGGTGAGGGCGCCGAGGGTGCCGGTGCCGCCGGTGATGAGGACGGTGCCGTTCGGGTCGAGGGGGCTGTCGCCGGTGGCGACGGCGGTCCGGGCCAGGCGCGGGACCGTGATGCGTCCGTCCCGCAGCGCCAGTTGGGGTTCTCCCGTGGCGAGTGCGGCGTGGAGCAGCTCTGCGGACCTCGCGTCGGTGTCGGTCTCGACGAGGACCAGTCGGCCCGGGTGCTCGCTCTGAGCGGTCCGCACCAGGCCCCACACGGCGGCCTGCTCCGGCACGGCCACCGCGTCGCGCGTCAGCACGACCAGCGGCCTGTCCTCGGGCCCGGAGGCCAGATGGTCCTGCACGGTGGCCAGCGCGTGGCCCGTCAGCGCCCGTACGTCCGCGTCGGTGCGCTCCGTCAGGTCCAGGACCGGCCAGTCGGCGCCGGTCGTGGTGCCGGGCACGGTGACCGGCTGCCACTCCACCCGGAACAGGGCGTCTCGCAGCCTGTCCGCCCCGGCCCCGAGCTGCGCGGTGTCCACGGCCCGGAAGGTGAGGCCGTCGACGGTGGCCACGGGTGCGCCGGTCGTGTCGGCCGCCTCGACCGTCACCGTGTCGGCCCCCTGGGGCGTGATACGGACGCGGAGCCGGGCAGCGCCGGTGGCGTGCAGGGCCACTCCGTTCCAGGCGAACGGCAGCAGTACGTGTCCGGCGTCCGTCTCCGCGACGGCCCCGAAGCTCGTCGTGTGCAGGGCCGCGTCGAGGAGCGCCGGGTGCAGGCAGAAGGCGGCGGCTTCACCCGCAGCGTCGTCCGGCAGCGCGACCTCCGCGAACAGCTCCTCCCCGCGCCGCCACACTGAGCGCAGCCCCTGGAACAGTGGGCCGAACTCGTGCCCCGCCGTCGCCTGACGCTCGTAGAAGCCTTCGATGTCCACGGGCTCGGCGCCCGCCGGGGGCCACGCCGTCAGCGTGGCGGACACCGGCCGCCGGGTGGCGGTCAGGGAACCCTCTGCGTGCAGGACCCATTCGTCGCCGCCGTCGGCACGGGAGTGGACGCTCACCGGGCGGCGCCCGTCCGACCCGTCGTCGGGCGCGCCGACCTGGACCCGCACCTCGACGCCGCCGTGCTCCGGCAGCACCATCGGCGACTGGAGGACCAGTTCCTCCAGGACCCCCGCGTCGACCTGGTCACCGGCCCGGACCGCCAGTTCGACCAGCGCGGTGCCCGGCACGAGGACCGTCCCGGACTTGGCGTGCTCGACCAGCCAGGGGTGGCTCTTCAGCGAGAGCCGGCCGGTCGCCAGCACCCCCTTGTCGTCGGGCAGCTCCACGACCGCGCCCAGCAGGGGGTGTTCGGCGGCGGCGAGGCCCAGGGCGGCCACGTCCGTGGCGCCCGCCGCCATCTCGGCCCAGTACCGCTCCCGCTGGAAGGCGTACGTCGGCAGGTCGACGCGGGTGGCGCCGGCGAAGGCGGCGGACCAGTCGGCCGACGTACCCCTGACGTGCAGGCCGCCCAGGGCGGTGAGCAGTGTGCCCGGCTCGGAGCGCTCGCGGCGCAGCGCCGGCACGAAGACCTCGGCCGCCGCGGCCGACCCGGAGGCGTCGCCGTCCGCGAGGGCGTCGACCGTCTCGCGCGCCATCGCCGTCAGGACGGCGTCGGGACCGATCTCCAGGTACTGGGCGACCCCTTCGGCCCGCAGGTTGCGCACGGCGTCGGCGAACCGCACCGGCTGCCGCACGTGCTCGGCCCAGTAGTCGGCCGAACCCAGCCGGTCGGGACCGACGGGCGAGCCCGTCAGCGTGGAGACCACCGCGATGCGCGGCTGCCCGTACGTCAGCCCGGCGGCGACCGTCCGGAACTCCTCCAGCATCGGCTCCATGCGGGCCGAGTGGAAGGCGTGGCTGACCCGCAGCCGCTTGGTCTTCCAGCCCCGCTCCTTGCAGATGCCGGCGACGGCCAGGACCGCGCCCTCGTCACCGGAGACCACCACCGCGGACGGCCCGTTGACCGCCGCGACGCCCGCCCGGCCGTCGGCCGGCAGCAGCGGCAGCACGTCGGCCTCGGTGGCCTGAACGGCGACCATCGCCCCGCCCTCGGGCAGCGCCTGCATCAGCCGGCCCCGCGCGGCGACCAGAGCGGCCCCGTCGGCGAGCGAGTACACGTCCGCCACGTGTGCGGCCGCCAGCTCGCCGATGGAGTGTCCGGCCACGAAGTCGGGACGTACGCCCCAGCTCTCGACCAGGCGGAACAGTGCCACCTGGACCGCGAACAGCGCGGACTGCGTGTAGACCGTGCGGTGCAGCAACTCGGCGCTCTCGCTGCCCGGTTCGGCGAACACGACGTCCCGCACCGAGTGCCCGACGTGGCCCGCTTCGACCAGGTGCCGGTCGAGCTCGGCGCACGCGGCGTCGAAGGCCCGCGCGTACACGGGGTACGCCTCGTACAGCTCATGTCCCATTCCGGTGCGCTGGCTGCCCTGCCCGGTGAAGAGGAACGCCGTCCGTCCCGCCGCCGGGCCGCCGCGTACCACCGAGGCCGGCAGTGATCCCCCCGCCAGGCCGTCGAGCCCCGCGAGCAGTTCCTCGCGATCGGCCGCGACGACGACGGCGCGGTGGTCGAGCGCGGCCCGCGCGGTGGCGAGCGAGTACGCCACGTCGGTGAGCGGCGTCTGTGCCGTACGGCCGCTGTCGCGCAGCCACGCGGCGAGGCGGGCGGCCTGTCCGCCGAGGCCCTCGGGGGACTTCGCCGACAGGACGTACGGCAGAACCGCGGCCGGTGCGGCGTCGGGTGCGTCGGTCTCCTCGTCGGTGGCCGGGAGCGGTGCCTGTTCGATGATGACGTGGGCGTTGGTGCCGCTGACGCCGAAGGACGAGACGGCGGCGCGGCGCGGTCGGTTCACCTCGGGCCAGGGGCGGGCCTCGGTGAGGAGCTCCACGGCGCCTTCGGTCCAGTCGACCTTCGTCGACGGCTCGTCGACGTGCAGCGTCTTGGGCAGCACCCCGTGCCGGATCGCCTGCACCATTTTGATCACACTGGCCGCGCCGGCGGCGCCCTGCGTGTGACCGATGTTGGACTTCAACGACCCCAGCCACAGAGGTCGGTCGGTGTCCCGGTCCTTGCCGTAGGTGGCGATGAGCGCCTGCGCCTCGATCGGGTCGCCCAGCGTCGTGCCCGTGCCGTGGGCCTCTACGGCGTCGACCTCCCCGCCCTTGAGCCCGGCGTCCTCCAGGGCGGCGCGGATGACGCGCTGCTGGGAGGGGCCGTTGGGTGCGGTGAGGCCGTTGGAGGCGCCGTCCTGGTTGACCGCCGTGCCGCGTACGACCGCGAGCACGGGGTGGCCGAGCCGCTCGGCGTCCGACAACCGCTCGACGAGCAGCAGCGCCACGCCCTCGGCCCAGCCGGTGCCGTCCGCCGCGTCGGCGAACGCCTTGCAGCGGCCGTCGGTGGACAGACCGCGCTGCCGCGAGAACTCCACGAACGCGTCCGGTGTCGTCATCACCGCCACGCCGCCCGCCAGGGCCATCGTCGACTCCCCGGTGCGCAGCGACTGCGCGGCCAGGTGGAGGGCGACCAGCGAGGAGGAGCAGGCGGTGTCGACGGTGAGCGCCGGGCCCTCGAGGCCGAAGGTGTACGAGATGCGGCCGGAGGCGACACTGCCAGACGTACCGGTCAGCCGGTATCCCTCCAGCTCACCCGAGTTGTGCTGCAACCGCAGCGTGTAGTCGCGGTCGTTGACCCCGACGAACACGCCCACGCGCTCGCCGCCGAGCCCCGTCGGGTCGATGCCGGCCCGCTCGAACGTCTCCCAGGTGGTTTCCAGGAGCAGCCGCTGCTGCGGGTCCATCGCGAGCGCCTCGCGCGGCGAGATCCCGAAGAAGCCGGCGTCGAAGCGGGTCGCGGTGTCCAGGAACGCGCCATGGCGCGCGTACGAGGTGCCGAGGCGCTCCGGGTCCGGGTCGTACAGACCCTCCAGGTCCCAGCCGCGGTCCTCGGGGAACCCGCCGATCACGTCGGCGCCGTCCGCGACCAGGCGCCACAGCTCGTCGGGCCCGTCCGCGCCGCCCGGGAACCGGCAGCCCATCGCCACGATCACGACGGGATCGTCGTCCCCGGCCGCCGCGCGTCCGGCCGGACCGGACGCCTCGGCCGGGTCCTGCGTCCCGACGAGGTCGGTGAGCAGCTTGCGGGCGAGGACGATCGGCGTCGGGTAGTCGAAGACCAGCGTGGTGGGCAGGGCGAGCCCGGCCCGCTTGCCGATCCGGTTGCGCAGCTCGACCGCCGTGAGGGAGTCGAAGCCGAGGTCCTTGAAGGCCCGCTTCTCGTCGATCGCACCGGCCGCCGAGTGGCCGAGTACGGTCGCGGCCTCCGTCCGCACCAGGTCGAGCACGGCCCGCTCCCGCTCGGCGGCGGAGAGCCCGGCGAGCTGCCGGCCGAGGGCGTTCTCGCCGCCCTGGTCCGCAGACGCCGCCTGCGCGGCCGCGCGCCGCAGGGGGCGTACGAGCGAACGCAGCAGCAGCGGTACCGGCTCGGTGACCGAACGCGCCCGGAGACCGGCCAGGTCGAGGCGGGCCGTCACCAGCGCCGGCTCGGCCGACCGCAGGCCCGCGTCGAGGAGCGCCATGCCCGTGTCCGCCGAGAGCCCCAGCATGCCGTCACGCCGGTGCCGCTGGAGCGCGGCCTTGTCCAGGTGGGCGGTCATCCCGCTGACGTCCGACCAGTAACCCCAGGCGAGGGAGGTGGCGGGGGTGCCTTGGGTGCGGAGGTGGTGGGCGTAGGCGTCGAGTGCGGCGTTGGCGGCGGCGTAGTTGGCCTGTCCGGGGTTGCCGAGGGTGCCGGCGGCGGAGGAGAAGAGGAGGAAGGCTGTGAGGTTGTGGTGCTTGGTGGCTTCGTGGAGGACGTGGGCGGCGTCGGTCTTCGCCTGGTAGGCGGTGTCCAAGTGTTGGGGGGTTTGGGCGGTGAGGGTGGCGTCGTCGAGTACGCCTGCGGTGTGGATGACGGCGGTGAGGGGGTGGTCGGGGTGGATGGTGTTGAGGAGTGTTGTGACTTGGTCGGGGTTGGTGGCGTCGACGGGGCTGATGGTGATGTGGGCGCCGAGTGCGGTGAGTTCTTGGTGGAGTTGGTCGGCTCCGGGGGTGTGGGGTCCGCGTCGGCTGATGAGGTGGAGGTGGGTGATGTGGTGGTGGGTGATGAGGTGGCGGGCGGTGAGGGCGCCGAGGGTGCCGGTGCCGCCGGTGATGAGGACGGTGCCGTTGGGGTCGAGGGGGCTGTCGCCGGTGGTGAGGGTGGTCCGGGCCAGGCGCGGGACGGTGATGCGTCCGTTCCGTAGCGCCAGTTGGGGTTCTCCGGTGGCGAGTGCGGTGTGGAGCAGGTCTGCGGACTCGGTGTCGGTGTCGGTGTCGGTGTCGACGAGGGTGATGCGGTCGGGGTGTTCGTTCTGTGCGGTGCGCAGGAGTCCCCAGACGGCGGCTTGTGCGGGGTTGGTGGTGGCGTTGCGGGTGAGGACGACCAGGCGGGTGTGGTCGGGGTCGGTGGTGAGGAGGGTTTGGACGGTGGTCAGTACGTCGCTGGTCAGGGCGCGTATGTCCTCGTCGGTGCGGTGGGTGAGGTCCAGGACGGGCCAGTCGGCCCCGGCGGTGCTGTCGGGTGCGGTGACCGGCTGCCACTCCACCCGGAACACCGCGTCCCGCGCCGGGTCCTGCCCCGCGCCCAGTTCGGCGGTGTCCACGGCACGGAACGACACCTCGCGTATCGCCAGCACCGGACCACCAGCCGAGTCGGCCGCGGCCACCGCGATGGCGTTCTCGCCCTGCGGCGTGATCCGCACCCGCAGCTGAGCGGCCCCGGACGCGTACAGCGCGACCCGTCGCCAGGTGTGCGGCACGAGCACCTTGCCGTCGTCGCGCACGTGTTCCAGCGCGCCGAAGGCGGCGGCCGAGAGCACGGTGTCCAGGAGCGCGGGATGCAGCCCGAACGCCCCGGCGGCATCGGCCGCCTCGCCGTCGAGTGCCACCTCGGCGTACACCTCGTCGCCGTGGCGCCACACCTTGCGCAGCCCCTCGGCCAGGCCCGTCACGTCCACGGCCTCCGCGCCCTGCGGCGGCCGGACGGTGAAGTCGCCCGCGAACTCCGGGGCGGCGGTGAGCCGGCCGATCGCGTTCCGCACCCAGGCGTCGGACTCGTGGGCACGGGAGTGAATGCTCACCGTGCGGCGGTCGTGCGTCCTGGCGTTCCCGCTGTCGTCCGGTGCGCCGACCTGGACCCGTATCTGGATGCTGCCGCGCTCCGGCAGCACCATCGGGGCCTCGAGGGTCAGCTCCTCGACCGCTCCGGCGCCCACGTGGTCACCGGCGCGGACGGCGAGCTCGACGAGGACGGACCCCTGCACGTGCGCACTGCCCTCCGCCCCGTCCGCAGCGAGCCACGGGTGCGTCTTCAGCGAGAGCCGGCTGGTGGCCAGTACGCCGCCGGAGCCCGGCAGCTCCACCAGGGCGCCGAGCAGCGGGTGCTCCTCGGCGGCCAGTCCGAGCGCGCCCGCGTCGGTGCTGCCGGAGCCCTCCAGCCAGTAACGCGTGCGCTGGAAGGGGTAGGTGGGCAGCTCGACGCGCGGCGGCTGTGCGTCGCCGTACGCCGGTCGCCAGTCCACCGGTACGCCGCGTACGTGGAGGGTGGCGAGGGAGGTGAGGAAGCGGGTGGTGGTGTCTTCGCCGCGGCGGAGGGTGCCGGTGGTGACGGAGGGGGAGTCGGCGTGGGTGTCGAGGATGTCCTGGATCGCCATGGAGACGACGGGGTGGGCGCTGATCTCGACGAAGGTGCGGAAGTCCTCGGCGACGAGGGTTTCGACGGATGCGCCGAAGCGGACCTGGTGGCGGAGGTTGTCGTACCAGTACGTGCCGCCCATGGCCGTGGTGTCGAGCCACTCGGCGCGGAGGGTGGAGAAGAGCGGGATGGTCGCTTGGTGCGGTCGGACCTCGTTCAGTACGAGGGCGAGTTCGTCTTCGATGCGTTCGACGTGGCTGGTGTGGGAGGCGTAGTCGACGGGGATTTTGCGGGCGCGGATGCCGTCG
>NZ_JBWKLQ010000031.1:0-12406 GCF_056429965.1 Streptomyces sp. NPDC046122 | reverse complement strand
GGTTGATGTGGATCTCGACGCGGTGGCGTACACGGTGTTCACGTCGGGTTCGACGGGGCGGCCGAAGGGTGTGCAGGTTTCGCATCGGGGTCTGGCCAATCATGTGGACTGGGCGGTGCGGGAGTTGGTGGGTTCGGCTCCGGGTGGTGCGCCGGTGTTTTCTTCGGTGGCGTTCGATTTGGTGGTGCCGAATGTGTGGGCGCCGTTGGCCTCGGGTCGGCGGGTGTGGTTGTGGGACGGTGAGTTGACGGAGCTGGGTGCGGGCTTGGTGGAGTCGGGTCCGTTCTCGTTCATGAAGCTCACCCCGGGTCATCTGGAGGTTTTGTCGGGCCAGTTGTCGGATGAGGAGGTTCGTTCACTCACCTCTCGTGTGGTGGTGGCGGGTGAGGCTTTGCCGGGTGCTCTGGTGGAGCGTTGGCGGGTGTTGCTGGGTGTGGGCCGTGTGGTGAATGAGTACGGTCCGACGGAGGCGACGGTGGGGACGTGTGTGTTCCCGTTGGTGGAGGCGCATGAGGGTGTGGTGCCGATTGGTCGTCCGTTGCCGAACATGGTGATGCGGGTGCTGGATGCGGGGTTGCGGCCGGTGCCGGTGGGTGCGGTGGGGGAGTTGTTTGTCGGTGGCACGGGTGTGGCGCGGGGTTACGCGTTTCGCCCGGGTGTGACCGCTGAGCGTTTCGTGCCGGACCCCTATGGGCCGGCTGGTGCGCGGTTGTATCGCACGGGTGACCTGGTGCGGTGGCGCGCTGATGGTGCGGTGGAGTTCCTGGGGCGTATGGACGACCAGGTCAAGGTGCGGGGTTACCGTATCGAGCTGGGTGAGATCCGTGCGGCGTTGATCGCTCATCCGCAGGTCGCGGACGCCACGGTGGTGGTGTCGGAGGACCAGCGGCTCATCGCCTATGTCGTGGGCAGTGGTGCGGGGTTGGCCGAGCGGCTTGGTGAGTCGTTGCCTGCGTACATGGTGCCGTCGGTGTTCGTCGAGCTCGACGCGATCCCGCTGACCGCCAACGGCAAGACCGACCGCCGCGCCCTTCCCGACCCCGAGGGCACAGCCGGGGACGCGTTCATCGCCCCGGCCACCCCCGCCGAGGAGCGCATCGCCGCCATCTGGCGCGAACTGCTGGGCAAGGAAGCGAGCACGCAGGACAGCTTCTTCGACCTGGGCGGCCACTCGATCCTCGCGGTCCGGCTGGTCTCGCGGCTGCAGAACGAGTTCGACCTCGACCTGCCGATGCGCGTCGCCTTCGAGAGCCCGACGATCGCGCAGCTCGCCGTCGAGATCGAGGACCGGATCCGGGCCGAGATCGACGCCGTGCTCACCGAGTCCCACTGACCCCCCGCGACACGAAGGGCGTGCCCATGCGACACCTCATCTCCATCAGCGACCTGAGCGACGACGACCTGCGGGCCATGGTCGAGCGCGGAGCGGAATTCGCGGCCGGGGCCAGGACGAAGTCCCTGGAGGACGCGATCGTCGGGATCTATTTCCGGCGTACGTCCACCCGCACCCGTACCGCCTTCACCAGCGGCGCGCTGCGGCTCGGCGCGAAGGCCGTGACCTTCGGCCCCGACGACCTGCAACTCAAGACGGGGGAGACCACGGAGGACACCGGCAGGGTGCTCTCCGGGATGCTGGACATGCTGGTCGCCCGAACCGCGGACGCCACCGACGAGATGCGCACCTGGGCGGCCGCCGGCGAGATGTCGGTCGTCAACGCGATGAGCGCCGAGGAGCACCCCACGCAGGGGCTGACCGACCTCACCACCCTGCAGCACCACTTCGGCCGCGTGGAGGGCCTGCGCGTCCTGTACGTCGGCGAGGGCAACAACAGCGCCGCCGCTCTCGCCCTGGCCCTGTCCCGCTTTCCCGGGGTCGAACTGGAGCTGCGGACCCCGCCCGGTTACGGCGTGGCGCCGGGGATTCTCGCCACCGCCGTCGAACAGGCGGCGCGCAGCGGCGCGAAGGTGTCGGAGCAGCACGACATGGCCGCCCCGCCCTCCGGCCTGGACGTCGTCTACACCACGCGTTGGCAGACCACCGGGACCAGTAAACCGACCGCCGACTGGCGGGAGGTCTTCGCACCGTTCCAGGTCACCGGTGAACTGTGGGACGAGAGCCCCGACGCGGTCTTCCTGCACGACCTCCCCGCACATCGCGGCCAGGAGGTCACCGCCGAGGTGCTGGACGGGCCGGCGAGCATCGCCTTCACCCAGGCCACGCACAAGCTGCACAGCGCGATGGCTGTCCTGGAATGGTGCTGGGCCGACCGTCGATGAGAAGAAAGGGGGGAGACGGAGCCGGGCGGAGAAGCAAGCAGGCGCTGCCGAGCCTGCGCAGCTACCGCGACTTCCGGCTGCTGTGGACCGGATCGGCGATGTCCGTCATGGCGGAGCGCTGCTCCGGCATGGCGTTCACGCTGCTCGTGCTGTGGCACACCGGTTCGGAAAGCGCGGCCGGTCTTGTCGGCTTCGCGGGGCTGCTGCCGGCCCTGCTGGTCCAGCTGCCGGCCGGAGTCATGGTGGACCGTCTGAACCGGCGGCGGGTGATGATGACGTGCGTCGTGGTGCGGATGGTGGCGGTCGCCACCGTGGCCGTGTCGCTCGTGGGCGACAGTGTCTGGGTCTGGCACATCGCGACGGTGGCCTTCATCCAGAGCAGCATGACCGTCTTCTACCAGCTGTCCGAGCGGGCCATGGTCCGCGGTGTCGTGCCGGCCGAGCAGCTGGGGGCCGCGATGGCGACGAACGAGGCCCGGTCCAGGGGGGTCAACTTCGTCGGACATCCGGTCAGCGGCGCCATGTTCGGCCTCTCGGCCTGGATACCGTTCATGTCCAGCGTCGGTCTGTACCTGCTCTCCCTGATCACGCTCCTGAGGCTGCGCGGCACCCAGGAGCCGCCGGTACGACGGGGCGGTGGCAAGCGCCGCACGATGCGTTCCGACATCGCGGCCGGGCTGCGCTGGGTGTGGGATCGAGCCTATTTCCGTACGGCGCTGCTGATCATCGCCGTCAGCAACCTGGTCTTCCAGGGGCTCATCCTCACCGTGGCCGTCGTGGTCAGGGAGGACGGAGGCGCCGCGGGCACGATTGGGCTGATCATGGCATGCGGCGGCCTGGGCGGGCTGCTCGGGGCGCTGGCCGGTGGCTGGCTGAACAAGCGGCTGGCGATGCGCCAGATCATGATCCTCGCGCACGCGTCCTGGGCGCTCGTCATGCCGGCAGCGGTATTTTTCAGACAACCGGTGGCACTTGGCGTTCTCTTCTTCATAACGTCGCATATAGGAGCCGCTGTTACTGTCTCCGGCATGTCCTACCAGGTGCGCATCACCCCCAACAACATGCAGGGGCGGGTCGGCAGTGTCGTCATGCTCCTTGTGTCGGGGGCGAGTTCACTCGGTGCGCTCGGGACCGGGTATCTGCTGGAGGCGATCGGCACCCGGCAGACGCTGATGGTCGTGTCGGGCGTGATGGCCGTGCTCGCTGTCGTGGCCGCCGTGGTCTTCACGCGGCGGGGTGCGGCGCTCGAGGACCGGCAGGACAGCGAACCGCCCGTACGGCCCGAACCGGTCGCCGTAGCGGACGGCTCGACGGCCGATCCCCTCACCACCCTGGAATTGCGGAGAATCGATGGATGACGCAGTGCGGCTCGAGTCGCTGACCAAGACCTACGGATCCGGGGACAGCACCGTGACCGCGCTGCGCGGGATAGGTCTGTCCTTTCCCCGCGGCAGCTTCACGGCCATCATGGGCCCGTCGGGGTCCGGCAAGTCGACTCTCCTGCAGTGTGCCGCCGGGCTCGACCGGCCCACGTCGGGGCGGGTGTTCCTCGACGGCAAGGACATCGTCGGCCTGAACGAGACGCAGCTCACCGAACTGCGCCGCGCCACCACGGGGTTCATCTTCCAGGCGTTCAACCTGCTGCCGTCGCTCACCGCCGAGCAGAACGTGGCGCTCCCGATGCGCCTGGCCGGCCAGAAGCCCCGGCGCGGGGACGTACAGCAGGCCCTCGCCCAGGTGGGGCTGGAGAAGAAGGCCGGCAGCCGGCCGGGCCAGCTCTCCGGCGGCCAGCAGCAGCGCGTCGCCATCGCCCGCGCGCTGGTGGTCCGCCCGGCCGTGCTCTTCGCCGACGAGCCCACCGGCGCCCTCGACCTCACCACGGGCCGGGAACTGCTGGACACGCTGCGCCGGCTCGCGGGCGGCCCCGCCGCGCCGGGGCACGAGGACCGGGTCACCACCACGATCGTGATGGTCACGCACGACCCGAACGTGGCCGCGTACGCGGACCGCGTGGTGTTCCTCGCCGACGGCAGCCTGGTCGGCGAACTGCGTTCGCCCACCGCCGAGGCGGTCGCCGCGCGGATGACGGACCTGGCGGTGTCCACGTGATCAGGGTGGCCTTCCAGACCCTGCGGGCACGCTGGGTGTCGTTCCTCGGCACCGTCGTGGCCCTGGTGCTCGGGGTCGCGCAGGTCGCGGCCATGGGCGTACTCATGACGACCATGCTGGACCTGCCCGACCGGCCGGTGGAACGCTTCGCCCAGGCCCCGGCCGTGGTGCAGGCGTCGGACCCGGACTGGGACCCGGCCCATCACGACCTGGGCGTACGGTCCCTGCCGGCGGCCCAGGGCATCTCGGCCGCCCTGCGCGAGAAGGTCGCCGCCACCGGCGAGACGGTGGTCGACCGCGCCTTCTACGCCCAGCTCGAAGGCGGCCCGAAGGACCAGATCGGCCACCCCTGGCCGGTGGCCCGGTTCGGCGGCTACCGGCTCACCGACGGCGAGGAGCCCTCGGCGGCCGAGGAGATCGTGGTCCCCTCCGACCAGGCCGCCACGGGCGACAAGGTGACGGTGCTGACCGCCTCCGGCGTCGAGCGGTACACCGTGAGCGGCACGGTCGCCCCGGTCGGCTGGGAGGACGCGGTCTTCTTCACCGACGAGGAGGCCGCCCGCCTCTCCCCGCGCGTCGAGTCCCTGGTGGCGCTCGGCCCGGTGGCAGAGGTGCGCGCGGCCGTCGGCGACAGCGCCGCGGTGCTCACCGGCCAGGACCGTCACAAGGCGGACGCCAGCGAGGCGAGCGACCGCGAGACGCTGGACAACACCATCACGCTCGTTCCGGTGATGGCCAGTGTGGCGGGCACGACCGCGATCTTCGTGGTGGCCTCCACCTTCGCGTTCGCGGTGATCCAGCGCCGCCGCGAGGTCGCCCTGCTCCGCACCGTCGGCGCCACGCCGAAACAGGTGCGCAAGATGGTGCGCAACGAGGCACTGCTCGTCGGCATCGTGGCCTCGGCGCTGGGCACGGCACTCGGCCTGTTCGGCGCGCAACTGCTCGCCGACATGCTCATCGCGATGGACATCTCGCCCGAGTGGTTCACCGTCGAACCGTCCCTGCACTGGACCGTCCTGGCGCCGCTCGCCGCCGCCTTCCTGACCGGACTCCTGGTGGCCGTCGGCGGCGCGGTCGCCGCCGCCCGGCGGGCCGGTGCGATCCGCCCCGTCGAGGCACTGCGCGAGGCGTCGGCCGACGACACCGGGGTGACGCCCGGCCGGGCCCTGCTCGGCGTCGCCGCCCTGGTGGGCGGCGTCGGATGGACTGCGTGGATCGCCGTCGCCGACCCGACGAGCGTCCTGTCGCCCACGACGTACGTCATGTCGCTGATGGTGCCGGTACTGGCGGCCGCGGTGCTCGCGCCGCTCGTCGTCGGACCGCTCACCAAGCTGCTCATGCTGCCCTTCCGGGGCGCCTCGGGCCCCACCGCCATGCTGGTGCGGGAGAGCGCGCTGACCTCGCGGCGGCGTACCGCGGCCACGGCGGCGCCCGTACTCCTCACCGTCGGGCTCGCCTTCTCGCTGCTCGCCGCCACCGACTCGCTCGGGGCGGCACGGGACCACGGGCTGCGCAACCAGGTCGCTTCGCCGTACGTGCTCGCGCCCGACGGCACTCCGGGCATCAGCCCGCAGGTGGTCGAGCGCGTGGCGCGGATCGACGGCGTACACGTCGCCGCCCCCATCCTCACCACCGTCTACACGAAGGACGAGAACCGGTACGACGAGAACGACGGGCTCGTGGTCGACCCCGCCGCGCTCAGGAAGACGATGGACCTGAAGATCGTCGACGGTTCCCTGGACGATCTCGACGAGAACAGCACGGCCGTGGCCGACCTGTGGGGCATGGACGTCGGCTCGAAGCTCGCCGTCCGCATGCCCGACGGCGAGAGCGTCGAGCTGCGCATCGCGGCGACGTACAAGGCCCTGCGCGGTGAGGACGTGGCCTACCTGCCGCAGCGGTTCGCCGCGTCGGCGGCCTACGCCCGCGACGGCCTCGCCCGGCGTGCCTACGTCACACTGGACGCCGGCGCCGACCGGGCCGCCGTCACCGCCGAGATCCGCAAGGCGGTGGCCGGCAGCGGAGCGGCCTTCATGACCCGGGACCAGCTGATCGCCTCCGAGAGCGCGTACGCCCGCCATCTGACCGAGGTGCGGCAGCGCTCCACCGCGGTGATCATCATGGTGTTCTGTTTCATCGCGATCCTCAACACCCTGCTCATGGCCACGGCCGACCGGCGCCGCGACCTGGCGGTGCTGCGGATGGCCGGGGCGACGCCGAAACAGGTCCTGCGCTTCTTCGTCGCCGAGTCCCTGCTGGTCTCCGCCATCGGAGTGGCGCTGGCCCTCGCGGCCACGGCCGTCAACCTGGCCGGACTGTGGAGCGCGCTGCTGCAACTGTTCGGCACGACACCGATCGTCGTGCCGTACACGGTCGTCGCCGTCGCCGTCGTGTCCACCCTGCTGGCGGTGATCGGCACGGTGCTGCCGGTCGGCGCGGCGCTGCGGGCGCGGGTCGTCCAGTTCGCCGGCTCCCGCGAGTAGCCCGGGCGCCGTCCCACCCCGTACCACCCAGACCCACGCGGTCCGGTCCCGCCTCCCCCGACGGGACCGGGCCGCGTGCTGCGTTGTGGGGCGCGTGTGTCCAGTGATGCGTCCAGTAGAGGGCCGGTATAGGCGGGCGTTCGAAGCTGAGTGCGTATCCGACCACCGAAGGGAAACCGACATGCCTGACGAGCAGACCGACAACCGCGTCTACCGGGTCGTACTCAACGACGAGGAGCAGTACTCCATCTGGGACGCGGACCGGGAGCTGCCGGCCGGCTGGCACGCCGAGGGCACCGAGGGCGCCCGGCAGGTCTGCCTGGACCGGATCGAAGAGGTCTGGACGGACATGCGGCCGGCGAGCCTGCGCCGCCGCATGGACAAGGCCGGCGCCTGAGCGACGCGGCCGCCGGCCCGGCCGGCGGCACCACGCAGGACACCCAGTGAGACGTATCAGAACGAACGAAGGTCGGGAGGGGCGCTCAGCATGAGTACTGGCGAAGTTCGCACGGACGGGCAGGCCGAGGAGAGGCGCGAGGAACTGGTGCGCGCCCGGCTCGCCGGAGGCCGTAGCGGCCGGCGTACCGCGGTGGCGGCGGTCGACCGGGGCGGACCGCTGGCGCTCTCCCACGGTCAGCAGCAGATGTGGTTCCTGAGCCGCCTCGACCCGGACAGCTGGGAGTACAGCGTCCCGGTCGGACTCCGGCTGCACGGCCCGCTGGACACCGAGGTGCTGCGCCGCAGCTTCGGGGAACTGGTGAAGCGGCACGAGATCCTGCGCACCCGGTACCGCCTCGAAGGCGCCGAGCCGGTCCAGCTGATCGACCCTCCCGCCCCCTTCGTCCTTCCGGTCGACGACGTCTCGGACACACAGGACCCCGCGGAACGCGAACGGCGCGCCCTCACGCTGGCCGAGGCCGAGCCCGGCCGCCCCTTCGACCTGGAGAACGGCTCGCCGCTGCGGGCCCGGCTGATCCGGGTCTCAGCAGACGACCACCTGCTGGTCGTCGTCTTCCACCACGTCGCCTGCGACGAGTGGTCCGTCGGCCTCTTCATGTCCGAACTCTCCGAGGTGTACGGGGCGTTCTGCGAGGACCGGCCGTCCCCGCTCGCGCCGATGGCCGTGCAGTACGCCGACTACGCCGCCTGGCAGCACACCCGCCTCGCCGGCGACGACCTGACCAGGCAGCGCGACCACTGGCGGGAGCGGCTGGCGGGCCTCACCCCCCTCGAAGTCCCCACCGACCGCCGCCGCCCCGCCTCCCGCAGCTACGCCGGCGACGCCGTGCCCGTCGAGATACCCGGGCCGGTGGCGCGGCGGCTGCGCGCCCTCGGCTCCGCCCACGGGGCGACCCCGTTCCAAAGTCTGCTCGCCGCCTACCAGGCGCTGCTCTCCCGTTACACGGGGCGCGACGACATCGCGGTCGGCACCGTCGTCTCGGGCCGCGGCCGGCCCGAGCTGGAACAGCTCATCGGCTACGGCGTCAACACCCTCGTCCTGCGCGGACGCTGGCAGGGCGACCCGACGTTCCGGCAACTGCTCACCGGAGCCCGCGAGACCGTCCTGGACGCCTTCGACCACCAGGAGTACCCGTTCGCGAAGATCGCGGACGAGCTGGTGCCGGTACGGGACCTGTCCCGTACGCCCCTGTGCCAGGTCGCCTTCACCATGCACCAGGAACGCACCCGCGACTTCCGCCTCCCCGGCGTCGAGGCGCGGACCCTGAGCGCGGCCTCCCGGGTCTCGCGCTTCGACCTGACCCTCCAGCTGAGCGAGTCGGCGGACGGATCGGTCAAGGGCGCACTGGAGTACAGCACCGCCCTGTACGACCGCTCCACCGTCGAGCGCATGGCCCGGCACTTCGTCCGCCTCGTCGAGTCCGCCGTCACCGACCCGGACCTGCGGCTCTCCCGCCTCGACATGCTGGACGCGTCGGACCTCGCCGTCCTGCTCCCCGCACAGCGCTCCTTCGAGGCCCCCGACCGCTGCGTCCACGAACTCGTCGAGGACCGGGCCGCCGAGACCCCCGACGCGATCGCCGTCGTCTGCGGCGACCGGCGGCTGAGCTACGCCGAGCTCAACACCCGGGCCAACCGGCTCGCCCACCACCTGCGGGCCCACGGCGCGGGCCCCGGCACACTCGTCGGCGTAAGCCTGGACCGGGACCTCGACCTGGTGCCGGCCCTGCTCGGCGTGCTCAAGTCGGGGGCCGGCTACCTTCCTCTGGACCCGGAACACCCGGCCGACCGCATCGGCTACACGCTGAAGGACGCAGGCGCCCGCATCGTCGTCACCTCCACGGCGCACGCGGCGCACCTGGCCGGCGTCGCCGAGGGCCTGCTCGTGGTGCTGGACGACGAGGCGGACGCGGCGGCCCTGGCCGCCGCCCCGGACGGCAACCCCGCCTCCGGTGCGGTCCCCGAGGACCTGATCTACACGATCTACACCTCCGGCTCCACCGGCCGCCCCAAGGGCGTCGGCCTCAGCCACACGAACGTCCTGCGCCTGCTGACCGCGACCGAGGAGCACCTGGGCTTCACGGAGAACGACGTGTGGCCGCTCTTCCACTCGTACGCCTTCGACATGTCGGTCTGGGAGATCTGGGGCGCCCTCGCCTACGGCAGCCGGCTCGTCGTCGTCCCGCCGGACGTGGCCCGCTCGCCCGAGGACTTCCTGCGCCTGCTCACCGAACAGGGGGTGACACTCCTCAACCAGACCCCGTCCGCCTTCCGCGGCCTGGTCGCCCTCGCCGCCGACGGGAACCCGCTGATCGACGAACTCGCCGTCCGAGCGGTGGCGTTCGGCGGCGAGCGTCTGGACATCCCGGCCCTCAAGCCCTGGGTCGACCGCCGCGGTCTCGAACGGACCGCGCTGATCAACCTGTACGGCATCACCGAGACCTGCGTCCACACCACGTACCACGAGCTCACCGAGGCCGACCTGGAGTCCGACACCGGGAACGCCGTCGGCGCCCCGCTGCGCGACCTCCAGGTCCATTTGTTCGGCCCGCACGGTGAGCTGGTCCCGGTCGGAGTGCCCGGCGAGATCCACGTCGGCGGCCCCGGCGTCGCCCGGATGTACCTCAACCGCCCGGCCCTGACCGCCGAACGCTTCGTGCCCGACCCGTACGGGAAGCCGGGCGCCCGGCTGTACCGCAGCGGCGACCTCGCGAGCAGACGGCCCGACGGCAGCCTGGACTACCTGGGCCGCATCGACCACCAGGTGAAGATCCGCGGCCACCGGATCGAACTGGGCGAGATCAAGGCCGCGCTGACCACCCACCCGCGCGTACGGGACGCCGTCGTCGTGGCCCGGGAGGACACCCCCGGCGACCGCCGGCTCGTCGCCTACGTCGTACCCACCGGCGACGCCGTGGCGGCGCCCAGCGAACTGCGGACCCTGCTGGCCCGTACGCTCCCCGACTACATGATCCCGACGGCCTTCCTGGTCGTCGGGAAGATCCCCCTGACCGTCAACGGGAAGCTGGACCAGGCCGCCCTCCCCGCCCCCGACCGCGGCGCCCTCGGCGTCGAGACCGTCCACGTCGCGCCGCGCACCGCGGCCGAGGAGCAGATGGTCGCCGTCTGGCGCGAGGTGCTCGGCGTCGAGCAGGTCGGCGTCGAGGACAACTTCTTCGACCTCGGCGGCGACTCGCTGCGCGCTGTCGCCCTCGTCGGCGCGCTGCGCGACGGCGAGTACGACGTGACGGTCCGCGACGTGTTCGAGCACCGGACCCCCGCCGAACTCGTCGCGTTCGCCACCGGGCGCCCCGCTCCCGCCAAGGCTGAACCGGCCGTCGAGCCCTTCGCGCTGCTCGCCCCCGAAGACCTCGACCGGCTCCCGGCGGGACTCGTGGACGCCTACCCGCTGGCGCAGGTGCAGCTCGGCATGGTCGTCGAGATGCTCGCCGACGACGGCCGCAACCACTACCACAACTCGACCTGCTTCAGGATGCTCGACGACCGGCCGTTCGACGGCGAGGTGCTCCAGCGGACCGTGGACACCGTGCTCGCCCGGCACGAGGTCCTGCGCACCTCCTTCGCCATCGAGGGCTACTCGGTACCGCTGCAACTCGTCCACGCCGCGTCCGACGTCACCTCGCCGGTCGCCGTACGAGACCTGCGCGGTCTCGACGGCGACGCCGTCGAGAGGTCGCTGCGGGCGTTCATGGCCGAGGAGCGCTCACGCCTCTTCGACCTCACCCGGGCCCCGCTCATCCGCTTCACCGGGCACGCCTGCGACGACGGCGCCTGGTGGCTCACCCTGACCGAGTGCCACGCCGTGCTCGAAGGCTGGAGCCACCACTCGCTGCTGATGGAGGTGGCCACCACCTACCGCGCGCTGCGCGACGGCCGCCCGGTCGAGGAGCCCGAACCCGCCGCCGTGCGGTACGCCGACTTCATCGCCGCGGAACTGGTCTCCCTCGCCGGGGAAGAGGACCGCGACTACTGGCGGACGGTTTTGAAGGACAATGCCCCGTTCGAGCTGCCCGCCGGCTGGGGCGACGACCCGGAGCAGACGCCGCGCGGCCTGCTGCGCGCCTGGGTTCCGTACCACGACCTGGAGGCCGGGCTGCGGACGCTGGCCAGCAGGGCGAAGGTGCCGATCAAGAGTGTCCTGCACGCGGCGCACCTGAAGGTCATGAGCCAGCTGACGCCGGAGGAGACCTTCTGCACCGGCCTCGTGACCAACGCCCGGCCGGAGGCCGTGGGCGCCGAGCGGGTGTACGGGGTCTACCTCAACCCGCTGCCCTTCGCCTTCACCCGGGGAGCCGGAACCTGGCACGACCTGGTGCGCCAGGTGTTCGACCAGGAGATCGAGGTCTGGCCGCACCGGCGGTACCCGCTGGGCGTGATGCAGCGCGAACTGAGCGCCGGCGAACGCCTGGTGAACGTCCGCTTCAGCTACCAGAACTTCCGACAGGTCGACCAGGACCTGGTCGACTACCCCGCCACGCTCGACGACAGCCCGACTGAGTTCCCCCTGGGCGTCTCCACCCGCGCCGGCTTCATGGTGATCACCGCCAACCGTCACTTCGTCGGCCGGGAGGGTGTCGACCGTTTGGCGTCGATGTACCGGTCGGTGTTGGAGTCGATGGCCGGGGATGTGGAGGGTGATGCGCGGGAGGTGTTTCTGCCGGGTGGTGAGCGTGAGCGGGTGCTGACTGGTTGGAACGATTCGGGTGTGGTGGTGCCGGAGGTGTCGGTGCCGGAGTTGGTGGGTCGGTGGGTGGTGGAGTCGCCGGGTGCGGTGGCTGTGGAGTGTGGTGGTGAGCGGTTGTCGTTCGTGGAGTTGGATGTGCGGGCGAATCGGTTGGCTCATCGTTTGCGTGGGTTGGGTGTGGGGCCTGAGGTGTCGGTGGCGGTGTTGCTGGATCGGTCGGTTGATCTGGTGGTGGCGTTGTTGGCGGTGTGGCGTGCTGGTGGTGGGTTTGTGCCGATGGATCCGGTGTTGCCGGCGGGTCGGGTGGCGGGGATGGTGGCTGATGCGCGGGTGTCGGTCGCGGTGACGTCGTCGGTGTACGCGGATCGGTTCG
>NZ_JBWKLQ010000030.1:0-12878 GCF_056429965.1 Streptomyces sp. NPDC046122 | reverse complement strand
ACGCCACCCCCGCAACTACCTGGCCTTTCTTGGCCTCGCCGCCGCCCTCTGTTGCTACAAACAACTTGCCCGACTCACCACATAGGACACGGTCTTATTCGGCGGTGGGTTGCCAGCGTCCTGCTTCTCGGAGTGCGACGCGTGTGGCCCACAGCGTCATGATCACGGCTATGCCGCCGACGATGATGGTGCTGGTGATCACGAGTGTGGTGGGCAGTCCGTTGGCGTGGACGGGGGCGCCGAGCATGGGGACGGTCAGCAGGATGGCTGCTGCCGTTCCCAGGGCGAGGGCGATGGTGAACGCTCCCAGGAAGACCAGCAGGGTCGTCGAGACGAAGGGCCGGCGTGATCCCGTGATGACGCTGATGGGGGCGAGCGAGCGGGCGAATCGCAGGAACTCTGCCATGTTCGCCAGGCAGGTCGCGAAGGCGAGGATGGCGATGGTGCCGAGTGCGAAGAAGGGAAGCCACCAGCTGTGCTGCTGGTAGGTGGTGAGGGTGGCGGTCCACTCGGTTCCCGGCACGCTGGCGCGCCACCCGGGCAGGAGTTTCTCGTTCGCGGTCTGCTTGATCGCCGGTTCTGCGAGGCTTTCGCCCGAGGCGGCTATGACCTGGAGGGACATCAGGCCCTTGACCGTGTCGATAGCGCCGGTGCGGACGGTGATGGCGCTGTCGCGGGACAGGGACAGGCCGTTGAGCAGGGCGCGTCCGCGGTTGGTGGTGGCCTCATCGGCGGTGACCTTGGCTGGTGTACCGGCGGGGGCCGGGAGGCCGGCTGAGGTGACGGCAGCGCGGGTGCCGACGATCTGGGTGCTGCCCTGCTGGCCGGGGGCGTTGTCCATGTAGACGCCGAGGACCTGCGTGTCGTCCGGCAGAGCGCTGATGAAGGTGTTCAGGCGCTGGACGGAGTTGCGGTCGATTCCTTCGACGCGGACGACGGAGGATCCCAGGGCCTTTTGTACTTGCTGGGCGGTGAGATCGGACTCGGTGACCCGGTTGTTCCAGGTGTAGAGCTGGGCGGAGATGCCCATGAGAAGCACGATGCTGGTGATGACCCGGGCGATGGCTGCGGGGCTGGCGACGATCCAGCGCCCGGCGAGCAGGGGAGCGGGGCGGCCCGAACGCCGGCCACACCAGGCCATGGCCTGCCCGAGCCGAGTGGTGAGAGTGGCAAGGGCAGCAGGCAGCAGAATCAGGGCGGTCAGCGCACCCATGGAGTAGGGCAGCAGGAACAGCAGCTCGTTGTCGTCGGCCCCCAGCAGGCTGGGGCCGACGAACGCGAACGCGAACGCCGCCGGGCACAGCCAGGTGGCGCTGCGCAAGAGCGCGCGCTGCTGGCGCCGCCCGGGTCGCGTCCCGCCCGTACGGCTCGCCTTCGGCTGCAGGAACACGGCGGCCCCTGCCACGAACAGCGCAGCCAGACCCGCGCATCCGTAGAGCAGTCCCAGATGGGGCTGCAGGAAACTGGTCGTCAGCACGTAGCCGACCTTGGGCAGTGACCAGTTGGTGCCCTGGTAGAACCAGATGGCCAGCGTGGCGAGAGCCGCCCCTACGAGGATGGGCGGCCCGGCTTCGCCCAGGTCGATCAAAAGCCGGTGACGAGAGCCGGTGCCGATGGCATGCAGTACCGCGCGGCGGCGGTCGCGCATCGCTGACCCGGTACGCGCCGCGATCACAGTGAGCGCAGCGGCCGGCGCGAGCAAGGTGATGGTGATCAGAATGTAGAAGCTCTGGGCCGGCTGGATGTTGAGCGGCTCGCCGAAGACAATTCCCTCGGGGTTGCCCCAGCCGGAGACGAAGAAGCCCTCCTTCATCGGCTCGGCGGGACGGGCGTACACCAAAGGCTCGCCGATGCTCGCGAGACCTTCAGGATGGATACGGTTGTCCATCACCCCGAAACGGGAAATAAGCCCCTCCTTGCGCCCGGCATCCTCAGCGCCGACCGACAGCGCGGAATGGCCCGGGGCGGGCCACCGAAGCAGCCCGGGCGGTGGCGCGGCGTCCTTCGTCAGCGGCTCAACGTAGACGACGGAGATCTGGGTGCCGTCGATGATGTCGGAGGACTCGAACCACCGGGCAATCGCCTTGTCTTTATCCTTCTCCGGCAGAACGTGCGGGCTACGCGCCGCCTGCGCGGCTTCCCGGCCTTCGTACGTCGCGCCCACCACGCCGTACGCCGCGAAAGCCACCGCCATCGCAAAGGTAGCCACACACAAAGCAACCAGCCGCAGCCGGCCACTCTCGGCGCCCTTCGCGGCGCTGCGCCCGATCCGCAGCAGTGCGGCCGTCAGCCCCATGGGGGCGCTGTGTTCCTTCTTCACGCGAGCGCCGCCTCTGACCGCAGGGGAACGAGCTTGCCCTGACGCAGCTCCAGGTGCTCGTCCGCCCGCCCGGCGATGGTGTGATCGTGGGTCACGACCAGCAGGCCGCAGTTCCACCGCTTCGGCAGTGAGAACAGCAGGGCACCGACGCTGTCACGGTTCTCCTCGTCGAGTGCCCCGGTGGGCTCATCGGCCAGCAGCAGCGCGGGCTCATTGATCAGCGCACGCGCCACAGCCGCGCGTTGCCGCTCGCCGCCCGAATAGGCCACGCCCAGTCCTCGAAGAGCTTCAGCAGCGCCTTCGGGTCGCGGTACCACTGGATGAACGCGCGGGCGGCGGGGTGTGAATGGGTGGTGTGCTGCCAGCGGTTGGTTGTCAGCGGGTGACCGTGCCGGATAGAGGGAGCAGCCGCTGTTACTGCTCGTTGGCGGGTGTGGGCAGGTGGTGCCATGCGTGGGTGCAGGTGTTTTTGCAGTAGGTCTGCCTGCGACGGGTGTCGGCGATGGCAAATGTGGAGACAAGGACACGGAATGCGTTCACGTGCTCGTTCGCGGGCAGGTCGGCGAAGCTGTAGCGGGGCGGGTCCATACAGATCATCCCTGAGGGGTTGGCCGTGGGTTCCACCCCGGACCGTGCCACTCCTGCGCGGCCGTCCGCGGCTGTCATGTGCGCTTGCATCGCGTAGCCGGCGGCCTCTTGCAGCACTTCCTGTCGGCGAGCCGGACAGAGGCCGGAGAACCAGGCCGCCCCTTCGTTCAGGGTGCGCAGTTCCTGGGCGATCTCGTTGACAACCCGCTCGGTCTCGCGCCGGAAGGAGCGGGCGTCCGTGCTGCTCGTTTCGGTCATCAGTTAATCGTTCCATGGCCCCGCTCCGTGGCCAGTGTCGCGCGGCTGGGTGGTCGGGAGGCGAACGGTCGTCGTATTCGATGAAACGTGCGTATCTCGTAACAGGGTTCCTGTGGTGTACAACCTTCACTCGAGGTGGTGGGTCTGCTGTTGCGTCACACACGTGTTCCGTTCAGGAGGCTCAGTGCCCCGCCGTACTCTCACCGCCGCGATTGCCGTCACGGCGCTCGCGACTCCCCTCGCGTTCTTCGCCACCTCTCACACGGCGTCGGCCGCGCCGGTGCCGCCCCGTACGCCGGTGACCGACTTCAACCACGACGGACACGCCGACCTCGCGGTCGCGGCGCCGTTCGCCGCGGTCGGCGGTGTGGAGAAGGCCGGTTACATCTCCATCGTGTACGGCACCGCCTCCGGGCCCGGGGCGGCGCGCCACCAGATGATCAGCCGGGCCACGCCCGGCGTCCCCGGCGACCTCCAGAGCAGCTTCGCCTTCGGTGCCCAGACGCTCCCCGGTGACCTCGACGGCGACTCCTACACCGACCTGCTCGTGGTTGGCGGCGGCGGCGACGACGGCGAGCCGACCGTGCTGTGGGGCTCCAAGGACGGCCTGACCGGCCAGAACACCGTTCTGCCTTACCCGTACTCCGAGTTCGCCCTGGGGGACTTCAACGGTGACGGCAAGCGCGACCTCGTCGTGAACTCTCACCCGAGCGACGACCCGTACGTCAACGGGATGACGATCCAGTACGGCCCGTTCACCCGCGATGGCAAGACGCGCACCCAGGACAGCATCACCACGTACGAGGGCCCCTCGGGTCTGCGCTCCTTCATCACCGGTGACCTGACTGGTGACGGTGTCGACGACATCGTCACCACGCACGGCTTCGAGGAGATGCAGGACAGTGCCCGCTTCTTCAAGGGGACCAGGACCGGCGTCAGCCACATCTCCAAGGCCCTCGGCTATGCGTTCAGCGGCACCGTCGGCGATGTCGACGGCGACGGCTACGGCGACCTGATCACCCGCGACAACGGCCACCTCACCGAGGACGTCGACTCCCGGCCGGGCAGCATCACGATCCAGTACGGCACCTCCACCGGGCCGACCAACACGGGCAAGAAGGTCATCACCCAGGCCACCGCGGGCATTCCCGGGACGAGCGAGGCCTACGACGCCTTCGGCGCGTCCCTCAGCGCCGGTGACGTCAACGGCGACGGCAAGGCGGAGGTCGCGGTCGGCGTGCCCGGCGAGAGCCTCGGCGCGGCCACCGGGACCGGCGCGGTGATCCTGCTCAAGGGCGCGTCCAAGGCCGCCGGCGGCATGACCGGCAAGGGCGCGATCGCCTACAACCAGTCCACTGCGGGCGTGCCGGGCGTCTCGGAGTCGGGCGACGACTTCGGCCGCCGGGTGAGCCTGTCGGACCTGAACAAGGACGGCAAGGCGGACCTGACCGCAACGGCCCCCGGTGAGGACGGTGCCTTCGCCGACTCGGGTGCCCTGTGGAACCTCTACGGCACCGCGAGCGGCCTGACCACGACGGGCGCCGGCACGCTCAGCCCCGCCAAGCTCGGCGCCCCCGAGGCGGACGCCAGGTTCGGCCACAGGCTCGGCGGCTGACCCCCACCCCGGCTCTCGCCAGCAACGCACCGTTGTGGTCGCCGTCGACGCTCTTGCTGCATCCATGATCTGACTCGCAGGTACAGAAGGCCATGCTTCGGTGAACACCGGAGCATGGCCTTGCTGCGTTCCAGCCGCCACCGTGCCTGCAGCGGCGGAAGCGCCTGCCTCAATGCGGGGGCTGCCGCGCCCCGCCCGCGCTGCGGGGCCCCGTCTCCGGCTAGGCCGTGTCCCTTTGATCGGTTCGTCAGTTGATCGGATGTGTCTGTTCGGTTAGTGATCACTGATGTGATGTGGGACCGGATCGAGCCGCTGATGCCGGCCGATCCGGTTTGTGGACGGCGTTGGGCCGACCACCGCCGCACGCTTGAGGCCATCGCGTGGAAGTACCGCACCTGCTCGCCATGGCGGGACCTGCCCGTTGCGATGTGCCGGTTTGGTGTCGGTCGTTGGGTGTCAGTGACGGCGCGTCAGGCCGGGGTGTTTCCGCTGTTCGGGCCTTGAGTGGGGAAGAGGTGATTGTCGTGGGGTGGTGCATGCGACGGCCATGGCTGTCATGGGGCGGTACACCCCACTCCGCTCCGCTGTCTTGGGAACGCACTTCTGATCCTTCCGAGGGCTGCGTGGCGGCACGGTGGTGGGTGTCGGTGTCCGCGGCGGAAGGGCGTGGGGTGGGCGAGCCGGGCGTGTGGGGTGAGGTCACGGCGGGCTGAGGGTGTCCCGGCCGGTGCTGGTGGCGCGGCTGTTGGAGCTTGATGCTGCCGGGGCGTTGACCTCTGCGCATGTGCGTGCGGGCGCGCAGGTGGGTGGGGTGAGTGCGCGGACGGTGTGGCGGTGGCTGGAGGCTGCGCGGATCGAGGGGCGTGTGGTTGGGCGTGTTCGATGTGGAGTACTGAGGGCCTCGGTGTTCAATTGTGCGAGCGCAACGTTCGTATCAGAACAGTAGGGAGACCCAATGGGCAAGGAAAAGATCGGCGTCGATGACCTACTCGGCCGACAGAGCACACTCCCTCACCCAGCCACTATCAAGCCCGCCGCAGCCGACCGCGTGGTGATTACTCCGGTAGTTGCCGAAGGAGAATGCGCCTGCACACATGCGATCACTGTAGAAAAGGGGGAAATCGAAGCGGTGGCTCCAACCGGGGACGTCTACACCTGCTGCGGCGAAAAACTACTAGTCGTGGAAGTCGAGTTCGTAAACGAAACTGTCGCCGAAATTTTCCGGCAGTTGAGCGAACGCGCCACAAGGCCCTCACGGAAAATCACTGCAGAGCCCTTCCGGCAGGGCAGTTCTGGCCCCGCAAGGGGCCCATTCATTCCCCCGCGGCTCAGGGAAGACATCGCTGGCACCCACGCGACATGCCGCGACAGACTTTACCAGTGCATCAACAGTTGCCATTGGTTCCCCGACGTGGGTGCCTGCCTAAACGCGTGCGCTGACGTCTACAGACTCTGTCAGATCACGGAGGTAGGTTGGGGCGAACACTAAGCAGGAAACGCCGTAAATGAGTCCGCGTAGAGTAGTCCCAAGATGTTGCGCCCTGCTCGCCATCGCCGCCTTGAGGGGCGGGAGAGCCCTCAAACGCGGGTCCGCGCGGGACGGTTTGCACTCACGCGTCGGCGTAACAACGACCACCAGGCGTCACGGTCAGTGTCTACCCGGATGCCCTGCCTCCGAGCGTCGTGAATGGCTGTTAGAGGGGCGGTGCCGTGCAACCAGTACCTTGTTGCGTGCTTGAACCGCCCAGGCCCCTTTGCGTCGCCTACGCCCAGTCGAGACCGAGGTCGGCGAGCGCCGCGAGCTGTTGCTCGCTCAGCCGGTCGCGCCGGTTCTTTTGGTTGGAGAGCCATACCCCGAGCCGAACAGGGGTTCCGCAGTCCTTCAGGATCTCTGTGTGTCCGCGGGGTACGACGGTGCGGGCTTCGCGTGCGATGTACTGCTTGAGGGCTGTGAGGCCGCGTGTGAAGGCGTCGGTGCCATTCGCCGCCCCAGCCTTCGCACCGGTTCGTACGGGGGCCTTTTGCGGCCGCTCAGCGGGTTTCACCCCGAGCTCGTCCAGGCGGCGCTGTTGTTCCTCGTTGAGGCGTGCCCAGTCCCGTGCTTGCCGCGCCGCCCAGCGGCCGATGTCGTCGCCCCGGTAGGTGACGCCGGGCTGGGGCCCACCACCGCATCACGGCTCGCAGGCGATACACACCTTGCTACCACTTTGGGCCCCCGATTGGACCTGTGCCGTGGCCAGTCAGCCCCAGCGATGCGTGCACACGATCTCCGGCGTGCGGAGGCACATCAGCCACTCCCCGGTATCAGCCACTCCACCCAATTGAAGGCCCGCGCCCCCGCCGACTCGCGCGGTCGAAGCACGGCCAGCCACCCACCCCCGCCGTAGGCGCGAAGCGCCGGAGCGGGGGGGCGGGTCCAGCGCCGCCCGAGCGCTGGCGGGGGGCCCGGGGGGGCAGGTCCCCGATATCGCGCCCCTGCGCGATGCACCGACCACCAAGCCGCAAGACTCCTGTGACCTGAAATGTCACCACAGGTCTGTAGGGTCTCGCGGCGTGTGTCGGAGTGCGCCTCCGTGACCTGCGGATTTTCCCGCAGCCTCACGATGTGTCTGACGCTGGAGTCGCCGTTGCACAGCCACGACGGTTCGCGAGATTCGGCCACGGGATTTGAGAACCTAAGGCGGCTTCGCGTGCGGCACCGTCGCACAGCTCGCCTCGTGGACGGCAGCAGCGGTACTGAGTCTCGGGTGGTGCCGGCCGTGACGGACAAGCACCAAGGCGGGGCTGGTGTCCGTGGTGGGTTCCGCCGCCCGGCCCCGGGGGGCCGTTCGGCTTCGGTACCTCCGCACGACGGAACTCACAATTTCCGCTATCTGAGGTTCCGTTCTGTGGCTGAGGTACCCCAAGGGACGCAGCAGTGCGGGGAGGTCCGAGCTGGCGGCGAGAAGCCAACCGTGGCGCCGTCCGCCTCGGGTGTCGCGCGGCTGCGCACAAGCGATGAGGCGAGGCTCCACTCACAGACGGCTCGCGACCCTCGCTGCCGTCAGCAACCACGCGGGGCATGCAGCCACCCCGGAGGAGAGAGCCGTCGGACGGCTGCAGGGCTGGTGGCCTGCGTCCGCGCATACGCCGCTATTCGAGCAGGTCGGCGACCCAACGCGCGATCCCCCGTGCTCCGCGATAGGAATCGATCATGGGAACATCGCACGCCCGGCGGAGGCTCCAGACCAAGCTCGCCCGTCGGCTACGGCATCTGGGTTCGGGGTTGCTCGGCATCCTCGGTGCGTTCGTGTTGTTTGTCGGCCTGCCCCTGCTGGTGTGGCGGGGCCCGTGGTGGCTGGACAGCGAGTACCTGACGGACGAGGACCTGCGTTCCGGCTCCTCCGCGCTGGTCACCGGCTTCCGTACCGCCGCCGTGGCCACCGTCATCGCCGTCGGCGCTGGCATCGGCCTGCTCTACACCATCCGTAACTACCGGCTCACCCGCCGAGGCCAGGTCACCGACCGCTTCACCAAAGCCCTCGAACGCCTCGGCTCCGAACACCGGTACGTCCGAATCGGTGGAATCCTCGCCTTGGAACAGATCATCCAGGACGCCCCCGAACAGGCCACCCATGCCGCCCAGGTCCTCGGCCACTTCATCCGTGACCGTGCGCCCGCCCGCACAGCCCCGCCTGAGACGACCAGGACCGAGCGCGTCGCGGCAGCACGTCGAGCCGCACGCCAAAGGACACAGCCCCTACCCCTGGCCCAGGCGCTACCAGACCGGCCGGAGGCCGACGTCCAAGCCGCCCTGACCGCACTCACCCGACCTGCCTCACGCCGCCACGTGGACATCACCCAGCGCATCGACTTCTCCGGCCTTCACCTCACCGGCGCCTCCCTGTCCAGGGCGGATCTCACCGGCGCCGACCTGTGGAAGGCGGATCTCACCGGCGCCTTCCTGTCCTGGGCGGATCTCACCGGCGCCTCCCTGTCCTGGGCGGACCTCACCGGCGCCTCCCTGTCCTGGGCGGATCTCACCGGCGCCTCCCTGACCGGGGCGGACTTGTCAATTACCTACGTGACACCTGAGCAGGTGGCATCGGCCAGCCTAGACACCGACACAAAGCTCCCGGCCGAGCTTGCGGATGATTCGGTGATCCGCGCCCGTATCGCCAAGCTGGCGGACGGGTTCCGCTGATTTAGAGGCCGAAAACTTTGGCGGCGCGGATAGCGCGGTGGCCCTCCTTGATGGAGCGCTGAGAGTCAGCACCAGGTCGCCGGGCGAGGCGGAGCGGCCTACCTTGGCGGGCCGGCCGGAGTACGGCAGAAACGTGCCGTAGCAGCAAGAGGCCGCAGGTCAGCGGGCGGTCGCGCCGTGTCAGCCTGTCACGGAGACCGCGCATCTACCGCGCAGCGGCTCCGGCGACCTGCGGAAACGCCGCTCCGGACGCACATCAGGCGGTTGTCGGGGCTCAGTAGCGTGGCGGCTGCGGCTATGAAGGCGGCGGATGCTTCCTTGGCCGCGTGCCGGCGGGCGTTCAGCTCGGTCTGGTCGGTGGCCTTGCGCAGCGCGTAGGTGGCGTCAGCCGCCTGCTGGGCGGGGCCGGCCAGCTCGGGGACCAGGATTTGAAGGCGGATGTGGGGGGCGGTGATTGCGGCCCGGGTGTCGTGGGACCTCGTCTGGGCCTCCAACTGGTGCTCGGTGCCTGCCTCGGCCAGGTCCAGACGTTCCCGATGGAACATCGCCGAGCGGTGCGCGTCCAGGGCGGCCGCGAAGTCGGTGACGGCGCCGAGCTGGTCCTGGCGGTGGCTCTCGGCGCGCTCCTCGGCGCGTGCGGTCCGTGCCGAACGGTGCTGGAGAAGTCCGGCGGTCAGGGCACCGGCGAGGGTACCGAGTACGGCAACGATGGAAGGCCATATGGACATCAGGCGTGAGCTCCTTTCGGGTAGTCGTTCTCCGTGGTGAGGTCGGCGGACAGCGAGGTACGGGCGGCGCCTTCGGTAGGCGGGGATACGCCTGCGGCGCTCCGGACCTACCCTGGCGGTCATTGGTTGTCCGGGGTGGCCTGGGGGATCGTCACACCGCTGCCCAGTCGAGTCCGAGTTCGGCGAGGGCGGCCAGCTGCTGCTCGCTCAGTCGGTGGCGTCGGTTTTTGTGGTTGCTCAGAAATACGCCGAGGCGTACGGACGTCCCGTCGGGCAGCTCCTCGACGTGCTGCCGCCCCACGATGGTCTTCCCTTCGCGTGCGATGTACTGCTTGAGGGCTGTGAGGCCGCGCGTGAAGGCGTCGGAGCCCTGCGCCGCCCCAGCCTTCGCACCGGCCCGCGCTGGGGGCTTCTGCGGCCGTGCGGCCGGTTTCACGCCCAGCACGCTCAGGCGGCGCTGCTGTTCGGCGTTCAGCCGTGTCCAGTCCCGCGCCTGCCGCGTCAGCCAGCGGCCGATGTCGTCGCCCCGGTACGAGACGCCAGGCACGATCTCCTCCAACGTCCCGCCGGCCTCCAGCAGCGCACGCAGCCCCACGTAGTGGCGCTGCCAGTCGACCGTCCACCCCAACTGTCCGGGGTTCCAGTCCGCATCGATCCCGGCGAGCTGCTCACTGCGCCGCGCAGCGCGCCCGGGGTCTTTGCCGAGTCCGCCTGGGCGCCTGAGGTTGGTGAGCCACTGTCCTACGGGCTTGTCAAGACAGGTGGCGTGGCGGGGCGCGGCCAGGGTGCCGGCCTCCGCGTAGTACGCACGGGCCGCGGCCAGGTTCTCCTCGAACGCCGCGTCGGCGGTGTCCCAGATCATGCCGAGCTCCTCCAGCTCCGCCGCCCGCGTGGCCGGCATGCTCCCGGCCCGGAACGCTCGCCTCTGATCGCTCAACCACCGCCCCAGTGGATACGCGCCTTCCTGGTGTTCGTAGGGCACATCGAGGCTGTCTTCCCGGTCGCGGTAGCGGCGGGCGGCGTCGTACCCGCGCGTCCAGTCCTGGCGCTCGGTGTCGAGGATCTGGAACTTGATCCACTTTGCGACCATCACCGGATCCCTGGGGGCCGCGAAGCGGAGCAGCAGCCGCGACTCCTCCTCACCGTCCTGCGGCTCCTCACCGAGGCTTTGCGACGGATCGACAACGCGTTTCTGGTTCTCTTGTGGAATGGCGAGCATTTCAATGGCACGCTCATCGTGCGCCCGAAGCCCTTCGAGAACCTTTACCAGTGGCCGATACGATGCCGATGTGAACATGTCCTCGGGACGTTCATCGGGTGCCAAGAATACCGGCACGATCAGTGTCGCAATCTTCCCCTGGTTGGGCTTCTGACGCAATGCCCGCCCAATGGCCTGGACGATATCGACGGCAGACCCCTTAGGGTCCAGCAGGGCTACAGAATCCACCGCCCTGATATCGACACCCTCACCCAGGACACGGCAGTTCGAGAGTACGGCGCGCCCGGCCCGGCGGCCGAAGTCCCCCAGGACCTGGCGCCGGTGGTCGGCTTCGTGCTCTCCGCACAGCCAGTCCGCCCACACCTGCTTCGGGTACCGCTGCGGATCTGATGCGTGCAGTTGCTTGGCGACGCTGGGCAGTCCCTTCGCGAAGGCGGAGGCTTCTATGGTTCGGTGGTGGAAGGTGATGGTGGTCTGCAACTGGTGCTCCGCCATCGTCTCCAGCAGAGCGGCCTGCAAGGCGCCCATCCGCTCGCCCCGCAGCCGCTCCTCGCGTTTGTCTTCGCCGGCCAGGCGGGCCGGGGTGACGATGGGGTCGGTCAGTTCGACCACCACGATCTGATACCGGGCCAGTAGCCCACGTGACACGGCTGACGCGAGTGAGAGCTCGTAGACCACGGGTCCGTAGATCTTGGGATCGTCCATGGAGCAGGCCATCTCACGCGGCAGTCGGTCCCACCCCTCGAACGGTTCCCCGGTCTCCGAGACGGCACGCTCCAGCTTCCGGGGCGGACGTTCCTTCCAGATCCTGGGAGTGGCCGTCATGTAGAGCCGGCGCATCGCCGGAATCACGTCCTGGTCATGGATCGCAGCCCACGCCTTACCCAAAGATCCACTTGTACGGTGAGCCTCATCCACCACCACGAGGTCGAAAACATCCATGGGCAGCCCATAGGCACCCTCGTGCGCCTCGGCCAGCACGGGCAAGGACGCATAGGTAGCGTAGACGGTCACCGGCCCGCGGCCGTGCCACAACGCCAACTGCGGCGGACTCGTCGTGGAGCGCACATCGAGATCCCACAGATGCGGGTCATCATCCAGCGAACACACCGCCACCGCCGGACCCGTATGCCCGACAGAACGCCATTCCCGCACCGTCTGAGTCAACAGATCCAAAGTCGGCAACAAAACCAACACCCGGCCATTGCGCGCCAGTCGCAGCGCAGAGTGCGCGGCAATGAAGGTCTTTCCCGTACCGCACGCGGCCACCACGGTGACCCGCAGGCCATCACGCGGAATACGCTTCCCCGGAGGAATATCCAGCCCACGCACCACCGCGTCAACCGCCTCAACCTGATGCGGAAACAGACGGATCTCATCGACTTTCGGCATTCCGTACTCCAGGAATCGAGAAGGGGTATCAGCCCTGGCGGAGGGGGCAGCAGTTTACTCGGGATGCTACACACTGCATCTGGCGACGTAGATGCAGCATCACAGCGATGCTGCGCGCTTCTTACCATAGCGCAAGCGGGTGTGGTGCCGGGCAGTCTTCGGGTAAACTCATGCGTACGCTTCCCGGTCTGACGGGGCGGTGAGTAGGTGTCAGGGTTCGGATGGAGCGAAGCGGAGTTCGAGCCCTGAATCTCACGATGGCCGGCCACCCTCGAGGTGACGGGTCATCACCGGGTTGGGGGTGCGCTGTTCTTCGGGATCCTACACAGGCCCGCACCGATGCACCCTTCCTCCACCCAGCCAGCCGTTCCGGCGGAGCCGGAACCGGGCATGGGAGCGAAGCGGACATGCCTGCCTTCGGGAATTTAAGCGAAGCGTAATTCCCAATCCCCTTGCGAAGCAAGGGGATTAAGGCGCGAAGCGCCGCTGCCGAATTGCGAAGCAATTCGGCAGCTGAGCAAAGCGAAGCGTTTCCCTTGCACA
This sequence comes from Streptomyces sp. NPDC046122, assembly GCF_056429965.1. Classification (NCBI taxonomy): domain Bacteria; kingdom Bacillati; phylum Actinomycetota; class Actinomycetes; order Kitasatosporales; family Streptomycetaceae; genus Streptomyces; species Streptomyces sp. NPDC046122. The sequence goes on along the minus strand of NZ_JBWKLQ010000030.1, from coordinate 32 downwards.
GCGCGCAGCGCTGTGGTACCCGCTCCGCGGGG
>NZ_JBWKLQ010000029.1:0-13031 GCF_056429965.1 Streptomyces sp. NPDC046122 | reverse complement strand
CATCGACGGATGCCTCACCTCGACCGGCCTCACACTCACGACCCCACGCCTACAACCTCAGTAAGAACTCCTATCGGAATGACTTCAGGCGTCGCCAGCAGATGAGTGCACATCCGAGGGTGAGGAAGGCTTCGTGGATGTCGTCGCGTATCTCCCAGCGGATCCGTAGGCGGCGGAACCAGTGCAGGTGGGCGAACGCACGTTCCACGAACCAGCGTTGGGTGCCTAGGCCGGAGCCGTGTTCGGTGCGGCGGCGGGCGATCAGCGGCTTCACGCCGAGCCCCCGGACCAGGCGGCGGTACGTGTCGTGGTCGTAGCCGCGGTCGCCGAGCACGACGTCGGGGCGGCGGCGGGGCCGGCCGCGTTTGCCTCGCACGGGCGGCACGGCCTGGAGGAGTGGGATCAGCTGGGTGACGTCGTTGCGGTTGCCGCCGGTGAGTGCGGCGGCGAGCGGGATGCCGGTGGCGTCGGTGATCAGGTGGTGTTTGCTGCCGGTTCTGCCCCGGTCAACAGGGCTTCGTCCCGTCTTCGCGCCCCTTTTAACGCCCGGATGTGGGAGCCGTCGACCACTGCCCGGGAGAAGTCCAGGACGTTGGCGCCGCGGAGCTTGGCGAGCAGGACCTCGTGGAGCCGGGGCCACACTCCGGCCTCGGTCCATTCGGCCAGGCGGCACCAGCAGGTCATGCCCGAGCCGAAGCCGAGTTCCTGAGGCAGGTGCTCCCAGGAGATCCCGGTGTGCAGCACGAACAGGTGCCCTGGAAGACCAACCGGTCCGGGTGCCGCTTTGCGCCCCGGATGACGAGCCCGACGCTCCACCTTGGGCAGCAGCGGCTCGACCACCGCCCACAGCTCGTCATCGACATCCCACGGCTTCGGCCGAGCCATCCCGCACCCCCGGATCAACGTTCCCGGAGCGATCCAACCACCTCGAAGATCATTTCGTTAGGAGTTCTAAGGGTGCATCAACGCTCGTTCGCCTGAGCCCTCAGCCTGTTCTGGACATGCCTGCGCAAGCAAGGACGGTGCCCGTCCCGCCATGACGCCGTCCGTTCCCTTCATCATTGACCCGCCGATCCCGTCGGTATCGGGCGGCGGCACATGATCACGGCAGCCTCGGCGATCCAGGGACGGGGCGCGGCGTGTGTACGCGCCCTTCCGCAGCACAACGCGTTATCGGACAATCACGCCATTGGCGGGGCGAGGGGAACGGGGTGGCGTCATGGGTGTGCTGTGGAAGCTGGAGCCGGCAACAGCAGCCAAGCACCGGCTCTATCAACGGTATCTGGACGCATGGTGGCCAATCCTGCTGCAGACCGCGCAGCGCACCGGCTACTCTCGCCCCAGGGTGACGCTCCTTGACGCCTTCGCCGGCCCCGGCAGGTACGAGGACGACGAGCCCGGCTCACCCGTGTTCATCCTCGATAGGCTGCTTCACCATCGCGCCGTCGACCGGATGAACCTGAGTCCCCAGCGCGTGCACCTCGTGTTCATTGAGAAGGACCGGGCCCGGCACGAGCACCTGCTGTCCGAACTGGCCGCCCACTTCGGCCCCCTGTCAGACCTGCCGGTGAAAGTCGAGGTGCGGCGGGGGGAGGCCGGGCGGGACAGTATCCGGCTGTTGACAGAGCTCGGCGCCTGGGGCCATCCGATTCTGGGCATATTCGACAGCTGGGGCAGCGTGAACGTGCCGCTCGAGGTGATGGGCCGGATCGCCCGCAATCCTTCCAGCGAGGTCATCACGACATTCGGGCCGAACTGGTTCAGTCGCCGCGAGGAGCTGAACGGTGACATCCTCGACACGGTCTTCGGCGGACGTAGCTACTGGACGCCCGCCGCCGAGGAAGCGCGGCCCGACGAGCGGTGGCGGGCGTGGCTCGGTACCTATCGCGGAGCGTTGCAGCGGGCCGGGTTCGGCTACCAGCTTCAGTTTCAGCTCGTTCCCCGCACGGGCCAGCCCCTGTACCTGGTCTTCGGCACCGGTAGCCCCAAGGGCCTTCTTGCTATGAAGGACGCCATGTGGAATGTGGACGACCGCGACGGCGAGAGCTTTCGCGACCCGCGGACCCGCGGCGCCGAAGCGGTCGGGCAGCTCGACTTGTTCCAGGCGGCCGAGCTCAGCGACCCGGAGCTGCTGGAGCTGGTCACCCAGCGCCTTGCCATGGGGCCTGCGGCTGTGGAGACGGTGGGGCAGTGGTTGCTGACCGAGACCGCGCGCTGGATGCCCAAGCATGCTTTGAAAGCGGTGCGGCAGATGCGTCAGGACGGCTCCGTGACGGTCCAGTCGGCGGGCAAGCTCACTACCAAGAGCTGGGTCAGCCTGCCCGTCGCGATCAGGACGTGACCGTGCCTGCGAGGTGAGCACGCCTGGGATAGTCGCGCACCTGCAAGTCGGTGGGGAAGCGCTCGATGTCTTTGTGCGCCTTGCCCCAGGAAGAGCCCAGTTGCTTGACGAATGCGGCGGTACCGGCCTGCCGGCACTGCTCGATCACGTCGGTGGCCCAGGCCAGGTCCATAGGTCTTGCGCCAGGCCCCGACTCGCCGCCGACGATCGCCCAGTCGATGCCCGTCAGGTCGAGACCGTCCAGCGGCCCCAGCAGCGGCTCGCACGACAAGAACCGCACGGCGGCTGGCACGAGCCGCAGATCATCGACCCGGGGAAGTTCCTTGCCGTTCTCCACGGAGACGCCCATCCACAGGTTCGCCGGCCAGTCCAGCCGGTCCGCGACCTGCCGCAGGCGCCGGGCCCGCTTCGTCAGCACCTGATAGGTGTGCTGCGGTGTCCGGGCGATGACATCGAACACTTGCCGCACATAATCCAGGGGGACGCGGGCGTGAAAGAGATCGCTCATGGAGTTCACGAAGACGGTACGCGGAGCGCGCCAGCCCAGCGGCACCGTCAGAGCGTCGGGGTGCACACTCAGACCGAAGCCCGGCCCCGAGGTGCGGGGGTCCCCGTCGTTCTGGTACTTGGCCGATCCCATGGCCTTCAACCGCTTGGCCAGCGTCAACGCGTAGCAATTGTCGCAGCCGGCCGAGACGCGGTCGCATCCGGTCGTGGGGTTCCACGTCGCCTCGGTCCACTCAATGGCGCTGCGGTCGCTCACCGGAATCCTCCCCCTGCTCTCGCCTGTGCCGCCGAGCCGCCTGCTGTGGGCACGGTGCGCTGCTTAACGATGCCCGCACCGCAGCAGTGCCGGGGCGAACATGCCGGTATCCGTCCCTAGCTGGAACTGCCCACAACTTCGGATTCGAACCTTCGTTTGAAACGTACTCGGCGGTGACTCTCAAGTCGACGGCATGGCGTTCACTACCGACGCGAAGCCGCTCGTTGGCGGACAGCCGGCAGCAACTGCCAAGATCACGCGATGTCTCTGACTGCGCCATGGGCAGGTCCTCCCCCGGGGCCCGCGACCACGAGTTGCCTGAGAATGCCTAGGACTGAAGCTGACAGTCGTGGACTGTCAGTGCCCGGCAATAGGCTGCCGAACGGTGCTCGTGCGGCCCGCGAGGGGTCGTCCGGCATGCCGTAGGAGGACGCGTGGACCCGGTTTCACCAGCGGTACTGGCTAAGTGGGCGGGGCCTGTGGCCAGTCGGTTCGCTGTTGGCGGCTTTCTGAAGATCACCCGTGTGCGACGGGTGGCGCGTGCTGCCGCCAAGAGAGCTGCGGTTGCGGGGCTGCCGATTACGAAGAAGTCGCTGCGCATCTGGTTGTCTCGGGCAGACACGAAGGAACAGCTGCGGCAGTGCACCGAGCAGTCCCTCAGTCAGGCGGCTCAGCGTTTGGCGTACTTGGTCCCCGGCTCCGATGACGAGCAGCGCCGGGCAGACTCGCTTCGGGTCCTGCAGATTGTGATGGAGGAGTACGTCGGTTCGGGCCCGCCGGCGGAGGCAGCGGTCTTGACCAGCGGGTGGGGGCGGCAGGTCACCCTGGAGGACGGAGCCAGAACCCGCGCTGCGGTGGGGGATCTACAGGATGTGGTCCTTGGGCGCATGGATGCGCGCACGGACTTCGAGATGGTCCTGCGCACTCTGAATCCTTGGTCAGCGCAGGAGGCGCGGCGCCTGGTGCCGGTGTGGCCGGCCGTGGAGACAGCGGTCGGACTCTTGGCCGGGGAGGTCACCTCCCGTGGATCCGTGGTGCAGCAGTGGGCTGACCAAGAACCGGCGTGGTTGCACAGCGCACCGCCTCAGGCGTTCGAGTGGCTGGGCCAGCTCGCTGCCGAATACGATGCGCGGCGAGCTGCACATGCATTCCTCGAGCGCTGCATCCAGGAGGGCGGTTACCCCCGTGACTTCCTGGTGGCGCTCGCGGCGCTGCAGGTGGGCTCCGGCGAAGAGCAGGAAACGCGGGACTACCTCGCTGCGTACGATGACATCTCCTCGCCTGTTCTGGATGCGCTCCGCGCTTACCTGGACCGGGACTGGGCCAGGTGCATCGAGCTTCTGGCTCGGTGGCAGGCTCCCCACGCGATGGGTCAGGCCATCAAGGTCCAGTTGCAAGCCGATGCGTACATGAATACCGGTCAGGTCGACAAGGCACTGACCGAACTACGGACTGCGGCAGAGGACGGAAGGTTCCCTGGAGTTGCCCTGGCCATGGCCCGAGTGCTGCTCCAGCGCGCCACTCATGGCCCCACCCGGAACAGGCTGGCAGACGCGCAGGAGGCGCTTGCCGTGTCCGTGCGGGCCAGAAACAGTCGCCGTGCATGGCACGGGGACAGCGTGGCCGCGACGCTCGTGGCGGTGCAGGCGGCCGTGCTGTGCCAGGACCTTCCCAAGGCATGGAGCCTGACGCAGCCGCCGCCGGACGGAGAGGCGTTGCCCCATGAGGCTGCCGACACGAGGCTGCGGGACCAGACCGCCCTAGTCGCGGCGCTCTCAGGCCGGGGCCGGGAAGCCGAACATCTGCTGGAGGGGGTGACGAACGAGTTCGTCCGAGCCCAGGTGATGGCGGTGATCGAGGAGTACCGCTCGGAGGGCGAAAGCGAAAACCCGCGAGTGCAAGCCTCGTGGCAGCAGGTGTGGAACGCGGCGCAATCCGAACAGGAACAGCTGGCGGCAGCCATAGGGCTGGCCGAAGCGGGAGCGGATCTGCCGGACCTTGCGCATCTGAAGACCGAGTACCCCGAGGTCGTCGCAGAGCTGGAGCTGCTCGCCCGCGCAGTGCAAGAAAGCTCCGGCGACGAGCTGGCGGTGCTGCGCGCCAACTTCACCAAGAGCCCGTTGATCGCGCTCAAGCTCGCCCACCGCTATCACCGCCGCGGTGACATCACCCTAGCCGCCGAAACTTTGCAGGGCGGGGCCGAACACTGGCGCGACTTCCGTTTGATGGCCATGGCCGCCAAATGCTTCCACGAGGCCCGCGAGTATGCGCAAGCACGGAACTGCGCAGACACCACACTGCAATGGGCAGGCCCCAACTGGGCTGGGCAGGGTGCCATGTATGCCGTGATCGTTGAGGCCGAGTCGGCCAGCGGCCACATGGACCGCGCCACGGACGCGGCCGTGAGCCTCCTGACCCTCGACCCCCAGGACCGCGACGCCCGCTGGGCCCTGGTCAAGTGCTACGCCACGCGAGCCCTGCGAGAGCAGGCTTGGCATGCCCTGACGGAGCTGGGCTCACCGCTGGAGCCCCGCAGCCGCGATGAAGCCCTTCTGTGGGTAGGCCTGGGTGCGCAATCGTCGACGGATGCGCACTTCATTGGCCATGCCCTGAGTCTGATGCAGCGCTGGCCGGAGGACGAGGAGCTCCTCGGTTTGTTTCTGGGGGCACTGCATATGCGCGCCGCAAGCCCCGCTCAGGGCTTGTCGGATCAGGAGGCTGAGCAACTACGCGACGCCACGACCAGTTACGTGGAACGCTTCCCCGACAGTTCCATCCTGCGGGCCGTCGAAGTGGGTACTGAGGGTGATCCGCTGGCCAACATCGCTGATGATCTGCGCCGCGCACACGAGAGCACGAAGGAGGCCCTAAGCAAGATCAGCCAGGCAGAACTGCCTCTGGGTGTGCTCACCAGGGTCACGAGTCGGACCTACGCCGAGTCCTGCATCCTTCGGGCCGCCGGAGTCGTTTTCGCGGCCGACCCTTCGCAGGCCCCGGCGGAGTCCCAAGCGGTGCAGACTGCACGCCGCGGGCGGGCAGTTCTCGACACCACAGCCGCCGTCACTCTCTCGCTGCTGGACGCACGCGTCAGTGAGCAGCTCATCGGCCACCTCCAGGCAGTCATCACCACCGACCAGCTTCTGGCAGACGCACTGCAAGCGAAGGATTCTCTGGCACTGCAGTCGGACATGACACTCGGCTGGGACGAACGCACCGCCAGCGCCACCCCCTTCGTCTCCAGCCCGGCCGACATGGCCGCGCGGCGCACCACCGCCCTGCGCCTGGTCGACATTCTTCACGCCACTGCCCGGGTCTCTCGTCCAGAGCTGCGCAGCCTTCCCCGCTTGCCAGAGGGCCGTCGCGGCACGCACTGGCTGACAGGTCTCGATTATGCCAAGGAACACGGACTTGCTTTGTGGTGCGATGACCGGGTCATGCGTGCCTTGGCACGGTCAGAGGGCGTAGCCACCTTCGGGACCCTCACCCTCATCGATGCCTGCGACAGCGCCGGGCAACTGGCGACCAACGAAGGGCTGGTCATCAAGGCCGAACTGCTGCGCCACTACTTCGTGGACATCCCCTTCTCTACAGAGCTGTACGGGGCCGCGGCCCAGGCAGACGGCTGGAAGGCACGAGCCGTTGCCGCTGCCCTGACACGGCCCGCCGTTTGGTCCGACCCTCAAGCAGTCTCCGGGTTCGTCTGCAACGCCGCTTCCCAAGTCGTCAGCTCCATGCCGCAAGAGGCCTCCGACTGGATCTGCGCCGCCTACACCGGCCTGCACCGCGCGTCATTGCCGGCGTTTCGGCTGCGGAACCTGACCGCCTTGTGCTGGCAGATCCTCACGCAAAGCTGGGTGTCGGTCCCCTCACTTCCGTTCATCCTCTCGGGCCTGCACGCCGGCGCGAAGACCGCCACCGATACCGAAGGACCTCTACAAGCCGCGCTCGCCCAGTACTACCGCGCCCTGGTCGAACAGCTGGGCCACATCGCCGCAGCCGACATGCTGATGAGCTTGTTCACTCTTACCGACGAAAAAGACAAAGCCACCGCAGCACGCATCGTGCTGACCTACCGCGATCAGTGATGAACTCACGTTTCGACACCAGCCCACAACCCGCACACTCCGAGGCGGCGTTCGCTCACACCGCCTCGGCACAGTGGACTCTGCTCCAGAGACCAATTAATGGTCATGAAGCAGCTCGCGCCTGGGCCCCAAGTCGGTAGTCGTGCTGCGGCGGGAGGGTTCCTGAGATGCTGATGACGCTAGCAAGCGGCCTGCTGGCCGCATGGTGGGTAGCGGGGTGACGCCGGCTGGCGGACTCCCACGACTGGGCTTCATAGAGGCTTTCGGGATCTGGAATGCCGGAGCGCAGCTGCACGTGCCGTGCCCAGCCCCGAGGCCCCTCGAGTGACACGAACTCACTCAACCCCACGCGGGTGAAATTGCAGAAGAGCCCCGCGCGAGCCGGTGTGCCTCAGTAGAGTTGGGAATCCGGTTGCTCGTCGTGCCAAGTCCTGCGCAAGCAGGGAGACCGCCAAGCAACGTTACTCCCGTCCTGGCTCAGTGAAGCCTGCCCCTCCGGCGGGGTGACTCGACGTGTTCCACAGCGACCGGCATAGGAATGCCGCTCGTTCCCGCGTCAGCGGGAGGGACGCCAGTCATCAGCGTGCCGCCATTCCAGTACTGCGACATCCTGTACAGGACGGCTCGTTGGCCCCCAATGCAGCGCCCCGCTGCGCGAGGTCCGCAGCCGGCCGACCTCTGCCCCACGCAGGCTGGAGTGACTCAATCGCTCACATGCGCTGCCGACGATGCAAGCCTTGCCGGAGCAGGGGTGACACGATCTTTCCCCGGTCGACTACGATCATCTCCGTCCAGCCCTGCGCAAGCAGGGACGACTCGATATCGCCGCGGCTTACCGACGCCAGCTACGGCCCCGCTCAAAGCAGCGGTGACTCCATCAGCGATGGCTGCCCCTTGGCTCCCTGAAGCCTCTACCCCGCGCCAGCGGGGATGACTCCATGATCGCCATCTGGATGCTGGTGTCACCGCGCTCGACCCCGCGCAAGCAGGGGTGACTCGCATCGCTGCCAGGTTACGTGCCAGGCCGGGCCCTGGACCCCGCGCAAGCGGAGGTGACTCCCCCTGGCGGTCAACAACTGCCTTCGTGATCCGGTCCTTGCTCTAGCGAGGGTGATTCGACGAGCACGATGATCTGAGCAATGTTGGTCGAAGCTGCCTTCGCCGGCGGGTGTCTTCATGTCCTCGGATCCCGGGCCACGGCATCATCGCTGGCTCTGCGTGCGGGAAGAGTACACACGGGCGAGGGAAGGTGCACCGCTAGCAAATCTTTCGCGCTACCGTCTGAAAGTCCCTACCTATGAGGCGCCCGCCCACAGTCAAGGAATCGCAAAGCGTTCCTAATAGACCAGGTCACAAAGCCTGAACCCCGCGCAAGCGGGGGTGGCTCGCCATCCACGCCGAGATGCAGGAGCGGCTGCGTCTGAACCCCGCGCAGCGGGGGTGGTTCGCTGACGCACCGGTCCAAGAGCGGAATGAAGGCCTGAACCCCGCGCAAGCGGGGGTGGCACCACCCTGATGGCCGCCAACTGCCCTCTGTGATCTGTCCCTTGCACTAGCGAGGGTGACTCGACGAGCACGATGATCCGAGCGATGTTCCAACCCTCAGCGCCGGTGGGTGCCGCCATACCCTCCGGTCGCTAGAGCTTGGTACGCCTCCGGAGCATGGGCAGCGCGCCTGCTACCCCCATACTCAGGACGCTGCCTGTACGGCGCAACCACGAGGCATGCTGAGCAGTCATGACAGGCATGAGTCCTCGTCTCCCAGGCCACCGCATGCAGCGTCGCGGTCTACGTTTGTTGCACATCGGCATCGTCCTGCCGGCTACGTTCCTCGCTGCGATAGCCGTCGCGGCGGGGGTGTTCTGGACAGGTTGGGACCTGCTGGGCGCGAGGGGCATGAAGACTCAAACGAAGATCGACTCCAAGACGCTGTTCGACCTCGTGAAGCTGTCCTTCGGCGTGGTCGCCGGTGCTGGCGCGCTCGTGGCGCTGGTTGTGGCCTACCGGCGTCAGCGTGTCGACGAGGACGGTGCCCTGCGCGATGCCACGCGCCTGCACACCGAGCGCTTCACCACAGCCGTCTCACAGCTCGGCGAGGACTCCCCCGCCGTGCGTCTCGGCGGCGTCCACGCGCTCGCCGGCCTCGCCGACGACGCCCCCACTCAGGACCTTCGCCAGACCTGCATCGACGTTCTGTGCGCGTACCTGCGCCTGCCCTATAACGCCGCAGTGAACCTCCCCGCCGGTGACGACGAAGCCCGACACGTCTACCTCGCCTTGCGCGAGGTCCGGCACACCGTTATCCGCCTCATCGGTAACCATCTGCGCCACCCTGCCGACCACCCTCACTCCTGGCAGGGTCATGACTTCGACTTCACCGGCGTCGTCTTCGACGGGGGCGATTTCAGCAAGGCGAACTTCTCTGGGGGAACCGTCCGCTTCAGCGGCGCAACTTTCTCGGGCGGAGTCGTCAGCTTCAACGACGCGACCTTCTGCAGCGGAACCGTCGACTTCGACCACGCATCGTTCACCGCAGGCACAGTTGACTTCCGTAGCGCGACAGTCATCGGCGGCAGCATCGGCTTTGAGAAGGCGACGTTCTCCGGCGGCAGCGTCCAATTCCTCTACGCACGGTTCTCTGGTGGTGTGGTCAGTTTCGCAGGGGCAGTCGTCACTGACGGCACTCTCAACTTCAACGGCGCGGGCTTCAAAGGGGGCGATGTCCACTTCAACGGGGTAGCGTTCACCGGAGGTGACGTTCTCTTCTGCCATGCCCGGTTCGTCGGCAGCTTGGTCGACTTCGACAGCGCCCGGTTCGCAGGCAGCGCAATCCACTTCAGTGGTGCTGAGTTCACCAGTGGCACCGTCGACTTCAGCGACGCAGAGTTCACCGGCGGCGACGTCGATTTCGGGAGGGCGTCGTTCGCCAGTGGCGTCATGACGATCGACGAGGCATCTGCAGGCTCAGCCGTCGTTTCTGGTCTTGCATAGGTAGTCGGTCGGCCACGCGGCGCCAAAAGGCTCAGCACAGCGGATCAAGACGATCCGGCCCATCCAGGCCGAGGCCCCTTTCCTGGCTGCCCCAGGTCGAAAGGCGGACGCCTGTCCATGGAAGGTCGCGCGGCAGGGTGGAGATCGTCGGCGAGCTGGCGAGCGGCGTCCTACCTTACCGGCACCGACCGGCCAACACAGCGCGAGCCGGCCGTCTTCGCCACGGCGACCCAGGATGAGCACCGGTGACCACGGGGGAGGTGACGCCACCGGTGATCGTTTCGGTGCTGTGGCGCCTGCGGACGTGTGAACCGACCCCTCGCGCTCGGCAGATACTGTGCCTGAGCCCTTCGCTCACGATTGGGCGTTGGCCCCGGTCCGTACGTGCGTCCTGGGCCCCCTCGTGCTGACCGGTGGTCACACCCCCGTGCGTTGCTCTGATTTGCATGGGCGCAGTGCCACAGCGCGTTGGCAGCTTTCGATCAGTTCCGCTACGAAACGACGCGCCGGAGCATTGATCGATCTCATCATCAGCACGGTGATGCATACCTGGCCGGTGCAGGGACAGGCCGCGCTGGTGGTCGCACTCGCGGCAGCCGACCTGTCCCAGGACGCAGAAGCACTCGCCGCCCAGGCAGCCGGCCAGGTGAAGTTGCAGAGGGCGCTGAAAACGCGAACGGATCAGAGATGCCCAGAAGGTGTTCTCACAGGCGTTCTAGAAGGACACGCTCTGCGCCTGGTGCTAAGGGCCGACGCCGCACACCTGCCGCCGTGCGCGCACTCTGTGATTACGTCCTGCAAGCTGGCGGGCTTCATCCAACTGGCTGCCGACCAGCCGCATGCCACGGCCTCCCGTGTGGTCCGCACCCCAGCAGTCGCACGCTTCTCTACGACGCCGCCTCGCAGGTCGTCAGTCCATGCCAGGCCTCCGACTGGATCTGCACCGCCTACACCGGCCTGCACCGTACGTCATTGCCAGCGTTTCGGCTGCGGCACCTGACCGCCTTGTGCTGGCAGATCCTCACGCAAGACTGGGTGGCGGTCTCCTCACTTACATCGTCCACTCGAGCCAACGGCGGCACGAAGATTGCTACCGAAACAGAAGGGCCCCTACAAGCCGCGCTCACCGCAGCCGACCTGCGAAAGTTACGCCGGGCGAGCGGAGGTGCTCCGCTGGCAGATCTCCCGCGCTATCGTATGGAACCCCGCACAAGCGGGGGTGACTCGTGGTTTCTGCGGTGAGGCAGCGGCTCGTCGTCCTAAACCCCGCGCAAGCGGGGGTGACTCGACTTCCTGGAAGTCCCACCGCTCCAGGTGTGCCTGCACACCGCGCAAGCGAAGGTGACGCACACACCGCCTCCACGCCGCGCTGCCCAGTGATGCAAGCCCTGCGGTAGCAGGGGTGACTCGCCCACCGACGCGCCTCGGCCGTTCCAAAAGGCATAGAACCCGCGTGAGAGACTCCGGTAAACATGGTGTGGCCCCGCTTAGTCCCAGGCCTTGCGCGAGCATGGGTGATCGGGCCGCCCGGGCACCGCCGACGGCTGCAGCCACTCGACACCGCGCAAGCGGGGTGACTCGACTCTGTTCGAGGTTCTGCGTTGGAGTGTGCCTTTGCCCTTCGCGAGCAGGGATGACTCGACGTCCCCCGGTTGCACGCCCGTCCCTGGCCAGCCTTGCGTCAGCAGGGCGAGTCGACGGGCACGACATGGGCATTCTCTGGCGCCAGCAAGGGGACGCTGGTGACGGAGCCGCCTGAATCGGGTCCTTTACGTCCTCGCCAGCGCCAGCGGGAGTGCAGTACTTCCCGGCGTCCATGTGCGCCTCGGCGACTGCAAGGCGGCCGGCGCGCTGTCGGGTGACTCTCGGTAGATGCTCTCGGCCTACCGAACTGGCACGTTTCCCGCGCCAGCGTGCCGCACCCGGTTGTCGGACCAGACTCATACTGTGAATGGTCCGAACTTCTGAGGCTGCTTGAGTTGGCCCCTGCCGTACGCAACACCCTCTTCCTTTTCCGCGGTCGTGCACTCGTGGGCGGCATTGGCAGCTCGCCAGGATTATGAGCTACCGGCAGCTGATGTGCCGCGAACACTACCGATGCGCGGCCGCCTGCTGAGGCGTACACGAGGATCCAGCTGTGATTGTCGGTGCCGCCCTTTAACCTGGCCTGTTCTGCCCAAGCACCGCGAGAGGTACCGAAGATGAGCGAGACCAACGCACCGTGGCGGCCGACGCTGCATGGCGCCAACATTGGACAGACGTCGGCTTGGATGGCGCACCGGAAGGTCGCTCTCGACGTGCACCGGATGCTCAACGAGGGCGATCCCGACCGCGCCGTGATCGACGCCCCGTACACCGTGATGGCGCTACGGCACGTGATCCGCGGCGTCACGATGGTCTGTACGCATCTGAAGACCGTACCGGCCAGGAAGCTGCTGGACGAAGCGCTCGCCGACTTCGATAGGGCGGTGCCGGGCGGCAAGAAGGCCCGGGACGTGATCGAGCACTTTGACGAGTACACGATGGGCATCGGAGACCTGCAGCAGCGGCGCGTGCGGCGGCAGAACCGGCAGCCCGACGACGGGCTGTCCGAGCAGTTCAACCACCGGCTTGAATGGAACATCATCGGGGACGAGCGCCAGCCCGTGTACGTGGCTGGTCCTTTCAGGATTGATCTTGTAACTGCCGAGGAGGCCGCCTTCCGGCTGGTGTGCGACGCGTACGAAGCCTTGCGAATGGACGAAGGGAGCCCCGTCCCCCGCGGGTGGACGTACAAGATCCAGCGCGGCTACTGAGGTTGTAGGCGTGGGGTCGTGAGTGTGAGGCCGGTCGAGGTGAGGCATCCGTCGAT
>NZ_JBWKLQ010000028.1:0-13657 GCF_056429965.1 Streptomyces sp. NPDC046122 | reverse complement strand
GGCAGATCTTCCGCAGATCCCGCATCAGCCCGAACCGCATGACCGTCATCACCAAAGCCGTCCTCACCCTGGAGCGGCAACACTGAAAACGCTCAGTGACCTCGATTGAGGCCTCCAGCATGGCGGCCCGATACACCAGCCGACCCAGTGCCGCTTCGATCTTGATGTCGTCCCGCTCATCCACGCCTTCGTTGTGCATCCAGTCAGCATCCCACCGCTTGGTCACCCAGCGCATCTGGTTTCGGCTGGGCTTACAGCCGTAGCGCCTGCCTCACCGAGCCCTTCAACGAATGCCCTGCGATTTCCTTTCTTTGGTCAGGTAGGCGAAGTAAGCCGGGATTACAAGCAGCGGTATGGGCAACCGAGGACCCGCCCAGTAGTCATGATTCGGGGGGACATGCTTCCCATCAAGAGACTGCCGAGAAAGAGCATGGTGAAGAAACGATTGCTATCGGTTCAATCCGGCCGCTGATCTGCTCATCCTGCCGCTTCATGTCCCTCTAGTTCTTCGCTTCCGGTGTGACGAAATGGGTGCTAATGTGTGTGGTCCACGTCACATCGCCTCGACAGCATTCAGGTCGGGACGATAAGAGGGAGGAAACTAGATGCGGCGAATACTTGCCATTGATGGCGGAGGAGTCAAGGGAACCTTCCCAGCCGCTTTCCTCGCCCACATCGAAGAAGTCGTCGGCGAGCCAGTGGCCGACTACTTCGACCTCATCGTGGGGACATCAACTGGCGGCATCATCGCTCTCGGTCTGGGGCTGGGCGTCCCAGCCAAGCAAATTCTTGGTTTCTACGAGAGTCACGGCCCGCACATCTTCTCAGGCAATCGGCTACTGCGGCTTCTCCGGCAAGTCGGCGCGGCGAAGTACCAGCGAGAGCCACTGGAGCAGGCGCTGCGAGAGGTCTTCGGAGAGCGAACGCTCGGTGACAGTTCCCGGCGGCTGATGATCCCATCAATGAATCTGGAGACGGGCGAGGTTCACGTCTACAAGACGGCCCACCACGAGCGCTTCGTCATGGACTACAAGGAGTCCGCGGTGGACGTGGCTCTGGCGACCGCGGCTGCTCCGACCTACTTTCCTACCCACCGTTCGGGTGTTGGCCTGCCATTGATTGATGGTGGTATGTGGGCCAACAATCCGGTGGGGCCGGCCGTGGTTGAGGCCATCGGTGTCCTGGACTGGGATAGGCGTGACCTCAAGGTGCTGAGCCTTGGGTGCACGACGGAGCCGCTCAAAGCCAAGGCTGATCGGGCCAAGCGGTTGGGGCTGAACTATTGGGCCCTGCGGCTGGCGTCTGTCTTCATGGCCGGACAGGCGTCTGGCTCCCTTGGCACGGCCTACCTGCTGGCAGGTCACAACAACGTGACGCGGATCAGTCCCTCGGTGCCAAACCGGCGCTTTGCCCTTGATGCGGCCAGGGACATCGACTCCCTGAAGGGGCTCGGTGCGGCCGAAGCGCGCAAGAGCTGGCCTGATCTTAAGGACTCGTTCTTTCACTCGAAGGCTGACGAATTCGTCCCGTATTGCTCGGGGAACGCAGAATCCAGGCGTGACAGGAGCAACAAGTGAGACTGGTGAAGCGTTTTGACACTTTCTTGGTGAACCGCGTCAACCTCAACCAGCGGCGCATTGACCAGCTGGACGAGCGAGTGGCCGCCGTGACGTCGTTTCTGGAGAAGGGCGAGGATGACATAGCCGACCGGTTCGTGGCCACCATTCCCCAGGGCTCCTACGCGCAACGCACGATTATCAACCCGGTCGACACCAATGACGAGTTTGACGGCGACGTTTTGTTGGAGCTCACGGACGACGGGGGTGACTGGGAGGCCGAAGACTACGTCCAGCGGCTGTATGAGAAGTTCCGGGGCAGCGGGGTCTACCGCGGAATGGTGCGTCGTCGCGCTCGCTGCGTCACTGTTGATTACGCCAATGAGTTCCATATTGATGTTGTGCCCTTTCTGGAACGGCACGGGCAGCATTACATCACCAATCGTGATGACAACGAGTTCGAGCTGACGGACCCCACCGGTTTCAATGACTGGCTGGACGGTCAGGACCGGGTGGCCAGCGGCAACCTAGTCAAAGCACTCAGGCTTCTGAAGTATCTGCGCGACCACAAGAACACGTTCTCTATCAAGTCGGTCGTGCTGACCATTCTCGTGGGAGGCCGCATTAACTCGGCCCTCCTACTGGATGACGAGAAGCATTATCAGGATGTGCCCTCGACGCTCAAAAACGTACTATCGGCACTGAACGATTACCTGCAAAGCCATCCGACGATGCCGCCCATCGAAGACCCGAGTGGCACTGGCGAGACCTTCAACCATCGGTGGGATGACAATCAGTACGCCAACTTCCGCAAGATGGTGACGTACTACAGCGATAAGGTCACCGCCGCTTATGAGGAGCCTGACCAGGCTGCCAGCGTCGCCAAATGGCAAGATGTATTTGGCGACGATTTCGGGGCGTTGGACGATCCCGTGGCTAAGATGGCGTCAGCTCACATCGGGCGCGCCCGCTCCACTGAAGAAGATCTTGAGCAAGACAAGCACATCCCAATCAAGCTTAATCGTCGCTATGCCGTCCGCCTCAAGGGCAAGGTGCGGGCGGCCTCCGGCAAGCTTCTGAACTCCTACTACCTATCGACACGTGGGAACAAAGTCCCCAGGCGTCGAGGTGTCGACTTCACCTTCACCACGACGGTCCCGGAGCCCTACCGCGTCTACTGGAAAGTGCGCAACTTCGGTGACGAGGCGATTGAGGCCGATTCCATCCGTGGGCAGATCATCGAAGACAACGGCACACGGACCCGGTACGAGCCGACCGCCTACCGCGGAAAGCATTACGTTGAGTGCTACATCGTGAAAGACGGTGTCTGTGTTGCGCGTGACCGCCATCCCGTGATCATCGTTTAACCGCAGCATCCAACCAAGGCCCCCGGCACGCCTCGCGTGTCCGGGGGCCGCTTTCCGCACCTCGGAGATCCTCAGTGGGCAGCTTCGTACCGCTCCATCAGGTCAGCCGGGATGCGGCCCCGGCTGCTGACCTCAATGCCCTGGCTCTGAGCCCACTCGCGGACCCTGGCTGCGTCCCCGCGGCTGGTCTGGCCGCGCTTGGCCGGCCGCCGAGCGACACTGCCAGTTTTGCGGCCAGCCCCCATAAACGGACCCAAGGCGTCCAACAACTTCTGGTAGTTGTCGTGCCCGAGGTCCACCTCGTAGTTGACGCCGTCGACGCTAAACGTGTGCGTGGCGACGTCGTCACCCTCAGATCCACTGAGATCGTCGGTGTAGACGGTTACGGTGCGCTGAACCATTGCAGTAGGCCCCTTCGTATGTGTGAAAAGAGCTTACTCGCCATTCCGGCGGCGCGTTACCGATTGCGGATGCCTTCCACAGCGTCCCGGGCCGCCTGCCGTTCCAGCTCCATGTAACGCTTTAGTGGCACCGGCTCACATTCGGGAATGGGATATTCCCGGTGTTCGTCGACCCGGGTCAACATGTAGCGAATCAAAACTTTGAAGCAGGCCCGCTCGGACGCGGTGCTGGGCGCAGGGATGGGCTGTCCCTTGGGGGCCGGCGGGCTCGGCTGGACGTCACCTGATGGGCTGGTCGGCGTCGTCGGGGCGGCCGGTCCGGTGGAATCGTCACTCCCGCAAGCGACCCCGCCCAGCAGGAGGGCCAGGCCGACCAGGATGGTAGTGAGCGGCGAAAAGAGCGGTCGATTTGTCATGACGGCTCCAAGGGAGATTGACGTCATGGATGCCCGTTAGTGCGGAGCGTCAATAACCGTACGGTGACGTCCTGCCCGGCGGAATAGGCTCCATTCGTTACCAATGAAAGCGGTCGGATCGGCCCCTTTAGTTGGTAACAAACGAACGGTCTTCCGTACGGCTCCTTTCCGCTCTACCGTTATGCGTTCGGGTTCCTCTCTTCCAGGGGCGCTTCATGAAGTCACCTCAGGTGGACCTCTACGTCGTGCTGGGTGTGCCACCGGATGCCCAGCCAGCCACCATCCGCCGGGCCTACCGGCAGCAGCTCCGGCACCTTCACCCGGATCGCCGGCCAGCCAGTGAGCAGGCCACGGCGCACGAGGAGATGGCACGCCTCAACCTGGCCTTTGAGACGCTGAGCGATGAGGCCAAGCGACGGGCGTATGACCTAGAACAACGATCCCGGCCTGGAGCAGCCAGTCAGGCTCCGGCCGACCCGGCTCCGCCACCGCCCGAGCCGGAGGCACCGCCACGGCCACCAGCCTCCAGCCCGCCGCAGCCATCACCCGCGCCATCGCCGGCCCAAACACCACCGTCCCGCGCTGGCTGGAGAGTCGGGGTCGGAGCAGCTCTGCTGGCTGTCTGCCTCGCTTTCGGCAGCGTTCACCTGCTGGGACTGTCATTGCCGAGTAGCGACCGGGCGGATCGTCCGTACTGCTCCGAGAGCAGCGATGACGGCCAGGTCATCTCCTACTTCCGGGCCAAGTCCGGGCCAAAGACGAAGGCCAGCGAGGCCATCTGGTCCGTGGCCGGCCCGAGCGAGCATGACGGTTACGTGGCCTGGCGGACGCCAGCCTTCCCGTACTGGGAGCGAGCCAACATCGAACCTGGTCTCGTTCGAGACGGCTGGACCTACGGCCGGTACGAGTACGTCGAGGTCTTGGTGGACATTCAGGCGGGCTGGGAACCGCTGGAGGGTCTGTACGAGCGCCGTCGCCAGCCGCAGCTCGACGCTCTGGCCGAGCGCCGACAGCGGTGGGCCTTCCTCACGGACTGGATCGGGCATCTCGACGCGCCACGGTGTCACTGAACGTCGTGGGCGGCCGAAGCTGCCCGTCCAGCGCCAGGCAACACGCCGACAACTGGTGCCAACGGGACCACCGAATCCCAGCGAGTAGGAGCCAGCGATTCAGTCGGTGCCCCACGGCGCACGAGCCGTTGTGGGACCCAGCCGCTGCTGGGACTCGTGCTTACCGGGCAGTGATCGGCCAGGACAGGTCGTCGCGTGCTGCCGGACACGGCTCACAGCCGGAGCGGTTAGGCCCCTTCTTGACGAACCGCCTCTACGAACTCGCTCATGCTTGCCCAGTAGTCATCGATGGTCCGGAAATAAGCCGACGGCTCACAAGTGCCAGCGGCTATGTCTCCCAGCGTCATGTACACCGTTCGAGATGTGGCGAAAACTCTGTGACCTGCATCGACTGTCATACTGGGGCCGTCGAGGGCAACAACCTGACAGCGATGCCGAAAAGGCCCGAAGACTTCTCGAAGCCGTTCCCGGTGCTCCTCGATGCGTAATCGACGTTGCTCTGGGTCTTCGATCTCCAGAAGAGGCGGCGTCTTGCGGTATTCGACACCCATGAGATGAGCCTGCTCGATGAATGCCAGGTACGAGGCCCGCCTGGTCTCGCGTCGGCGTGCCTCTTCCTGCGTTGCCGCCGCCACTTCTGCCTGCAACCGAGCAGCCTGCGTGTGTCCTCGGCTCGTCACCCAGCTGGCGATCACCGCTGTGCCACCTGTAAGTACCGCCACCCACAGCGCCGCATCCCCCATGACTGTGCAGTGTGGCGCTTCACGCTTGCTCCTAACAGTCCCCGGTCAGGATCTGCCGCCGAACGCAGTTACCGACTGCTGGGTAGCAGGTCGCGGCGGTGGGCACGATGGCATGTGGCCAGCGACCAGATGGCAGGGGGAAACGTGGCATCGTTGCGGTTACGTCCAAGGTTGCTCGGCGTGGTCTGCGGGGTTGCCGTTTTCCTGATTCTGGTCCTGGTCGTTTGGCTCCCGCGGCTGGTCTATCCGCCCCTCACAGCGAGCGAGCTGGATGGGGTGACAAGTCGAGAGAAGCGGATCGAACTGCGACAAGCGCAGTCCAAGGTCCAGAACGATTTCCGTAGCCAGCTGTTGCAAGCCTTGGGTGGTTTGGTGGTCGTGGCTGGTGCGGCGGCCGGCTGGCAGCAACTCCGGCTCGCCCGCGAAGGACAGATAACGGACCGCTTCACCCGCGCCATCGATCATCTGGGTAGTGACACCCTTGATGTCCGCCTGGGAGGCATCTACGCCCTGGAGCGTGTCGCCAAGAACTCCCCGGCCGACCGGCCGACCGTCACCTACATTCTGGGAGCGTTCATCCGCGAACATGCTCCCTGGCACGTTGGTGCCCCCAACGGGCCGCAGCATCCGACACCCACCTTGGACGATCAGCTGCCCTGGTTGACGAGTCGCGCTTCCGATGTACAGACCGCCCTCCAGGTGCTGGGGCGGCGCCCAGTGAGCTCTGACGAGCAGGCGTTGTACTTGTCACGAGTGGATCTCCGCCGCGCGCATCTGCCCAGAGCGCGGCTGACGGACGCCAATCTGCGCTACACCAACTTCTCTCGGGCTTGGATGGTGGGCGTCAATCTGGAACGTAGCCAGCTCGTGGACGCCGATTTGCGACAGGCCCGTCTTGAGCGGGCCAGGATGGCGGATGCCGACCTGCGCGGAGCCCACCTGCAAGGCGCTGACTTGCGCCAAGCGGTGCTGCGAGGGGCGGACGTGCGTGGAGCCAATCTGTCGCACGCTCGCCTGGACGAAGCTGACCTGGAGGGTGTCCGCACTGACGGCTCGACGGTCTGGCCTGATGGCCACCGCCCTGCGTAACGACCAGTAGCCGGCGCATGAGCGCGGGATCGGCCGGAGTGGGCCGGAACGGGACTCGACCACTGAGTCGTCGGCAGATGCTACGCCCCGTGAGGTCGCGTCGAGGCCAGCTCGGCCCAGACAATTTCTCCCGCGGCGGGCGGGTGGTAGTAGCTCCAGCGGTTTCGATCTTGCCAGCGATGTTTCCGCGATTGTCATACTGTTCGGCGTACCGCTGAAGTGGCCATGCACTAAGGCTTGAGTCAGGAAGATCCGCCGGGTAGGAAAACGAACGGATCTTCGGGGTTCATGCTGCTTTTATTGGGATAGAATTTGCCATCTTCGCCTTGGTAGTAGTACTGACGGGCGCCATTTCCGGAAGCCACACTAAATGGCTTGCCGTTGCTCCGCCTCACTTCAGTCGTTCCCGAGCGGCCATCACTCGACCACTCGATCGAGAAGGCGAATTGGTGCAGGTCCCGTGAGGCGAAGGCGACGATGGCAAGGTTTTCGGGGTCACTCTCCGAGACCTGGACGGGGAAACCCCGAACTCGCATGTCGCCAGCGGCATTCTCGCCACCTTTGAACTCAAGAGAGGGCTTCTGCTTGGTGAGGTTTACCAAGAATCGGCTGAAGTTACTGCCGCCGCAGGCCCCCGCCCGCCTCACGCTCAATGCGTTCTTTGCCACGGGTTGAGTGCTCAACGGCTTGACCGCGACGTTTTTAATCGTCACGGCGCGTGTGGTTTTGCCTTGAAGGTTCAGGTGAATGATGGCATAGTCTGCCGGCACCGCTTCATGGTCGTTATCGAAAGCCGCTAACCTTTTGTTGTAGGCCACCAACTGGTTCTCATTTTTGATAGCGCGGTTGCCTCCTAGCTGGTGTCCGGCCTCCTCCAAGCTGGGAGCTTTACGGAATACCTTCCCAGCGCCGCCCTCGCAGGCGTCCCACGGGTCAACTTCGTCCACCGTGAAGGATAAGGGAGTGGCCGCGTCGGCCTTCGGTTTGGCGTTAAAGCTGGGGCCCACCGCGTTTTCATTGCCGCACACAGCCCCGGCGGAACAGTCATTGCTGGAGCAGCCTAGAAGAAGAGAGCTGGCAGACAAGACGACGGCAGCAGCGTACGCGCTGGATGGTCTCATGGAACCGGGACTCCATCAGGTTGTGCCGACCAGCCCCGGGAGCTGTTCGGGTGGGCCGCCAGCAGCGAAAGCGGTCTGCTGGTCCTCCAGTTGGTCACTAGTCACTTTCTAGAATCTTCGGGTCGGTCCAGACGGTTCCCTGCACCTTGACGCGGTTCTTTTCAAAGGCATCGCCGTGCGGGAAAGTTTCCGTGACCTGAAAAAAACCAATCCGGCTATCATTGGTGAGGTTGCAGTAGCGGTCGCCGGCAGCCGCTGCGTGTTTAATGCCTTCTGGCTCATTCGCCAGCAGGGCGCGGCAGTACTCAACCCCGACATCAGAAGCCGTCGGCACCTTCGCCAGCTTGCCGTACACGGCGTAGATGGTGACTCTCTCGCCCTTTGTCATACTGGTCTTTATGTCAACAAAGGATTGTTTCGTGGGTGGGTCCGCGTCGAAATCGATGCCGTAGTAGCCGATGTACGTCGAACCGCTCCAGTAGGTCGAGATGGTCGGCTCCGGAATGACGACAGCCGGTGGAGACGTCCCTTCATCTTCTTCGGAAGAGTCGGCAATGCTGCTGTCAGCGTCCCGCGTCTGGTTCGCCGTCGAGCCCGGAGGAGACGTTCTGCTTCGCGGCTCATGCGTTTCGCTCGACTCAGTGGTATGCGGAGCAACAAACACGTCGTTGTCGTTACCGCAGACCGAACCGGAACAGGCGTTATCGGCTCCACAGCCCGACAAGACTGAGACGGCAAGGCACAGTGGCAGGGCGGCGCGTATCCGCATGGGTCGGCGGCGGAGGTAGCCGACTGTCATCGACCGGCATCCTTGGGCGGTGCAGGCGGGTCGCTTTCCCCGAAATTAGTCGTGTTGTCGTGGCCGCAGACCGATTGATTCTTGCATTCGTTTCGGTCCCCGCCGATCGTCTCGGTTGCCCACAGTGTGGCCACCGTTGCGGCGATCGCCACGAGGGTAGCTAATGCGGCGATCCAGACGCGCCGGCGATCGGTGCCTTCCATGACCATCTTGCGCCCCCTGCATCCCGAGTTCAGTGGCACATAGTCGCATAAGACTCCTGGCCCTTCGGGATAACTGGAATGACTACTGGAAGGTAACCATGTCTGCGCTGGTAGGGACGGGTACCGCACATTCCCAGCAGGAGTGATCTACGTCTTTCGGAGGGCCCGGTCGCGTTTCTCTGGCCCCTTGCGGCTCTACAGCTCCCGCAGCCCCACCAGCACCTGGGCCATCAAGAGCGGGTCGCCTGGTACCGGTCCGGACTTGACCGCCGAGTCGTCGGCGACCGGTACGCCCTGTGAGGTTGCGTCAAGCGCCAGCTCCGCCCAGACGACTTTTCCCGAGGTTGGCGGATGGTAGTAACCCCAGCGGCTACTCATCATCTCGACCAGCAGCAGCCCGCGTCCGCTCGTCGCATTCGCCCCGGCCACCCGCAGGACTGGTGGCCGGCGGTCGTGGTCACTGACGTAGATCACCAGCCGAGGCCCCAGCAGCCCCAGCGTCACGGTGAGGGTCCGCGGCTCCGGCGTGCTGGCTGCCGACGACTGGGGGTGCTGGATGGCGTTGGTCGTCAGCTCCGACACGATCAGGCGGGCCGTCTCGATGTGGTCCGGCGGCACGTGCCAGTGCCGCAAGACATCGGCGGTGTGGCGACGGGCCCAAGCGGCGGCGTTGGGGGTATCAGCCAGGGCCAGCTGACTCAGGGCAGGACGAACTTGCGACACGGTGAAGTGCCTCCCAGATAGGGAGTGACGTATGGGAACGGGGGAAGTCGGCTCCAGCGCCTGACGGCTGGGCGCGTCAGCAGCCAACCGGCAGGGCGGTATCAGCCGTGGTGCAAGAGCACGGTGGCGCGCTGACGCAGGGGGACTTCGAGCTCGACGCTGTCGCCGCGGCTGATCGTTTGCAGCAGCTCCGTGATGACGACCAGTTCGGAGAAGCGGCCGGCCGGGGTGTCGAGGACGTGGCCCAGGTGGAGCCGGACCAGCGCGCTCGTCTCTGGCACTAGCAGACTGAAGGCGTGGAGCATGGCGGCGTCATAACCAGCTGGGGCGACGCCCCACCCTTCCCAATCCAAGATGGTCAGGCTGGGACCGGTCAGGTTGGCCCAGTGCAGGTCGCCGTGGGCGGTGGACCAGGCTGGCACCGTGGTGTCGACCGGCTGGCCCAGGTACTGGGGCATGGCCCGGTCCAGATACGCCTGGCGCACGGCCACCCGGTCGGTTGGGACCTGAGCGATGGTGTCCAGGGACCGGCGCAGCGCCGCCCACCATCCGTCATCCAGTCTGGGAGCCGTACGCAAGACGGGACTGTCCGTCGTGATGGTCGGCTCGACGACGACCTCGTACAGCTCAGCCAGGTAGCCGTCGGACCCGACCGTCCAGGTCAGATGATCCTTCAGGCGAGGCCGCGGCACCGTTCGCGGCATAGCGGCTTCCGCCGCCTGCGGGCCCTCCCACAACTTGCCGCCGGCCTGATCGGCCGGAGCGTGAACGAGCCGCAGCCAGCCCGGCCCGGACGAGGTCTGGACGCGCCGACTCAAGGTGCGACCGCGCCAGCCCCAAGATTCGGCCGGTTCAACGGTCGTGACCGCGAGCTTGGTCGCCGCCAGGCCGTGGGCCGCCCGCATCCGCTCCGCCACCTCCGGCTCAGGTACCGAGTACATCCGTGACCTTTCGCAGCGTGTCCAGAGGGAGGGCTGGCTGACCGATGACCGTGGTGGCCTCCGACCAGTGTTGCGGGTTATCGGTCGACAGCAGCACCCGCCGGACGCCCGGCGTGGAAGCGACCACGGCCAGACCGGCCTGAGCCGGGCTACTGCCAGGTCGGATCAGGTCGGCCAGCTCCGGCGTGACCAGGTCCGGCACCGCCCCGCCATGCAAGGGAGCGGAGGCGAATACCTCAAGCTCGGCCGCTTGGGCATCGGCCAGCACACCCACCCCATCCAGCGCCTGGGCGATGGGCGCCAGGTTGACGACCGACAGCGGCAGCTGGATGGCCCGCAGATGGTGCCGGGGTCCGCCGGCCTTGACCGCCAGCTCCACCAGCAGCGGCACATCGAACAAACCACTACTGAAGCCGCTCCAGGTGGCCACGCCGTAGCCGCGGATCAGCCCGGCCTGGCAGGCCTCTTCCAGCGTGAGGAAGGCTAGGTACAGCCGGTCTGGAATGGCCTCGCGACGACAGCCGTGCTCCGGGTTGTGGACGAACACCACATCCGGCACGCGGCCGAGCGTCCGGCGGCTGCACTCGACCTGCCAGCCGATATACCGGGGCGAGAGACAGTGGCCAGCCTCAGCCGTGCCTGTCGCGATGACGCCCGCTCGCAAGGCCAGCCCCCGACTGCCCGGAGCCAGGAAACCGACCTTGGTCGATACTTTCAGTTCCGGGTGCCGGTCCAAGACCGGAGCCAGGGCCCGTTCAGCTTGGCCTTGCGCGTAGTTCGGGGCGGTGTCGATCCAGTCCGCGCCAGCCGTCGCCGCCATGGCGGCGGCTCGGGCCACATCGCGGCAGCGGTAGGTGCCCAGGCCCAAGGTGGCAGTCATGAGGTACCACCCACGGCGGCCACTTCGCCCTTAACCAGTTCCGTCACGACCCCGGCCGCTTGGGCCAAGGTCAGATGGGCGGCCTCGGCCAGGTCGGCCAAGCGGTGCCGGTCGCCCCGGACCAGCAGGCCCAGCATGGTCAGGGCCTTAGCTGAGAAAACCCACTCCTGGCCGCCAGCCGTCAGGCGCACCGTTCCGTCCGGGGTGGCTTGGAGGGCCGGCCGAGCCACCACCAGCTGGATCAACAAGTCCGGGTCCGGCGGGATGGCGGCCACGTACGGCAATGACGGCATCAGCCGCGCCTGCTCGGTGGCGTCACGAGCAGCGGTGAATTGTTGGATGAGATCGGCCGACTCCAGCTCGGCCGTCATCAGCTGGCGCAGCTGCTCGACGAAGGCGGCTTGTTCCTCGGCCGTGCCGAAGCGCGGTAGGTCGGAGCGGACGATCTCGTGCGACCGCAGTGTCTCCGACAGCCAGCCAATGAGATCGGCCCCGGTGGTGGTCTGGAGGCCGCAGGTCAGATGCAGCGAGTGCTGATCCTCGGAGGCCGCCACGGCGTGCCACCAGCCCCGCGGCAGGTACAACACGTCGCCAGCCGTCAGCACCAGGTCGGCCATCGGCTCGGCTGGTGGCTCCTCGGGCACGTCAACATCATGGTGCATCGGGGCGGGCCGAGTTGGGCCGTACAGTCGCCACCGCTTGGCCCCGTCCAGCTGCACCACGATGACGTCATGGTCATCCCAGTGGACGCCGAAGCCTTCGGTGCTGGTCCAGGAGGCGTACAGGTTTATCTGCACCGCCGTCCGGAGCCAGCGCTCCAGCTCAGCCGCCAGCTGACCCGCGCCGTCATGCAGCTCATCGACGGCATCCAGCACCAGGGTGGCTCCGTCCGCCAGCTGCTGGTGCAGCGCGGCTGACTGGAGCCGCTGCCAGACGGTACGGCGACGGGTGACAACCGGTCGGGAGTAGGTGTGAGGTACGAGGGGCTCGCCACCGGCGGCCAACCGCAAGCGCGGGGCTTCCAGCCGGTGCCGGGCCAGGATGCCATTGAGGTCATCCCAGCTCACCAGACCGGCCAGGGCCGCGGCCTCGCCGCGGGCAATTTGGTAGCGGCGGCCGAAGGCCCGGGCGAGGAAACTCTCCCCACCCAGGCGCTCCGCCACCGAGAAGGTCTCAGTGGTCATGGCAGCGGCCGTTAGTCGTTGCCGTCGCTACGGCCGGTGCCGCCACCGTCCGACGGCTGCTCGGCCCGTGATCGGGCGGCCGCCACCTTGGACCGGGCGATCAGCAGACCACCGTCCTCCGGGTCGGTGGTCTTGGTCAGCTGCTCAGGCATAGGACTCTCCTTGCACGTCAGGCGGAACTCAAGGCCAACGGCCCTAGCCCCACGGGTGGCTGTGCGTTGCCTGCCACTCGCGCCGGATGCGGCGCGAAAGGAAGGACGGGCTCCACCAAAGCGCTTTCCTTGAGCTCGGAACAGCGCAAGATTGAGGTACCAGTGAGGCATCCATGTCGCAGACTCGGCCGTGGCCTGGCCCAACGTCGCGACAGACGTTTTTGGCGCGAGCTTTGAGGAGCGGCAGCCGATGGCAGACAAGCGGACGCGGCTCATCGCGCGGCGCAAAGCGGTCGGCCACACCCAGGAGACCTTGGCGGAAGCGCTCGGGGTGGACCGGACCACCATTGGTCGGTGGGAGAGCGGCCGCGGCGAGCCCCAAGTCTGGATGCGCCCGAAGCTGGCCCAGACCCTCCAGGTGTCCCTGGATGACCTGGCCGATCTGCTGGCGGCGGGCCGACCTGAGCCGACCGTCGCGATCACGCGAGCCGCCACCTCCGTCGTGGCCCCATCCGCCGTGGTCAGCCTGACGGAAGCGGTCGGGGCCGACGCAGCCGACTCGGCCCTGTTTCTGAGCTTTGCCTCGCAGACCAACGTGGACGATCTCGTCCTGGAGCAACTGGACGCTGACATCGCCCGCCTGGCGGCCGACTACGTCAGTCAACCTGTGGCCACCCTGTTTCGAGAGATCAGCGGCCTACGCCGGATGGTGTTCCGACTTCTGGAAGGCCGCCAACGTCATTACCAGACTGGCCACTTGTATCTGGCGGCTGGACGGCTCTGCGGCCTGGCGACGCACGTGGCTCTCGATCTGGGCCAGTTTCGGGCCGCCTCGACGCACGCCCGAACCGCTTGGCGCTGCGCCGAATCCGCCGGCCATAACGAGCTGCAAGCCTGGGTCCGGTCGATTCAGTCTTTGAGCGTTTTCAGTGTTGCCGCTCCAGGGTGAGGACGGCTTTGGTGATGACGGTCATGCGGTTCGGGCTGATGCGGGATCTGCGGAAGATCTGCC
>NZ_JBWKLQ010000027.1:0-13977 GCF_056429965.1 Streptomyces sp. NPDC046122 | reverse complement strand
CGCCGCCGGCCCCCGCCCTGCGGACGCTTCACCTCCGTGGGCGGCACCACCCGCCGGAACAACACCCACAACTCGTCCGGCACCAAACGCTCAACTAGATCCGTCATGCACCGTTCAACGAACGATCAAGCCATAAGAAACGACGCCTAAGCCATGGCTTAAGGGCACACCGCCACGCTGCGGTTCCCGGCCAGCAGCTCCCGGCCGAGGGCAGTTGCCACGTGCAGGACGGAACCACCGCGCCGACTGGTGGTGATGAGGCGCGCGTCGCGCAGTGCCTTCGGGTGCTGGCTGCAACCATCGGCGGCCGCGCGCAGCGCGGCGGCCCGGGTACGTCCGAGCAGGGCACCCAGGGCATCGTCGGCCACGGAGCCCTTGGGCTGCCACAGCGCCGCGCCGGTGGCGGGATCGGTTACCGCGGGTACGGTCAGCCGCGGCATCGACGCGTCGTCGTACGGGTCGTACAGCAGGCTGAACTGACGCCAGGAGAACAGGGGTGGCACCAGCATCAGCCCTCTGCGTCACTTCGCTGAGGGGCTGGCCCTGCGCTCCGGGGCGGAAGATGATCGTGGGGAGGGGTGGAACACACGCTCGAAGTGCCATCCCTGCAAGGTTCTCCGGCCGATACTTCCCAACCTCCGGAGTGGCGTAGTCGAACGGAGACATCCCTGTAGAGAGGACAGAGGGCAGAGGGCGATGAGTGTGACTGAGAGTTGGTCGCGTGTGATGAGCCTTCTTCGGGAGGACGCGCTGGCCGATCACGCAGATCTGCCAGGGCCCGCTACGGAGCAGATGCTCGCGGCAGCCGAGGAACGGATGGGGATCTCCCTGCATAAGGACGGCCATGGAAACAGCATTCAAATACCGACTCCGCGGCCAGATCGGCGGGCTGGCAGCCGACTTGACCGCCCGCCCCGCTGTATCCACTCCGCCCCCCGACCACTCACTGCGGATCCACCAGAAAGTTTGGCTATCCCACCCAATTAGCGGACTTTACTGGAAGGATGCCGCTTGGTTCTCCTTTGGAGTGGCGCTGCACGCAGAAATCTTGGCGTCACGCTATCCAGAAGGACTTGGTATCCAGGTCGTCTCGCTTCAAGCGCCATTGAGCGACTACCGATCCGAAGTTGCGGCACTCGCAATGGATGGGTGGCTGCGCGCTGAATTTAATCTACCAGGCGTCGGAGCCGAAGCTACGCTTAGAGCAGACGGTGAGTGCACTTTCCATTGGGGAAATATTGAATCACCATTTGTGGATCGCCCATGAGGGTTGAAGTGGGTGAGGTGTGAGGCTGTGCACGTATTGGTGTGTCGAGAACGCGTGCAACCTGGTAAATGCCGAGAGGCGTCAGCAGTTCTGGCTCCCATGGCGCCAACGCCCATTTCAGGTCTTCCGAGTTCGGTTCGCCTGTCCAGGACTGCAGGTAGCGTGCCGCGACCAGCAAGTCCAAGGGTCGGTCAATTCCCTTGGTTTAAGGCTCCGTCTGCGGTGGGAGCGGGGGAGGCGTCTGGGCAGTAGCTGGCGTGATCTGGCCATGGGTCGGCGCCGGTTTCGGGTTCGTAGAAGCGTAGTTCGCCGCACAGGGTGCACCGTTGGGCGTGGGTGGTTGACGGCAGGCAGTGGAACTCGCGGGCGTCGCCGGACAGTGCGTAGGGCTCGATCATGGGCTGCTGGTTTCCCCCGCGGGCGAGAATGAAGTCCGTGTGACCGCATCCCTTTCGGGTGGTGGCGTTCGCGGGATGCTGACAGCAGAGGCTCACTGCGCCCGCTCGCTCTCGCCGGCACGGGTGGCGGTCAGGTCGTGGGTTGTTGCGTCGTGCATGAGGTGTTCGAGGGTGGCCAGATCGTTGAGGGCGCCGGTGCCGTCCGGCAGGACGAGCCAGCGCAGACGTCCGCGCGTGGGCCGCGGCCACGGGGTGGCGATCCAGGCGCCTGCGCCGGCGCAGCGGATTCCGGAGGCGAACCAGCCGGCAGTGGCGCCGGGCGGCACGAAGAACCCGGTGAGCCTGGCGCAGGTGTCGAACAGGACCGGGCCGGGCCGTAGTCGGCAGGCGCTCATGGCGCGCAGGAGGGCGAAGCCCAGCCGCTCGGGTGTGATCACGACGTCCCACCGGCGGCCGGCCGGAAGCAGGGCGACGTCCGGCTGGTGACGCCGCCACTGCCTGGCGCAGGCGACCGGATCCCATGCCGCGTCGGCCAGCCATTCCATCGCATGCGTCGTGTTGCCCATACAGACCACCCCTGCATTCCGGGCCGGTGGAACGAACAGCCGTGCTCCGACCGGCAGCCATCACTGCTCGTCACATGCTGTCACCATTTGTTACCGAAAGAGCAAGGGGGCGTTCACGGAAGCCCACCAGAAGAGGCGGTGCCGGCTCATGCTGCCAGGCCACCGGCTCAGGCCCTCGTGCGCACTCTGGCGCCGGATGCGCATGCATCCGGGTTTCGGGGGCAACCGCTGGTCAGGGCGGGCTCCCGCGGTTGTTCCTCCGTCGCTGCAGGAGCCGCCCGTCCTCTTTTCTTCGCGGGTTTTTGCGATGTGGGTTCGGGTGTGCGAAGAAACGTGCAGAACGGTTGTTGCGAAGATCTGGTCCGCTGGGTGGGGTGGTGTGCGGGGTGGCGTGTGGGGTCGTGCGCCGGAGTACGCAAGCGCTTTCCGTTTACGGTTCAACGGGTGGGTGTAGCTGTCAGTGAATGTCAGGCTCACGCCTAACTGTCCATTCATGTGCTGTACATCCGTGTGTTACGGAAATGTCCGTAATCGGTAACGTGGTGTCAGGCGCGCCCCAACGGCCGGTGCCGGCGGGCCAGAGTTCGGGTCCTCGGCACCGACAGGGACCGAGACCCACACCGCACCGTCGACCGTTCTTGGCTGGTGGTGCACATGATCTGAGGGGACATCACTCTTGTCTGCTTCTTCTGCCCGTCGTCTGGCCGCCTCTGTTCTCGCGGCCGGAGCGATCGTTTCCGCCGCCGCTCTGCCGGCCATGGCCCACGACCGTGACGAGGACCGGCAGCAGCGCCGCTCGGGCGTCGAGATCAGCGCAGTCCAGGCCGACAGCCCCGGCCCCGACACCCGCTCGAACCGGTCGCTGAACCGCGAGTGGATCGAGATCACCAACAGCCACCGCCGTGCAGTGAACCTGGACGGCTGGACCCTGCGCGACCGTGACGGAAACCGCTACCGCTTCCACGACGTACGCCTCGCCGGCCGCTCAACCGTCCGTATCCACACCGGTGTCGGCCGCGACACCCGCACCGACCTCTACATGGACCGCCACCACTACATGTGGGACAACCGCTCCGACACCGCGACCCTGCGCAACGACCGCGGCTACACCGTGGACACCGAGTCCTGGGGCCGTGGCGGACATCACCGCGGCTGACCCCACCACCCGCACCTGACACGGGTACCTGGCCACACGAGGGCGGCGCGCCGATGGCGCCCCCACGTGTGGCCCACTCACGCAAGGACGGTTCTGGGTCCGACGGCACCGGCGCACGGCCGCCCTGAGCCCAACCGGGGCGGGCTTACATCATCGTGCCAGGGCGTCGGATGATGGATTGGGTGCCCTCTGCGCTACTTCTCGGTTTGAGTCCCACCGCGTTTGCCCACACGACCGCCGCTCCTTCAACCACGGTGGCGAGCGGCGCGGCGGCCGCAGACGTGTCCCAGTCAGCGGCCGAAAGGCACCGGACGGTGGTGTGCAGGCCGTGGGGACCAGCGGGGGGCAGCGACCGGGGCTATGTGAGAGGGGTTCCGCGGGAACCGGCCGGCAAGCAGCCCTGGCACTGGCCAGCGAAGACGACTCACACAGCCGCCCTATGGCAGACGATTCCTGGGCGGGTGAGTAAGGATGGTCCTGAATGATCACCGCTGACCGTTCCGGAGGGGACCATGGCCGACGTCTGGGTGCTGAGTCCAAGTCATGACGAGCCGGAGAAGAGCCGTCTGATCCGTTCCGACGCCATCACCTACCTCAGCACGTCCGCCGAGGAGCTTGTCGCGGCCCGCGTCGGCTCGGACGACACCGTGGTTCTGGTTCACCGGGCCACCCAAGGCGGGAGGGATCTCCCCGAGGACTTCCACCTTGCCTACCTGGCGAAACTCGCCGTGGCCCGCGGGCGGGCCCGCGTGAGCGAAGAGGACCTGGTGCTCCTCGCCGACACGGACGCCAACGGGGCATGGGACTGGTCAGTGGTCCCCGTCTCGGAGCTTTGGCCAGCCTGACTTACGGATTGGCCCGCCCTGCAGAAGGGGAAACCGGACGCATTCGCCGACGCCGCTGTGCCGGCCGGGTGGGGGCCCTGAGGGGTGGCAGGGCCCCCACGACGAGGGTCCGTGGGGACGGATGTCACTTACGCGTCGGCGGAACAACGACCATCACGCACCGGGGTCACTGTCTGCCCCCAGTGCGCTGTCTCGTAAGCGTCGTTATGTCTCGGGCTGCAGGAGGCGCGTCCTGTGGGCGCCCGGGCTACTTGGCTTTGTGATGGAGTGACGATCCAGGCGAAGTGTCTGAGGCAGGCCAGGCGGGCTGACCAGGCATGACTACGCCGCTTCCGCCCCGCCGGCGCCGGCTTCCGGCTCGTGCACATGCTTCAGCGCCATCCGCTGCTCCACCCTCTTGCTCACATCCACTGTCTCCCAGTACGGATGCGTCGACACCACGGCCGACAGCTCGAGGAGCTCACGGCGCAGGCGGACGACCGCCGCCTTCTGCTCCTCGGTGTAACCGGGGCTGGGCGGCAGGCTGCGGGGTTCCGCGTCGCTGTAGAGAACCTTCGGGGCCGTCCACCCTTCGGAGGGCTCTACCGACCAGGGGAGAGTGCGGCCGAGGGTTTCGTACTCCTCCCACGTCTGGTGCAGACGCAACTGAGCTGCGCGAAGGTCTTCGGGAAAGTCGTACGTAGCCACCCCGGAATGATGCTTCTGTTCGATTCCCTGCGGCTGGCAGGCGCGCGCACGGACACACGCCGATCAGCCCCCTGGCGGCAGTCAGCCAGTGAGCGGGTCCGTCCGCTGCAGGCGGTCCCCCCCACGCCGATCGGTCGTCGTGGCGCCTCGTACTGCTCCTCCAGGTCGTCTCGGTAGGAGGTTGGGTCGTCTCAGTCGGCGGAGTGCCCCGGCTCTTCGGGCAGGCGGTCCGCACCGCGACCAGCTGCCCCTTGCGAACGGGGCGGCAGCCATCGCCTCCCGGTCGCGGCGGGCGATGGCTTCCTGACCGGCCTGATTGTCGGCGCGCTCGGCCGCTCAGCTGGTGCTGCTTCATGGTCAGTGGATGTGTTGGGTGACGACGTATCGGATCTTGCTGGGTTCTTCTCCCATGACGTCTGCGGTGTCGGTCGTGGAGTAGCCGAGCACGTTGTGCAGGACGAGGGCGTCGTACTGCACGTCACGGCGGGATCGTGGCGAGGAGAGGTTATTGGTGGCCCAGGTGCGGGAGGTGAGGATGTTCCAGGCGTGGGCGTTGGGGTTGAGTCTGCTGACGATGAAGGGCCACTGTGTGGCCAGTTCGCCGAAGGTCTCGCGTACGACGACGGTTGCGGCGGCTTCGGACAGGTGGGCCAGGGCGTAGTCGAGGTAGCGCTTCCAGTGCAGTGCGTAGAACGCCTCGAACGCGGGGGGCAGCGTGATGCCCGGGCACTGTCCGGCCGGCCGTGTGCGAGGCGCCGGCTTGGGAAGAGGCGGGCGGTCGCCGGAAGATCGCTGGGACAGTCGGGTGGGGCTGCTGTGTTGTGGGGCGGCGGCGACCATGGTGGCTCCTTCCAGGGGCGTGGGCCTTGGTCGGCGGGCGGTCAGAAGGCTTCGGCGAGCGGTCCGCGTTGCTCGCTGAGCGTGGGGTGGCCGGGTTGGGTGGGCAGGGCGTGGCGTGCGGCGTCCCACAGTGGTCGGAAGGCCTGGGGCTGCCCGTGCAGGGCACCGACGAGTTGGTCGACCGTTTCCCACGGGGGGATCTCCTGGCCGTTGAGGACGGCGTGGATGTGTTCCACGCTGAGCCGGTTGCCGCTTTGGCTGCGGACGTGGTCGAGGGGTGGGCGGGCCGCTGAGAGGTAGAGGCCTCGTAGCGCGGCGGTGAGCTGGCCGGGTTCGGCTATGCGGTGGCCGCGGGTGGTGTCCCACAGCGGTCGGATGTCGGCGGGGTCGCCGCCGCAGGACTGGGTCAGGCGGCTAGCGATCCGCCAGGAGGGGCAGCG
The DNA here is from genome assembly GCF_056429965.1 of Streptomyces sp. NPDC046122. Taxonomy (NCBI): domain Bacteria; kingdom Bacillati; phylum Actinomycetota; class Actinomycetes; order Kitasatosporales; family Streptomycetaceae; genus Streptomyces; species Streptomyces sp. NPDC046122. The sequence continues at coordinate 7,778 of NZ_JBWKLQ010000027.1, read as the reverse complement.
GTCGCCGGTGAGGATCCGCGAGATGTAGGAGGGGGAGACTCCGACCTCCTCGCTCAGGGCGCGGATGCTCTTGTGGCTGGAGCGTTGCAGATGGGAGAAGGCGAGGGCGAGGGTAGCGGCCGGGTCGTTGTCACCTGGGCGCTCCGCGTCGTTGTCTGCCACGGCCAACCGCGGGCCCGGCAGGGTGCAAGCGCCCCCTGCCGGGCCCGCCCCGTTGGAGGGGGGCGGCGCGGGCGCGGCGGTGCTGGTGGTGCGTGGCAGGGTACGGCCGGTGCGTTCCATGCGGCCGCGCATCCGGCGCTCGACGCTGTCGGCCGAGTGGTCGCGGCCGAGCTTGTCCACGCTGATGTGCAAGGCCGAGGCGAGGGCGGGAGGCTTGATGCCGCGGTCGCGGGCCTGCTGCACCAGGGCATCGCGCAGATCGTCGACATCCTTGGCCACCTTGGACAACCAGGGCAGGGCCTGGAGCGGATCGCCGTGGCCGACGACTTCCTGCAGCATGCCGGTTTGGTGGACAAGGTCAGCGGCCACCTGCACGGCGTAGGCGTCGTGGGCCCGGGTTTCGGGGGTGCGCTGTGCGTTGCGGGCCTTGCGGTACGCGCGTCCGCATTTGTCACTGCAGTACAGGCGGCGGCGGCCGGCCGGACTCTGGTCAAGCTTGTTCTGACACCCGGCAGCCAGACAGCGGTAGTCGCGGAGCATGAGATAGGGGTCCCTTTCGGGGGATGTGCTTTCCAGTAATTCATCGCAGAAAACGGAGGATCTGCCCGTGCACGGAGAGGCAGCGCCTCCCGTGTTGGCCTGCGGTGGCAACGAACCGAGAGCGCGGGACGGCCGCAGTGGTGGGGCCGGGACCGGCCCGGCCCGGCCACTTACGGACCGTCAGATCGCGCGAAGCTGCCGGTGGCGGCGGTAATGGACCCAGGAATGCCGCGTGGCGCCCAGGACCAGGAGCAGAGCCGCGAGGACTGCTTCGGCAGCACTCGGGCGGAAAATCAGCACGATGCCCGCGACAGGGAACGCAACGAACGCCCCTACCTGCATGTTGACTTGCTTGTCACGCCGTTCGGTGGTTTCAGCCACTCGGAACTGCGGGATGTTAGGTTCGGGTCGCACCGGCCGGGCCTTCCACGGAAGCCGGCGGGGCGTCAGGTCAGGGGACATCACACGTCTCCTCGATCGAGTCGAACAATGAACGGGCGGTTCCTGGTCTCGGTTGGCGCCATGCCAGGGCCGCTCGTGACTCGGGACGCTACCTGTTCACGCAGACGAACCACCATCACTACAGCCCGTTAATGGAACTAATGCGGTTCTCGAACGGGCGCACAGGAGAAATGCCGCCAAACTTGATCGAAAACGGTCAGACCGCGGTCGTAGCGCGTCGCACGTGGCACCGATGTGAACTGCCCCTCAAGTGCGCCCCGCAACACACCCTCTCGGCCTCCGGCGTACCCCAGCGCACCCGGCCAGCGTCCCGGTCGCGGACGAGTCGGCCAAAGCCTCGCGCGGACAACACAGCGGGCCGGCAAGCAGTCCCGAGCTGAGGGCTGGTTTTTCGGTAAGTAGCGTTCCGCGCACGACCTCACCCCGTCTGCGTTGCCCAAGGCGGCGAGTTGCGTGCGCTCGGCGCCGGTGGACCGCGGGGCTGCGGTCCTGCCCGCCGTCTCCGCGTGCGGCCGGAGGCGGCATTGGGTTCTGCACCAGGGTCACCCTGCTGCCCAGGGGAACTCCGAGGACGGCGAGTTCCTCGCGGGGTGGATCGGCACCGCCCACGTGACGATGGTCGGCGTCCAGGACAAGCGTGAGGTCCCTGCCGAGTACCGGGCTGTGGTCGATGAGGCGATGAGAAACAAGTTGCGCCGGGTACTGCAAACGGTGTGGGGCGAACCGGGTCCGGCGCCTGTTGAGCGCGGCTCGGTGACGCTGATGACGCAGGAGTTCCGGGCGGCCGTCGCAGACAGCGGCACCTGAATCTGCCCTGGCCGGGGGGCCGGGACGGGCCGCGAGGCTTGTCGGCACGGAGCCCCGGGCCTTGTCACGACTCGGGGCTTCTCTGTGCGTCTCGCTTGACCTGCCGGGTTCAACGACCGGCCGCAGCCGATGTCACGCCCCTTCCCCTGCCAGGGTGGCCGACGTCTGGCGATTACCAGCCACCCCGCAGCAAATCCCGGCATCGGCCTTTCCTGGCCGGGATGATCAGCTTGTGGGTGCCCCCCTCTACGCCCACGTGAACCGGAGGAGTGGGTATGGCCGAGCGTCAGAGCGGCATCGTGAAGTGGTTCAACGATGAGAAGGGCTTCGGCTTCATCACCCCGGAAAACGGTCCGGACCTGTTCGTGCATTTCAGGGCAATCCAGGGCAACGGCTTCAAGAGCCTCAAGGAAGGCCAGAGGGTGACCTTCGTCGCGGTGCAGGGGCAGAAGGGTATGCAGGCGGAAGAGGTTATCGCGGAGGTGTGAGCCCTGGTTCGGTGTCGTCGTACGGCGCGGCGGCAGCGACTGTGGTGATGTCAGGCCGCCGGGGTCGCGGCAGCGATCTGCCGTTCGGTCTCGGCCGACATCGCCTCGATGGTTGCGGTGTCATACGTGGGTTACCGGCTTGCGGCCTCCTCATATCGAGAGGCAGTTGAAGCCCATTGAGGCGAGCCATGAGACGGAGCGAGCGAGGGAGGCGAGGGGGAATCGGGGGCTCAATGAACTCAGCCGGCTCTCTGTGGCTCCCCGGGAGTCCGAAGGTCCGGATGCCCAGGTTCCCTCTCTGCTGAGCTGAGAGCCGCCATTCTTCCGGTGGGCTCAAGAGGTGTTGGCATGCCTACTCCGCAGGTGGTTGCAGTTGTCGCAGCCGAGTCCATCGCCATCAACCCAGCCGGTGCAGGGGCAGAAGAGGCAGGCCGTTGCGTCCTCGTCGAAGCGCAAGCCGCTAGCCGCCAGACGCGCGGTAGCGGCTTCTTCGACGCTGCGTATCTGCTCATCAAGCTTCGCGAACTCAGCTTGATTCTCTGCGTATGCCCTTCTCTGGGCCTCTGTCAGGGTTGCGCTGCTCTCCGGTTGCATGATCCCTCCCGGCGAGGAGTGGGGCGTCCGGTACTCCAATCATCCTCCGACAACTACAGCGGCGCATGTCGCCAAAGGAAGGGGCCTGCCATGGCCACCGTCGTTACCGATCCGACCATCACCGTGAGGAAACAGGCGGATCTCATCGGCTTTCGGCATTCCATACTCCAGGAGTATCCGGCTGTCACCCCTGGGCAGGCCCGGCTGCGACGCTCCCCAGCCCGCCACACGTGCCTTCGTTCGCTGATGCTGGGACCCGCACCGGACGGCGTAGAAGCTGCTGCAGCTCTGCACAGACTCAGAAACGGGAACGATGCAGACGAAGGCAGGTCCGCATCCCGTAAGGCTGGGGTCCGCACGCATCGCAACAGAGTCCACCGACTCGAGGTGACGGCGGACCAACGCGCCATGAGGCACGGTGAGACAACGCCTTTCGCTACTGTCGAGGCCATGTTGTATCGCTCAAGGCGCTTGGAAGCGCTACTCGGTGGCTCCCTGGACACGGTCACGTACGCCGACGTCGCCGCGTTGGAAGGCAACCCGGAAGCAGCCGAGAGCGAGGACCTGGACTACAAGCGGGAGATGCCAGCTGCCACTGACGAGCAGAAGGCCGAGCTTGCCAAGGACGTCGCTGCGTTCGCTAACCACATCGGCGGGCTCCTGGTCGTCGGAATGGCAGAAGCCAAGGGGGTACCTTCGAAGGTGATGGACGGCGACATCTCCGACAGCCGCCAGCGCCATCTCCACCAGGTTGTGGCCCGCCACACCGCGCCCCCCGTCCGGTTCAGCATGCGGGCCCTACCCAACCCAGACCCCGACGCGCAGGGGAAAGGGTTCCTCCTCCTCGCAGTCCCTCGTAGCCCCCAAGGCCCGCACGCGGTTACCGCCCCATTGACGAAGGCAACCAAGGAAGCCTTGCTGTATCCGCGCCGCGGGGCCTCCAAGACCGACTGGCTGACCGAGACGGACGTCGCCACGGCCTATCAGCGCCGCTTCAACGCCGCCGCCGATCGCAGCCGGCGCCTGAACACCGTTGAGCGCGAGCTGCTCCAGGCGCTGCCGGCCAGCAACATGCCGCACCTGATCGTGTCGCTGACGCCGGAGAACCCGGGGGACATGACGATCAGCCGCGAGTCCTTCGACCAACATCGGGGAGAGTTGCTGAGTACCAGCCTGATCGGCGATGACATGTCTGTCTTCCAAGGCGTCCGAATCGGCTCGAGGCGAATCATTGCCTACGGCGGAGAATCCCAGGGCCATTTCTACAACCAGTGCGATCTGCACCGGGACGGATCAGGGTCATGGGCGCTTCGCCTGTATGACAACACCAGCAACATCAATGGGTCGGAGTTTCATTGGGCCGAGCCCGATACCCTGGTGTGGCTCCTCCTGTCAGCCCTTCACGTCCTTGGCGGACATGCACGGGACCGCACCGGAGCCACCAGCACCGCGCTCCTCAAGGCCGCTGTCGTTGATGCTCCGCACTCCCATCCCGACGGACCGCCCAGGCCCCAGATGTACCCGCTGCCCCCCTTCCGCATCGACACAATGCGCGCTAGCGGCACTGAGCGCTTGCCTTTGAGTACCCAGTTCTGCGCGTACGCCGACGGTGAAGCCGTAGCGCTCCTGGACGACCTTGCTGACGCGGGGTCAGCGCTTGTCCAGACCGCATCACTATTGGCTGACGAACTGGTACAAGCGTTCGGCATCGCCGAGGCATCGCCGCTCACGCGAGTCGGCCAACTACGCCAGAACGGATGGTCCCAGCAGCTGAGCCACCAGATGTTGCCGTGGGCCAGGGCACACGAAATCGAAGTGCTTAATGCGCGCGAGTAGACGCTTGCGTGCGAAAGCACGAGGAAGGACGTAGACGTGGTTGAGGATGTTCTCCTGTCCTGGTTCCCCGGCGATCGTGCCGTCATTGACGACGACCCGCATGAGGTCCTCTTGCGTCTCATGCCGCCCGGCTGACCTGGTGGTTGGGGTTCGGTGGGCCCTGTGGCGGTCCCTACCTTCTCCCCTACGGTTTCCCCTACGGTGTCCCGCGCCCACGGCGGGCACGTTTGTGCAGCTCAGGCCCCTGGACCAGCCCGTTTCCGGCACTTCGACAACCCTCTTCTCACCCGTCTATGTCAGTGGAGAGTGGTAGGAGAGGTGAGTATCGGGTTCCGGGGCGCCGGGGCGGGCCGGCTGCCGGCCGCCGCTGGACGGTCGGCAGGGCGTGGGGGAGGGGCGGGGTGCTGGTGGGTGGGACGAAGGCGCGGCCGTACGGGTCGACGACGAAGGCGCGGACGTGGGTGCTGGCGGCGCTCGGGGTGGTGAAGGTCGCGACGGCCGAGCAGATCCGGCAGTTGACGTGTCCGGGCACCGCGGACGCGCAGACGGTCCGCAACGCTGCGAAGGACCTCGGGGTGGAGGGCCTGGTCGTTTCGCTCGGGTCCGCGACCCGGATCAACGACAAGGGCAACCGGGTGTCGGAGAAGCTGTGGAACCTGACTCCGGCCGGCCTGGCGGCAGCGAGTGTGGTCCTGGGCCGTGAGGTGAAGGAGATGGGTGGCACGGCGAAGGCGTCGGTGCCCTCAGGTGCTCCGCACGCGCGGAAGGTCACTGACACGATCACCGCGTTCCTCCAGCCGGTCCCGGAGCCGACCCGGCCGGTCGTCCGCAAAACCCAGCCGCCGGCGGTCCCGGCGCAGACGACGGCCGGTCCGTCCCGGCCGGCAGGGATCGGCACGCTGGCCTCGTGGGAGACGGAGGTTGTGCTGCCGGTGGCGGGCACGTTCACCACTCCGGCCAAGGGCAGCCCCCGCGCGGACGCTGTTCTGAACGCACCTGGGGCCGGGTTGCCGGTGCTGTTCGTGGAGGTCGACAACGGCACCGAGGACCGGCAGATCGTCGCCAACAAGATTTTCAAGTACCGCCGGTTCTTCCGCCGCACGCTCAAGGAGATAGGCGCCCGGGACGTCCCGATGTGGCGGACGCTTTACGGCGACCACGGCCGCCAGGGACACCCGCCTGTGGCGATCGTGTTCACCAAGCAGGTCGGGTCCGAGGCGATGATGAACCGCATGAAGGCCATCCGTGACCTTTCCACGGAGTGCTGGAAAGGCCACTGGCATGACGGCAGCCTGTACGGGACACATGTGAAGGACGGCTACCGCGACTACGACGACACCGTCCCCGTCATCGTCACCACCCTCGCCCGCCTACAACAGCACGGCCCCCACGGACCCATCTGGTGGCGCTACGGCCACTCGACGTGGGAGACCCTCGAAGCGGCTCTGGACAACCCGGACGACTACCGGGCCTTCTCCGTCCGGGACGAGGAACGCCGCCTCGAGCGCCGCGCCCAGGAGGAGCGCGAGCAGCGCGAGCGGGAAGAGGTCGAGCAGCGGCGGAGGGCCGCCGCGTGGGCGTGTTCGACGTGCGGCCGTGAGGTCTACCCGGACGGCTGGCAGTCCGTACCGGCGGGCAGCGACTGCTCCGTGTGTACCTCCGCCAAGGAGCGGGAGCGCCTGGCGGCGGAGGAACGGGCGGCTGAAGAGGCGCAGGCGAAGGCGGAAGCGGAGGCGTGGCGCAAGGAGAACGGTATCTTCGGCTTCCTCCGCCGCTGACACCGGAGCTCTGCCGGTCCTGCAGACCGTCGCCGGTTCAGTGCGCCCTGATCTCCTCGCTGAGTGCGCTCCGTTAGTGGCGCGTGCAGTGCCCGGGGGCAGTGACCACTTAGTTGTCATCTAAGTGGTCACTCGATACGCTCGACGCAGATGTTATAGAGGGTCTGCCTCCGGCAAGAGGCAGACCCCCAGCGCAGCTACATGAGCCCGGTCGCCCTCCCAGGGGCCGGGCTCGCTGCGTATGCGAAACCCGTACGACCGCTCCTCATGCCGCACAGTCCTCCCTTACTGGAAGAACTGCCCTACTGCTGCGATGACCCCTACGACCAAGCTCGCCGCGGCCAGCCAAACGGTCCACCTCTCGGGACCAGACCACCCACTGGGCTGCTTGTTCATGTCCGTGGTCATCACTGCCTCACCTTCTTCTCAGGCCCTATGACTAGGGCGGATGTGCACCGGTACCGGACGGAATCGGCGCAACTGACCGTTCTCCCTGCGGAGTTCGGCAACTGAGAGGAGAAGTAGCTGAAGCGATCACAGCATACGAACAATCACCGCTTGGCGTTTTCGGGGGGCTGCAATTCACCAGCCTGACTTCAGACTGCCCACTCCAGCCCGAGGTTGGCGAGGGCGGCGAGCTGGTCGTCGGTGAGCCGGTCCCGTCGGCATTTCTGGTTGCTCAGCTATACATCGAGTCGCGCCGACGTGCCGTCGGGCAGCCCTTCGACGTGCTGTCGTCCGCCTACGGCCTCGGGCCGTTGGGGCGGACCGTCGACTTGCAGTGGCCCGCCTACAACAGCATGGCCCCCGCGGCCGCATCTGGTGGCGCTAGGCATTCCATGTAGGGGACTCGAAACGGCTCTCGTCAACCCGGAGGGCCCATCCGTCAGTAGTTCTTCGGATGGGCCCTTGTGGTGTCTACGTGCTTAGACCGTGTCCTATGTGGTGAGTCGGGCAAGTTGTTTGTAGCAACAGAGGGCGGCGGCGAGGCCAAGAAAGGCCAGGTAGTTGCGGGGGTGGCGTTCGTAGCGGTGGTTGAGCCGGCGGTATCCGGTCAGCCAGGACATGGTGCGTTCGATGACCCATCTGCGGCGCCCCAGTCGTTCGCTGG
>NZ_JBWKLQ010000026.1:0-35427 GCF_056429965.1 Streptomyces sp. NPDC046122 | reverse complement strand
GGCTCCGCGATCTCCCACAGTCCGTCCGGAACAATCCAACTCCACGTACCCCGCCCCATGCCGAGTCCAACGAACCAACACCACATAGGACACGGCCTAAGGACGTTCTCTGATGACCACCGGCAGGGCCCTCGAAATCGAACAGTGAGCTCGTGCCCGCTGTCCCGACTTGACGGCTTGGCGCCGTGAGGTGTCTGGATAGGCCCGTTCACCGGGCTGAGCCCTCGCCTGTTCGGCAAGCTGGTGACCGTACTACGGCGCGAGGGTGCTGATGCGGTCCGCAAGGGCCGGCCGTGGAGCCTCCCGCTGGAGGACCGGGCTCTGCTGGTCGCGGCGTACTGGCCACCAACTTGACTAGGCGCCAGCTCGCCCCGCTCTTCGGGGTGTCCAAGTCGGCAGCGGCCGCATCATCGACCACCTCGGACCGATGCTCGCGCTCCAACCCCGCAAACGGTTCGCCAAGGACACCGTGCTCATAGTGGACGGCACCCTGGTCCCGACGCGGGACCACGCGGTGGCGGAGCAGTCCAAGAACTACCGGTACTCGACCAACCACCAGGTCGTCATCGACGCCGACACCCGCTTGGTCGTTGTGGTCGGCCAGCGCCTGCCCAGCAACCGCAACGACTGCAAGGCATCGGAGGAATCCGGCGCCAAGCCGCCGTTGGCAGAACACTCACGATCGCCGACGGCGGCTATCCCGGCACCGGGCTCGTCATACCCCACCGCCGACGCAAGGGCGAAGACCTTCCGGACTGGAAGGAAGCACACAACAAGGCCCACAAGCAGATCCGCGCCCGCGTCGAGCACGTCTTCGCGCGTATGAAGACCTGGAAGATCCTCCGCGACTGCCGCCTCAAAGGCGACGGAGTCCACCACGCCATGCTGGGCATCGCCCGGATGCACAACTTCATCCTCGCCGGATAGACGAGCGGCCCGTACGACGGCCAACGACCCGAGGCAGCTCGGAGATCATTTGCGGGACAGCTCTTAGGAGCTGGCCCATCACCTGCGGGTGTGGCCGTCAACTACATGGACGCGCTGTTGCTTGGCGAAGGCCCCTGCGAGTGCGGGCACCCGTCCGTCACGATCACCGCGACGCCGGCGCCCTGGACTTGGCGCGGGTGGTGCCGTTGAGGACCTGAAGGTCGGGTGCCCACGGCCGACCCGCAGGGTCTGCAGTGGTGCTTGCCCTGGACCACCCTTGTGTGCACTTCACTCTCGCGAGTTAAGGGGGGATCCGTGACTCGTCAAAGAGCCTCTGAAGGGTCAGGGGGTGGACCCGTCGGCGGCCGCCTGTCAGGTCACTGGGGCGCTGGTAGGATCGGCGCTCCCCCGGAGATCATTGCTCCGTTCGGAGCAGCATGAACGGCTGTCGAAGCTGGCGTGGAGCCCACCCCAAGCGCCATCTGCCGCCCCGGTTGTCGGCCGCACGGAGAAGGGCCTGAGCAAGGCGCAGCGCGGTGTCCCAGTCCTGCCTGCGCCGCAGGCCAGCGCCTCAGGCGGCGAACGGGTCGGTGTGGCCGGGCAACTGCTGCCCCGGGCGCAAGAATCGCTGGCCGCCTCGTTCGTCGCGCACCGCGAGGAACCCGGCGTCCGTCAGCCGCTGTGCGATCTTCCCGCGGCGGACCGCGCCCACCGTGAACGCCACGGTGCACAGCAGCGCGACCGCCCCGCCGGAGGCGACCGCTTCGACCGGCGACTTGTCGTCGATGAGCAGGAGGACGGTCAGGACCGCGCAGGCGAGGTAGACCATAACCTTCTGGCTTCGGCCGGCGACGTACAGGGCCATGACGTCGAAGGTGACGAGATCCTTCAGCACGGCCACGGCAGCGACCGCTTCGGGGAGCGGCTTCAGCGAGCCCTGCTCCAGCCCCGGCACTGTCCCGCCGTTGCCCGCCTGCGGATGGGCGGCGATGGTGGCCGCCTCGCGCACGCGCGCGTCAGATCGCGGGTCCCGGTACATCCGGACCTGGACGAGCGAGTTCTTGAACCCGGTCCTGTAGGCCATGCCGTATGTGTAGCCGTACTGCTCCGCCACGTGCGCCAGGGCGGCCGCCTTCGGCGTGGTGCCCTGGGGGGCGATCTCGACGATGTCCTGCTGACGGGCGATCTGCTGGAGCATTCCCGCTATGTGACGTTCTACGGACATCCTGTTCCCCACCCCCTGGGACCCCGCGACCGGGGCCGACCGGCGTACAGCCTAAGGGTTGTCCCGTAATAGATCTTGGTGGCGAGGTGGACTACCCCATGACCTCGCGGGCCGCGTCGAGAAACGCCGATCGGTTGCCCTCCAGGTAGTCCCGCACGCTCTCACCGTCGGGCAAGCCATGCCACACGGTCCTGTTGAGGTCGAGGAAGTGCGCGTGTGCGGCGTCATGCACGGTCAGGGGGAACTGGATGCGGAGAAGCCGATCCGCGACCCACAGCTTGTTCATGACGTCCTGGGTCGTGAGGTACCAGTCATCGGTGTCCTCCCACTCTGACGGCCGGGTATAGGCGCAGCGTTCCGCCTCTGCCGAGACCTCGATGAACCGCTCCAGCAGCGCCAGCCGTTCCGCGCGCCGGGTCTCCGACAAGGCGATCCGCTGCCGTTGCTGTTCGGCACGTTCCGCTGATTGCTGAGTCCTGTGCTGGACGAGGTAGGACAACACGCCGCCGAGGACAACGCCGCCCAACGATATGAGGGACACCCAGACCTGACCTGCCATGACGATCATCTTTCCATAGCGTCGATCTTTGAGACGATCTCGTCGTGGCTGGTGTGATCACGGCGTCCGAGCCGTCCTGGATAGCCCCGTTCACCGGGCTGAGCCCACGTCAGTTCGGCAAGCTGATCATCGCGCTACGGCGCGAGGGAGCGGATCCGGTCCGAAAGGGCCGGCCGTGGAGCCTGCCGCTGGAGGACCGGGTGTTGCTTGTGGCTGCGTACTGGCGGACGAATCTGACCCTGAGGCAGCTAGCTCCGCTGTTCGGCATCTCGAAGTCCGCAGCCGACCGCATCATCGACTACCTCGGCCCGTCGTTCGCGCTCCTGCCGCGCAGGCGGTTCCGCAGGGAAGCCGTACTGATCGTGGACGGAACCCTGGTGCCCACCCGTGACCGCACGGTCGCTGAGCAGTCGAAGAACTACCGGTACGCAACCAACCACCAAGTCGTCATTGATGCCGGCACCCGGCTCGTGGTCGCCGTCGGCCGTCCTCTGCCCGGCAACCCCAACGACTGCAAGGCGTGGGAGCTATCCGGCGCGAAGGCCGCCGTCGGCCGTACCACGGTCATCGCGGACGGCGGCTACCGGGGCACCGGCCTGGTCATCCCGCACCGCCGCGAGCGCGGCCAGGCTGACTCCCGGCCTGGAAAGAGGAACACAACGCGTCCCACCGCAAGGTCCGCGCCCGCGTCGAGCACGTCTTCGCCAGGTTGAAGGGATGGAAGATCCTCCGCGACTGTCGCCTGAAAGGCGACGGCGTCCACCATGCCATTGCTCGGCATCGCCCGCCTGCACAACCTCACCCTGACCGGGTAACAGTGAAACGGGCTGGTCAGTACCATGCGTAGATCATTTACGGGACAGCCCTTACTGATCTTTTCGTAAGTTCGGTGGGTGTGGTGGGTGGATGGTCAGGCCGGTGTGGGCGAGGAAGGACCATGGCAGTTGTGGGTTGTGGTTGATGCGGTGGATGCCTTGCTCGGTGGCGTCGGCGACATCGGCGAGGTGGTCGCCGGCGAGGTTGGCGAGTTCACGTTTCTTGAGTGAGGACCACAGCAGCTCCACCGGGTTCAGCTCGGGTGCGTAGGCGGGTAATCGCTCCAGGGTGAGCCAGTCCTGGCCGGCGACCCAAGCCCGCATCGCCCGGCTCCCATGGGCGGACAGGCCGTCCCAGACCAGGACCACCCGCTCGCCGCGGTAGAACACCTTCATCCGCTTCAGGACCTCGATGAGGGCGGCGGTGTCGTAACTGCCGGGCTTGAGATGGAAGCATAGGCGGGCCCCTCGATCGGGGTCGGTGGAGTGGTATCCCAGGGCCCCGGCCATCGACGCCCGCTTCCAGTTCAGCCGGTGCCGCAGCAATGGGGTCCGACCTCGGGGTGCGTAGGTGCGGCGGATCTGAGGCAGCAGGGAGACGCCTGATTCGTCGAGGAACACGATCCAGGCACGTGTGTTCACGGCCCCTTTTTGATCCGCGGCCACTCGTGCGCGATCCAGCGGGCGATCTCCGACTCGTCCCTCTCGACCGCCCGCCGCTCGGGCCGCTGCAGACTCCATCCGAGCCGGCCGGTCAGCAACCGCCACACCGACGCCCTCGACAGCACCACTCCCGTCACCCGCTCAACGACCGCGCCAACTCGCTCCAGGGTCCACAGGTCGGCCTCGAAACCATGGGCTTGTGCTCCTCTCTCCAATGCGGCCCGGACGGTCTCGACCTGGGCGTCGTCCAGCTTGGGCGGGCGACCGGTGGCCGCACGCCGCCGCAAGGCCGAAGCACCACCCTCCTCCCATGCCCGCCGCCATCGCCGCACGCTCTCGGCGCACACCCCCACCGCCCGCGCGATCTCCGCATTCGAGACACCGTCCTCGAACAACTCGACCGCCCGAACACGACGCGCCTCCGCCAACTGAGGTCGCGGCAAACGGAGGAAGGGCGGCGCCGGCCGCAGGGGGCGAAGGTCGATAAGCCACCCTGACAGCCTCCCACCCACACCGCCACCACACCCACCGAACTTACGAAAAGATCAGTAAGGCAGACGCCACATCAACTGTGTGCGCTCGCGGTCCATGGACGGAGTTTCTCCGGGTTGCGGACAGCCCAGATGCGCGCGATACGGCCGCCAGTAGCGCTGAACGCGGCCACAGTCACCGTGACGCCGCCGTGCTGGGCGACCAGACCGGGTTGGCCGTTGACCATCCGCTCGAGAAGCGTCAGCCCAGGGGCCTTGTCGGCGATGTGGATCAGGTACTGGGCGATGCGCTCACTGCCCTCGACCGGGCGGAGGACGGTGCCGACCAAGCCGCCGCCATCGGCGGTCATTGTGGCGTCGGGGTCTAGGAGGTCGACGAGGGCCCTGATGTCCCCTGCCTCCCACGCCTCTTTGAAACCCCGCACCAGAACGGCCTGGCCGGACGGTACAGCTACGGGAGCCTGGGTGGCACGAATGCGCCGACGGGCCGAGGACGCCAGCTGCCGGCAGGCGGCCGGCGTCCGGCCGACGACATCGGCGATCTCGGCGTAGGGAAACCGGAAGACGTCGTGCAGGATGAACGCCACGCGTTCGGCCGGCGTCATCGCCTCCAGTACGACAAGGAAGGCCATGTTCACCGACTCGTCCAGGGTGACCTGGTCGGCGGGGTCGGCGAGGTCTGAGCCGCCGCCCGCCCGCCAGCCGAGCCACTCCGTACGGTCGGGCAACGGCTCCGGTATCCATTCGCCGACGTAGCGCTCGCGCCGGACCCGCGCAGAGCCCAGCACGTCCAGGCAGATGCGGCCGGCCACCGTCGTCAGCCAGGCCCCGGGCGACTCGATGGCTTCCTGCTGCGGTCGCGACAGCGCGTACCAGCGGCTGTAGGTCTCTTGCACAGCGTCCTCGGCCTCCGCCAGCGAACCCAGCAGCCGGTAGGCAAGATTCATCAGGTGTCGCCGCTCACCGACGATCTCGCTCAGGGCCGGCTCGGACCGGTCATGGCGAAGTTCGGATGGGGTGATCATGCTCGCGACGGCTCCCTGGTTCTTCTCGTCCGATTCCGCTCTCGCCACTTCGACGAGACACCGCCCCGGACATGTGAGTCGGCACTCGGCCTCACATTTCGCGGCCCCACATCGTCGGAGTACCAGGACACTACCGATCCACCGCCGCGAGGCAGAAGAGGAGGCCACGTCATGGCCACACAGACGACAGCCGTACAGGGCAAACTTGCGTTCCTGCAGGCCGCGATCGCTTTGCAGACGGTGTCCCTGTTCTTCCAGGCGGTAACCGCCGGGATGCTGCTGTCCTCGTCCTACGGTGCGGTGCTGCACGACGTCGGATCGCGTGTGATGTACGGCGCGTCCATGGTGTACGTGCTCGCCGCTGCGCTGGCCTGGAGGCCGGGCGGCGGTTCGCCCCGCCCCGTTCTGTACGCATCGGGCTTCCTCGTACTCGCTTCTGTGCAAGTAGTGCTGGGCATCGCGCACATGCCGTCGCTCCATGTCCCCCTCGGTGCCCTGATGTTCGGCTTGAGCGTGCTGGCGCTCGTCCACGTGTGGTCCCGGCGAGTGCCGGACCGCTCCGGCACTCGGCCATGACCTCCGCATCACCCGCCGATTTTTTGCGCACGCCCACCGAGCCCGACCGGGATGCCGACCGGTAGGCGGCCATGTCGATCGACCGAGCAGGTCAACCCTGTGCAGAGCGACTTCGCGGGCCCCGCGTCGAGGGTCCGGAGCTCCGGAGCCGAGGCCGCCCACTTCGGCAGCTACTGCACCACCGCTGCGCCGTTCTCCCGGCAGCTCAGGCGGGCGGGCCTGGGCATTCCAATGAGGGGCGGCGACGGTGTGTTCGACCAGCAGTACGTCACGCCCATCCGAAGGCCGACAGCGACCTCGCCACCCACATCGGCGTCCCCGCGAGGACCTGGCGAGAGGGGAGACCTTCCTCGCGCAGTGCCGGAAGGCGGGGTCTCCGGAGGCGGCCGGTGCGTACGGCCCCTACGCGTACAACGCTGCCTGGGCCGTCATCGAGGCGGTGAAGGCCGTCGTGGCGTCCCACGGGGGTCTGCCCGAGGACGCTCGGAGCAAGATGCCGCAGGCGGTGGCGACCCTGAGGTTCGACGGCGTCACGGGTCACGCGGCCTTCGACCGGTCCGGCGACACGGTCGACCGCCGGCTGACGGCCTACGAGGTGAAGGACGGCAGCTGGACGACCATGAACAGCGGCTCCCGCACACCCTGACCCGTCCCGACGGACGGGCCGCGATCGCCCGGTCCGACACCTGAGGCCCCTCCACGAGCACTCGGCGCAACGCGCCGGCGGCATGGTTCGCCCATGAAGCCGTGCACGGTTCTGGTCGGCTCTCGTCCTCAGTGTGCAGGAACTGCTGCGCACACCCGGCGCTGTGCGCAAAGGACCTGCGGTCACCGGAGCTCGGCGTACGTGGGCGAGGCGGGGTGGGAGCCGCTATTCGAATCACCGGAGGCGGCCCTTCAGGTGATAGCCGGGCCCCTGACGAGCCGGTCCCCTGTCCCAGGGGTACGACGACTCCGCACGTGCGGAACCCCGCCACCCCCGTGAGGATCTCGACCAGCGTCTTCCAGGACCGGGCCGGTGCCGAGGAATCGGTGGCGAGGGCAGCGGACTTCGTGCGGGACAACCTTGCGTCCCTGCTCCCCAACCCACCTCAGGTCATGTCCGGTGAGGTCGTCGCTATCGCGTAAGACCGCTCGGGCCGGTACGGACGGTCCGGCTCCGATGAGCCGAGCCGTCCTGTGCGAGGCTCTCTGACCAACGGGCCGGGATAGGAGGCGGGCGCGTACGACGCGAGTCAGCCGCGTCCAGAGCAGGCCGCAAACCGCGCTCCGCACGCAGGTAGGGGGTCCTGCGCCAGTACAGCGGCGAGGTCGGGCTCCAGATCGCCTCGGCCGGCCCCTGCGTGACGTGCCGAAGGGGCCGGGTCCGGGGCGAGCTCGCGCAGCGTCTCGGCGGACAGGGGCGCCTGGTCCTCGACGAGCAGCGCGCGCAACGCCGGCGAGTGGCTGTGACCACCTGCCGTACAAGCCCGCTAGGACGGCGCGTGAGCGTCAGGAGTTCATGGCCGCTCGGTCGGAGTCACTGCGCAGAACACAGAACTCGTTGCCTTCGGGATCAGCAAGGACGGCCCAGCCCGAACCATCAGGGCTCCGGTGATCAGCGACAAAGGTGGCACCGAGGCCCATCAACCGTTCCACTTCCTGATCTCGCGGGGTCTCAGGGCGCAAACACAGATGGATCCGGTTCTTGATCGTCTTGACCTCGGGCACCTGGTTGAAGTGCAGCACCGGCCCCTCCATCAGCAGCACCTGGGTCTCCCGAGCGCCCGGTCTGTCCTCCGGATGCAGCGGACGACCAGTCACCCCGCTCCAGAACCGGGCCAGCTCGTAGGCATCCGCACAGTCGATCGCCACGTTCTGCAATACCGAAACCATGCGTGCGAGCCTGCCTCATCTTCACTCCAAACGCCACCGAGCTGCCCTCAGCCTTCGCGCACAACTCAGGGTCCCGGCAGCACCTTCGATACGCCCTAGAAGGGAGGTTGCCAGCCGCCCCAGGGCGTCTCGTGGTCGGGCGGTGGCCAAGAACCCGTTTCGCGTGTACGGGGCCACGGACGGCCCACCCACTCGCACTCCGGAATCGCGCCTTCCCAGTCGTCGGTACACCGGTCGGCCCAGGCCCGACCCACCATGACCGGCCGGGTCACCACGCGGCCGGCGACCTCCTGCACCCGCACCGCCAGACCGAGTCCGTTGGCCCCGGGGTTCCCCCGCGGACCGTAGGACACAGCAATGACCTCGCACCTGTCCGCGTGCGAGAAGAAGCGCTCCAGATCAGCCGGGGCACAGGCTGTCAGCTCCCGTCCCCACAGCTTCACCTGAGGCCCGTAAGCCGCATCGACCGCGACACAGAACAACTGGCCGTCGACGAAGTACGCGTACACGGCAGGCTCCGCACGGCCCGTGCCGTACTCCACGCCGAGGATCTCCCGAAAGGCGGGGTCAGCCTGAAAGCGACGCAGCTCAGTCATACCCGGCAGCGCTGCGGTCACTTCAGTGGTGCTCATGCCGAAGTACAGCGGCCCGACGCCTTCCAGTGGCATCAGGTCCCAGTCCAACCGCGCCGCCCCCCTCACCACACCACCTCCACCCGTCCCCGCTCACACACCGAGCCGCACCGATGCCCGGCCCTCGGCGTCCCCCCGCATTACACCAAACTCAAGATCGTTCACGGGACAGGCGCCCGTCACCAGCGCCGCGAACCGATCCGCAACACGCTCAGAACTGACGCCCAGGTACGGGGCACCCGCTTGGGGGGCGCCCCGTACTTGAGTGTCGTTAGCGGTTGCGGCTCGTGATCCTGTACCGGACGATGTCCCCTTCAACGGACCACCGGTGGAAGCCGGCCTTCTCCAGCACTCGGACCGAGGGCGGGTTCGACAGGTGGTCCACGTTGGCGGACACAGTGTGGACTCCCGACGCGGTGAGGGCGAAACGTGCCAGGGCTTGGGTGGCCTCGGGAGCATAGCCGTAGCCGCGGCGGGTAGGCACGATGCCGTATCCGATCTCGAGGACGCCTTCGCTCGGCGGCCAGAACAGCCCGATCGAGCCCACCACCAGGCCGCTGGCGCGCTCGATGATCAGGCGGTGACCATATGGTTCGAGCCAGGCGGGGTGCTGATGGAAGAGGCCCGCGATCACGCGATCGCCTTCGGCGGGAAAGTCGTCCGCCCATTGCTCGGGCCTCATGTCTTCGAGGACCGCTTTGATCTCGCTCGTCGTCCAGGGCCGAAGCACCAGACGCTTGGTCGTCAGGCCGGCGTGGGCGGAGGTGGAAGAGGAGGACACGCGTATCTCCTGGTCGTTTGAACGACCGGATCGCGCTCTGCTACCGCGCGAGCCGGATGAGGGCATGCTGATGAGGGCCGACGGCAGCCATATTCATCAACCTCCCTGTCCCGTGATCGCGTGTCGATCGCGCCGGCGTGACGGTAGCGGCTGTTACTCAGCCAGGCAACCGTTTTACGGCCGCACGACATCCGAGGGTGCTCCCGCTTGACGGCGTCGACCATGTCGTGCGCTGGCTCCTGGGCTTGCTGACCAAACCTGGGCTGGCCGCCCTGACGTTGCATTTGGCAGCCATCAACGGCGGTGGCGGTACGCGCAGTACGCGGTATCTGTCGTCGGCGCCGAGAACGGCAGCGCGTTCCTACGCTGGGGCTCCGCCGGGACCTGCGCAGCCTGGCCCTGAGCCCCGCGATATCCGGGCATCGCGGCACGACTGGCCCGGATCCTCGTCCTCAGAGCATCAGCACCCGGCCACGCATGCAGACGACACTGTCGGCCACCGCTCCGCCAGAGATGGGTGGCGCACCCTCGCGAGGTTCGGACGGTGATCGGAACTCTGCCCGGCATGCGGGGTGGTCCTGGACCGCCGGATCAAGGCGTGGGCGACCAGCCTGTGTGTGCGTCGGGGTGGCCCGTCGGCGCGGCGGACTCGGCCCAAAGTCCGACCGGCCTCCCGGTCCGAGTGGCCGACCCGGACCCGGCGCGTGCGTTTCCCGGCCGGACGAGTTCGGTTCTACTCTCGGCAACAGGTGTCCCCGGAGGCCTCCGCCACGTTGGGAACGTGCGTGCCGGTCGCGGCGCATCCACCTGTCCGTCCGGGCCGTACGGCTCGTCCGCGCCACCCGGACGACCGGGCCGTATTGAGGAGAGAAGGATGGACCACTACGACCCCGGCACCCACACCCGCGCCGTGACGACGTCCTCCCCGACCGCCCAGATGTGGTTCGACCGCGGGCTGCTCTGGTCGTACGGCTTCCACCACGAGGAGGCCGTCTCCTGCTTCGAGGCCGTCGCCGCTGCGGATCCGGACTGCGCGATGGCCTACTGGGGCATCGCCTAGGCTCTGGGTCCGAACTACAACAAGCCCTGGGAGTTCTTCGACGGTGAGGATCTGGCCCGCACCGTCGAGCGTACGCACGCGGCCGTCGAACGCGCACACGAGAAGGCGGCCGACGCCACTCCCGTCGAGCAGGCCCTGATCCGGGCGTTGCGGCACCGGTATCCGCAGGCGGAAGCGGTCGAGGACTGTTCGGTGTGGAACGAGCCCTACGCCGACAGCATGCGCGCCCCGTACGAACTCGATCCCGACGACCTCGATGTCGTCACCCTCCATGCCGACGCACAGATGAACCTCACTCCGTGGCAGCTCTGGGACGTGCGGACCGGGCTTCCGGCGGAAGGCTCCCGCACCCTGGAGACCAAGTCGGTGCTCGAGCGGGCGCTCGGCACCGGGAGGGGGAAGGCGCACCCCGGCCTTCTGCACATGTCCGTCCAACTCATGGAGATGTCCCCGACCCCCGAGGCCGCCCTGCCCGTCGCGGACCGGCTCCGCGGACTCGTACCCGACGCCGGGCACCTGCAGCACATGCCCACCCATCTGGAGGTGCTCTGCGGGGACTACCGACGGGTGGTGTCGGACAACACCACCGCGATCGCCGCCGACGAGAAGTACCGCGCGAGGGCCGGCGCGATGAACTTCTACACGCTGTACCGCTCGCACAATTACCACTTCGAGATCTACGGTGCGATGTTCCTCGGCCAGTCGGCGACCGCCCTGGAGACCGCCGCACAGCTCGAGGCCTCGATCCCGGAGGACCTGCTGAGGGTGCAAAGTCCGCCCATGGCCGACTGGCTGGAAAGTTTCCTCGCCATGCGGGTGCACGTGCTCATCCGCTTCGTCCTCTGGTCCGGCATCCTGGAACTGGCCGCTGCCCGCCGACCCGGAGCTGTATCGCGCGACGACGGCAATGCTCCATTACGCCCGCGGCGTCGCCCTCTCGGCGACCGGCCGAATTCCCGAGGCGGAGAGCGAACGCGCACTGTTCCGTGAGGCCGTCTCCCGCGTTCCCGAATCGCGCACGCTGTTCAACAACACCTGCGTCGGCAACCTCGCGATCGCCTCGGAGATGCTCGACGGCGAACTGGAGTACCGCAAGGGCAACCACGAGGCCGCCTTCGCCGCACTGGAGCGGTCGATGACACTCGAGGCCGACCTCCCCTACGACGAGCCGTGGGGATGGATGCAGCCCGTCCGGCACGCGTACGGCGCCCTGCTACTCGAACAGGGACGCGTGGAAGAGGCGGAGGCCGTCTACCGGGCCGACCTGGGGCTCGACGACACGCTGCCGCGTCCTTCACGGCACCCCGGCAACGTATGGGCGCTGCACGGATTCCACCCTGGGCAGGACAGCGGAGGCGCAGATCGTGGCCCGGCAGCTGAAGCTCGCGTCCGCCATGACGGACGTACCGATCAACGCGTCCTGCTTCTGCCGTCTCGAAGCGGCCGCGGGCGAGACGGAAGGCGCTGCTGCTGACGGCCCGTGAACCGCGGGCGTACACGGCGGTGCGCCTCGGTGATCACGATGCCGACCGGGTAAGCCCCCGCTGGGAGAGCATGGCGACGAAGTCGTGAGTCCCGCAGAATCGGTGCGCATCAGCGTCTGCCGCTCGGGCCGGTACACGCGCACACGCCTCGAGGTGCGGCGCAGCCAGCCCGTCGTCCTTCTCCCGAGCTCTATTACTACAGCCGCTGAGACTCTGTCAGCGCGGGACTCTGTAGTAGTCGGCCGGCGGCAGGGTCAACGAGAACACCGTGCCGTAGCGGCGACGGATACTGCCCAGGTTCACCGCTGGAGGCTCCCGCACGTACCGGTAGGCATTGGCTGGTTGTGGGGGTGCTGGGACCTGTGAGCCTGGGTGATCCCATGTAAGGGTGTGCCCCGCATTGGTCAGGGCATCTCGTTGGTCCCCGGGGGTGTTTTCGTGGGTGAAGGGGATGCTGGACAAGGCCTGCTCACCAGCAGTGAGGATTCCGGTGATGGTCTCGGCTGCGGACAGCGGGGAACTGTAATAGGCCGTCAGACGCATGCAGCAGGCCACCCGGTAGGCAGACCTCACCGGTTTGAACAGGTCCCAGTCGGCAATCCCGCGGCTGTAGTGGTCTTCCAGGACCAGGAGACGCAACACCAAGGACGTGCTCTCCGCGTAGGCGCCAGCGATGGCCCGCAGCCGTGCCTCAGCAGCCTGCCGAGCCTGCTGCGCGGTGTCACTGCCCGCAAGTTGGTGGGCTCTGTAGCGGCTGGTCGAGCCAACAAGCGTCCACACGCGGGCCACGACAGCAAGTATTACGAGAAGCGGCCACGTCACAGCGCGGAGAACGAGAATCTTCATTGGGCGCCGGGTCAGGGGACCGCTCCTTGGGCTGGGTGCTGGCCGGCATGAGCCTGGCTTGCAGGAACGAGGCCCCAGTCGTGGCGGCGGACTGGATGGCCACCCACAAGACGGCCTCCCCCCCCCAGACCCGGGGTGGAGTCCACGAGGTGTCTTGTGGTCATTGTGGCCCATACATAGGTGCTGATGACGATCGCCAGATGGTTGCCGCGGACTCCGGTCACTCTGGCGCCGGCCCACAGGGTCAAGGGCTGACAGATGATGCCTGCCGCGTTGGCTGCCAAGTAGTAATGGATTCCCGCGAGGGCGCCGCGTGCGTTGTCGGCTTCGATGGCGTGGTCGATCAGCGTGTACAAAACTCGTATCAGCCACCATGTGACGAGCGTGGCCGCCGCAGCCACGGAAGCCGTCTTGACAGCCCGCACCAAGTACGTCATGAGCACGATCATTTATCCGTCGACTGGTGGACCGCTATCCGTACAGCTACTCACCTCGAAGTGTTCTGAGGCACTGGTGGCAGGTGAGTTCGATCGGTGCCAGCGCTCTGTCGCCCCCTTCGGGTTCGCTTCTCTCGTCACCGTAGTTCTCCCGGTGATCGCCGGACTGCCGCCGCGGCTCCCACGTCGGAGACGGCTTCATTATGGGCGGGGTTCCAGCACCTCCAGGGCGCCGGTCTGGGTGTCGTAGCTGCGCAGGGTGGTGAGCCGGGCCGACAGCGGCGGCGCCGGCAGCAGTTCGGGAACCCGCCGGCCGGCGAAGGCACCGGCCCGCCGAGTCCGGCCGAGGGTGACGTGCGGGCTCCAGCGCCCAGGTTCGTGGAAGGGGTTGAGGGTCTCGGGCGGGCTGTCCGAGACCACCGCCTCCCACACCCTGCGGTGCAAGCCGGCCAGCGCCACGTCGCAGTCCAGCGCCCAGGCCAGTACCGAGGTGGGCCGCTCGAAACGGACCAGGCCGGTGAAATGCACCGACAGCGGCAGGGCGGCGGCCACCTCGGCGAGTTCCCAGCGAATCGGGGCGGTCAGTTCCGGGCAGGCGGCCAGGGTGAGGTGCGGGCTGTTCGTCGGTGAGCGGTGGCGTGCCTGGCTGGGCAGCCCCGCATCCGCCAGCCGCCTCCACGCCTCTCGGACCGCTAGCTCTGCCGTCTCATCCAACAGGAGCTCGACCGTGCGCACCGTCGCAGCCTACCGGCGATCGCCGGCGGAGCAGCAGCCAATCGGCCGGGCCGTCAGGCACAGCCCTCAGGCACAGCCGTCAGGGCAGAACGCAACACTGCGGTTCCTGGCCGGGGACCACGATGGCGTCAGCCCGTCGTGGACCTGCTGGCGGTGCTGCTCAGGAGTCCGCCCGCGAATCGCGCGGCGAGGCCCAGAGCAAGGAGGCGAGCGTCCAGACATGCCCCGGTGCCCCAGAAGAAGCCCGGCCTGAAGAAGACGGCCAGGAGCCCGACGAAGAAGACCGGCGGCCGCGCTCGCCGTCCTGCCTGTCATTGCCTCTTCACCGGCGCACGCCGCTGAGACGCCTCCGCTCAGCATCGCGGTCCACCAGCTTCACGGCGCCGACGAGTCCCGCGAGGGGTACACGCGCGACAAGTTCCCCCACCGGCCCGACCTCACCCAGCCTCACGCTCATCCCGTCACATGGCTCACCCCGCCCCGTGGCTCACTCCAGCACCAACAGCACCGCCAGAGCGACGAGGAGGGAATCGATCCGGTCGAGGAGGCCGCCGGAGCCGGGCAGCCACCGGCCGGCGTCCTTGGCGCGAGCGCCCCGCTTGACCATCGACTCCAGCAGGTCCCCGAGCGGGCCGCCGACCCCCACGGCCACCGCCGTCTGCCACGTCAAGGAGGACAGCACGGCCAGCGTGAGGAGACCGGCCGCAGCCCCGGCCAGCGTGCCGCTCCACCGCTTGGCGGGCGACAGCGGGGAGAGCCGGGGGCCGCCGAGACGGCGACCCGCCGCGTACGCGACGATATCGGCGATCGACACGGCCACGAACAGCACGAGGCCGAGGGCTCCGGACATTACGAGGCCGGCCAGGGCGCCCAGCCACACGAGGCCCAGCAGGCCCGCCCCCAGGCGGCGAAGTCCGTGCTCCGCGTCGCCCGAGAGCAACGGCACCCCGGCAATCGCAAGTGCCCCGGCCGCCGCCACCCGGAGCACCTCCCCGGGGGCCAGCCAGGCGGTCAGGACGAGTCCGACGATCGCCACGCCCAGCACCGCCCGGTCCACCGAACCCAGCCGGAGCAGCCCGCCGTACTCCGCCACCGCGACCACACCGACCACGGCCGCGAGCAGCGCGATGCCCGGTGGGCCGAGCCAGAACGCGGCGGTCACCAGGGGCACTCCGAGCGCCCAGACACACCAGCGGACCATCAGCTCACGGCGCCGGGTCGCCGCCACCGCGACGCCCCCGACCGCCAGTGCCCCGCAGAGGTACGGCACGAGACCGGTGACCGTCGTCACCGGGAGGCCGGCCCCAGCGCTCCCGACACCACTGCGGCCGGGGCATTCAGCGCGTCCAGGGCACTCTGGCACGCCGCCACGATCCGCGCGTTCTCCGCCGTGTCGCGGACGGCGATCCGCACAGTCCGCCCCTCGTACGCCGGGGACATCGGCGACAGGTCACGCAGGAACACGTCGTGCCGCCGGCACTCGCGCACCAGCCGCGCCGCGCTCGGCCCCTCCGGCGGGAGGGTCACCGTGAGGAAGTTCGCCACCCCCTCGTCGACCGAATGGAACCGGTCCAACTTCACGAGGTCGTAAGCCAGTTCTCGGCGCAGGACATGGGTGCGGGCCCAGCGCTCCGCGTAGTACGCGGGGTCGCGCAGCGCCGTCACGGCAGCCAGTTGGGCCGGAAGGCTCACGGGCCACGGCGGCGTCCAGCGCCGCAGCTCTGCGGCCGTCTGCGGACCGGCCACCAGGTACGCGGCCCGCATCCCCGACAGCGCGTACATCTTCGACAGCGAGGTGCACACCACGACCCGGGAGTCGGCCGCGGCGAGCCCGGCGAGCGAGTCCGCCGGATCGACGTAACCCAGGTACGCCTCGTCGATCCACCACCGGGTCCGCAGGGGCGAGGCCTCGATCACCGCGCGCAGCGCGTCGGCCGGGGCGTGGCGGCCGGTCGGGTTGTTCGGGTTGACCACCACCACGAGGTCGTACCGTCCGTCACCGGTCGCGGCGGCGAGCCGGGCCGGGTCGAGCAGCCAGCCGTCCTCCCGGCGCAGCTGGAGCCGGTCGACCTGGCAGCCGATCACCCGCTCGGTGGCATGGGCGTACTCCCCGTAGCCCGGATCCAGCAGGAGCACCCGGCTCCCCGGCGTCAGCCACCGGCCGAACGCCCGGAAGATCAGATCCGACGAGCCCGCCCCGACGACCAGCGACTCCACCGGCAGCCCACGGACCTCGGCGATCTCCGCGAGCAGCCCCTCCGCGCCGGTCGGCGGCGAGGTCCGGGCCGTCCACCCCGGATCCTCCGAAAGGACTGCGCGGACCCCTGGGGACGGCGGGAACCAGGCGTCCAGCACATCAGCCGCGACCACCTCGTGACGGCGGGTCAGCGTCCGGAAGTCGGTGCCGATCGCCGAGAAGAACGCCCCGCCGTGCTCACAGCCGTCCGTACGCGGCGCGAAGGGCACATCGAGCCGCCAGTCGAGGCCCGTCCGCAGCCGCTCCAGGGTCCGGCCGTGGCGCTCCGCGACCGTCCTCGTCAGTTCGGCCACGGAGCCGCTGAGGACCTCGAACGAGACCGCACCCGAGCGGACCGTGCGCCCAACCGGCCGCAGCCCTGCGGCGAGGTACATGTCGAGCAGCTCCGTGCGTCCCATCGCCACCACCCGGCGGCCGCCCCGCGCCGCGACCCAGCGCAGCGCCGCGTACATGAGGAGCGGCGCCGCTGCGGTGGACCGCCAGCGCTCCTCGACGGTCAGGACGCGGATCTCGAACGGCGCCTCCTCGGTCAGGACCGGCAGCTCCTCGCGCGTCAGGTACTTGTCGAGGGAGTAACGGCCGACCCACGGCGGGGTGAGGCTGACAAAACCGATCCGCGTCTCGCCGCGCGCGGCCACGAGATAGACGTTGTCGCCGTCGAGTCCGTCGCTCAGCCTTCCCGACGGCTCCACCGGATGCTGGTTGAGCTCCTCCGCGTACACCCGGTGGCGCAGTTCGTGGATCCAGTCATGATCCCGAGGCGTGGCAGTGCGCAACTGCAGCGCGTGGTCCATGCGTATGTCCCCCTGAGACGGTCCGGCGTTCGCGCCCCAGCATGGAGGAGTCCGGCAGACGGCACCTGAGTACGCGTACTCAGCCATCGGAGAAGTGGGAAGAGGTCCGGGTCAGGGCCGAGTCCACGGGCAGGTGCCGAACCACCGGCGCCGGCCGTGCCCCGGCACCGCGGCCCCGGCCGAGGTGGTTGCAGTCCGCTGGGCCGGTGCCGATAAGGCGTGCACGGGTGGGGCCCGGCGCCCAGACGCACTCTGGGACGCGGTACCGCCGGGCCGCCTCACTCCTCGGCCTTCCGGCGAGCACGGCCAGGAGCACGACGACGTCCTCTGTCCCGGCCGTCCAGCAGCACAACGCCACAGACAAGTAGTCAGCCCCTCCCCGGGTGAGGGCGCCGAGCGTGAGCAGCGCCGCGCACTGTCGGCGATCTGGGCTGCTGCGCAGGTCGCCGGGCTTTTGGGAGTCCCGTCGCGGAAAGGTGGCCGTACCCATCCGGGAAGGCGAGAGGCCGCATGACCGAAAGGTAATCGACCGGGGCCCGTGGGTGCGGCAGGGTGTGCGTAGCGGGTCGCCGTGACCGGGAACCGGTTCCGGCCGGCAGACACGACCTTCTGGGGGCGCATCACCATGACCACGCATACCGACCGTTACACCGATACTGTCACCCGCTACCTGGAGGCCTGGAACGCCGACAGCGCCGAGGCCCGCGCCAAAGCGGTCGCCGCGGTCTGGACGCCGGATGGCACCTACACCGACCCACTCTCCGACGCCGCCGGCCACGAGGCGATCGCGGCGGTGATCACGGGGACGCACGGACAATTCCCGGGGTTCGTCTTCCGGCTGGCAGGAAGCGTCGACGGGCACCACGACACCGCGCGCTTTTCCTGGGAGCTGGTGAACGAGGCCGACGGATCGGCGCCGATCGCAGGGTCCGACGTGATCACACTCGACGGTGAGGGCCGGATCCGCGCAGTGTTCGGCTTCTTCGACCGGGTGCCCACAACAGCCTGACCGCCGCCGACGCGGCCCGCCGCTCCCGGTGTCCGACACGGGCGCCCCGGGAGCGGGCGGCCAGCAGACCAGCTCCAACCAGGGAGGCGATGAACCGACATGGACTTCGCCCTGGGCGTCGAGCGGGCCCTCCGCCTTCCGGCGCCGGTCGAGCAACGAGCAGCCCGACTGGTAGATCAGCCGGGTTCGTGTTCGGTCTGTTCAGGCGGCAGGCGGCCAGGGCGAGGTCGTGCAAGGTGTGTCCCGACTCCGACCAGGTCCCGGCACGGGCGGCACTCATGGCGTCGCAGCTGCTTGGGCCGGCGCTGACACGGTACGCGCTGCTGATGCCGCCGGCGGTGGGGCTGGCGCGGGCGGAGATCGAGGCGTGGCTGGCACCGACGATCCAGCGGTACCTGACCGCGCCGAGTCCCTGAGACCTGCCGAGCATTCGCACCCGCCGGGGCAACGGCGAACGTATAGGTCATCATCGACGCCGACACCGAGCTGGTGGTGGCCACTGCCGGTCCCGCGCCTGGCAATCGAGCGGACGCCCGCGTCTGGAGGGACTCCGGCCCGGCGGAACAGTGTCAGGCCGTGAGCGTGCTGGGCGACGGCGCCTCTATCAACACCGGACTCGTCGTCCCGCACCGCAAACGCCCCGGACGCCCGCTGTTGCCGGGCGAGGAGGCGGACAACGCGGAGCATCGCCGGGTGCGTGCCCGCGTCGAGCAGCCTTCGCCCGCATGAAGTGCTACAAGATCCTCCACGACTGCCGACAGCGCGGCAATGGTCTCCACCAAGCAGTTCAGGCCGTCGCCCACATCAGGGCATCCTGCGGGACCAGCTGCTGCCGGTTTCCGGGAAGGGCACGCCGACCCGCAGCAGAGCGGTGAGGTCCTCGTCCTGCTCCCACGTGTCGAGGAAGTGCTCGACAAGGATTCGCCGGGCGTCCTGCCCGCGGTCCGCCCTGCTATTTCCGGCAGCCGCAGGCCGATGGCGACGGCCGCCACGAAGAGCCCCTCCCTGTTGCGGTAGTACCGCATCACCATCGACAGATCGATTTCGCTTCCTTGAGGATGGCGCGGAGGGTGGCTCGCTCGTAGCCGTCGGTCGCGAAGTGCTCGCGGGCCGCCGAGAGGATCACGCCCCGGGTTGCGTCGCAGCGGCGTGAGGCGCCGGAGCCGGGAGCCGTGGAGGAGCTGTGGCTGCCGTTCATGCCGGGAGGCGTACGCCAACAGGCAGGGGTCAACAAGTGTTCGCCAGCACATGTTGGCCAACGGCTGTTGACACCACCCGCGGCACCTCACTATCGTCATCAACGAGCGTTGGCCAACATTTGTTGGCATATGGGCGATGGCAAGCAAGCCACTGGCAAACGGGAGGCCACAATGAGCGGCACCACCACTCACCGCACCGTGATCGTCGTCGGCTCCGGCCCCACCGGCCTTCTCCTCGCCGGTGACCTCGCCACAGCCGGCGTCACCGTGACCCTCGTCGAGAAGCGGCCGCACAAGACCAGCAACCTCTCCCGCGCCTTCGGGGTGCACGCCCGCACCCTGGAGCAGCTCGACGCCCGCGGCCTCGCCGACGAACTCCTGACCACCGGCGACACCATCACTGGCCTGCGGCTCTTCCGCCGCCTCTCCCTCGATCTGAGCACGCTGCCCTCGCGTTTTCCGTTCCTGCTCATCACCCCGCAGTACGAGGTCGAGCGGCTCCTGGAGCGGCGGGCCCGGGAGGCCGGGGTCGAGTTCGCGTACGAGAGCGAGGTCGTGGGGCTGCGGCAGGACGACGAGGGAGTCGACCTCGACTTGCGCGGTGCGGAGGGGGCGGTCGTCACCCGCCGGGCGGCCTATGTCGTCGGTGCCGACGGTCACCGCAGCGCGGTACGAGAGGCGATCGGCCTGGACTTCCCCGGTGCCTCCGTCATCAAGTCGCTGATCCTGGCCGATGTCCGGCTGGCCGAGAAGCCCGAGGGCGTCCTGACCGTCAACGGCCGTGGCGACGCCTTCGCGATGATCGCCTCCTTCGGCGACGGCTGGTACCGGGTCATGGGCTGGAACCGCCGCAACGAGGTCTCCGACGACGCCCCGCTCGACCTCGACGAGGTGAAGGAGATCACCCGCCGTGCCCTGGGCACGGACTACGGCATGCACGACGCCCGCTGGCTCTCCCGTTTCCACAGTGACGAGCGACAGGCACCGCACTACCGGGTCGGGCGGGTCTTCCTCGCGGGGGACGCCGCGCACATCCACTCCCCGGCCGGCGGGCAGGGCATGAACACCGGCCTCCAGGACGCCGCCAACCTGAGCTGGAAGCTCGCCGCCGCCGTCCAGGGCCGGGCGCCCGAAGGGCTCCTCGACAGCTACGAGGCCGAGCGCCACCCGGTCGGCAGGGCGGTGCTGCGCAGCAGTGGCGGACTGGTCCGGCTGGCCCGCGCGCGCAATCCGCTGCTGCGTGCCGCCCGCGCCCTGGTCTCCGCGTTCGTCGACATGACCCCGCCCGTCCAACGCAAGGCCCTGGGGCAGATCACCGGGATCGGCTACGCCTACCCGGCCCCGCGCGGCGCCCACCGCCTCACCGGCACCCGCGTCCCCGACGTCACCCTGAAGAACGGCCGGCTCTACGAGGCGCTGCGCGGCGGCCGGTTCGTGCTGATCACGCCCGGGACGTACGAAGGCCACGGTGTCCGTGAGGGGTGGCTGACCGTGGAGCACTGGGCGAGCGACCGCCGGACGACCGTCCTCGTGCGGCCCGACGGATACGCGGCCTGGGCGGCGGAGGGCGCGGACCCGGCGGAAATCAAGGAGGCGGTGGCCCGGCATCTGGGCTGGACCGTGTCTCCTTGATCGATTGGTCGGTTGCTCGGATGCGTCTGATCAGGGATCACTGATGCGATGTAGGGCCGGATCGAGCCGCTGGTGCCAGCCGATCCGGTCCACGGCCGGCGACAGGCCGACCACCGCCGGACCCTTCGGGCCATCGCGCCACGAACCCCAATGCGCCGGTCACCAGTGGGTGCAGGCCGATGAGAACCGCCAGGACGTGCAGGGTCGCCTGCAACCAGACCAGTGCCGGGACGCCCAGTACTCGCGACGGCCGAGGCCAGGTGCCAGGTCGACGAAGGGCCGAGCCGCACCAGTGCCGACGCGAAGGTCGTCCAGCGGACGGGGGGCTGCCCCGTCGGGCGCCTGTTCCTGTCCGGCGCGCGATGCCGGACCACGCGGCATGGTCATGGCTCCTCCTCGCGTGATCGAGTGGTCGCTTCCGGACCGCGGGCGGAACGGCGTGTTTCGGGCATGCGGTGGGGGCGCTGTGCGATGGACTCGACCGCTTCAGGGCCGCGCCTGTGACCGGGTGCCGGGGTCACCCACCAAGGGTGATCCGGCGACGCCGCCGTGGCGGTGAGGTGGAAGCCTCCAGGCGCCTGTCCCATCGGCCTTCCGGCCGATGGGACGAAGAGGAACGAGGTGAGCGATCCGAGCACTGACCGGACGGACGGACCGCACCGGCGCCAACCCGGACGCCAGCCGCCGGCCTCGGCGCGCTGGCCGACCTCGGGGCCACGGTCACCCTCTGCGAGTCGGTGGGAAGTGTCGAGGCCGTATGGGCGCCGTAGGGGGCGATGGATGCACGCGCCGCGTCAGCCGCAGATCACGTCGGACCACACGATGTGCCCCCGCCCTGCTCCCCTCTGGCCGGGTTAACCGTGACTCATCGGCGCAGAGCCGGTGGAGCCTTGCAGCATGCCGCAGCTCGCGGGGGCGGTAGCTTCCTGGGGCAGCTTCGGATCGAGCTCGCTCTTGCCCTTGCCGAAGTCGTACTCTCCGTTGCCGTTCGGGTCGATACCGTGCTGCACGACGTGGAGGTTGGTGATGTTGTCCGCAACGGACTGAGAGACCGTGATCGTTCGCGAGTAGGACACGTTGCCGTTTCTGTCCGCGACCGGCATCCGGTCGACAGCGAGTCCGCTGGCCTTCGACGTATCGCCCTTGGTGGTAAGGGAGATGTTGATGTCACCGTAGGCGGGCAGGCCCTCTGTGGTGGTGACGATGCCGTCGCCGTTCTTGTCCGCGCTGGCGTCGGGGCAATGGAAATTGTGCCCAGACGTTGAACCGTGGATGTGCTGGGCATGCGGCTGTCCCGGGACCAGACCCTGCGCGTTGATGTTCACCGTGAGTTGCCGGCCCTGGAGGCTGAGCAGCGCGGTGCCGCTGGCACCCGAGTCGTTCAGCTGCCGCAGTTCGACCTTGTAGTCCCGGCCGTGCCGGGCTTGGGAGCTGCTGTCGCCCCCGTCGTGGGCCAGTACGGGGGTGGCCAGGGCGAGGGTGAAGGCTGCGGGCAGTGCCATGAGGGCGGTGATACGGGCTGAGCGCTTGACTGTCATCGCGACGCATCCCCTTCCGGGGAGGTTCGCCGGTCAAAGGCCGGCTCCACTTTTCGGATATTTTTCCCGTTCACCCGTTATTCGTCGCGGGTTCCGAGCTGGATTGGTCGCCGTACTTCTCTTGCCGTAAGCACCCATGTCACCTTCGGGTATCGGCCGGCTCTTGTCCGATCGCGCACCGCTGTGACCCACCGCTCCTTGTGCGCCGCGGCAGACGGGACCCTCCCGATCGTCTAGGGAACGGTCATCCGCCTGGTCATCGACCGCGTGCCCAGCGGAGCAACACCGAAGCCGGTCTGGCTGTGGTGGTCCGGCACCGACGCCACCTCGGCAGACACCGATCCCCTCTGGCAGGCACACCCACGACGCTTCGACACCGAGCACGATTTCCGCCTGTTCAAGCAGACTCTCGGCTGGACCAGCCCGAAGACCCCCGCCCGACAGGAGATCACCATGCGGTGGACGATGCCCGGCATCGTCCACCAGAGCCAGGCGTTGGAGTTCCGCACCGTGACCGAGCGCGTACGATGCGAGCCGCATGCAAGCGATCCCAGTCCGACGAGAAGCTCGATCGCTGGGTCGCCGAAGGGTTCTATGAGGCCGCGACCTTGTTCCATCCTGGACGTCACACCCGAACTTCCCCGAGCCAGCGCCCGATGCCTCGACTGCATCGAGCGCATCAGGCATCTTGCCGACTGGTACTTCCGGGCCCGGCACGACTACTCCGAGGGAAACGTCTGGACCGAACTGTGAACTCCGGGAAGCTGGGTCAGTGCGTGCACAACCCTTCCCGGCTCGATCCCAGCGGAGGCAGCTACACCGTCGCGCCCGCTGAGCGGTCGTACTGCTACTGGAACCCGTACGACTGCCATGGCCCGCGACAA
This sequence comes from Streptomyces sp. NPDC046122, assembly GCF_056429965.1. Lineage (NCBI taxonomy): Bacteria > Bacillati > Actinomycetota > Actinomycetes > Kitasatosporales > Streptomycetaceae > Streptomyces > Streptomyces sp. NPDC046122. The sequence goes on along the minus strand of NZ_JBWKLQ010000026.1, from coordinate 11,983 downwards.
AGCGAACGTGGCGCTGTACTGGCCGAATAAGCTGTACGCCGACTCGACGCTGTTCCAAAGCACGGGCGACGCCTTCAGGCACTGCTACTGGAACGCTCTGATGGAGGCCTACTCCAACCATGAGACGGCGTACGAGGTAGCTACTCGCCACAAGTACGAGTCTCGCGGCAACGACAAGACGATGGACCTCAGAAACAACAAGAGGGGCCGTGAGAGCGGACGCTCCTACGAGGGCAAGAGTGATGACGCCAGCAAGAAGGCCAGGGGGCAAGAGTGCAGTTTCGAATGGAAAGTTTTGGAAGATCAAGAATGGCCACCTCGCGAGGAGCAACGCATGACGCACATACTCAGCCGACGCATCGCACCGATCCTGACCCTCCTTCAGGTCGCGTACATCGCGCTGCTCGAAGTCGCCTTCACTCTCGGCCCCGACACCGCAGAGCTCGACCACACGAACCCCTCGGGCTCCAGCGAGATTCTGTACACCGCAGTGATCGTCGCGGTGGTACTCACCATGGCCGGAGGAGCCGGACTCCTCGGACTGGGCAAGGCACGGACAGGCACGCCCAGCGCCGTACGCACCGCCTGGCTCGCGGTGCTCGCCTTGGGGGAAATCGCCATCGCAGCCACCTTCCTGGTCTCGATCACCAGTCAGGCCGTCGGCCCGGACACACTGATCGGCGCAGCCGCCATCGCAATGTGCGGATGCATCGCTCTCGCATGCGTCGCTGAGATGCGCACTCTCTTCCGCCCCGCCGCCGCCGGCACCCACAGCTGACGCGAAACCGTGAGCAGCGTGTGGCCCCCGGCCTCGCCGGGGGCCACAGGCGTATACGAGAGAGGAAGAGTGGGCCCTTATCTTATGTGTTTGTTCCGGACACCCGAACGGGAAATCCGGCCGAGATTGCCACGCTGTCCCCAGCGGCCGCCCCAGCCTCCTTTCGGACTAGTGCCGCATCAGGCAACGTTCGCCCTGTTCACGACCTCGCGGAGGCGTTCGTCGGCGGCATGCTTGTTCCGCCAGATGATGTAGCGGCGGATCATGCTGCCCTGGTCTTTGTGGCTGGCGTGGTCGGTGCCGTCGAGTGCGAAGTAGCGCAGAGCGGTGAATTGGGCCTCGATCCGGTTAAGCCAGGAGCTGTTGGTCGGTGTGTAGGCGATCTCCACGTTGTTCGCCGCCGCCCACGTCGCAACCCGCTGGCAGCGCTTTGTCGTCAGGTGCGGTGAGTAGTTGTCGCAGACGATCGCAATGCGTGTGTCCAGTGGGTGCAGGGAGCGCAGGTAGCGGCAGAACTCGAGGAACTTCGACCTGTTCTTGGTCTTCTTGACGTGCCCGTAGAGCTGGTCCTTGGTGAGGTCGTAGGCGGCGAACAGGTGCCGGACTCCGTGCGGGCGGGTGTAGGTCGCCCGACGACGTGGCCGGGGTTCGCGGTCGGGATCCTTGTGGCGGCCGCCGCGTTCGGCCCACTGCCGGCCGGGGTGGGGCTGGAGGTTGAGCGGCCCGAACTCGTCCATGCAGAAGACGACTTCGGGCTCGCCGTCGTCGGGCGTGACCTCGCCGTCGGCGATCGCGTAGAGATGCTCGACGCGGGCCTTCTTGGCCGCGTAGTCCGGGTCGCGTGAGGTCTTCCAGGTCTTCACGCGTTGAAAGGAGACGCCTTCCTCGCGGAGCAGGATGCGCAGGCCCTCATGGCTGATGTCGTCGACCACCCCCTCGGCGACCAGGAAGTCGGCCAGCTTGGCCAGGCTCCAGGTCGAAAACGGCAGGCCGTGCTCGACCGGCTTGGACATGGCGATCTTCTTGATCTCCCGGCGTTCGGGGAGGGTGAAGGTCATTGGGCGGCCGCCCTTGAACCTCGGGTAGAGCGCCTCGAAGCCGTCGGTGTTGAAGTTGTGGATCACGTCCCGGACCCGGTCCGCACTGGTGAATGTCACCTCGGCGATCTTCGCCACCGGCATGGCTTGCGCGGATAACAGCACCATCTGGGCCCGCCGCCAGGTCACCACCGATCCGGTGCCTCTGCGGATGATCCGCAGCAGCCGCCTGCCCTCGTCGTCGTCAATCTCCCGGACCCGCACGCGTTCAGCCACTCCGTCATTCTGGCTGTCTGATGCCTCTCGACGCAGCAACGCAGCGATGCGTCATGAAGGGCGAACGTTGCCTGATGTGGCACTAGCTTGTCGAGCGGCGTCTCCGTCCGTGATGACCAGGGAGCGTGTCGAGGCCCATCGGAGCCAGGGAGCGCGCGGTCGGGTGCGCGAGGGCGCGCCCGCCGGCATGTCTGGCGGCGGGGGCGAGCAGCCACAGCCCGCAGGAGCTCGTCGCTCTCGCCCGCAGCTGCCGGCCTCGGGATACACTGCTCCGCTGTGCCCTGACTGGAGGTCAACTGAGTGTTTCCCTCACGGGCAATTTCCGGTGCTCCGTGGGCTCTGGTGATTTTCGCCCTATCCGGCTGCTCTTCCGACTGGGGCTGCACCGACACGACGGCGGAGCGCGGTGAAGCCGGTGTCAGGGTGCAGATAGAGGACACGTCTGGGCGGCCTCTCGGCGTCACCGCCGAGGTCGTTGACTGGCGCCTTGAGCTCCACCCGCAGGTGCCCTCCGAAGGTGATCAGGTTTACTTCAGCTACCGCTTCGACGGCTCCAACGAGATATCCGGCCCTGCAGTGGACACCTGCGCGGTCGATAAGGATCGCGTGGCGTTGGGGTGTCAGACGATCTATGCGTCCGAGGCGTTCGGGCCGAAGGGTGACCTCACGGGCGACGGCTGGCTCGCCGTCGAGCACCCTGAGCAGGTTGCCGGAGTGCTGTTGATCCCCAACGACCAGTCCTACGACAGACGAACCTGCGAGCAGGACATCAAGGACGGTGGCGGGCCGCATCCTCCGGAACCAGCCGGCATGGGGGACCAACTGTAGGTCGTCATTTCAGGTGGTCCTGCGTTGTGGGTGCGTTGGACGGGCCGTCGTAAGGTCAGAGGCTCAGAGACTCAGAGTGGGGCTTTCAGTTGGTTGCCGTTGATGGTTCTCCTCACCTGACCGCCCGGAGTCTTAGGACGACTCGGCCGCTGATGAGGAGCTGCGGACCCTGCGAGTGCATCACCACGTGATCATCCTGGCCCTCCGGGCTCCCCGACAGCACGACAGGGCGAGCGTTGCCTGATGCGGCACTAGAATGTGCGCACACGATGACGTGGTGACGGGGGTTGAGCATGTCGCACGATGGGCACGACGAGGACTGGTTGGACCTGGCTGACGCCATTGAGGTGCTGCGAACCCAGCTGTCGGAGGCGCAGCGCCGTGGCCAGGGCTCCCAGTTGCGTTTCGTACTGGGCGAGATCACCGCGGAGTTCGAGATCGAGCTGGTGCGGACGAGGAATGGCGGCGGGGCGCTGCGTTTCGGCGTGGTGGAGGCCGACGCCCGCCGGGAGCGCACGGCACGGTCCACGCAGCGCGTGACTCTCCGCCTGAACCCGGAGCAGCAAGGCGGCGGGGACGTGGCCGTGGGCGACGTCGAGTAAATCGATCGGGCCGGGGGCGGGTTGATGCAGACGAAGCAGGTCGTCCAGATCCGGACCGGCGCCGGGAGCTTCGGCAGCGGCTACCTGATCGCGCCGCGGCTGGTCCTGACCGCCGCGCATCTGGTGCCGCCGCCACACAGGCAGGCGGAGATCGGTCTACCGGCATCGGCCGCCCGGGCCCCGGCGGTAGTACGGTGGCGAAGGCTCGACGACACCGTGGACGCCGCCTTGCTGGAGATCCCGGCCGGCCAGGAATGGCCGCTCCCCGACCCACTGCGCGGCGCCCGCGGCCGCCGCCCGCAGCGCTGGGGCAGGTGTGTAACGGGCGGCACGGAAATCCGTGTCGCCGCCACGGGATTCCCGCGGCAGCAACGGACCGCCTCGGGTCGGGACTGGGAGACGCTGGTCGGCCGGGTCAGGCCTCACGGTGGCACGAGGCCGTTCGAGATCCTCGACGACGCCGGCCTGCTGAAGCCCGACATCACGGGACTCGACTACGAAACCGCCTCGAAGACCACCCCCTGGTCCGGGATGTCGGGCGCGGCCGTCTTCCAGGACGGCGGGGAGTTGCTGCTCGGTGTGGTGCGCGAGGACCGCCGGCCGGGTCAGGGCACGCGGCTGACGTACACCCGCAGCGAAAACCTGCTGGCTTGTGACGACTTCCGTGCGGTCATCCGCGAGGCGACCTCCGTCGATCCACAGCCTGAACCGGCTGAGCTCGCCCACCTACTGGAGCCGACACCTCCCAAACGGGACGTGACCTCTCCCACCATGCTGCTGCGCGCCGACGCCGAGGTGGTGTCGTTCCACGGCAGGGAGAACACGCTCGCCGATCTGGAGCGGTGGTGCCTGACGGATCCGGACGGCCTGCCCGCCGTCCGTGTGCTCACCGCCCCGGCCGGGCAGGGCAAGACCCGGCTGGCGCGGCAGTTGATGGCGCGGCTGCGCGACCGCGGCTGGGTGGCCGGCCAAGTGGTCCGCGAGCCGCTCGACCTGCGGGTGCTGGGCACCGTCCAGCACCCGCTGCTGTTGGTCGTCGACTACGCGGAGACACGGCCGGAGTTGGTCAGAAAGCTGCGGGAGACGACCGAGCACGTTGGACATCCGGTGCGCCTGCTGCTGCTCGCCCGCTCGATCGGCTCCTGGCAGGACCGGGCGACCGGCTCCCTTCGCGAGATCAAGCTGCACGCGCTCAGCCCTGACCCGGCCGACCGGGATCACGCGTTCCGAACGGCGGCCCGGGACCTGTCCCGCCGCCTGGCGGAGGTGACCGGCGAGCCCGACGCCGACTGGCCCGGGATCGCGAACGCCCTTCCTGCAGCGCGCCCCGGAGAGGGCACGGAAACTGATACAGCGCTGACCGTGCAGATGGCGGCCCTGGCCGCGCTGCTGCGCCACGTTCAGACGCCCGAGCGGGACGAGGGCCCGCTGGAAGCCGAACTCCTGGGGCATGAGAAGAAATACTGGCTGGACAACGCCGACGGGCGGGGCATGGGGCCACGGGAGAAGAACTTGCTCCCGCCGGCGGTGGCGGCGGCCGTCCTGTGCCCCACCCATGACGAGCGGGACGCTCGCGACACTCTCGCCCGGCTGCTGCCCCACGAACCGACGTGGCTGATCGGGGACATCGCCGCCTGGCTGCGCGATCTGTATCCGCCGCCCCAGGACCGCTACTGGGGTCAACTGGAGCCCAACCGCCTTGCGGAGTACCACGCCAGCGAGCAGATCATCGGCGACGCTGGACTGCTCAGCAGACTGTTCGCCCGAGCCCCGGACCACCAGCGGGCACAGACCCTCACCGTGCTGGCCCGGGCCGCCGTGGCCCACGCCAACGAGGGCCGCACCCGCGAGGCGCACACCGTCATCAGCCGACTGCGCCAGGTGCTGCGCTCAGAGCCCGACGACGTACCGCTGACCGCCGCCGTGCTGCGCGCCCACTCCGACACCCTCCCGGAACAGTCCCATGTGCTGCGCGAGTACGCACTCGATGTCGCCCGCGTACTGAGCCGTCTGTGCCGCGGGACGGGAGACACCCCTCAAGCGCTGCGCGACCGCGCGTGGGCGCTGCACAACCTGGCCGAGCGGAACCTGGCAGTCGGCGACTGGGAGGACGCCCGGCAGGCGGCGGACGATGCTACGGCGCTACGTAAGCACCTGGCGGCCGACGGGGCGACGGCGCACCGCACTGAGTGGGCCGACTCCCTGTTGCTGCTGTCGCACACCTGCCGCGTATCGGGGCGTCTGACGGAGGCTTACGACGCCGGGGAGCAGGCACTGGACCTCTTCCGTACGCTGGCGGAGGAGGACGGCCAGGATTGGGAGAAACGCGAGCACGGTCTGGTGCAGGCGCTCATCAACCAGTCACACGTGGTCTGGTGGCTCGACCCGGGCGCGATCCCCTTCGACCAGATCGCCAGGTCCGACGACTACACGGACGAGGCCGTCCGACGCGCCCGTGAGCTGGCGGCTCGACACCCCGATCTCGATCCGCTCCTGCTCCACAGAGCGCTGTTGGCACGCGGCACGAACCTCTGGCGGTTCCAGCGGCATTCGGAAGCGTTTTCGCTAAGCCAGGAGGCGGTTGAGCATTCCCGTCGGCTGGCGAGAGAGAACCCCGACGCGTATACCGCCAACCTCGCGCGCGCCCTGACGGGCCTGGCAGTCGACTCCAGCACCGCCTCGCGACCACGCGGCGAGGTGATGGCGCTGGAACGGGAGGCGATCGAACTGCTGCGCCCGCTGGCCCGGGATCTTCCCGCCGTCCACGCCCCCGCCCTGGCACAGCTGCTGCACAACCTTTCCTATGATCAGCGCGACGAAGAGGACTACGCGGCGGCACGGCAATCGATCGACGAGGCCATCAGCCATCGGCGCACCCTGGCGCGCGATCCCTACGGGACCAAGGGGCCCGAGCTCGCCGCGTCGGTGAGTTCGCTCGCCTCCCTTCACGCGGACGCAGGAGACCATCGAGCGGCGGTGGAGGGTTTTGAAGAGGCTCTCGACATCTACGCAGGGGCCCGATTTCCGCTCAGTGCGATCGAGCTGAAATCACGATCCGCCGCCGCGCTCTCACTCGCTCTCTCCTACGACGCACTCGACCGCTCAACCGACGCGCAGGCCGCCCTGAACGAGGCCCTCGGCATCCGGCGCCGCCTCATGGAGTACGCCCCCAGGCTCTACACGCAGGAGTACGCCTCCATCCTCCACGACGGCTCCAGCCTGTACAGCAGGTACGACCGGCCGGTCGCGGTACGCATCCTGCTGCGCCAGGCGTTACCGCACTACCGCAGGCTGTCCCGCGAAAACGAGGAGGGACTCCAGGGGCTGGCCTTCTGCCTGCATGACCTCGGCACCAGCTACGTGGCGTCCTGGGGGGTGACGGCCGACCGGGCGGTTCCCGTACTGCACGAGGCGTATGAGCTGCGTGTGGAGCTCTCGTCCAGGGACGTGAAGCACGAGGTCCACCTGGCCGACACCTGTGCGCAGTTGGGCCGTGCGCTGATGATGACGAGCCGGTTCCAGGGCGTCGTCCGCATCGCGGAGCACGAGGTGCGCCTTCGCCGAAAGCTGCTCGGTGCGGACCGGGCCGGCCAGGAGCAGCCTCTCTGCTTGGCCCTGTTGCGGCTGGCCGAGGGGCAAGCGATGACGGGGCGCGAGTCCGCCGCCTGGCCCACCGTCCTTCAGGCGGAGGAGGCTTGCCGGGCGCTGACCGATCGCCCCGGTCTGCCGCCGGCTCAGCGCGCGTACCTTCTCCAACGACTCGCCCGGGCATTGAGCCTGTGCGGCCGGCGGGAGTGGCACCGGGCCGCCCGTGCGGTGGAACCGGCGCGGCGGGCCGTCCGCATCTATCGGAGCCTGGTGGATCAGGACCCGCACCGGGCCCAGGCCGACCTCGCATGGACCCTCCGCCTGCTCGCCACCGTTCTGGACCGCATCGGCCGCCACGACGAGGCCATTGACGTACAGCTGCGAAAAGGAGCATGACGCCATGACTTCACTCCGCGACGAGCAGGACGAGTCGCTTGACGACATCCGGCGCGATGAGGAGGAGGCCGCCCGCCCAGGAGAGCTGTACTACGGGAACGTCCTCGAATTCGTCACCGATCGGTTGGCCTATCTGGTGTCCCCTCCCGCCCCGGGCTCCGGGCGGGTCTGGTGTCCGGAGTGGTACCGGCACCCTCAGGCGCTGTCCCGGCTGGACGCCGTGTGGCGGGCCTGGGAGATGCTGCGCTTCGATCCCGCCCTGGGCATCTCCAATTGGTGGATCCACCACGCGGACCCCCACTGGCGTGCCCTGACGGACCCGGTCACAGGGCCTTTCGCCCACTGCGTCAGCGGCCACCACGGCGCTGAGCCGCTCCGGCTCGAGCAGCCGCCGGAAGGGCTCTTCTTCGACCAGAGGCTGCCGATGTCCAGGGACCCGTTCTCCCTCGACTGAGCGGGCCCGCAGCGCTCGTGTCTCTGGCACCAGTGCCCCTGCCCACCTCTTTGACTTTGACCTTGCTCCGGTAACCCGGCACCTCACCAATCCACTTCACGAACACCCCCGGAGCCTGATCCACCTCATGCCCAGCAATCCCAGTAGTACGACGTATCGGTCGCACGACATCAGGCCAGCCTCCCCGCGGCGAATGCCCGCCCCGAACTCCCCCTACGGGCTCACTGGGCATCGCCCGCAGCATCATCCGCTGCACGGTGGCTGTCATCCCGGACCCCGATGACGAGGACAGAGCCTCCGCCGACTTGAAGCCTCAAGCCAAAGGGCTGGTGTGACCGCTTCTCGGGGTGCTCACGCTGGTCGTGGCATGCGAATCGACGCGGCCCCAGAGCGTGCCAGGGACGCGACCACCGCTGCGTCGCCTCCAGCCCGCACCACCGCCCACGATCGCCACGCTGGCCACGCTGGCCACGCGCAAGGGTCCCGATCAGGATGAACTTGCAGGCAAACGCAGGCGGAATCATCCAGTCTGCACCTGAAGGCCTGGCAGGGGCGGCCATGTTTTCACCGGATCGGATCGGCGGTCAGCGCCTTCGTCCGAGCCTGACTCAGTTCGGCCTTCCCCGCCGCGGGAGGAATCGGTGTAGTGGCAGTCGCCCTCCAGCGTTGGTCGGGGTCGGGCGCGCGGGGATCGACGACCTTGAGCACCAAGGAAGTGCCGGACTCGTTCCCGACTGGAGTCACAGCCAGGGACGGCGTCTCGCGTGGCGTCAGCAGTCCTAGAGGCGTGAGCTGAAACGGCGGCGGTGACGGCGTCTGGTCGGCGCAGTCGGACAACGCAAGCTCGAAGGTCGAGGTCTGAACGTCCAGACACAGGTCGTCGGCGGTCTGTGCGTGGAGGCGTTTGGCACCGTCCAGGCGCCACAACTGCCGGGCGGTAGAGGAGCATTCATGCGCTACTACAACCGCGCCCGCGGCGGCTGGCGAGGAAGCGGTGAGGCACAGATTCGAGGTCACGGTGCGGAAGCGGATGACCGGGCCGCCTGGCACATCAGAGCTCTGCCCCTCAGGGCGAGATGGGGAGGGCCGGGGCGGGCGTGGGGCCGGAGAACCGGCCGTGGCCGAAGGGCCAGGGGCGCTCGCCGAAGGCGGACCAGGAGCGGGCGGCCTGGTGGCCAAGCCATCTCCTTTCGTAAGCGCGGCCTGCAGCAAAGCGGCGATCGCCCCAATGACAACGATGCCAGAAAGCACAGCAACAAGGGGTCCTTTGCCCAGGCGTCTCCAGTCGGACGTGGGGAAAGCTCCCCTGGCCTCAGTCGCCTCGGGAGTGGGTGGATGAGCCGGTACGTCGCGGCGCCCGTGGCACGCCGCGACGTAAGCAGCCGCCTCAAAGCCCATGACCGACTCAGCCAGCAGGACGGGCAGGCGGCCGGCTGAGTGGTCGAGCTGCTCCGCCGCGCCGCGGCAGTAGGCACACTGCTCAAGATGTTCAGCCAGGTCGGGCAACAGTTTGGCGCCGGGCTGCCTGGTCGCGGCCTCGATCAGTCCGCCATAGCGCCGGCACGTGTCGTCGGGGGCCAGATCGAGGTGCATCTGCCGACAGGCGACCCGCAGCCGGCCACGCTCCCGCCACAGCTCCGCCCGCGCCACCTCTACCGGAAGTCCCGCCAGGGCGGCCACGTCCGCTAGAGGCTCACTCTCCACCTCGATATGCCACAGCAGTACTTGGGCCCGGTCAGGCAGCCATTCGAACGCGCGCAACAGCAGCTCCCGGTCGCGCCTACCCGCCGTTGTGCCCGCGGGCACCGACTGCGAGGCGGTGGTCACCGCGGGCCGCAACGCGTAAGCCCTCTCGTCCCCGCTCCATTCGCGGGCGACTTGGCTGACTGCCTTGAGCAGCCGGGGGCGCCACGGGTAATCGGCGGCGAGGCCCTGAACGATGTCGCCGAACCGCCGTGTAAAGGCGGCCCCAGCCAGTTTCCTGGCAGCTTGGGGCGAGGCTGCGCACGCGGTGGCCCAGTCCAACACCGCTGACCAGTGCCACCGCAGTACATCCGCCAGAGGGCAGTCCTCTTCCGCGCCATCCCTGGACGAAGCCGCTACCTCTTCCCGGAGTGGGACGCCCGGGTCGTACCTGTGGTTCACGCAGCCCCCTTGCCGATTCATCCATGACGACGCCAATTGTCCGCCGGACTCGGGCAGTCCGCAGAGAAAGGAGACAGTACATGCCATGGGGCGACCCGAAACTGCGAAACAGCCGGGAACAGTCGATTCAGCAATGGTTGCGGCCGGTGCAGCCATCGAAGCTGAAATATGTCAAAACCGCTCCTCTCCCAGGCCATAAAATGGTTCGATTGTCGCGGAGCGCCCCGATGGCGCAGGCAATGCGGGCCTTCCTTTGGTTGCGCCGCGTCCAGTGCTCCGATACGGAACTCACGTGGCTAGCGTTCACGCGGCCACACCCGTCAATAAGTACAGACCAATGACCACTGGCCGGTTCCCTCTTTCGCCTCCGGGCCTGGAGGCCGTGCAGCCTCTCGTGGTTGTACGGTGGTTGAACGGCCCTCTCCGTCCCCTCGTCTGCCCGCCCCAATCCCAGCGTGCGCGGGATCGGCTGTCGCTCATGGTCGATGTGGGAAACCGTCTTCCTGACAAGCCATGTGCTCGGGCGCAACCGTAAGGAAGGTGACTCGACGTCCTGCGCCACGAGGGGCGGAGGTGCCGGAAACTGGTCCCGACGGACGGGCGCTGGCCGCAGCGACTGTCGGCGTACTGTCGCCTGGCTCACCGTCCGTTACGGACGCCTGGGCAACCCGTCAGCCCTTCCTCCCTCTCGCCACCCTACTCACCTGCGGGGAGCACCTTGCTACCCGACGCTCTTGCGCATGAAGGCGTCAAGCTGTTCGGCGAAGCCCGGTGCTGCGGCGACGAAGTGACCAGCCCCCGGATGCACACTGCGCTTGCCACCGAGCGCGTCAGCGAGAGCGTCGCAGATCCGCTCGAGCGCGGCCGAGTGGTCCCCCGACGCGACGAGTACCGGGACTCTGGTGTCCCGGATCGCGTCGAGCCGTGGGCGCGCCTCGCTGGTCGGCCGACTCCCGTGCGCCCGCCGAACGCCGGCGACCACGCCCTCTGGGAGCGGGCCGTCGCCGATGGGCGCGCCCGCGAGATGGAGGAACTCGCGTAGCTCGGCCGGGTCCGTGTCCATCCCGTGGGTGAGGACCGCATCGCCGATGCGCTCGAGCCGCTTCACATCGGGATCGTCAGGGACAAGGTAGTTGAGCGGCGGCTCGATCAATGTGAGCGAACGTATGCTGCCCGGCACGGCAGCGGCCGCAATCAACGTCCCGAGGACGCCGTAGGAGTGGGCAACAACATGGGGGCGGCCGACGAGCAGCGGCACGAGGTCCCGGGCGTCCACCTCGAAGTCCTGACGCTCCTGCGGTGGTGGACTCGGCGGAAAGCCGCGGCGATGGACGTACGCCAGCGTCCACCGGTCGGCCAGCGGAGCGAGCGAGCCCCACGTCGTCCGTGGGCCGGCACCGCCATGCACCAGCAGAACCTGCGGCCCGGAGCCATCGCGCACCACCACGACTTTGCCCACAGCAGTGAGCATAGCGGCACAGGCCCCAGCCACGGGCCCGACCACTGCTGCGGGGCAGACCTGCCCGCTGGCTCCAGCGTCTGTCCCGCCTCGCCGGCTGTACCTGCTTCGCGGCCTTCCAGCCAGGTCTCGGTCCGACCACAGATCGGGCCGCACTCGCCCTGATTCGGATCGGCATCCGCGATCGTCAGATAGACGTTCCTTCCGTGCGCGCTCCCCCAGAGTCCCCCAACGATCCTCACGAGGTTGTCGCCGGACACCTCGACCGTCTGCATGCCTTTGTCCTGCTTGGTGATGCGCCCCGGAATGAGGTTGGGGGTTCTTCCTTAAGACGCCGTTTCAGTTGGTGAGGCGACGGTGGCAGATGAGGGCTGCGGCTATGCCGACGAAGGCGAGGAAGTGGTCGGGCTTGCGTTCGTA
>NZ_JBWKLQ010000025.1:0-46349 GCF_056429965.1 Streptomyces sp. NPDC046122 | reverse complement strand
GTCAGACCCCCACCCTGCGCATACCTCATACCACCGGCATACCGCGACGATCACCAACCGTCAGCCCCCACGACAACCCGCCTTCAAGGTCAGTAGTGGCGGGAGTATCGCCGTGTCGACGTCACGCAGTTGCTCAGGCGAAGCCCCCTCGACCTCGCAGAGCCGACCTGCAAGCTGCCCCGATCCGCACACCGTTCACCCTCGCTGGCGCGAGGTTGCGGGTTGGTTCCGCAGCTGCGTGACGCGCTGGCCGAGTCACCCCCGCTTGCGCGGGCTGACATCGAGTCACCCCCCGCTTGCGACGCGGGGCCGAGTTTGCTGACCTCCCATGGTCGGGCGCGCAAGGCGGTACGCGCGCACAGGCCAGCACGCGGCAGGCGCGCAACCGGCGAGTGCGCTCCCAGCCGGCGCCTCACATTGTCTTCCAGCACGGCGTGAACGAAGCCGAAGCCGAGTCACCCCCGCTCGCGCGGGTCTTCAGACCACTCGCCCGCAGCCTAGCAAGCGCGCCAGCCGGTTCTCAGCGTGTTGATCAGGTCGGGCCGGTGACCGCATGGAGAGCTCAGCCGCGGCGTGGGGGGCGGCGCCGACGTGGAGTCCACCGATAGGGGCTGGTAGCGGATCCGGCATCTGCTGTCGCCCGATGCTGGATGGCGGTAGACGGCCGACGGTTAAAGAGCCCAGCCCGGATCTGCGACGTCTTCAAGTCGACGACCCGCTTGGCCATCAGTGCCCAGACTCCGATGAGGTGCATCACGGCGTCCCACCCCGAGCTCCCACGGCGAGGCGAGTACCGGACAGTGGCTCAGGTCTCCTCCCCGGGTTCGAGCTCTCCTCAATCTCCGGCAACACGGCCGCCGCCCATCACCCCGATCGAGGTGGGGAGATGAGCGGCGGGGACACGTGCGACCGGACCCGCACCGGCCCGAGACCCTTGGTCCGATCCCACGGTCATCGGCCCTTGCGGCAGCTGTCCTTCTCAGCGTCCAGCCCTCCGCCTGTTGCCGAGAGCGGGCTCCGGAACAGGCGTGCTCCCTCAGGTGGTGTGCCGAGTCACCCCTGCTTGCGCAGGGCCCCAGGCATCGGCAGCGTCCGGGTACGGACCCTTCGGCGAGTCACCCCCCGCTTCGCAGGTCGTCACCGCGTACGTCCGCGAGCACCCAGGCTATGAGTCACCCCCGCTTGCGCAGGGTCCAGGCTTCGTGACCTGGTCCGTTGTACGTTTTGCGATTCTTGACTGTGGGCGGGTCTCATCGCTACGGACGCTTAGACGATGGCGCGGGAGATCTGCCAGCGGAGCACCTCCGCTCGTCTGGGCGTAACTCTCGAGGTGGAAGACCTCATCGTCCATAGACGAGTCGCCTCCTGCTCGCGCATAGAACGCTGAATGTGCTGGACCACGTCCACCAGCCGGCGTCACCCCCGCGCACATCGGACTCGCCAAGGTTGCGACTTGATGCACTGCTGCTGGGCACTCCCGCGCTGGAAGCCGATACTGCGGTTTGGTGTCCCCGGAGCAGTTTCAGTAGAACACCACGAGGGGCCCTGGCGCGACCTCGCGTCTGCCGCTTCGAGGAAACGGTAGGGCAGCGTCCGCTGACGCTGCGAGGGTTACGTCATGGGCGTTGCAGAGGACGGGCGGTTCGGTGGTATTGATCTGTCTCCGTGGGGGAAGTTCGATGCTGCGACGCTGACGGCGTATCCGCTGCTCTTTCACATGATCGATGCAGGGGCTGTCGCCGCCGAGCTGTGGGAGTGCTTCCTCACCACGAGTCAGCGCACGGTGATTTCAGTTGGCGTCGGGCTGCCGGACGTGGAAGCTGGTTCACTCGTTGCTTTCCTCGCCGCCCAGCACGACATTGGCAAGCTGATCCCGCATTTCCAGTGCGGTGAGCCGTCCGCGCGTCTCCGCCTGGCGGATGACCTGTTGGCCGACATCGACCTGATGGTGCCCGTCGGCCACGGCCGGGCCTCGATGCATACGGCGCTGGGCCTGCTTGCAGAGTTGGGCTTCCCGCTGGCGGGCAATGACAGCTCGGCCGTAAGGGCTGCGCAGTGCCTGGGCGGCCATCACGGGAGATTCCTGCAGATCGACGTGGAGCAGGCAGCTTCCGCCCGGCGCGTGGACGCCACTCTGGGTGGACCCCTGTGGCAGGACTTGCGGCGCCGCTACACGCGTCTGCTGTGGCACCTGTTCAGTGTCGAGAAGGCCCCACAGTGCATGTCGGTGGAGGCTACGGTGTTGATCACCGGTCTGTGCATGGTCGCGGACCGGCTGGCCAGCCAGCGACGGTTCTGGCTGCCGAACGCCCACGTGCCCGCCTTCGGCGCCCATGAGCACTACGCCCACGCACGCAGCCAGGCGCGAGAGGAAGTGGAACGATCCGGGCTCGGCCGCTTCGCGCTGGACAGAGTTCCGTTCCCCGTCGCCCACCCGCGCCTTACCGCTCCGAACCCTTTGCAGGCATCAGTCCTTCAGCAGTTGCCGGCCATCGTGAAGGCGCGGGGGAGTGGCATCGCGGTGGTCACGGACGCCACAGGGGCGGGCAAGAGCGTCACCGGGCTGGAAATGGCGCGGATCTTCAACGAGCACTGCGGCACGCAGGGCCTCCTGTGGCTCTTGCCGACGACCGCCGCGGCGGATGCCGCCTACGAGCTCTTGGACCTCTACGTACGGGCTCACCGCCCGGACCGTGCTCCGGTGACGCTGGTGCACAGCCACAGCTGGCTCACCGAGGCCTACAGCGACCAGGCCCTGGCTTCGCAGGACGGATCCACCCTCGACGGCCCCCGGGAGCAGTTCGACGACCCCACTGGTCACCAGGCCGCGGTCGAGGAGGAGCAGGGGCCGGGCATCGCGGGGCCTGATCCGTGGTTGCGCGGCTGGAACAACGCTCTGCTCGCCCAGTACACGGTCGCCACCATCGACCAGGCTCAGATGGCCGTCTTGCCGGTGCGCTACAGCGCGCTGCGCATGCTGGCGATGTCGGGCAAGACTGTGGTCATCGACGAAGCGCACGCACTGAGCCCGTTCAGCCAACTGCAGTTGTGCCGACTGCTGAACTGGCTGGGGTCCCTGCGCTGCCCGGTCGTGCTGCTGTCGGCGACGCTGCCTGCCTCGACCACCACAGAGCTGGTGCGCGCCTATCTGTCCGGGGCCGGGCACAGCAGCCGTACCCTCACCACCCGGTCTTTCGCACCCCACTATCCGGGCTGGGTGTTCGCGGACGCCGAAACCGCCACCCCCCACTGCATGGACGAAATCGCCCGAGCCGAACACGTGGCCGCGCAGCGCCGTACCGTCCGCATCCAGGCTCTTCCGGTGGCTTATCGCCGGCTGGATGACCCCAGCCGGCACGTGGACAAAGGCGAGCGCCTCGCCACGATCCGCAAGGTCCTCGCGCCCGTCCTCGATGGGGAGGGCTGCGCGTCGGTGGTGTGCGCCACGGTCGCCGACGCCCAGGACACCTACCAGTACCTGCGCCGCCTGTGGCCAGACCCGAGCCAGGAACTTGTGCTCCTGCATGCCCGTACTCCCGCACACCGGCGCGAGCAAACCTTGCGCCGACTGCGGCACCAGCTGGGTTCCAGTGGTCCGCGCCCGAAGCGTTTGGTCGTGGTGACCACGAGCCTGCTCGACATGAGCCTGGACATCGACGTCGACCTCATGATCAGCGACCTGGCATCCGTGGCCAGGCTTCTGCAACGGTTGGGGCGCCTGGGCCGTTTCGCCCGCCTGTGGGCGGACGATGTCGAGCGCCGTCCTACCTGGTGGAACACCGAGCAGGGGCCGTGCCTGACCGTCCTGCACCCGGTCAACACGCGCGGTGACACCGCCTTGCCGCCTGGCTGGGCCAAAGTCGAACCCGCCGCCGTGTTGCACGCCACCGCACAGATGCTCCCCATGTTGGAGAAGCAGCCGCTGACGCTCCCCGATGATGTTCAGGACCTGGTCGAGCAGGTCCACGGCGCGGGCTCGGCTTTCGCCGCCGAGACCGCGCAGCTCCAGCAGCTGCTGGCCGGCCACCATGCCCGCACCAGTCGGGAGCAGCACTGGAGCGCAGTGCATCTGGTGCCTGCGCCGCGGCGGGTGTCGTCACTGGCTGACGTGCACCGCCAGCATCTCACCGCGGCCCAGGCGGCCACGCGCCTGGGAACCCTGCCCCGCCGCCTTCTGCCGTGTTACCGCACCGAAAGTGGCACCTTGACCCTGGATGCCGCCGGTGAGCATCCGCTGCCCGACCAGCCGCACCTCAGCACCCGCCACGTCCGCAGCATTCTCGAACACACCCTGCCCGTCCCCGCCGCCTGGGTTGTCCGCTGCGGTCCCCGCAACCAGCCCCCGGCCAGCTGGAAGCAGCACGCCCTGCTGAGCGACATCGTCCTGCTGCCGACTGATCCCGCTCACCCGAACGAGTGGGAGAGTACCGGCCACTACTCGCTGCGCTTCGATGACGAACTGGGCCTGGTGCACCACCGGGACCAGCGTTGATCACTCACCACGAAGACGGGAGGCGATCACTTACGGCCACCGGTTGATAGTCGGACTTTCGCATCATTTGTTCGCCCGTCGAACGGCGTGCTTGGCTTGATCCACGCAAAGCCGGTGCGCTCACCAGGCACGCCACATCTGCCGTCTCATAAGGACACTTGGCAGGTCCTCCCGCAGTGCCGGCCTTGTTCGGCCGCGCAGGATGCAGCCCTGCGGGCATGGCCGGAGCATCAGCACCACCGTCCGCTACCGGACGTACCACGGGCGACGCATCACACCAGCAGCAGCACCAGCGTTCCTCACCTCGGCAGCCCTCCTGCCGTCCGCATCGCCAGTTCGCAAAGGCCTCCTCATGCCCCCGTTACCGTTACCCCTGTTCAGCGCCGCGGACGATCCCTGGATCGAGGTCCGCACGGGTCAGACCTACGACTCGGTAGGGCTGCGGAACCTGCTGCTGCGGGCTCACACCTTCGACGACCTGGCCGTGCCCAGTCCGCCTGCGGCGTCCGCGCTGCTGCGTATCGCGGTCGCCATCACCGCCCGCGTCACCGGGCTCGACGACCCCGACCTCAGCGCCGCGCAGTGGACCGCACTGCGGCGCCAGAGTTTCGGTGACGGCCAATTCGATCCCGACGCCGTGCACGCCTACTTCGACCGCCACCACTTCAGCGTGTTCGACCCGGTACGGCCATGGCTGCAGGACCCCACCCTGCGCGAGCAGTGCGACCGCCCCACCGGCATCAACGCCTTCGTCCCCGGCCGCCCCGCCGGCAACAACCTGGCCTGGTTCAGCCCTCACAACCACCACACCGCCACCCCCGTGCCCACCGCCCAAGCACTGCAGCACCTGCTCATCCACCACTTCTACGGCCGCGCGGGCGCCGGCACCCCCCGCACCGTCGGCGCCACGAGCAGCAAGTACCTCTCCAGCGGTCCGCTGCGAGCCAGCGTCTCCTTCCACCCGCTCGGCCGCACCCTTCACGAAACGCTCCTCGCCGGCCTGCCCAAGTACCTCGGCGACGAACAACTGCTGCCCGACGCATGCCCGTGGGAGGACCCCGAGCCGGCCGACCCGCTCGCCGCTCCCCACCCGGTCACCTGGCCGGGGCGTCTGCTGACCGGCCGCTCCCGGCAGGCGCTGCTCCTGCTGCCCGGCCTTGACGGCAGCACCGTCAGCGATGCCTACCTCACCTGGTCAACCCAACACCCCAAACTCGAAACCACCGACCCCTACCTCGCCTACCACCTCGATCCCAACAAGCCCGTTGAGCGCCGCCGAACCGTCCGCCGAGCAGACGCCGACCGCGCCTGGTGGCGCGAACTGGACACCCTGCTGCTCGCCCCCGACGAACACAGCACCCAGCACCGCCCCGAAATCTTCGACACCCTCAACGACCTGCCCCCACCCCTGCGCAGCACCTTGCGCATCCGCGTCCACGGCTTCGATCAGGACCCCAAGACCATCGACTGGCAGTGGTACACCGCCCTCACCCCGCCCCTACTGAACTGGACACAAGAACACGATCCCGACCGCGCCCAGCGCATCGCCGACTGCTGCCAAGCCGCCGAACACATCGCCAAGCGGCTGACCACCGTCACCAACAGGGCCTGGGCCGAGACGACCACCCCCCGCACCGGAGGCGAACCACCTCCCAAGGCTCGCAAAGGCAAGGACTGCGCGTGGACCCACAAGGCCCGCGCCAAGTACTGGCCACTGGCAGAAGCCGTCTTCTGGAGACTGCTGGACGAACCCGACACCCCCGCCTCCAGCGCGTTCGCCAAAGCCGCCGCAACCGCGTTACGCGAAACCACCGCAACCGCCCGGGCCCGCCACAAGACAGCCGCCCGCGCGATCGCCACAGCGGTCAACGGCCTCTTCGGCCAACTGAGCCCGTCCCGGAAGAGCACCTGATGCCCACCACGGCCGAACACCGCCTCGCATACGACATGTACATCGCCTACGTACACGACCTGTGCACCAACCCCGGCATCCGCACCACTCTGAGCAAAGGACGCGGACGCCCCGTCGAAGAATGCGCCCCCCTGGACCGGTTCCTGACACGGAGCACCGCCGGACGCCCTGCCCGGCGCGCCTACTACACCACCGCCAGCCTCATCGCCCTGGCCGGCCCTCAAGCCCACACCATCGGCGTGCGCCCCGCCACCGAAGACCCCACAAGCACCACCTCGACCGGTCTTGTGCCCGCCGACAGCGCTCAGCCTCAGACCTCCACCCCCACCCTCAGCGCCGCCGGGCCGGCCACCGCCCAAGCAGGTGACGTCGCGGCCGCCTGGCACCGGCGCCCCAACCTCGGTGCCACCCTGGCCAGCGCCGTACGGCGCGCCGGATACAACGAAGACCGAACCGACGACCACCTGCACGTGCTGACGCGTCTGGGTGACGACCAGCTGCACCGCCGCCTTCCCTCCCATGTCGCACGGCTGCTGGGCGACGGCCTGACACCCGACTGGGCCGTCCTGCTCAGCGACCTCATCCAACGCACCTTCGACCCCGCCCCGGTCGGCCTGCGCTGGCGTGACGCCTTCTATCTCACCCTCAAAAACCCAGACCACATGCGTGCCGTCAACAAATCCCTCCCGACCTGAGGGACACGGCCCCCTGAAGGGCGAGCCCGGTCACGCGCAGAGCCCGCCACCACCAGCGGACGTCGGCCCTGCCTCACAAAGCCGCCTTGGCCCGCCCGCTGTCTCCCGCACATCAGACAAGGACCCCGCATGCCTGTGCCCGCCCGCTTCCTCGACCTGCACGTCCTTCAGCCCGTCACCGCCGCCAATACGAACCGAGACGAGAACAACGAACCGAAGACCATCCAGTTCGGCAACGTGATGCGCGCCTTCATCTCCAGCCAGGCATGGAAGCGCCCACTGCGGCTCGACGTCGAACGGGATCTCGACGAACCCGCAGCCCGCACCCGCATGCTCCCTGTCGTCATCGCCGAACGCCTACGCCACCACGGCTGGTTCGACGAGCTCGCCGCGTTCGCCGCCGCGCAGATCATCCTGTCGGCCAAGAAGGACGGGCTGAAGCACAACGCAAACGAGAACCACCGCACCCAGGCCATGCTCTACATGCCCCAAGAGGTCACCGAGGACCTGATCAGCCTGTGCGAGAAGCACCGGGGTGAACTCGAGGAGGCACTTGCCGAACACCGCACCTCGAAGAAGCAGACACCGCCACCTGTCCTGCCAGCCAAGGACATCGCCGCCCAACTGACCCGCCGCACCGCGAGCATCAATCTCTTCGGCCGGATGCTCGCGGAGCTGCCCACCGGTCATGTCGAAGCAGCCGTGCAGATGGCCCCAGCGTTCACTGTCCACCGAAGTGATCTGCAGCCAGACTTCTTCACGACCGTCGAGGACTGGCCCCAGCCCGGCGACAACGGCAGCGCCCACCTGCAGACCGCGTTCCTGACGGCAGGTGTCTTCTACCGCTTCGCCACGCTGAACATCACCGACCTGCAACGCAACCTCGGCGGGAATGCTCCCGCCCACACGATCAAGGATCTGATCGAACTCTTCACCTGGCACTTCATCATGAGCATGCCGCAAGGGAAGAAGACCGCCACCGCCCCGCACACCATCCCCGACCTCGTCCACTACGCCGTACGCGACAGCCGCCCCATCTCCTACGGCGCCGCCTTCGAACAACCGGTCAAAGCCGCACCCGGCGGTGGCCACATCGCCCCCGCCCGCCAGGCCCTCACCGACTACGCGACCGCCATCAACCGCCTGGTGGGAACCCGCCGCCGCATCGCCCACGGCCACGCCGGCGCCCACCACAAGCCCATCACCGAACTGGGCGCCCACCACGATTCCTTCGACGACCTCGCCGCAGCCTGCGCCGGCGCAGCCCTCACCCCGCGAGACGACCAGTGACCGGCCTCGTCCTGCGCCTGGCCGGCCTACAGCAGTCCTGGGGTGAGCGCGGAGTCTTCCACCACCGCGACACCACCGCCTTCCCCACCCGGTCCGCCCTGATCGGCATGTTCGCAGCCGCCCAGGGCCGATCCCGCGAAGAAGCCCTCAGCCCCTACCAGCAGCTGCCCGGAACCCCCAGTCACAAGGACCTGACCTTCACCATCCGCATCGACACCCCCGGCACGCTCCACCGCGACTTCCACACCGTCGGAGGAGGCCACCCTCCCGAACGGCGCCTTCGCACCGGTGACGGCGGGCAGCGGTCACCAGTGCGCTCCACTCTCGTCTCCCACCGCGACTACCTCACCGGCGCCGTCTTCACTGTCGCCGTCGAAGGACCCGACGCCCTCATCGACCACATCGCCAGCACACTGGCCCAACCGCGCTTCGCGCCCTACCTCGGCCGCCGCTCCTGCCTGCCCGACGAACCCCTCGTTGTCAGCGCCCACAGCACCGACCCCGTCACCGAACTACGCAAGCGCCTTCCCCTGACGCTGGCCGCGCCACCCCGCGACAGCAGCACGCACCTGCCCGTCACATTCGTCTGGGAGAAGCCCCCTCCCACGGCCGCCAACGCCGCCCCAGACCGGGAAAGCACCAGTGAACCGGTCGATCTCACCAGTGCTGCACGCCGCCACCTGCCCCGCCCGCTGTGGCTGACCACCGAACGACTGCGCACCTCCCTGTACGCGGGCGCCCGGCCCATCGACGCCCTATCCGCCTACATGCTGCAAGGCTGCCCATGACCCACCCCACGCTGACCCGCATCGCGCTCAACCCGCACCACAAGGCCGTGCGCACCGATCTCGCCGACGCCGTCAGCCTCCACCAGACCCTGATGCGCCTGGTCCCCGACGGGCTCGGCCCCAGCCCCAGGGCCGCAGCAGGACTCCTGTTCCGCCTGGAGCAAGGAGCCGACCCCGTCCTCCTCATCCAGACCTCCCACCATCCCGACCTCACGCGCCTCCCGAAGCACTACGGCACCGCACAGTCCCGCGACCTCACCCCCATGCTCCAAGCCCTCGCCACCGGCCTGAGCGTGCGCTATCGCATCACCGCGGCCCCCACCGCCGCACTGTCAGCCACCGCCGTACCCCACCCGGAAACCGGCCGACGTCGCGGCAAGATCACCGCCCTCACCGGCGACGACGCCATCGCATGGTGGCAGCGCCGCGCTGCCGCCGCGGGCCTCGACATCCTCACCGTTGCGACGGCTCCTCGCCCTTTCAACCGCAAAGACCGCAGCCGCCCCGGCCCCTACGACGCCCTCATGCAATTCGACGGCACCGCACGCGTCACCGACCCCCACCAGCTCAGAATTTCCCTGCACAGCGGCATCGGCAGAGCGAAACCCTACGGAGCCGGCCTGCTGTCGCTCGCACCCGCCTGACCCCACAACCGAAAGACCGCACCATGCAACCAGGCACGGACCTGACCGCCCTGCGCGCCACCGCCGTCCGCCGACTTCTCAAGCTCGAACAGGACAAAGAACTCACCCGCACCCGGATCACGGGTGTCGCCGATGCCTTCGGCGTCGACCACCGAACCGTCGACCGCTGGCTGGACAACGCCCGCGCCAACAACGGCACCTACACCCCCACCCCCCGCCAACGCTTCGAACTCACCAACCACATGCTCGACGCGGTAGCGCGCTGGCGCGGCAACGCCACCGCCGCCTGGCGTGAACTCCACGCCGACCACCAACCCGGTCAACCCCCCTTGCCGACCCTGGCAACCTTCCACCGGGCCGTAAACCGAGCCCTCACACCTGGCCTGCGTGCCGGCCTGCGCCTGGGCGAAAACGCCCGCCGTACCTACGACGTCGCCGGAAGACGCCAACGTCATCACCGCAACTACGCCTGGGAGACCGACCACGTCGAAGCCAGCGTCAAGGTCAGGATCGACGGCCACATCCGCAAGCCATGGATCACCTTCTTCGTCGACTGCGCCACCAGCGCCATCTGCGGCCTGGCCATCACCCCGCAACGCCCCAGCCGAGAAGCGGTCCTCGTCGCCATCCGCGACGCCGTCCTCATCGACGAACACCACGGCCCCTTCGGCGGCATCCCCGACCGCGTCCGCGTCGACGGGGGCAAGGAATTCCTGTGCGCCACCGTCGGCGAAGCACTCGGCGTCCTAGGCACCGAACTCATCGTCCTGCCTCCGTTCACCCCCGAAGGAAAACCCGCCGTCGAAGCCGTCAACGGCGCCATCAAGAAAACCCTCTTCGCCGGCATGCCCGGCTACACCCACGCCCCCACCTTCCCAGGCGGCAAGCCCGTCGACCCAGACCAGCCTCTGATCCACTTCGAAGCCTTCGTCGCCCTCATCCGGGACTGGGTCCACTGGTGGAACCACGAGAACACCATCAAAGCCCTCAACGGCCAGACCCCCATCGAGGCATGGACCGCCGACACAGCCCTCATCGAAACCATCAGCGCCGAAAACCTGCACACCTACACCCTCGAACGGCACGGCAACCCGCTCACCATCAACAACACCGGGGTGCGCTGGCGAAAGGCCGACTACATCGCTGACTGGATGCACGGATTCGTCGGCGAAAAGGTCAACCTGCGCTACCTACCCCACCACGACCACCGCGTCGAGCTCTACGACCCACAATCAGGCCACCACCTCGGCTCCGCCTTCATGGCCAACCAAGCAACCCCCCAGCTAATCCGCGACCTCAAACGCGCCCAGCGCCGCGAAGCCGACCGCCTGCGCGCCCAACTGAAGAAGGCCGAGAAGAACCGCCGCATCCGCTACGCCGCCACAACCGAGCCCCAACCCCCCACCCCACTCGTGGCCCTGCCCGAAGACCAAGCCCTCGAGCACCTGCGCGACCTCGATGCCTTCGACCTACACGCCGAAGCACTACCCGACTTCATCCCCCTACCTAAACCCGCAGACGACTGGACCCGCCCCATCGACCCCGCGCCCCACGGCCCCGACAGGCGCACCGACTCCGACCAGGACCCGACATGACCCAGACGCACATCCCGCCCCGCCGCCCCAGCCAGCTGCCTCCGCCCAGCAAGGATCACTTCCTCGGCCTCACCGGTGCCAACGCCGTGGGCACCAAAGCCGTCACCGAGACCGAAGACCGCATCCGGAAGATCATCAAGTACAACGCCATGGCCTGCATCCACGGCAACGTCGGCCTCGGAAAGACCTTCGCAGTCCATACCGTCCTACGCCGCTACGCCCCGGACACAACCCTGCGCCTGCGCTTTCGCCAGTCACCCAACATGAGTGAACTCCGCGGGGCTCTCTGGCGTGCTCTGGACCTATCCGGCGAACCGTCCCAGTCGGCAGATCTGTGCGGACTGCACATCAAGGAGGCGCTTGAGCAGCAGCCCGGACGTGTCCTGCTCTTTGACGAGGCCCAGTGGCTGGGCAAGACGGCCCTCGAATACATCCGCGACCTGTGGGGCGACGATGCGCAGCGAGCCACCGTCATCTTCGTCGGCACCGGCAACACCCGTCAGAGGATCCTCAGTTGCCCGGCCCTGCATTCCCGGATCTTCGAGTGGTACCAGTTCAAACCCCTGGCGCCTGGTGAGGTACTGGCCGCCATCCCTGCCTATCACCCCATCTGGGCTGACGCCGACCGCGAGCTGATCCTCTACACCGACGATTACGCCGGCCATGGCTCCTTCCGGAACTGGGCCAACCTCACCCTTCACCTCCACGACGCCCTCGAGGAAAACCCCCAGCTCACCCTGACCAAAGACCTCGTGCGCTGGGCATTCAGCCGCCTTGACCCGACCACCCGCCGCATCCCGCCGAACAGCTGAACACCTCCGGGCCTGCCCCCAAAGGGATGGCCACTGCGGAGCTGTCCCGAGCTGGCTCTGACGCAGCCCACACCCAACCCAAGCTGTGGCTGGGGCAGCGAGGTCAGGGGCGGCCGAGTGTGCGGATGGTCCAGCCGGCTTCGCGCCAGCGGGTGGTGTCGAGGGTGCCGCGGCCGTCGATGATCTTCCGACTGGTGGCCCGGGTGGCGAGCTGGTGGGGGTCGGTGTGGCTGTACTGCGGCCATTCCGTCAGGTGCAGCAGCAGGTCGGCGTCCTGAAGGGCCGCGATCGGGTCGTCGATGTAACCCAGTTCGGGGTGCAGTTTGCGGGCATTGTCGAGGGCTTTGGGGTCGGTGACGGTGACGGTGGCGCCGAGTTCGTGGAGTTTGTGGGCGACGGCGAGGGCGGGTGAGTCGCGGATGTCGTCAGTGTTCGGTTTGAAGGCGGCGCCCCAGATAGTGATGCGCTTGCCGGCGAGGTTGCCGTTGAGTTGTTGGCGGGCGAGATCGACCATGCGTTCGCGGCGCCGGTTGTTGATTGCGTCGACCTCGCGGAGGATCGTCAGGGCCTGGTCGACGCCGAGCTCGTCGGCGCGGGCCATGAAGCCGCGGATGTCTTTGGGGAGGCAGCCGCCGCCGAAGCCGAGGCCGGGCCGCATGCCGCGGCGGCCGATGCGTGCGTCGTGGCCGAGGATGTCGGCGAGTTGGGTGACGTCGGCGCCGGAGGCTTCACAGATTTCGGCGATGGCGTTGATGAAGCTGATCTTTGTGGCGAGGAAGGCGTTCGCGGACGCCTTGGCGAGTTCGGCGGTGGCCCAGTCGGTGGCGATCGTCGGCGTCCCGGCCTCGATGATCTTCCCGTAGCACTGCCGCAGTACGGCTTCGGCCCAGGAGTGCTCGGTCTCGAAGCCGAGGACGAGCCGGTCGGGGCGGAGGGTGTCCTCGATGGCGAACGACTCGCGCAGGAATTCCGGGTTCCAGGCGACCTCGATGGCTTCGGCTGCGGGCGTGAATTCGTGCAGCAGGTCGCGGACGCGGGGTGCGGTGCCGACTGGGACAGTCGACTTCACCGCGACCACGGCCGGGCCCTTCAGGCGGGGTGCGAGCTGGCGGACGGCGGAGAAGAGGTGGCTGAGGTCGTAGGCGTGTTCGCCGGGCTGGTGCGGGGTGCCGACCCCGATGAAGTGCAGGTCGGCGAAGGCGGCGGCCTCCGCGTAGGAGGCAGTGAACTTAAGGCGCCCCGAGGCGGTGTGGCGGGCGAGCATCTCGTCGAGGTCCCGCTCGTGGAAGGGGGCCTTGCCGGAGTTGAGGACGGCGACCTTGTCCATGTTGGTGTCCATGCCGAGAACGTCGTGGCCGAGTTCGGCCATACAGGCCGCGTGGGTGGCGCCGAGGTAGCCGCAGCCGATGACAGTGAGCTTCACGAGCGGATGTCCTTCCGGGTGGGGCCGCCGCAGGCGGCCCCACCCCTCCCCGCCCGGAAGGGCGGGGTGTTCAGGCGGGCCGGGCGGCCAGGTAGCGGTTGATCCCGTCACGGATGAACGGCGGGATCGTGAGGATGTCGAGGTGTTCGGGGGCGAAGAACTGGAGCTTGACGCCCTCGGCGAGAGGCAGCTGGGTCTCGTCGCCGTTCCAGATGCCGGAGAAGAAGGTGATGATCTGGCCGGAGCCGTGGACGTCGCGGATCGCGAAGAGTTCGGTCAGGTCGCAGACGGTCAGGCCGGCTTCTTCGTCGAGCTCGCGGACGATCGCCTCGACCGGGGATTCGTCGCCGTCCGCGCCGCCTCCCAGCAGGCTCCAGTGATCGGGCCAGGCGATGACGCCCGGTAGGTCGTCGCGCAGGTGGAGAAGGAGTTCACCGCGCTGGTTGGCGATGACCGCGACCGCTCCACGGGCGGTGGACGGCTGGGGGGAGGTGGTGGTGTCGGATTGCATCCGACCACCGTAGTAACGGAGTTGGAGATCATGCGGCAGCCCTCACCGTCTGATCCGAAAACCAGGCGGCTGCCATAAGGGCCTGCGTCCGGGAGCGGTCGAACCGGCCGCCGCGCTTCAGCCCGCCCTCCAGCAACGGCCGCCAGGCCAACGGTGCCTCCGTGAGGGCGGTGCGGATCCGATCATCGGCCCAGGCGGCGAGGGGCCCGTTCAACCAGGCGGGGACGGGGCTGGCGAAGCCGAGCTTGTCCCGGCTTCCCCAGACCTCCCGCGGCAGGCCCAGGGCTTTGGCCGCGTCCCGCAGGATGCGCTTCCCCTCGGCCGGATCGGCGATCTTGTGCTCGACGGGCAGCCGGTAGGACAGCTCCACCAGGTCCCGGGCGAGGTAGGGCGAGCGGCGTTCGAGGCCGTAGGCGGAGGCGAGTTTGTCGCTGGTCATCACCAGCGGTCGCCAGGCTGTGGCCAGATCGGCCAGCGTCAGCGCGCGGGCCAGGTCCCCGCCGGCCCGGCTCATCGCGCCGCCGACCAGGTCGCGGATCCGCCCCTCGGGGTCAGGGCCGCGCAGGACGAGACGGGTGACCGCCTCCGCCGGGTCCAGCGTCTGACCGGCGGTGTGCATCAGCTTCGCGGCCAGCGGCCGGTATGCCTCCAGCCCTGCGGCCAGGACGGCGTCGGGGCCGAAGAGTACGAGCGAATGACGGACGTAACCCATCAGGAACTCGTCCGGCCCCAGCCCGCCGACGACGACCTTGAAGCCGAGGTCGGACGCCTTGCGGTAGGCCATGTACTCGGAGAACGTCGACGCGTTGCCCATCGGATAGTCCAGCGCCGAGACCATGTGCGGCAGCACCGTGGTGAAGTCCGCGGTATCCGGCTCGACCACCACCAGCTCGGCGCCGATGTCGCGGGCGACGACCGCGGCGGTCCTCGACTCGTCCAGTCGGTCCTGGCCCGGGTAGCGGACCGTGATGCAGACCGGCGGCCGCATCAGGTAGGCCAGTACCGAGGAGTCCAGGCCGCCCGATAACAGCAAGGCGAAGTCTCCGGCCGGGACCCGCAGCGGGACCTGCTCGGCCAGCACGACCGAGAAGCGGGCCAGGGCCTCCTTGTAGTTCCCCTCGAAAGGCTGGCGTCTTTCCAGCGACCACCAGGTGTACTGGGCGAGGGAGCCGGTAGCGGTATCGAAGGCCATCACAGTGGCGGGGGCCAGCAGCTGGATCCCCTGGAAGGGGGTGTCGGCGCCGGTCGGGGTCTCGATGGAGACCATCTCGGGCCGCAGGACCGGCGGGGCACTGCCGTAGCCGGTCAGAGTGGTGACCTCGGAGGCGAAGGCGAGCCGGCCGCCGTCCAGGCGCCAGTAGAGCGGTTTCTCCCCGAGCCGGTCCCGGGCGAGGAAGAGCTTGCGGACGCGCGGGTCATATACAGCGAGGGCGAACATGCCGTCGAGCCCGTCCAGGCAGGACGGTCCGATCTTGGCCCAGGCCCGCAGCAGGAAGTGCGCGTCCGACTCCCGGTCGGCAAGCTCGATCCCCCAGGCATTCGCCTGCTGGCGGAAGTTGTAGATCTCACCGTTGAAGGCCAGCAGCACCCCTGTGGGCCGGTCGAGGTAGGGGCCGGGCATGGCCTGCGGGTTGGCGATCAGCAGCGTGTTCATGGCCAGCACCGCCCGCCCGTCGACCGAGGCAGCGTGCATCGTGCCGTCAGGTCCGCGGTGGGCCTGCGAGGAGCCCATCGCGCCGACCATCATCTCGTGCCGGGAGGCGTCGTCTCCGGCCAGTCCTGCGATTCCGCACATCTGGTTCACCCCCGAGGGTGGTTGGGATGCCTGGGCGGCGGCCACCGCCAAAAGAAGCTCTCTCCAGTTCCGGCGGTGGCCCGGACCCTCATCACAGCGGCCGCAGATCATCCAGGGGAGGGCTCGCAGGGGGGCTCACAACTCGCGTGCGCGGTTCATCGCGGGCCCGCAGGTAATACCCTCGGTGACCCAACGCACACGGCACCGCGTACGGATGAAAACGCCCGTGGGCTGTCGCGTACCGAGGAAAGCTCTCAGTCGCGTACGGCCTCTGTGCTCCGATCAGTACGACCTCGAGTGCGCAGTGCTCCAGCAACCGGTCAGGGGGACGTCGTGGCATCGACTGTCCGCCGGAGCCGTCCGCCCAACGCGGATCTGGCCCGGCTTATCGAAGGCTGCGGTGCGAGCCACAAGTCCCTGGCCCACCGGGTCAATCAGCTCGCCCAGCAGGCCGGGATCCACACGGAGTACTCGCACACGTCCGTGGCGAACTGGTGCCGGCGCGGGATGACCCCGAAGTGGCCAGCCCCCAAGCTACTCGCCCAGGCGATCAGTGAACGGCTGGGGAGGCCCGTCGGCCTTGCCGAGATCGGTATGGGCGAGGCGCAGACACCGGACGCGAACATGGGGTTGGATTTCCCGCGAGATCCCGCAGACGCCGTCCGCGTCGCCACTTCGTTCTGGAGCTCCGTGAACCGCCGCGACTTCCTCACCACAGGCGCCTCCGGCTTCGCCGTGTCCGCGTTCACCACCCCGGTCACCCGCTGGCTGGTCACCCCCGCCGACGAGACTGCCGACCACGACGGCAGCCACCAGGTCGGCCGCGCAGACCTCGACGAACTTCGCGAGGCCGCCGACGACGCAAGGCGCTGGGACTCCAAATACGGCGGCGGGAACTGGAAAGCCAACTCCGTCACCACCTGCCTCCAGGAGCGGGCCGCACCGCTGCTGCGAGGCTCCTTCGCCGACGACGTCGGCCGCGAACTGTTCTCCGTCACCGCCGAGCTGTCACGGCTGGCCGGATGGACGGCCTTCGACGTCGGTGAACACGACGTCGCCCAACGGCACTTCATCCAGGCGCTCCGCCTCGCCCGCGCGGGCGGGGACGTGCAGCTGGGCTGCTACGTCCTGACCACGATGGCCATGCAGGCCCTCCTGCGCGGCTTCGCAAGCGAGGCCGTCGACATGGCCCAGGGCGCCTTCGAGCGAGCCAAGGGACAGGCAGTGCCCCGGGTG
Source organism: Streptomyces sp. NPDC046122 (assembly GCF_056429965.1). Classification (NCBI taxonomy): domain Bacteria; kingdom Bacillati; phylum Actinomycetota; class Actinomycetes; order Kitasatosporales; family Streptomycetaceae; genus Streptomyces; species Streptomyces sp. NPDC046122. The sequence continues at coordinate 29,156 of NZ_JBWKLQ010000025.1, read as the reverse complement.
CTCGCGTTCACCAAGCTGATCGAGGCCCGCGCTCACGCCCGGGAGAACGACCCCAGAGCCGCCTCCCGGGCCCTGGCCGCCTCCGAGACCCTGCTCGAGCAAGCGAAGCAGGACAGCGGCGACGAACCCGCGTGGATCGACTTCTATCACCACGCCAGGCTGTCCGCCGATGCCGCCGAGATCTTCCGCGACCTGAAGAACCCCAAGGCGGCCCTGGCCTGGAACCAGCGGGCCGCAGCCATGCCGTCCGGCGCCTTCACCCGCTCCGTCGGCATGCGCCTGGCGATCGTGGGAACCGCTCACCTCCAGGCCCGCGACCTCGACCACGGCCTCGAACTGGGCAACCGGTCCGTCGACATCCTCGCCCGCGTCCAGTCCAGCCGGGCCAAGGACTACGTCCGCGAGTTCAACACCGCCCTCGCCCCCTGGCGGCGCGAGCCGGCCGTGCGTGACTTCGTCCACCGCACCCGCAAAGAACTCGGCATCGCCGCCTGAACACCGCACAGGTCAGCTGCCACCAGGCCAATTAGGCAGGAGCGCCCGTCCGTGCACCGCCGCCGGACGGAAAGCTCCGGCGAACGGCGTCACGCAGCAGCCGGCCCGACAGAGGGCTGGACACCGGCTCCTACTGGGCTCTGATGGGCGGTTGACCTTGTCAGGTCCCAAATTCCCAATGAAGATCCTCTGTCGCTGGGCAGAGTGCCCATGCGGCGACTGCGCCCGTGGTGACGAGCTGGTCGAGGGTGGCGAAGAACGCGTGAAGGCTCAGGCCGCATGCCCGACGGACGCGGTCGGCTTCCGCGACCCCCTGGAGGCTTCGGGGTCCGAGGTAGGCGGCCAGAGCCAGTTTCGTCAGCCGTGCTGTCGCAGGCAGCCGCCGTGCTGCCACGCACGAGGCCGTACGGGCGGCCCAGTCGGCGGCCCGGTGGCGTTCTGGGCGGCCGGGGGCCTGAGCCAGGATGGCGATATCGAGAAGCTGGACGCTGATGCCGGTTCGGTGAAGCTCTGCAGCGCTCTGTGATTCCCTGCGCAGCCAGTGCATGGCTTCGAGTTCCTTCCAGGGCGTGTGTTCGTGCCCGAGGCGCATGCTGCGCAGGAGTCCGACGGGAAGCCACACTCTCCCGACGGTGTTGGCGCGCAGCGCGCACTGAACGGCCAGCAGTCTCGCCTCGGCGCTGGCCGAAGGGGGCAGGGCCGAGGCGAGATAACTGAGCATCTCCTGCACTCGGATCTGCTGCGACGGGCCCAACTGCTGCCTCTTGCGCTGCGCCCTCCTCGAATCAGAGGCCGTACCGGGAGGTTGTTTATGTGTCGCGGTGAGAACGGTGTCGGGGACGACGGCCGCGTGCGGGGTAGCGCTGGCGCAGGCCGCGCAGACGTCGGCCAGGCGCCAGATGCGACCGCCGCGCTCGCGGGTCAGGACGAGCAGTACGGGGCCGGCGCATCCGCGGTGTCGGGGGTGCCAGCGGCAGCCGCGCTCCTGGCACTGGCAGGTGCGCAGATGGGCCGGGAGGACGTCCCTGCGGGCATGCCGGGCCAGATGAGCCAGGGCGGCGGGCCGTGCCGCAGCCACGCGCACGGTCTGTCCGCCCGATGAGCAGATCGGGCAGTAGAGCACCGGGCCGTGCTGCTGGGGGCGTAGTTCCACGGTCCAGGTGCGGGGCACCGGTGGGTGCATGGTGCACAGCCTCATCGTGCGCGCTTTCCTCCTGCCTCCGGCGCGATGCCGGCCCACTCCCGTCTGCCTCGGTGGGGGAGCGGGGGTCTTGGCCGCACCGTAGTGCAGACCTCTGCCCTGTGCGCGGGGTGGTCACTGCGGAAATAGGGCAGAGGTCTGCACTGACAGGGCAGGGTTCTGCACCGTCGGATGGTGGGGTGACGATCTTCCCGCCTGACCCGAGCCTCCCCGCCCTCCGTCTGGAGCTCGGGCGGCTGAGGAGTGAGCGCGGGTGGACCTACGATGAACTGGCCCGCCGCAGTGGCCTGTCCAGACGTACCCTCATCGAGATCGAGCAGGGCCGCACCGTCGGATCCCTGGGCACCTGGCACGCCCTCGCCCACGCGCTGAACGTCTCCGTCGACCACCTCTTCTCAACCCTCTGCGACGGCCACACGCCCCCTGCCGAAGCGGCCGAATAGCTCCCCTCGCCCTCCCGTCGCCGGATCACCCGATCCGGTCGCCGCCGTAGCGCATACGGTCGGCCATTGCGCACCCGTTCCCACGGATTGGGCCGTTCGCGGGACAGGGGCGGCACGGTGGCCGCGTGTGCGGCGCGTCGCCTGTCACCTTCGCGGCCATGTGCTCCACCACCGCCTCACCCGACCACTGCCCACACCCCAGCTCTGCTGCCGCGTGCCGCCCGCGCGCCCTGCGCATCCACCCGGACAGCCCCACCCGGCTCCTGCGCTGCGCCCAGCCGGCCCGGTGCCACGACTGCGGCAACCTCATCCACTGGTACACCCGCACGAATCAACAACGCATCGCCCTGCACCCACACGAACTCGAGGCCGCCGCCGTCCCCGCCTCCTGCCGCTGGCACGTCCACTCCGGCATCGCCCACCCCGCAGCCGACGGCACTCCTTGGTGCCGAGTCGCTCACCACACCCTGTGCCCCAGCGAACAGAGCGCGATGTCTCTCACCCCACAGCTGATCGAGCTGCGCCGGCGCCTCGCGCTCCGCACTCGCCGCTTGATCGACACTGGCGCCATCACCACGTTCCAGCCTCTCCCGCCGGAGGCAGCGAGGGCCGCGGTGTGTCGGCCGGCGCGGCCCATCGTGCGAATCCTGAACCGCGGCTACCTCGCCGCCAGTCCGGTCGACGCGATCCAGTGCGTCGCCCAGACCCGCCGACGCCACCGCTGCCTCCACCCCGTCCTGACCCCGGATGCGCCGGCGGGGGAGTGGGCGCTCCTTCCTGCCGCAGCCGTCAATCGGCATGGCAGTCCGGGGCCGCCCGCGGCTGGCATGGCCGTTTACGACCTCACTCGTCTGTCTTATGCCGAGCAGCTGCGCTGGCGTACGCAGCACTGCCCCGACCACGCGACCGCACCCGACGTCGCGCACGTCGCCCTCGCCGAGTGGGAAGTCTTCGACCCGCGGCTCCACCACCAGCACATCCACAGTCGTCTGCCCGTCACCACCCTCAAGCGCAGCAGGCGGTCATGAGCGCAGCTTCGCAACCGGCCGCCGAAGGCTTCACTGCACAGCCGCCCGGCTGCTCACCCTCGCATTCGTCCCACCTTCTACGAGGAGTACCCGGGTGTTGACCCCCACCGATGAACAGACCGCAGCCGCTGATGCCTTCACGGCCGGCGACCACCTGGCCCTGCAGGCCGGTGCGGGCACCGGCAAGACCAGCACGCTCGTCCTGCTCGCCTCCACCACCCCGCGCCGCGGCCGCTACATCGCCTTCAACAAGCCCATCGCCCTCGACGCGACCAAGCGTTTCCCCCGCACAGTCACCTGCAAGACCGCCCACGCCCTCGCCTACGCGGCGATCGGCCACCGCTACGCCCGCCGCCTGGGCGGCCCCCGCCAGGCCGGCTGGAAGACCGGCATGGCCCTGGGCCTCACCAAAAGCATCCGTATCGGCGAACGCGACGTCTCCCACAAGGCTCTATCCCACGCGGTGCTGCGCACGGTGACGCGCTTCTGCCACTCCGCCGACTCTGTGATCACCCGCTACCACGTCCCCCGTCTGCGAGGCCTGGAGGACAAGGATCGCCACGCCGAACTCAGCAGGGCTGTACTGCCGTTCGCCCGCAAGGCCTGGGCCGACCTCCAGCACCCGGACGAGGGAAGCGTCCGCTTCGACCACGACCACTACCTGAAGATGTGGGCCCTGTCCGAACCGAAGATCGACACCGACTTCCTCCTGCTCGACGAAGCACAGGACACCAACCCCGTCCTCGAACAGGTCTTCACCGCCCAACGCACCCACGCCCAGCTCGTCATGGTCGGCGACTCCGCCCAGGCCATCTACGGATGGCGCGGCGCCCGCGACATCATGACCGGCTTCGACGGCCGAGCCCTGTCTCTGTCGCAGTCCTTCCGCTTCGGCCCCCGCCTCGCCGCCGAAGCCAATCGGTGGCTGTCGATCGCCGATGCCCCCATCCGGCTGGCCGGCACGATCACCATCCCCACCGAACTCCGTCCGGTCGAAAGCCCCGACGCGGTGCTGTGCCGGACCAATGTGGGCGCCATGACCGAAGTCATGAAGCACCTCGCCGCAGGCCAACAGGTGGCATTGACCGGGGGAGGGGACAGCCTGCGGGCCCTGGCCACCGCCGCCCGCGACCTCAAGGAAGGGCGCCGTACCTGGCACCCCGAACTGCTCCTCTTCTCCTCCTGGGGCGAGCTGCAGGACTACGCCGAACACGACCCCGCCGGAGGCGACCTGCGCCCCTTCGTGGACCTCATCGACCGGCACGGACCCGCCGCAGTCCTGGCCGCAGTGGACCAGCTTGCCCCCGAAGCGCAGGCACAGGTCACCATCTCCACCGCTCACCGGGCCAAGGGCCGTGAGTGGTCGAACGTCAGGATCGCCGACGACTTCACCCCTCCCAAGGACACCAGCGAAAAGGACGCGAACGGCGATCCCATTCCCGGTCCCATCGACGACGCTGAAGCCCGCCTGGCCTACGTCGCGGTCACCCGCACCCGCGACTGCCTCGACCTCGGCGGTCTCTCCTGGATCGACCGCCACCCAGACGGCCACCTGCCCACGCCGTAGCCGGCAGCGGGGAGAGGAACAGACGCATGCGCGTGCGGCGTAGCCGCAGACGACTGCGGTGCCTCATGGCGGCCGCCCGAACGGCGGGACGCCTACCCGTTTCCTTGTCGCAGCAGCGCGTTCCGTCGGTGAACTCTGCCTACCAGTCACATTCCTGCACTGGGGGCTGCTGGATCACTGTCACAGGGGCAGGTACCGATCCGTCTGTGGATGTCCAAGGACCTCCAGCAGCTCATCCCTGCGTTGGCGGAGGTGTCGGCGGCGCTGTGCACGGCCACCGGTAACCCTTCAGTACCAGAGCCGACGCACCGCCGGCAGCGGCGCCGCGAAGAGCCGCGCGTCTACGTCTGGGAGTACATGACCGGCACTTCCCAGCACAACGGCGGCATGCGCTTGATCAGCGCCACGTTCCGAATGACGGAACCACCAACACCCAGGCGATGGAGTGGATGACCGCGACCATGCACCACGCACTGCGCTGGGGCGGCAAGCTCCCGACTCCGGCAACGACCGGGGGGGAGGCTTGCCCAGCCCGGCCCGCGTGGACACCGTGCAGGCCGGGCGGGAGAGGCCGTCTTAGCGCGAGCTCGACTTCAACACCGGCGCCATCGACCTGATCGGCGAAGCAGGGGCGCCCAGCGCCACGGTCGCCGTACGCACCCATGCAGGCCACCACGCCAAGATGCGCCTGGAACGCGGCGAGAAAGGGATCCACTGCGTTGGGCCGCCTATATCCCGGACTCCACCCCCGACCAGGAAGAAGACGATCCGGACGTGCGGGTCGCCGCCCTGGTGTGCCGGATGCTGCCCCTGTGCCCCGACCGGCCCTGCACCTGAGACCCTTCTTCCGCAACCCAACCGGTGCCCCAGGTAGACCGCGATGGTCCGGTCGTGGTGGGCCATGTAGCGGATCTGGATCCGCTGCCCACCGCGCTCGTACACCTTCTGGGTGACGTCAGCCAGAAGTTGATGCCGTCCTTCTGCACGGCCCGCTCCGCCCCAGCGGGCATGAGGCGGCGCGCAGATGGTCGGTGCCGTTACACCGGAGCAGCGCCGGGTCTTCCTCCCACGCCGAAAGCGGCGTGCGCCCGCGGACAGCTGGGAGCCCTTGCAGAAAACGGGTGAGGCCCGGCGGGGTGTGGGCTGGTAGAAGCGCCGTGAGGGAAATCATGGTCCCTGTGAGCGATAGCCAGGTATGTGTGCGTCCCGTCGATGATGAGGACCTGGCGGCTGTGGCCGCCATCCACCGCCACTACGTCGAGAACACCCTCACCTGTGTACCGGAAACGGAACGCACCATGGCGCAGTGGAAGGAGTTCGCCGACGACCTGCGCACGCGCCGCCTGCCGTTTCTCGTGGCGCTGGAGAATGAGGTGGTGGGCTACGCATGCGTGTATCCGTGGAAGCCGGGGCCGTCCTACCGGTACGCCGGTGAGGTCTCCGCCTACCTGGCGCCTGGTCACACCGACCGCCGACTGGGGGATGCGCTGATGCGGCCACTGATCGAAGCCAGCCGGAAGGCCGGCCTGCGTCAACTCATCGGAGCCGTGGCGCAGACCACCGCGGCACCGCGTACGGACGCTTACGCTCGCCGGTACGGGTTCGAGGAATGCGGACTGCTGCGGAGCATGGCCCACCGGCACGGCCAGTGGCTGGACTTTCGTCTGTACCAGTGCCAGCTCGCCGATCCGCTGCCCGCGGAGGACTGATACGGAACCGAGCGAGTTTGCCGACCCCTTCCGCGACCTTCCCCAAGATGCGTGACAGAACCGCGTTCCGAGAGCGCCTGTCCGGGTGTCTGTGAGCCAAGGAGCAGGTCCTCGTAGGTGTGGTGGCCGCGGGTGGTACGGCGATGGTGCAGCAGGTGGGCGGCGCGGTCGGGGTGGCCTGCGTCGATCAGTGCGCGGGCGAGGGTGCCCTGGATGATTTCACGCTCGACGCGCACCCCGCGGATACGGCGGGTCTGCTCCAGGTTCTCCAGCAGGTCTGCCGCCCGGCCTGGCCGCCCGGCGGTGATGTGGGCCAGTGCCTGGATGACCGGGGCGAGGACCTCGCGGTGGTCGGCGCGGTCGTCGGCTGTCGCCGTCTGTGCTGCGTGTTCCAGCTACTGCGGCCTCGCCCTGACGAATCTCCAGCGGGGGGAAGTCTGATGAACCGCCTCTGAAGCGCAGCGGTTGCTGCGCTGTCCGCTGTTCCGCCATCCCTCCGAGGCCCTCAGCGCCGAGCTTCACACGGTGCTATGCGACCGCACCTTGGTCAGTTGGCATCGGGGAGCTCAATACCGGGGATATCGGGCAGCTTGATCTCGGGCAGCTTGATCCCGGGAGGAAGAAGGTTCGGGGGCGGGGGGTCGGTGGGGGCAGCTGCGGACGCGGTAGGTGCTGCGGTGGCATGGACCGCGTGGGCGGGAATGGCGAGGATGCCGAGGAGTACGGCGGCTCCCAGCAGGGCGGTGCTGAGACGGCGCATGACGTCTTCCTTTCTTGACGGAGGCCCGGCGTGATGCGCCGGGATGCCTTCATCGTCTGGACTGCGCAGCGGGGCTGCCCGAACTGGTGGGCCATACGGTGACAGAGAGCTCCGATGATGGGCGTGACCTCGATCAGGTCCTCCGGCTCCCTGCCGCATCTTGCCCTGTCCTTTCTGACGAGATCACTCGTTCCCCGATACCGCTGTCCGCTCCCGTCCGCCCTCTGAAGCGGTGCGCCCTACCCAGCGTCCACGGGGACGCTCGCCCTGAAGCGTCATGTTCTCGATGCCATCTGGCTGGTCTGGCCGCTTCACATAGGGGGCGGTTGCCTGCGCATCGCATCGTGGGCATTTCGGGGCTGCGGGGGTGGTGCCTGCGCTGTTCGGGGGTCTTTCCGTGCCACGGTGCAGTTTGAACTGGGAGGTGTTGTGCTGGTGGGTACGGTTTCACCGATGGATCGGCCGCCGGTCGCTGCGGGCCGGCTTCCCTTTGTGGGGCATACGTTTTCGCTGTTGCGTCGGCCGCTGTCGTTCATGGCCTCGCTGCCCCAGTGCGGGCCGGTCGCCAGAATGTATGTAGGGCCGTTGCCGGTGTATGTCGTCAATGACCCGCAGTTGCTTCATCAGGTTCTGGTCACTGATGCCTCGCGGTTCGAGAAGGGCCGCATGTTCATGAAGGCCAGCCGCTTCATCGGAACCAGCGTCGGCACGACCAACGGGGCCGCGCACCAGCGGATGCGGCGCCTGCTACAGCCGGCGTACCACCGCGAGCAGGCCGCCCACATCATCGAAGCTTCCAGCCAGAGCGCTGCCGATCTCGCGGGCACGTGGCGGGAGGGGCAGACGGTGGAGATCCTGCAGGCCATGCAGGATCTGATGATCTCGGTCACGGCGGGGACACTGTTCACCGGGGATCGCGGGCGGACGGTCGTGGACACCTTCCGGTGGGCGCTTCCGGTGCTGCTGCACGGTGCGTTTGCCCAGACCATCACCCCTTCCAGCTGGGCGAAAATCCCCACACCGGCCAATCGTCGTCTACGCCTACTTCGCCCGCTGGCAGGAAGAAGGCGTATTCGATCAGCTCAACAGCCTGCTCCGGCGCCAGGTCCGCAAGCAGGAAGGCCGTGACGAGGAACCAACTGCCTGCGTCATCGACTCCCAGAGCATCAAGACCTCTACCAACGTTCCCGCCACCGGGCAAGGCATCGATGCCGGCAAGAAGATCGTCGGCCGCAAGCGGAGCATCGTCATCGACACCGTCGGACTCCTCCTCGGCGTGCTGGTCACCGCAGCCAGCGTGCAGGACTCGACCGCCGGCCGAACCCTCATCGAACGGATCGCCGCCGAGCATCCCACCGTCCGCAAGACATGGGGCGACGGCGGCTACCGCCAGCACCTCGTCGAGCACGCCGCCGCCCTCGGCATCGACATGCACATCGTCCGCCGTGACCCCACCACCAGGGGCTTTGCAGTCCTGCCCCGCCGCTGGACCGTCGAGCGGACCCTGGGATGGCTCATGAACCACCGACGCCTGGCCCGCGACTACGAAGCCCACCCACACCGGTCCGAAGCCATGATCCACCTTGCGATGATCAACCTCATGACCCGCAGACTCACCGCCGAATCCAACCCAACATGGCGCGGCCCACCCCAGCAATTCGGGATGAAACAACGGGACGCAACGCCCTCTCAGCGGTCTCGGAACCTACCCCGGAAAGATTTCACCCATATGGCGCACTGGACCACCTCTGGGCGCGCCTGCGGCCAATTCCTGTGAGTAAATAGGGGGAGTCCATTTGGCATACGACAGCGCCAACCAGCGCCTGAAATCTGGAGCAGTTATGGCCGACAAGCCGATTTGGTTGATCGCTCACCGAGTTTTGACCAAGGGGGCCGTTGACGCGGCTATCTCCGATGGTGCCAATGCGCTGGAAATCGATTGTACGGCCTGGAACAATAAGGGCGTAGTCAGTCTCAATCCGAAGAGTTGGGGAGCGAGGCGGGGATGGTATGCCGACCATGATGGCAGGAGTTTCCCGACCGGGACGTGGGGAGACAAAATAGAAGACCTCTTCAAGCACATCGCTTACAGAGTAAAGAATGGAGCCAATATCAGCCTCGTGTGGCTGGATGTAAAAAACCCAGATGAATTCGCGCAAGGGGAAAGTAGCATTGCCAAGCTAGCAAAAATGGCGACCGAAATTCTGGTTCAGCCGCTAAAAAGGATGGAGACTGAAGATGGCATCCAGGTGCTCTGGCAGATCGACAAGGCAGAGGGAGGCGCCGCATGGAATCTCTTGATGAATGTCGGCGTCTGTGAAAGTGTGGTGGTGGACGGACAGCACGGGAAGCGTGATGTCGCAAAAACCTTCGAAAAGCTCGCCGGCAGCCGACTGCCGACGCGCAAACGCGTGATGAGTAGAGGCATTACCTATCTGGGCATCCCGAGGATTGACACGACGGTCCTCGAAGGCATACAGAAGGGTGTCAAGGAAAGGGATGAGGACGGAAAGTATCATCGCGTACTCGGGTGGACTGCGGCCTACCCGTCACTTCCGATACCGCCCGACAAAAAGGTGGCGCTCGAAAATTATGCCAGATACATCCTCAATTCCGGCGCGGATGGCATCATCTACGGTCTCGACACGTGGAACTATCAGTCCAATGAAAAGACCAGACAGTGGCTCAAGGTCCTGAAGGAGCACGTAAACGGCACTTCTGGCTGGCGCATGGCGACCACAAAAGACCAATTCGTGCCGGTCGACATAGACGACATCGTCCGGCAGGGACCGAGAATTGTACCGCTATGACGTCCTGATACCAGTCCTCAAGGCTTGCCCTTTGGTCCGAAATCCTAGCCCAGACAGCGGGGAGCAAGATGCCCGCCGGTAGAGGTGGCCCTCCGGCTGTCCGGGGTGTTTTCGCAAGTCGCCCTGTACCGCCGGAGCACGCTGGCAGGCAGCGGGCGACTTGACCAGGCGGACCAGGGCAGAGTGTGACGGCGCTTCGAAGCCGAGTGGTGAACCCGGATAGCCGCCCTGGGATTCATCGCAGAGAAGCACTCACTGGTCAAAAGGTACGCCGCCATCGCGGACTCGGATTTCCCGACTCGCGAAACGAACGCTGGTTGTTGACCCACTACATCGAGGACACCCTCATCTGGGTTCCGGAATTGGAGTGCACGGCCATGGGATGAAACAGGAGCAGGCAGGCCAAGACGCCCGCACGATCAGCCCTCCTGCAACTCAGGCCACATTAGTCTCAGCGGCCCTAATCGACCCGACATCGATATCCATTAAAATCACTGTGATTACGGCTAAAACACCCTCTCAAAGAGTGTTTTGTCCCAGCGAGGTTGTTTGGTGGGGTTTCAGAGGGCGAGTTGGGGAGGGCTGATGGGGCGGAGGTGCTCCATGTGACGGATGGGGCAGGTGCTTTCCTTCGGCAGCCCTTTTCCTTCGGTTCGCTCCTGTCTGATCCCAAGGCGCCCCCGCTTGGCGCTGTTTGCGCCCTGGAGAGACGGGCTGCCCGACGGTCCGCGAACGTACCCGCGGTGGGCCAGGGCATCGACGCCGGCAAGAAAATCGCAGGCCGCAAGCGCCACATCGGGGTGGACACCCTCGGCCTGCTCCTGGCCGTCTGGGTCACCGCGGCGAGTGTTTCCGACAACGTCGGCGGCATGCACCTGATGTCACACATCGCCGCCACCCACCCGCGCGTGACCAAGGCATGGGCCGACACCGGCTACCGCACCAAAGCCATCGACCACGGCGCACGTCTGGGCGTCGACGTCGAGGTCGTACAACGCGACCCAGGCGTCAAAGGGTTCAAAGTCATCCCCCGACGCTGGGTTGTCGAGCGGACCTTTGGCTGGCTCATGCAACACCGTCGACTCGCCCGCGACTACGAGACCCACCCCCACCGCTCAGAAGCCATGATCCGCGTCGCGATGATCGACCTGATAAGCCGCAGACTCACCCGCGAATCCACCCCCAACTGGCGCGACACCTGAACCTCGAACCAAACAACCTCGCTGGGACAAAACGCTCTTTTCGGAGCCAGGTGCCTTCCAGCGCTCGGCGGTCGCCGGTGAGGGCGTAGCGGCGTAGGGCCCAGTGCCGTTTCCACATCGATCCCGAGGGTGTCCGCGTACCGGGCGAGGACGGTCTCGGCGGCTTCCTGGTCGGACGGAACGCGGGGGCGAGTTTGAGTGCTCTGTCTCAGGCGTCCGCCGGCCGGGGCTAGACCGCTGCCCAGGCCGGGTAGCCCGAGTGGACGGTGGTCCGCGCTATCGCGGCCAGGCCGTCGACGAACTCCGCCGGTCTTCGCTCCCCGCCGCCGGCGACACCGCCGAAGACGACGGCCAGGGGCTGGAGCGGGCGCTCGCTGACACCCACCGCACTGACATGAAGGCGGTACGGCGCCTGGTCGACGAGATGGGCCGACTCCGCCTGCGCCGGCCAGTTCGTCACCCGGGTGAAGGCCCACGTGCGGCGGGTCGGTGGCGTTGTGACTCGGATGGCGTGCACTGATCGGCCGACGAGCGGGGAACATGCCGAAGGCACGGCGGGACGTTGGCGGGCAGCGTTTTGCTCGCGCCGGAAGCTGTTGGCGAGGGCAAGGAACCATGATGGCGAAGTGCAAGGTCTGTGTCTGGGCGGGTTGCCGCCGCTGGCTGGCGGCTGCGGCTGCGGCTGCGGCTGCGGGGAGTATTGCATTGGTCGTGCCTACGCCGACGGCGGAGGCGTTCACCGGTGGTTACGCCGAATTGCGGGGTGCAGAGGTGCCCGCGTTCTACGTCTCTCTCCAGGTGAGGACGCCGCAGGGGAAGACCTGGAGGTGCAGCGGGGCGCTGACCACGGCGCGGACAGTGGTCACGGCCGCGCACTGCCTGACGGGCCCCCGGGGCCCGAAGGACGAAAGCCCTCCGAAGCCTGCCGAGGGGGCGGTCTTCACCGTGTTCCGGCCACTGGTCGGTTCCACCACCTCGGCGGTGGCGTACGCGCCGGAGATCATCTCGCCTCCGAACCAGGATAACTACAGCAATGACGCGGATATCGGGCGCCTGTTTCTGCCCCAACCGTTGAGCGGGACCCAGCCCCTGCGTGTGATCCGGTCGCGGGTAAAGGCGGATGTGCTGAACAAGGAGGTCCGCATGTACGGCACTGGGACGACCCCTGCGGGTGCGGCCACGGCGGTTAACCGGCTGTCGGCCACGACGCAGGAGCGGCGGCTGTCACGCCCTCGTGTCTACAGTGCCGTCCACGACACCCCGGAGCGGGCCCGGGCGTGTTCGGGCGACTCCGGCGGGCCGGTGGTGCTGGTCGAGAACGGCGTCGACGTGCTGGCCGGGGTGATCATCTCCGGGCCGGACGAGGGCTGTGTCGCGCGGCCGGCGGAGGGCCGGACCACGGTCGGGATCGTCTCGCGCTGGCGCCGGGAGCTTGAGGCGCGGCCCCAGGACTGACCGGCAGTCCCGGGGCCGCGGGGGATCCCCGGCCCGGTTTACGGGTACAAACTGAGCTGCTCTTGGATGCTGAGGTTGTACTCCTCCATGTTCAGCAGGGGGTGCGGGTGCGTCGTCCGCCAGGCCTCGATGGTCTTGATGGCCTTGTTCATGGCCTGGATGGCGTCCTGGCCTGCGGTGGCGAGGAGCAGGAGGGTCGGGCAGAACTTGGTGTATTCGATGATCGTCCAGTTCTGGGCGTTCTCCAGGGAGATGACCCAGTCCTTGTAGTCGTCGGTGGAGGCCAGAGCGACTCCGCCGAGGGTCTGGATGGTGGTCTCCTGGTACTTGGTGCTGCTGGTCGTGGTGTTCTCGGTGCCCTTGGCCTGCTTGTAGGCGGCACCGCCGCCGATCTTGTTGAACTGGGCCTTGAACGATGCCCCGAACTCGTTCTTCTCCTTCTCCGACTGCTCGAAGGATGTGATCTGGGTGCTCTCGGTGGCGTAGACCAGCCCGCCGATGGCGAAGCGGACGGGGATGTAGAACCCCCAGGTGTCCAGCACCTCGATCAGTGCGTCGTAGTGCTGCACGGTGGGCTTGCGGCCGGGGTTGGCGCTGTCGACGGCTTCGGCGACAGCCTGGACGAAGCCTGCGGTCGGGCGCAGCTTCGTGCGGTCGGTCTCCAGTTCGGCCTTGCGGACGATGAAGCGGCTGATCAGGTGCTCGGTGACCTTCTTGCTGGTCTTGGACTTGCTCTGCTCGCGGTTGAATTCCGCCTGCGCTTCGACGAAGTAGGCGTTGAGGGACACCGATCCGGACTGCACTCCGGAGACGGTGGTCTCGCGGACGGTTTCGGAGAAGGTGAAGCTGGTGGACTTCTCACTCGTGGTCCGCGGCCGGTTCACCGCCGGCAGGTAGCCCTCCTCCGCGGTGTACACGTCCTTGTACGTCGGTACCATGCCGTCTTTTTGGGTGAAGGTCCGGCCGCGGAAGACGTCCAGCAGGTCCAACAGGGCCTTCTGCTTGGTGGGGTTCATCCGCTTGTACCGGTCGACGCCGTCCTTCTTGAACAGGTCATCGACCGGGGGCGCGCCGATCTGCAGGGTGTTGTCCTTGCCCAGCACCTCCGACAGCTTGGTGTCCGCCTCGTCAGCCCTGCTGACGGGTGTCTTGCCGTTCAGGAGGAAGGCGTCGCCCTCCTTCATGAAGCGCTCTTTCTGCAGGACGGCCCGGGCGTCCCTCAACGATTTGTTCGGGTCGAGCCGGTACGCCCCGCTGGCGCCAGAGGTGCTCGTGACGGTCACCAGCTTCTTCGTGGTGCTGTCGGCCAGCTTCTCGATGCTGCTCATGAACGTGCTCCTTGCCTAGTACCGGTCGTCCCAGGTGGTGGTTTCGGGGGCGCTGTAGGAGTCGACGACCTTCTTCGCATCGGCCCAGGAGGCGAAGACGAAGAAGTAGATGGTGATCTGACCCAGTGCCTGGGTCCAGTCGTCGCCCTCCCAACCGGCCGCCGCCCCGAACTTCGTCTTCGAAATGCTGCCTTGGACCGGGCCACCGACCTTGACCGACCTGCCCGGCACCACCTGGAGGTTCGACAACGCGGTGGCTGCGCCTTCCGGCACACCGGACAACAGCACTCGGCTCGTCGGCCCGCTCGACCGGGTGAGGTTCGGCGGCTGCATGTCCCGCTGGATGATTTGCCCGGTTGTGCTGAATTTTGTCAGGCGTCGGGAGGTGAAGGTGACCTTCTGGAACCGCACGCTGCGGCCGCGCTGGACGTTCGCCTGCTCCGCCCCGACGATCTTGATGGTGTTCTCGGCCGCCGAGTAGCGGTCCAATGTGGTGGTGAGGTAGTCGCGCTTTTCGCTGGGGTTGCGGAGCACAGCCATCTCGCCGGTGACGATGTTCGGCTCGACTTTGAACGCGAACCCGGCGGAGGCGAAGCTGCAGATGTCGAACTGCACGACGCTGTTCTCCACGACGACGCAGACGTTGTCGTAGTAGGCGGCCGGGCTGTCGGGGTTGGTCGGCTTGACATTCGTCAGCATGATCGGGTCGAACGCGTTGATCTGCGCGTTCTCCGTCTTGCCGTCGCCCTGGTTCAGGCGCACTCGGACGAACAGGTGCCTGTCCTCGAAGAACCCGTTGCGGACCCCGAGCAGGTCGGGCCGGTCGGCGGCGATGTTGGTGACGAAGAAGTTCTCGTTGCGCAGGACCTCGCTCAGCGGGACGTACTTCTCCAATTTCGGCTCGATCATCCCCCCGCCGCGTTTCGCCAGGTCCTCTTTCGACGCCGTGGTGGTATTGACGAACCGGAACTTCTGCTTCCCGTCGTCCGGTGTCAGAAACCCGGAACTCTCCAGTTCCTTACGGACCTTCGCGAGGGTGGATTCCGGATCGAGCTGGAGCTTTTTCTCGTCGTTGGAACCGGTTCCCTTGTAACAGGTGACGGTCATTGGTTCAGCCATGCGATATACCAATCGGTGTGGAGCGGACCGGATGCGGCGCATCCGCGCAGCCGCCCGTCGGCAGGGGCGGCCCGTCCCTCCGCGCAACGCACACCGGTCACACGGCCGGCGGCCGCCGCCGGGCACGCGCCGGCGCCAGACGCCGCGCCGTGGGGCACGGCGCGCTGAAATCGCAGGGGACGCCATTCGGATACCCGCACCGCCCCCGACCCCACGCACCAAACCGATTAGTTCACCCGCATGCCGTGGTTCTGTACGGGCTCGAATTGCGATCTCTCAGTTGCTGACTCTCACGTCGTTGCCCAGGTGAGGTCTCATTGCGGTGAGAATCCATCACCGCGCACGCGGGGATGTAGCCGCCAGGCCACTACCGAGCTGCCGATCTACTCGCCCACCACCATCAGTCTGAAGGCGAACGTCTACACCTCGCGTGGGGCTGCGGCCGGGGCGGCGGGGATAGTCACCGTCACGTGACGAGATGAGCGGGCTGCTCGTACCTGACAGGCCGCCCATCAACCCAATGCTTATGCCCAGTCGAGACCGAGTTGGGCGAGCGCCGCCAGCTGCTGCTCACTCAACCGGTCGCGGCGTGCCTTCTGGTTGCTCAGAAATACACCGAGGCGTACGGACGTCCCGTCGGGGAGTGCTTCTGCGTGTTGCCGCCCTACGATGGTTTTCCCTTCGCGCGCGATGTATTGCCGTAGGGCTTCTACACCCCGCGTGAACGCCTCAGAGCCCTTCGCTGCCCCAGCCTTCGCGCTGGTTCGCGCCGAACCCTTCTGAGGCCGCTCAGCGGGTTTCACCCCGAGCTCGTCCAGGCGCCGCTGCTGCTCCTCGGTCAGGCGCGCCCAGTCGCGCGCCTGCCTCACCAGCCAGCGGCCGATGTCGTCACCCCGGTACGTGACGCCAGGCAGGAGTTCCTCCAGAGTGCCGCCGGCCTCCAGCAGGGCACGCAGCCCCACGTAGTGGCGCTGCCAGTCGACGGTCCACTCCAACTGCCCCGGGTTCCAGTCCGGATCGATCCCGGCGAGCTGCTCACTGCGCCGCGCTGCGCGCCCGGGGTCTTTGCCGAGTCCGCCGGGGCGCCTGAGGTTGGTGAGCCATTGCCCTACGGGCTTGTCGAGACAGGTGGCGTGCCTGGGGGCGGCCAGGGTGCCGGCCTGGGCGTAGTAGGGGCGGGCGGCGGCGAGGTTCTCTTCGAAGGCGGCGTCTGCGGTGCTGACTCTCACCTCGTTGCCCAGGTGAGTTCTTATTGAGGTGCCGGAGTCAGTTGGATCTGAGAGCCCTGGGAGGGGGCGTTCAACGAGCGCAATGGTCGGACACGGCTTGAGGATCATGGCTGCTTCGCGATGAGAAATCCCTGTTCATTGGGGTGAGAGTCCGTACTCCCGGACGACTACCGCGCCTTCCACGCCCCGGGAAGAGCAACGCCGGGCCGAGCGCCGCGCCCAGGAGCAGCGGGAGCGGGCGTAGACCCGGCGGCGGCAGAAGGCCCGCGCGTGGGCGTGCCCGACCTGTGGGCGTGAGGTCTGGCCCAGCGGTGACGGGTGGGAGACCGTACCCCGTGGCGGCGACTGCGACATCTGCATCCGAGGCAAGGAGCGCGAGCGCCAGCAGGCCGAAGAACGGGCCGCTGAGGAGGCGCAAGCGAAGGCGGAAGCGGATGTGTGGCGCAGAGAGAACGGCATCTGCGGCTTCCTGCGAAGGTGAAGCACCGGAGCTCTGCCGGTCTGGCACGCGCTCACCGGCTGGGCGTGGGCGCGAAGGGTTGGAGCGGGGCCCTGGGCCAGGCGCGGTTCAGGGCCCCTGCGGCGCGCGCATGGCATGGGGGATCCATACACGGGTCGTCAGGCACAACGGCGTCGGCGGCCCCAGGGACACGGGTCGGATGTACAGGAGGGGCGTTAAGGGTCGTCTCGAGCGGGCACTCGACGGATGAGTGAGTGGTTGCGACATGGTGCACATCCCTCCAGGGGCCGACCGTAGTGAGCGCGGTCGGCCCCGAGGCGTGTTTCCGCAGTTTCTTCCGCGCTCGCCGTGGCCTTTTCAAACTTCGCCGGATCCAGCCAACACGGGTCGGGGTGTGGGTAGCCTCCCGGAGGTGACCGTTTACGCCCGTTTCATTAAGCAGCGGATCTCCTCGAAGTTGTACCGTCCGGACGGCACGGTTCAGACGACGAAGGATCCGGCGGTGTGGACGCTGGCTCACCGCGGCTACAGCGGATGCGGGCGCCTGGACGTCTGGGTGTACCCCTCGAAGAAAGCCGCTCTGCACGAAGGAGCGAAGCTCGCCATGGCGTGCGGCATGGACGAGGACAAGCACGCCCCCGAACTGTTCACGGCCGGCCGCTACGAGAAGCTCCTGCAACGCTACGAGGACACCCACCCCGAAACCCACCTGCTGCGCGTCCAGGCGGCCTTCCTCCAGACCACGGACGATCCGGTACCAGTCGGACTCCTCTGATCTTCCCGAGGTCGACCGGCGTGCTGGAGGCGCAACGCCGCAGCGCGGTCGACGGCCGGCCGGTCGTCTTCTGGCGACCCGGCTGCAAATACTGCATTCGACTGCGCATCCGGGGGGCCGCAGCGCCCGCCAGATGCACTGGGTCGACATCTGGCGCGACCCGGCTGGAGCCGGCGATGCGCAACAGGTCGACGGCGACCGCGCGCACGCCCCCGTCCCAGCCGTCCTCGAACTTCTCGCCCGAGCCGTGCGGGGCGCTGCTCTCGGAGACCAGGTGCTCCCCGGCGACCGCCCCCGCCAACCAATGCGGCAACCTCGGCCTGCCACAGGAGAACGCGGTCCTCCCTATCAACGTCCCCATCCTGGGCCGCATGGGATAGCCCTTCAGGCTCATGCCTGCCCCTTCCCTGCGCCCCTGCCCGGCCCGAGCCGTGCGTTCGCGAGGCTTCACTGACCACCGGCAACGGCAGCATCGATCGCGGGAGGCACAGCAGCGGCTTCGACCAGGAGGCCGCCACTTGAGTCGCGAGCTGTGGGGCTGGGCTGCTCGCCCACCGGGCCGACATGGAAGAAGACGGGGCTCCCTCCGCTTGCCGCTCCTGGTGAGGCGGTGGGTGGACTCCCAGGCAGCGCCCCTGCCAGCGACGCGATCAAGATCGTGTATGTTTTGGGCGCTTACTCCAATCGGGCGAACAAAGGGTCTTATTGTGCGACGTCGCGCCATTAGTGCATTCCTGGCACTTAGTACCGTAATTGTATCGGGCCTACTGACGGGCGGTGTGGCCCACGCTGCGGAGGGAAAGGTTTGCTACCGGGCCCATATCGCCAACTACGGCTGGCAGGGCTGGAAGTGCGGTGGTGGGCAGGCTGGGTTCACTGGTGTCAACGCGCCCATTGAGGCCCTTGAGATACAGGTCTGGGGGCTCGGCAGCTTCGTCGCGAACGCCCACATCCGGAATGTTGGCTGGCAGGGCGCCCAGTCTGCAAACAGCGGCCAGGTCATCAGGGTGGGAGATGTGGGCAAGTCGCTGCGCATCGAACAAGTTATGGTCCAACCCGACTACTTGGGCCTCCACGGGCGGGCCCACGTCCAGAACAAGGGTTGGCTGGAGCCTGACACCGGCTTTCAGATCCACCTCGGCACCACGGGCGAGGCTCTGAACCTGGAAGCCGTCGAGATGTGGATCGAGTAGCAGAGCCCTACCAGCCTTCCGGAGACTGACACGCTGCGCGAAAGGCAGCTCGGCTCTGAGGTATGGGAATGCACGGCGAGGCCCTCACCGGGCAGTGGTGAGGGCCTTCACTGTCGCGCCGCCCCGCTGGCGCCGGTCGCGCGGTCTGTGTCCTGGCCGTAGACCGGAGCGGGGAAGCCGTGTCCCCATGCCGGCGCCCCCGGATGGCACGGTTTGCTGACTGGGACGCGAGTGAGGAAGAACCAGCCGCCCCGGCCTGTCCCGGCTCGGACGACCGCTGCGAAGCTGGCCCGGCCGGCTGGGCTGGGGACGCTGGCCGGGTGGGAGACGGAGGTTGTGTTTCCGGTGAGCGCAACGCTGGCGAACCCGAGCAAGGGCAGTCCCCGCGCGGACGCCGTCCTGACGGCTCCGGAGGCGGGGTTGCCGGTGCTGTTCGTGGAGGTCGACAACGGCACCGAACCCCGGGAGATCATCGCGAACAAGATTCACAAGTACCGCAGGTTCTTCCGCCGCACCGTCAAGGACACCAACGGCCGGGACATCCCGATGTGGCAAACCCTCTACAGCGACCACACCCGTGACCATGACCGTGCGGGTTACCCGCCGGTGGCGTTCGTGTTCACCGCACCGGTCGGCCCCGAGGCGATGATGAACCGGATGAAGGCCGTCCGCGACCTCTCCCTGGAGTGCTGGAAGGGCCATTGGAACAACGCCAGCATGTACGGCAAAGACGGCTACCGCGGCTACGACGACACCGTCCCCGTCATCGTCACGACCCTGGCCCGCCTCCAGCAGCACGGCCCCCACGGCCCCACCTGGTGGCGATACGGCCACTCCGACCGGGAGACCCTCGAAGTCGCTCTCGACAACCCGGACGACCACCGCGCCTTCCACACCCGGGAAGAGCAACGCCCCGCCGCGAGGACGACCCCCAGGACGGCGGGACAGCTGCCGCGCCCTGAAAACCCCGGTGGCGAGGTCAGCCAAAGGCCCTTGGGTCGGCGGTTCTGGTGCAGAGGGGAGGGCCGTGTGCGCCGTCTCGACACCCGAGCGTGCTCGGGGCCCGTGTCGGGCTGCAGGGATGTTGTCGCCCGGGACGGGTCACGTACGATGCAATGGATCCCGCTTACCGGCCTCGGAAAGGCGGGAAGGGCCCGACGCCGGTTGCCTCCGGCGGCAGGCCCCTCGTAGGTGCAGCAGTTAGTGAGCCCGGCCGTCCTTTATCCGGCCGGGCTCACTGCTGAGTCCGCGCCGTACGTCCGAGGTCACGTTTCGTTCGGTGAGCTTCACCGTACGAACCGCAGCACGCCTTCGACGATCACCGCGATCACCGGTATCCACGCGAGCAGTACCTGCCTGAACGGCGGGCGTTGCTCGCAGTAGGCACACAGATCCTTCGGATCCATCGGCAGCTCCTTCCGACTGACCCCATGAGCCCTGGAATCCCGGGCCTTCACCGTTCACCGGCGAAGAACGAGAGGGGTCAACCCGTCGAAGCAGCTTTCAGCATAAGGGAGTTCAAGTCTCCGACGGTCCGCGGAGCCCACTTGCACCACAACTTGTGGGCAGCTGTAGCCGTGCGACTACTAGATCTAGGGTTTGGTGCATTTTTTGCACCTCGCGCGCGTCGAACAGGTTCTTCACTGGAGAGTGCTTCGCTCCGTGCAGCCAACAGGACCCTAGACAAGTCCCATCGTTGCTGTCCGGGAGCACTCTCGGCTCTCCCGAATGTCCGCACTGAGGGCGGCGGCCGGGTGGTGCTTTCGCCAAGCCGGCCTTGCGGACGGTTCCGACCGCGATATCAGCGGCGCTGGCGCCATGGCGGAAGGTTGGGGGATTCACGATCCGGTCGAGATCCTGCTGGACATGGCCCTGGCGGTTGCGATGGAGAAAACCACTCCGCCCTTCTTTTAATCGAACGTGTGTTTGGCGCGACCTTTCGAAAAGTAACTATCGTTGTGCAGCCCCAGGGAGAGAGACATCTCGAGAGGGGCCGACGTGACCACCACCGCCGACAGGCAACTATCACTGCCCAGGACCGATCCCAGAGCCGACTCGAACCGGTGCATGCCATGAATGAAGCAGCCACACATCCGGAGGGCCCCAAGCCTTCACGCTCGCTGCCCGGCCGGCCTCCAGGAATCCGGGCGGACAGTTCCGGCCTCACTGATCGGCAGCGACGGGTCATTGAGGTCATCAGGGACTCGGTGCAACGGCGAGGGTACCCGCCGTCGATGCGCGAGATCGGTCAGGCGGTGGGCCTCTCCAGTACCTCTTCCGTGGCCCATCAGCTGATGGCTCTCGAGCGCAAGGGCTTCCTGCGCCGTGACCCGCACCGCCCCTGGGCGTACGAGGTGCGGGGTTCGGACCAGCCGAGCACCCAGCCCACCGACACGGCCGGCAAGCCCGCCGCGTCGTACGTCCCCCTGCGCAGCTCGTTGGCGAGGGACCTCTGTTCGCGTTGAAGGTCGTCGGCGACTCGATGTCGAGGCGGCGATCTGTGACGGTGACTGGGTGACGGTACGCCGTCAGCCGGTGGCCGAGAACGGCAACACCATTCTGGTCGGGCACCTGAACTCCTCCGACGGCCCCGCAGCGTTCTACGGACTCGGCGCCCTGCGCAACGGCGACCGCATCACCCTCACACGCCGCGACCGGACCACCGCCACCTTCACCGTCACCACCATGACCGTCTGGCCCAAGAACAACTTCCCCTCGGAGCGCGTCTACGCCCCGACCCCCACCCCTCAGCTGACGTTGATCACCTGCGCCGACTGGGGCGACGCGGCCAACGACTACCGGTCCAACCTCGTCATCACCGCACACCGCCGATAGGCCCCCCGGCGCATACCTCGCCGGCGGGGGCCCTGGACCTGCCCCGGATACCAGGGCCCCCTGTTGCGGGCGCGCGCAACCGAAACGGTGAGGTTAGCGCTGGTGGTTTACGGGCTTGTCGCCGTAGCCGTAACTGTAGACGTCGTGCTCCTCACCGTGGCCCGGCTTGTCGTGGTGGCCGTGCCCGCCGGGCTTGTCGTGGTGGCCGGGCCCGCCCGGCTTGTCGTGGTGGCCAGGCCAGCCGGGCTTGTGGTGGTCCGGCTTGCCGGGCTTGTCGCCGTGTCCGCCGGTGGTGTTTCCGGCGATGTTGCCCTGGGTGTTCCCGCCGGTGGTGTTTCCGGCGGTGTTGCCCGCGGTGTTCCCGGAGGTGTTGCCCTGTGTGATCCCGGCGGTGTTGCCCCGCGTGTTCCCGGCGGTGTTGCCGGAGATGCTCCCCGAGGTTCCACCAGTGGTCGTGCCCGTGGTCGTGCCGGACGTGGTTCCGGTGGTGGTGCCAGTCGTGGTTCCGGTGGTGGTGCCAGTCGTGGTTCCGGTGGTGGTGCCGGATGTCGTTCCGCCGGTGGTGGTCGCGCATCCGCCGAGGAAGATCCGGTTGGTGTCGAGCGTCACGGCGCCGTTGCGGGCCAGTGCGCGGCCCTCAATGTTCGCCCCCGTGGTCACGCTGATCGAGGTCAGGGCCATGATCGTGCCGACGAAGGTGGAGTCGGTGCCGAGGGTGGCCGAACTGCCGATCTGCCAGTACACGTTGCACGCCGAGGCGCCGTTCGTGAGGAGCACCCGGCTGGAGGACGCTGTTGTCAGCGCTTCGGGGATCTGGAACACCCAGACGGCGTTGGGGTTTCCCCCGGCGTCCAGGATCAGGTCGCCGGTGAGTCCGACACCGGATACAGCGGTGTGGACGCCCGGAAGCAGCGTGTCGCCGTTGCCGATGCCTGCCGGAAGCGCGAAGTCCGTGGCCTGGCCGGCCGCGTTGTTGTACGCCACGACCAGATCGGACTTGGCCTGTTGGGCGACAGCGTCCGCGGAATGGATCTCGCCGAGCACGATGCCGGGGGGAAACCCGCTGATGGCTGTGCCCGGGTGCACCCCAAGGTCGTGGTCGATCACGGAGGGTCCGGTGTTGGTGACCTCCGAACCTGCCAGAACGGAGAAACTGGCGGCTGTGCCCAGAGGGACGGGGGTCGCGATGGCCAGGGCCTGTGTCGGCGTCACAGCGACCATGACGGCGGCGACCGTTGCGGCGAGAGCCGAGGCCAGCCAGCCGGACAAGATGCGGCGCCGAGCCGCTTGAGGGAACTGTTGCTTCATCGAGAGGCCATTTCCTGTGAGGGCGGGGCGTGGCTTCCCGGGCCCCACCGATCGCCCGGGAAGCCTTCCTTATATCGCTCCTGCATATTACGCAGGAACATTCCCGCACCAGCATAAGCAAGGACAGGGAGGGGAGTAATGAGAAATTCAACAAAACGGCGAAGCGTGATGATAATCTGCAAATTGATTCCAATTATCGCCCGCCATACCCCCAAACGCGCAGGCTGCAATACTTCAAATGAGCCGATAGTGCCCCCTGTTCATACCTCAAACTCAACCCTGCCTGGAAGAGTGCTGCCAACCAGGTGATCTCACGAGCTCACCGCAGACGGGCGTGGCGATATTGCTTAGCCTCGCCGTTTCAGTTGAGGCAGTTGGGTGGCTGAGCGGGGTCGTTTGAGGCGGTGCCGGCCGGTGGGCATGGTGGCGTCCCGGCGCGGTGGTCCGCTTCTCCAAGGTCCGTCGGGTCGTAGGTGTCAGGGGGGCGGCCGGTCAGCTGGCGGGGCGGGGTAGTGCGGCCAGGCGGCCCGTGGTTCCCGCCCACCACGGCACCACGCATCGCTGCCACCTCGCGCATTCATTGGTCGGACTACGCCCCCGCTACCTTCGCTTCCGGGTCTTGCTTATAAGCGGAGATGCAATACGTAGCCGGAAGGTCAAGTAATCCGTGTGGCTTCTGCCCCAGCGATTTGACCCGCCTCACGACATGTTGCGCATCCCGCAGCGGCTCATTCTGAAGGCATGAACGCTCAGCGCACCTCTCGCAGGTGCGATGTTCCGCCTTCAGGGCAGTGAGCCACCTGCGGATGTACCGCTCCATGCCAGCCGCCCAGACAAAAAGCACCACCCCGTGTCAGCGGCCGCCATCGCCATAAGCCGGAGGGGCCTTCCCCCGTGAAGGTGGGCACGCGGTTATTTACCACGCGGCAAGCGTGAGTTTAACGGTGTGGTGTCGGCGTTCGTATTCGTCGGGGCTGAGGTGGCCGTTGGCGGAGTGCCGGCGGCGGGTGTTGTAGCGGGTCAGCCAGGCAAAGACGGTCCTGCGGCAGGTGCGGGCGTCACCGTAGTCATGGGCGCCCCCGAGGGTCTCGCGTTTGAGGGAGGCGTGGAAGCTTTCGCAGGCCGCGTTGTCGGCGCTGGTGCCGACCGCGCCCATCGACCGTGTGACTCCGAGTTGGTCGCAGAGGCGGGCGAAGGCCCGGGATCCTTATTGCGCCCCGTGGTCGGAGTGGAACACGGCGCCGTCCAGGCGGCCGCGGGTCGCGGCTGCCATCCGCAGCGCGTCGGCGACCAGGTCGGTGCGCATGTGGTCGGCGATGGACCAGCCGACAACCTTGCGGCTGAAGCAGTCCAGCACGGTCGCGAGGTAGAGGAACTTCCCGCATGAGAGTGGGAGATGCGTGATGTCGCCCATGTACTTCCGCCCCGGCTCGGTGGCGGTGAAGTCCCGCTGGAACAGGTCCGGGACCGGTGAGGCTGCCGGGTCGGGGACGGTGGTGCGCACGCGTCTGCGCAGGCGGATTCCGGTGATGGAGAACGTCCGCATGATCCGGGCGACCCGCTTCTCGTTGACCCGCCGCCCTCTCTCGCGAAGCTCGGCGGTCACGCGCGGTGAGCCGCAGGCGCCGCCGGACTCGCCGTGGACCTCGCGGATCTCCTCGGCCAGGATCAGGTCCTGCCGCTGCCGGGTCGCCCGGACCTCGGCGCCGGCGAGCCACTTGTAGTAGCTGGACCGGTTCACGTCCAGGACCTGGCAGAGCCGCTTGACCTCGTAGGTGTTGCGATGGTCGTCAACGAACTGGAAGCGGCTCCTCACCAGTTCGTCTCTCCGGCGAAATACTTGGCCGCCTTGCGCAGGATGTCCCGCTCGGTCGCGAGCTTGCGCTCACTTGCCTCGAGCTCGGCCACCCGGGCCTCCAGCTGCCGCACCCGCTCGTCCGGATCAGCGGACGGCGCCGCCTCCCGAGGCTGGGCGCCTGGCTTCGCTACCGCGGCGGTGATGCCACGGCGTGCGCGGTCCCGCAGCACCCACTCCCGCAGGGTCGCCCGGTTGACACCCAGGTCGGCAGCGATGCTCTTGTATGTCGCCCCGGGTGTGGACTCGTACAGGACCACGGCATCAGCCTTGAACTCGTCCGAGTAGTCCTTCATCGCCATCGGCGGTCTTCTCGCTTCCTCCGGATCAAGCAGATCCAGTATCAGCGTGTCCACCACTCAGGGGGAGGCCCCGTACATCCGCAGGTGGCTCACTGCCATGAAGGCGGTACATCGCACCATGGGATGGTGGCTACGGCACAATCGTGATCCATGGCCACATCCACTGATCTCGCCGTTCTGTATCCCGACATTGCGGCAGAAGGTAGCCTCGGTGCGGCGCTCCAAGCCACCGCGACCAAGAACGGCCTCTCCGTCCCGTTCACGGTCTCCGAGTCCGACCTGCTGCGCGAAGCCGCCGTTGAGAGCACCGTTCCGCATCGCGCGCCCCTGGCCATCACTGCTCGGCTTGCCGAACGACGCTGGTCGATCCGGGGGGGTGAGTCGTTCCAGGACATGCCACTCGTCGACGGAGACACACAGGATCTCGCCCAGGTCGTCCAAGCCGCGCAAGCCTGGTACGACGGGGCGGAGCTGGCCGATATCCACCGGGCCGCTCCGTTCGTGCACCTGACCGGCCGCTTCGAGGTGCCCGATCGCGATCCGGTGCAACTGGCCGAGTCCGAGTGGCAGCACCTGCGCACGAAGGCAGGTGAGACGGACTGGCCCGAATACCACGCACTGATCGAGGCGGCGTATGCCGAGCCGACGCTGCGGGGGCTCTACCCGTTCACCAGCCATTGGAGTCTGCAATTCTCCACGACTACCCGCCCTCGGCTGACCGACGTTCCGATCTGCCTGGCCGCCGCTCGTCCGGAGAGCCGGTACACCGTCAGCGCCCACTACATGGGTGAAGTCCTCGTCGAGACGACGACAGCGCAGGAGGCCGTGGCAACGGCTGTGCGCCACCTGCCCTTTGGCCTTGACCCTGTCACTTCTGGAGCAGCCTGAACAAGGAGTGCCAGGGATCTGGTGATCTACAGGTACCGCACCTGAGTCGGCGGTAGCTTCGCTCTACCGCCGACTCAGCCGCCGCCGACGCGGACTCAGGCTGGCCCTTGGTCCTGGCGAAGAGAGACCACCGGATTGCGGCGGGGCCCTCTTCGCCTTCACGCTTACGCCGCCCAGTCGTATCCGAGTTGGGCGAGTGCGGCGAGCTGCTGTTCGTCGAGCCGTTCGCGTCGGTTTTTCTGGTTGGAGAGCCATACCCCGAGCCGTACGGGGGTGCCGTCTTCGAGGTGTTCGGTGTGCCCGCGGGGTACGACGGTGCGGGCTTCCCGGGCGATGTACTGCTGGAGGGCTGCTACGCCTCGCGTGAACGCGTCGGAGCCGTTCGTTGCCCCAGCCTTCGCGCCGGTCCGTGCGGGGGCTTTCTGCGGCCGTGCAGCGGGTTTCACGCCCAGTTCACCCAGTCGGCGCTGCTGTTCCTCGTTGAGCCGGCCCCAGTCGCGGGCCTGCCGGGCGAGCCAGCGGCCGATGTCGTCGCCGCGATACGTCACCCCCGGCTGGACGTCCTCCAGAGTGCCGCCGGCCTCCAGCAGGGCCCGCAGGCCCACGTAGTGGCGTTGCCAGTCGACGGTCCACCCCAACGCGCCGGGGTTCCAGTCGGGGTCGATCGCGGCGAGCTGCTGCGCACGTCGCGCCGCGCGCTCCGGGTCCTTCCCGAGCCCTCCGGGGCGTCGGAGATTCGTCAGCCATTGCCCCACGGGTTTGTCCAGCATGGTGGCGTGGCGGGGTGCGGCCAGGGTGCCGGCCTGGGCGTTGTAGGCGCGGGCCGCGGCGAGGTTCTCTTCGAACTGGGCGTCGGCGGTGTCCCAGATCATGCCGAGCTCGTCCAGCTCGTCCGCCCGGGAGCCGAGCATCGTGCCGGCCCGGTAAGCCCTTCGCTGGTCGGACAGCCACCGGCCCAAGGGGTAGGCGCCTTCCTGGTGCTCGTAGGGCACGTCGAGCGTGCCTTCCCGGTCCCGGTAGCGGCGGGCGGCGTCGTATCCGCGGGTCCAGTCCTGGCGTTCGGTGTCGAGGATCTGGAACTTGATCCACTTGGCGATCATCACCGGGTCCCTGGGGGCGGCGAAGCGGAGCAGCAGCCGTGACTCCTCCTCACCGTCCTCCGGTTCCTCACCAATGGTCTGCGACGGATCGACGACGCGCTTCTGGTCCTCCTGCGGAATAGCGAGCATTTCCACAGCACGCTCATCATGCGCCCGAAGCCCTTCAAGGACTTTCACCAAGGGGCGATACGACGCGGAAGTAAACATGTCTTCAGGCCGCTCATCAGCCGCCAAAAACACGGGCACAATAAGCGTCGCGAGCTTCCCTTGATTCGGCTTCTGACGCAACGCCCGCCCAATGGCCTGCACGATATCGACCGCCGACCCCTTCGGGTCCAACAGGGCCACGGAATCGACCGCCCTGATATCGACGCCCTCACCCAGGACACGGCAATTCGACAGCACCGCGCGCCCGGCCCGGCGGCCGAAGTCCCCGAGCACCTGGCGCCGATGGTCGGCCTCGTGCTCACCGCACAGCCAGTCCGCCCACACCCGCTGCGGGTACCTGTCCGGATCCGACGCGTGCAGCCGCTTCGCGACCCGCGGCAAGCCTTTCGTGAACGCGGCAGCCTCTATGGTCCGGTGATGGAACGTGATGGTCGTCTGCAACTGGTGCTCCGCCATCGTCTCCAGCAACGCGGCCTGCAACGCTCCCATCCGCTCCCCCCGCAGATGCTCCTCCCGTTTCTCCTCGCCGGCCAGGCGGGCCGGAGTCACCACCGGGTCGGTCAACTCGACCACCACAATTTGATATCGCGCCAAAAGCCCACGTGAGACCGCTGATGCCAGGGACAGCTCGTACACGACGGGCCCGTAGATTTTCGGGTCGTCCATGGAGCAGGCCAGCTCGTGCGGGAGCGGATCCCTCGCGTTCTCGAACCCAGGCTGCCGCTCCGCCCACGAGGGCCGGGGCGGGCGTTCCTTCCAGATCCGCGGGGTGGCCGTCATGTACAGCCGGCGCAAGGCCGGGATGACGTCCTGGTCGTGCACGGCAGCCCACGCCTTACCTGAAGATCCGCTTGTGCGGTGGGCTTCGTCGACCACCACTAGGTCGAACGGCAGCATTTTCTGCCCGTACGCTCCCTCCATCGCCTCTGCCAGAGCGGGCAGGGACGCGTAGGTGCCGTAGACGGTCACTGGCCCCTCCCCGTGCCACAGGGACAGCTGAATCGGGTTGGTCGTGGACCGCACATCGAACGACCACAACTGCGGGTCATCGTCCAGAGAACACACCGCCACAGCAGGACCGGTATGCCCGACCGACCGCCACTCCCGAATGGTCTGTGTCAGCAGATCCAATGTGGGCAGCAACACCAGAACTCGCCCATTACGCGCCAGCCGCAAAGCAGAATGGGCAGCGATGAAAGTTTTCCCTGTGCCACAGGCAGCAACTACCGTGGCCCGCAGGCCATTACGCGGGATCCGCTTCCCCGGCGGGATATCAAAACCCCGCACGACCGCGTCAACCGCCTCGACCTGATGCGGAAACAGACGAATCTCACCGGCATTCGGCATTCCGTACTCCAGAAATCGCGAGAAAGCGGACAGCCCTGGCGGAGGGGGTAGCAGTTCGCTCGGGATGCTACACACAGCATCCGAAGGCGCGCCATGATGCATCATGACGAATGATGCACAGGTCTTACCCTAGCGGAACCGGGAGCGGTGCGGGGAGTTTCGGGTAGACTGATGCGTATGCTGCTCGCCCCGTTGGGTAGTGAGTGGGTGTCAGGGTTCGGATGGAGCGAAGCGGAATTCGAGCCCTGGATTTCCGGGAGGCCGGCCACGCTCGCGGGGTGATGGGCCGTCATGGTTCCGGGGGTGCCGTATTCTTCGGGATCCTACACAGGCCCGCAGTGACACACCCACCTTCCCCTGTAGCCAGCCGTTCCGGCGGAGCCGGAACCCGGCATGGGAGCGAAGCGGACATGCCCGCTTTCCGGAATTTAAGCGAAGCGTAATTCCGAACCCCCTTGCGAAGCAAGGGGGTTAAGGCGCGAAGCGCCTCAACGCATTGCGAAGCAATGCGTTTCCGCTGAGCGGAGCGAAGCGTTTCCCTTGCACAGCGCGCAGCGCTGTGGTACCCGCTCCGCGGGG
>NZ_JBWKLQ010000024.1:33070-53097 GCF_056429965.1 Streptomyces sp. NPDC046122 | reverse complement strand
GTCAGACCCCCACCCTGCGCATACCTCATACCACCGGCATACCGCGACGATCACCAACCGTCAGCCCCCACGACAACCCGCCTTCAAGGTCAGTAACTGCAGAGGTGCACGGCCAAGTTCGCGAATCCCATGCCTCACCAGCCTCAAACGCCCCCGGCCAGGCTCACCGAGCCTCACCTCCACGGTGCGGCAGGACCTACTCGCGCAGCCCGCTCGCCCCCCTGCCAAGTCGTCCGACAAGCAAAGGCCGCCGGCACTCCTGCGTCTCCCCCCGGCCCGCTCAGCGGCTCGGCGGAAAGAAGGCGCGCTCCTTACGCCCCCGGCCACTTCCAGCCCACCGCCGGACCTACGGAAAGCAACAAAGCGCAGGTCACAGCAACCGTCGTTTTCTGATTCTCAACACGCTGAACAGGGCTTTCTCATGAGAGGGTAGGCGCACTCCTCATTAAGTGCCCGACTGCCAACGTCGCGAGGCATGGCCGAGCAGGGGGATCAGCACTATCGGCTCGGACATCTCGATGAGAAACAACCTGGGCAGTGGAGTGAGAGTCAGCAAGAAGGCGTACCTGGGATCCGTCAGGGTTCTCGGAGAAGGCGTCGACACGAAGAACTGCGACTCCGTGTACTGGGCGGACGTGCGCGGGTCCATGCCCGACCTCGTCCAGGCGGTGGGGCGTGCGCTGCGCATGCAGCCCGGCGAGGGGAAGATGGCCAGCCTGGTGGTGCCGGTGCTGCTCGGGCCAGGCGAGACAGCGGACAACATGCTCACCAGCAGGGCGTACAACGGACTCGCCAAACTCCTGGAAGCACTCAGAGCCCACGACACCCGCGTCGTCGAGCAGCTCGCCGAACAGCAGGCACAAAGCCGCGTGAGAGGCGTACAGACCCGCAGCTGGCCCGAAGAAGACGAAGCAACCGGCAGCGACCGGAGCGACCGTGAGCTGTCAGTCCCGGCACGGGAACTGCTGAAGTTCTCCACACCCCGCGACCCCGCGCAGCTGGCCGCGTTCATCAACCTCCGCGTCCTCAACCCCGAACACGCCCACTGGAGGCGCGGCGTGGAGGCCGCCGTCATCTACGCACGTGAGCACGGCGACCTGCGCATCCCGTTCACCTACCGCGTCCCGGCCGGGGACGAGGCTGACGCTGCAGGCGAGGGGTGGCCGGCCTCGCTCGCCGGGTACCCGCTGGGCCAGTGGACCGCCGACGCGCGCCGGTTCTACGCCCGCGGCGACATGGACACCGACCGCCTCGCGCAGCTGGAGAAGCTCGGCATGGTCTGGTCCCACTTCGACGTCGCCTGGGAAGAAGGGCTCGCCGCCGCGCGCGGGTGGGCTGCCGAGAATGGTCACCTCCTGGCGCCGCTGGACGCCACCTACCAGGGCTATCGAGTAGGCACCTGGCTCAAGAACGCCCGCGCCGCCGCCCGGCGCGCCCAGGACCTCGAACAGCGGCGTGCCGAAGGGCTGCCCGTAGAGTCGTCGGCCGGGGCGCTGTCGGACGAGCGACGCGAACAGCTCGAGGACATCGACCCCTCCTGGTGCCCAGCCTGGCCAGTGGAGTGGCAGCGCGCCTTCCACCTCGTCCGCCTCCACCTGGAGGCCGGCGGCGAACTGCCGACCGCGCCTGGCACCGTCGTGCACCAGAGTGAGGACCTCGGCCGGTGGGTACGGTCAGTACGCCTGGGCTGGGACAAGCTCACAACCGTGCAGCAATGGATGTGCGAACACGTCCTCGGCATCACACCCGTCAGCGCGGACGAGAAGCCCACGCCGCGCACCAGCCAGGCACAGAAGTGGGCGATGCACCTCGCCGCCGCCCGGCAGTATTACGAACGCGAAGGACACCTCCGGGTCCCGCGCAAACACATCGGGACGATCACCGTCGACGGCGTCGGCGGCGGGAACGGCGGCAGCAGCGAGGACCAGGAGGGGCGGGAGCTCAAGCTGGGGGGCCTGGATCAACAACCAGCGCGCCCGGGCCGCGGCCCTCTCCCCCGAGCGCGTGGAACAGCTCTCTGCCATCGGCATGCGCTGGACATGATGCACGGATGGGAAGCGGGGCCGGGACAGGATGAGCCGCCCCAGCCCCGATGGTTCACCACAGCCACGCATCCATGCGCGGTGCGGATCATGCGGCCAGCCCTCGCCGACACGTAGCCGGCGGGTGTGCCGAACAGCGGTCGGAGCGGGCCCTGATGCTCGCGCAGGAGCGACGCCCCCCGTCGCCCGGTGAATCGGACAACTGCTCCTGGAGCATGCGACGACATCGTGGACGGCCGGGCGAAGCACTACCTCGGCGAGATCGAAACCATCCACGACCGCGACAGCTCAACCAGCCACGGCATCGCCCGGCCTGCCGCAGTAGGCCAGAGCCTCGGCGGCCCGGCTCCGGTATGCACGGAAACGGCGCAGGTACGACCGTGCCAGAGGGCCCCGCGGGACCCCCCGGGCAAAGGCTCGCATGTTGCGTTCGCCCGCGTTGTAGCCCAAGGCGAGGAGTTCGTCGCGGGTGTAGCGGCGCACGTGCCGCTTTGGAAGGCTCCGGTCGAGGTCCTTCAGGTGCAAGGCCGCCGCGTGGATGGCGAAAGCGGGATCGTCGCGAAGGTCTTGCCACCGCTCCGACAGGCCATGCGTCCGCCGAACCCGCTCGAACGTCACACGGTGCATGTTGGCCACTCCGAAGGCCGCCCCGGGCTTCCACCACTGCCACAGCCGCTCCAGCAGCGGATGGTGCGGCTTGTACGCCTCATTGTGGAGCACGGTCATCACGAGCAGGGGCGACACTGCGGCCTCCTC
The DNA here is from genome assembly GCF_056429965.1 of Streptomyces sp. NPDC046122. Classification (NCBI taxonomy): domain Bacteria; kingdom Bacillati; phylum Actinomycetota; class Actinomycetes; order Kitasatosporales; family Streptomycetaceae; genus Streptomyces; species Streptomyces sp. NPDC046122. Next base: position 50,299 of record NZ_JBWKLQ010000024.1, on the reverse strand, counting down.
CGCGCTGCGCACCACATACGCGGCATAGTCGGCCGGATCGTAGCCACCGGGCCGCAACGGTGGCGTCCGAACACCACCGCGGTCCACCGGTTGCGAACGTTGCTTCGACGCCGCCCACGACCGCTCGGCCATCCCCATGCACCTCTCCCCTGTCGCCTGCCCCCGCCTGAACAGCAGGACCTCTGCGATCCCGAGGTGCGCGTGCCCGCGCGGACCGGCCTCAATCCAGCACACCGGACCGCCGATCCGCATCCCCTAATACTGCAACGGCGCTTGCTGTGACGGTTTGTTGGCTTCTGGTGGTGTGTGGCCGCGGCGTTTGTAGTGGCTGACGCGGGCTTGGTGTTGTCGTCGTCGGCGCCAGTGTGACCAGTGGAGGACGTGGTCGTGGCTGGGGCGGGGTCGGGTGAGCCGGCTGATCAGGCGTCGGAGTTCGGGGAGGGTGAGGGGTATGAGCCGGGAGGATCCGTTTCTGCTTTCCCGACATCGTGTTCGCGAGCCCGTAGGACGGTCAGGCAGGCGTGGGCGGCCATGGCGAGGGTGATGTGGCGGTGCCAGCCGGGGTAACGGCGGACCTGGTAGTCGTCGAGACCGCATTCCCCTTTCGCGCTCTGGAAGCATTCTTCGACTGCCCACCGGCTGCCGGCGACGCGGATGAGCTCGTCCAGTGTGGTGCCGGCGGGGCAGTAGGCGATGTAGTAGGAGACCTCCTGAGGCCGGCTGACGCTGCGACGGGCGATGACCCAGTGCTGGCGGTCTTCACGGTGCCAGGGCCGCACTTCGACTCTCGCCCAGTCGTAGACTCGCGGTCCATGGGCTCCGTGCCCGCAGGACCGGCGTTTCCATTTCTGCCGGGGCAGCCCGTCCATCAGGTCGTGCACCGGATGGTCCATGGCCCAGCGAGTGACGACGGTGTCGTGCCGGGTGGTGGCCATGACGTGGAAGACATCGGCCCGCTCGAGTTCGGTCCGCCAGCCCTTGCTGAAACCGTAGGCAGCGTCCGCGGTCACCCACCGGAACGGGATCTTCTCCGTGATCGCCCGGCGGGCCATCGCCTTGGCGATGGCCACTTTCGTCTCGAAGGCGACCGTGTCCTCGATGCCCGCAGCCCGGCACCGTGCCCGGTCATCGGTCCATGACGCGGGCAAATACAGGCGCCGGTCGATCAGCGTGCGGCCACGAGCACTGGCATAGGCGAGGAAGACACCGACCTGGCAGTTCTCGGTCCGGCCCGCCGTTCCCGAGTACTGCCGCTGGACCCCGGCCGAGCGGATCCCCTTCTTCAGGAACCCAGTGTCATCCACGATCAGAACCGCCTCCGGGTCACCGAGGTGCTCGACGACATAGTCGCGGACGTCGGCGAGGACCGCATCGGCGTCCCAGTCGCACCGGTTCAACAGCCGGTGCATCCGGTCGGGAGCCGCGTGACCGGCCTCCTCAGCAAGCGTCCAGCCGTTCTTCCGCTCAAGTGGAGCGATCAGACCCCGCATATACGCCAACGCCGACTCCCGCGGCTCCGACCTGGCGAAACGATGCACGAACCGCTCGTGCAACTCACTCAGCCCAGCCGCCCACGCCCTGACATCACCAAGCACCGCACCCATAATCAGACCAACGACCGCCCTGGCAACCAGTCACAGCAAGCGCCGTTGCAGTACTAACCCGTCCACCGCCACAACGTAACGATCCGCTGCACTCACAGGTCACATCACGAAGCGCCCCGATGCCGTCCAGCCAACGAGTCGCTGCCTCACGCCGCAGCTTGACCCGCAGGCGAACCCATCCTTCCAACGGCACTCGAACACAGGCGCGCCGGCCCGCCCACCGCCATGCCCTGCCCCAGACACAGGCAGCTCGTCCAAGCGTCGCCGCACACAACGATCACCGAACCTGAACTCTGCACAGCGCAGAGGACACGACCTGATCACCCAACCAGCTAACTGACAAACCCGCAGGCCAGCTCCCCACCTCAGCTCAGCACCCATCACCCGTGCAGCTACTGACGCGCCACAATCCCCGCAAACAGACGCACCTCAAACTGATCAGCGCAGGCCAGACCACCAACCACTGTCCAAGAACCTGTCCAGCCAGCCGCTGGAACTGCGGTGGCGCGCGCCGGAGGGCGTGCGGACGCGTGTCCCGCAGGTGATGCTCCGGCTCGCCGACGGCCAGGGGGTTTTGGCGGACTGTACCGCCGCAGGGGAGCTTTCTGGGCGGCAGCGGTCCCTCGCGGCGGTGGTCGGTGAGGTCGCGGCGGTGGGCTGGCGGTACTGGGTGCTGGGTCCGGTCGAACCACCACCAGGAGCCCTACCGCCCGCCGGCCCGGCCGACGCGGGCCAAACACCGGCCTCTACCTAGAGGGAACAGACGGCCCTGCCATAGCGCCGGCTTGCGTCGGCGCCTTGGCTCCAGAGTTTGATGACAGTCAGTGTCTGAGCGTCGAGGCCCGCCCAACTCGAGGCGTCCGCCGCCCGGCCCGTGCGCAACGGGCTGGGTTGAGGCAACTGTAGGCGTAGGGGCCCGGACTGCTCTTCCCGGCCGGGGCAGGCGTCCCCGTCCGGGCCCGGACGGAGCGAGAGGAGCCGCCCGGGTGTGCCGGGCCGCGCAGTCCCCGGTGGCCGGGCAGCTGATCGACGACGTGCTCACTGCGGACCTCGGCTCGTCGGTCGCGGGCGCGAGTGGGGCCGAGGCGGAACGACGAAGCCGGCGCCCGCGTGACGGGTGCCGGCTCGGTGCGGGCAGGCCACGCGCCAACGTGGGCTCTGCCGAGTGTCCCTGTCAGTATCGGTTGCAGCCAGTAGCAGTCAAGGACGTTCGCGGGCCGGGAAGATCGACCTCGTGGTGTTCTGCGACCCACCATCATTCATAGACAGGGACTGTGGCAAGCCGAACATGGACGCGCATGAACCATCCCGGTGGGTGAGGCGGTCGTCAGTCGCGGCGGCGTGACACCCGTACTGGTCAGGCACAGACGTGGGGCGATGGAGTGAGAACCGCTCTCTTGGACACCAGCGAACCAAAAAACGACCATTTCCGCCATACGGGATACAGCGGTCAGGGATCGCTCTGCGGGGAACGGCCCCGGACTGGAATGATGGAAGCACGCCCAGCGCAGCAAGCGACGCCAATCGCCGCTGTCCACATGGGACTTGCAGCCAGTAGCAGTTTCCACGCCCGGTCCGCCGCCCCATGGGCCCGGGCATGCCGAAAGGACTTCGCATGCCGACCGACACCACCCTCGAGCCCCCGACCGAGCCCTCCCCGCCGGAAGCCCCATTCCGGCTCGGCGCGCCGCAGGCCTTCACCGCCGTATCCTTCCCCGTCCTGGGCAGTGCTCTGCACGTCACCGGGATGCCCCTGCAGGACATCTTCATCCTGCTGGGCGGCTGCGGCACCCTGGGCGCGGCAGCGGTCGTGGCCGTCGGCGGCGGCCGCCGCCGCCTGACGTCGCTGGCCGGCGCGGTGCTGCGCGCCGCCGCCGGGAAGTAAGAGGCCGCTGGATGGGACGCCGGGAAAACCCCGTCGACCACAGCCGGCCCGCCCGGGGCCGGCTGGCCGAGTACCTGCGCCTGCGGCGGCAGTCGGCCGGGATGACCTACCAGGAACTGGCCCGGCTCACGGGGCTGTCGCCAGCCACGCTCAAGCGGGCGGCCTCCGGCGCCGTGGTGCCCAAGCACACGACGGCCGAGGCCTACGTGGAGGGCTGCGGCGGCGGGCCGGGAGCGGTGCGGGACGCCGGCGAGCTGTGGCGGCACGCGCGCATCGAGGAACGCGGCCGGCTGGCGCAGCTGCACGCCCCGCGACCCGAGCTCATCAGCGACGCTGCTGACCTGAGCCGGGCCCTGGAAGTGGTGTGGGAACAGGCCGGAGCACCGAGCCTGCGGGACATCCGGGATCGCTCGGGCAACCCGCGCGCCCTGCCGGTTAGCAGCGCTGCCCGCATCGTCAACCGCGACGCCATCCCTGCCGACGAGCAGCAACTGAAGGCGTTCCTGACCGGCTGCGGCATCCCGCCCGAAAAGCACACCGCGTGGACGGCCGCCTTTGCCAAGGCCGGCAGTACCTCGGCCGCAGCCACCGCTGCGCAGGGCCTGCCGCAGGAGTGGACGGTCCCGGACCGCCAGGTCGCGTGGCGGCGCCTGCTGCGCACGGCGTCCGCCCCTACGAGCGGGTCAGTCCCGCCGGGCCCCGGGCCGGGCGCCCGTGACCAGGTGTGGGGGCGGCTCATCGAGCTGCTGCCACCCGCCGCGCTCGAGGAGGCCATCGCCATCGCCAGCGGCATGCAGAGCTACCTGGCGTCAGAAGCCGCCCGCAACGGAAAGGCGCTACAGGCTCCGGCGTACTGGCAGCCGGACATGCTCGCGGTGCACGACGGCAAGTACACGGTGATCGAGGTCAAAAGCACTTCAAACCCGCCCGGTTGGCCTCCGGCGGGCGGAGCCGCGGGCATCCCATCGCACAGGCCACCCGGCAGCGGAGGCCACCCCACCGCCCGGACCGAACCCCGTCCGCGCCCCCCACACGCTCTCCGGGCAGCGTCCTGATCACACCGTCGACCGCCGACCGGCCGTGACGCCAGCCAGCCCTTGGCGACACGGCCGGCGGCACACGCAGGGTCCGAGTCGTCGCTCATGGCGTTTGTCATGCACTACTCCATATTCTGTTGTGGCGCCTCAGCCGGGCCGCCCAGTCAGTCGGCCGTGTAGTCCTCTTCCCCTCGGCTATCGCGTGGGGAAGAGGTTTTGCCCCACCGCGTACAGACGCCTGCGGGTCAGGTGGCGGCCGGTCGCCGCAGATGGCGGGCGACGGCGAAGCCGACGGCGCTCATGCAGGAGGAGCAGTAACGTTCCTCGGCTGCCTCGCCCGAGGCAGCCGGGTCGGACGGGGATTGCGGTGGAATCGGGTACCCGCACAGGGCGCCGGCTCGTGTCTCCTTGCTGACCACATGCCAGACCAGTGCCCCCTGGGCAGGGACCAGCTCCGCGCGCATCTCATACATCAGCGTGCCCTCCTGCGATCACAGCAAGCCAGGGGGCCCACTCCCCCACCCTTTCGATGAGAAGCCGCCGAGCCCGGACAGGCGAATCGGGACAGGCCAGCCGGAGGAAAACGAATGGCACAGGTTTGCCGGACCCTCCGCTCGCCCCCGACTCAGCACCCTCCAGCTCACTCGGGGCCGCCGAGGCAGTCGCCGAAGAGCGTCAGCGCTCTGGTGTGCCCGTACAAGGCGGCGTGCAGTGCGGCGGCAAGGCCGCGTGCGGCCGGCTCGTTCGACAGGCCGTAGAGCACGATGTACGTGGAGGTGGCCGACGACTCGCACGAAACCAGACCGCGCTCTATCAGGCGATCACATGCGCGGACCAAGAGCTCGTCCAGCTCGGGGAGGGGACCCCAAGCGGGCGCGGTGCGCATATCCGCCTGCACCGTCCAACGCCCACGCGCCCGAGAGACACAGACAAACGGCGCGGCACAGTTCTTGGCCTGCGTGTACGCACTGTTGAAGCAGGTGAGCAAAGTCCCGTCGGGGACCGCCTCCGCTGAGAGAGGCTGCGAGATGTCAATTATGCGAGCATCCTGCGCCGCAGAACATGCAGCAAATCGAGCCAGCGGCTCCCTGTCAGTCCAGGTCGAGGTGGTATACGCCGGCCTTGGCATCGGCAAGAAGCGTGAACTGAACGACGGGGCTGCCCTGCGGGCTCCCCTCACCTGCCAAGTCCAGCTCCACCGGCTCGGCGTCGACCAGGACGAACTCCCCGTACCCGTCGAAGTCGCCGGGGCCGTCCGCGACGCCGATGTGGATAGGCGTGGCATCGGGAAGACCGGACAAGGCGTCACGCAGTTTCGCCGCGGTCCACACCTCTGGAGTGTGCTCGAACATGTCAGCCATGAGCCGAGGCTAAAGGGACCCGCACAACACCCGGACCCCGGCGCGCCGCGCATCGCTCGGAGGGTCCACCAGCCAGCCCCGCCGCTGTCGCCTGGGCGGCTTACTTGGGCTGGTGGCCAACGTGGGCACGAAGCGGGCGACCGAGCGGGTTACCGGTGCCACCCCCTGCACCATGTGGGCGAGTTGGACCCGCCGCGGGACCCTGATGATCGTCCGCACCCACGCGCTCCCATCCCCGCGAGGGCCGCCCGCACCCTCATCGCCGCGGTCGTCGACGCCAACCACGGTCACCTGCCGGACGACTCGACCGCACCTCACGCCCGCCGCACTCCTGGTCGGCCCCGGTGGTGCGTGATCAAGAGACGGGCACCGCCGCGCGTCAGAGCCGTCTCGCGTCCCGGCCGGCCGCAATGGTGTGGCTGACGCCGGGCCGTTGTCCTGGTGGGGTGAGAAGTGTCCGTGTAGCGTCATGGCCAGCTGTCATGGATCCGAAGTACCGGCCGCCCGTGAGCGCGTGTTCACGGGCGTCTTGCTGTTCAGCGTCTCTGAGGACCAGGCGATCACCTCCGGCTCCCGCGCGGTGCGGGAGCCGACTACCAGTCCCCCTTGGAGGACAAATGGCCAGCGGAACCGTCAAGTGGTTCAACTCGGAAAAGGGCTTCGGCTTCATCGAGCAGGACGGCGGCGGCCCTGACGTCTTCGCCCACTACTCCAACATCGCCAGCTCCGGATACCGCGAGCTCCAGGAAGGCCAGAAGGTGAACTTCGACATCACCCAAGGCCAGAAGGGGCCCCAGGCGGAGAACATCACCCCCGCCTGACCCAGCTCTGCCCAGTGCCCGCTCCGGTCGGCCGGCATTCTTTATCGCCCATGCGCCCGGTGGGCATCGAGGATGCCTCGGTGCGGGGCTGGCAGAAATACAAGGTCCGCAAGACCGGCGGGGCGGGCGGCCACCCGGACAGGTGGCCGCCCGCGCGCTGTCACAAGCTGAGGTAGAAGCGCACGGTCGTGCCGTCATCGCCGGTGTGCACGCGGACCAAGTCGGCCACGTAGTGGACCAGCATCAGGCCCCGGCCGCCCAGCTGGCCGCGGTCCGGCGGGCGGCGGCCGGCCAGCGGATCGGTCAGCCGGCCCGCGTCGCGGACCTCACACACCAGTTGCTCCTGCTCGGCCCAGACGGCGAGTGTCCCGCGGCCTCCGCCGTGGACCACGCTGTTGGTCGTCAGCTCCGCGACCGCCAGCTCCACATCCATCAGCCGCTCCCCGGCCATGCCCAGCCGCCTCGCCTGAGCGAGGGCGAACTGACGGACCGCCGGAAGGTCCTCACCACCGTAGGAGAAGGCCGCGGCGTCCGGTGCAGGCGCAAGCGCCTGGTTGTACCGATCGACGACCGCCTGCCAGTCGTAGACGTCGCTGACCGACTCACGTCCCTCCCCGCTGATCACGCTCGGGTGGGTAACCTTCGCATCAGCCCCTGGTCATCGCCGATACCCCGCTCGGTCCCGAGCAGGCCACCGCCCGGCTCGGGGTGCGACGTGCCGACATCGACCACATGGTGCGGCTCGGCTGGGTCCACTCTCCTCAGTCGATCGAGGTCCGCTTCGGCACCAGCCGGGCCGGGGCCGTCGACGCCGCGCTCTACACCACGGCGTCCGTCGACGCGGTGCCCGCCGAACACCCGGAGGTCGACTGGGGGCAGCTGCGCACGGTGGAGAAGGGCCGACACTCTCCGCTTGCGGCGCTGCGCCCGGATCCGCGCACCCGTACCGGCGTAAGCCTCCGACTTCCTTCCGCCCACCCGCGTCCCACGCCGTCCAGAAGGGCGGCCCGGGACGCGGGCGTTCTTCTTGCGTGCCGCTCAGGCTTGCCCGGCAGCCGGCTCCCACAGGGGTCGGGCGAGCCCGGTCCCGTCGCAGTGGAAGCACCGGCCGCCTCCCGGCGTGCTGCGGGCGCCGATGGTGCCGGCGGCGTGGCGGAAGAGCCGGGTGAGGACCGCAGTGTGGGCCTCGTGGATCGGGAGCTCCTGCCGTCTGCCGAGCGTGACCTCCAGCGCGACGCCGTGGCCGGTGAAGTGGGCGTGCATGCCCCCGGTGATCGAGCGGAGCGTCTCGTTCAGTTCGTGCATCGTCTCCGCGCCGGACAACTGCACGCGGGCCGCGAGGACGGTGTCGGTGGCCGCGACGAAGGACAGCCATCCGACCGGGCGGGCGAGCGGCCCGACGCGGCCCACCGGGTCGGGGTGGGTGTGCTGAAGCTGTGCCAAGGCATGCCACAGCTCGCCCGGCAGATCCTGGGGTGCGGTCTCTTCTCGGCTGCGTCTCATGCGGCCTGTGTACGGCCTTCCGTGGGCCGTGGCCGTCGAGTGGGCCCGTCCGTCCCGCGCGGTGGCACGGGGACTTCAGTGCCCGTTCCGCCCGCCGGGCCGAACGCCGGACAGCCCCCTCCGCAACGGGGGCGCGCCCGGCGTCGCGCGCGGCTTCAGCGGCCGACGGGCTCGGGGTAGCGCCGGCGGCGCCGGTCCGGGTCGTCGACGCCGATCTCGTACCAGGGCTCGCCCCGCTGGAGCCGGGGGAGGGTGTTCACCCACACCGCGATGGTGATGCCCTTCACGTCGGCGGTGAGCGCCTGGCGGCGGTTGTCGAGCAGGTGCTCCTCCTTGCCCGCCAAGACGACGTACAGCAGCGGGAAGCGCTCGGAGCGGGTGTAGCGGTGGCGCTGCCAGAACGGGTACGTGCTGCCGTTGGTGCCGCGGGCGCCTTCCCAGACGCGGTGTCCGGCGTAGCGCTCGTAGTCCCAGACTTCCTTGGCGAGCCGGGCCTGGGACATGGTGCCGTTGTCGAGTTCGAAGAGGCGCACCTCGCTGGTCTTGGTCGGCACGGCGAGGACGGCGTCGGTGTTGAAGCTGAGGCCGGTCTGCTTGATGGCGTGGTTCACCTCCACCTGCCAGTCCGTCAGGCACTCGTGGTCGCCGGACAGGACCGTGTCGGTGTAGGCGAGGATCATGTCCGTCACCGCGAGACCGTGCGGGCCGAGCCCGGCTCGAACGGCCTTCGCTCCGGTGCCGGCCTTCGGACGCAGCCGCAGCTCATTGCCATCGGCCAGAGCCCTCTGTCCCGCCACCGTCAGATTCCAGATCTGGTGCTTGCCGTCCTTGCCATTCGTCTCCGCCAGCCCGAGCTCCGCCAGTTTCACCATCGCCCTGCGCACGTACGACCGGCCGTCCGACTCCTCCTTTGTGATCACCTGAGCCATCTGCTGCACCGTCGCTATCCGCACACACCCCAGCAACCGCAGCGCATCGGCTCGTACCTTCCCGGCCGTGGGAGTGGACTTCTTCCCCCTCGCCAACGTCTCAGGGGAAGGGAGAGAGGTGTCAGCGTGCCGGGAGGCCCCCTTACGGACGGTGTGAGCTGCGGTGATGGGCACGACGTTGGAATCGTTCACGGCACTGGACGCGGCACTGGATTCCGGGCCGCCCGGAGGCCGCTCAGCACCCCTTGTCCAGGTCGGGCGCTGCTCCGGGTCGGACTGCCGGGCGCAGCTGGTGGACGTCATGTCGAGGCTCCTCACGCAGGTGGCGCGGGGGTCCGGATGGAATTCCCCCGTCACTTGCTAGAGGTGTGGCGAAAGTCAACGGTGTGACATTCGCCCGAGCACCGTTACCGAGCCGTGATCATCCGGCGGGCGCCGCGCAGAGCTCGGAGACGATCGCGAACGACGTCGTCACCATCGGCACGGCCATGGCCGGCGGCATCACCGCGTGCATGGTCCGGCCGTGCGCCATGCCGTTGCGGATCCGCCGACCATAGTCGAGGTACTCCGCCTGCCGGGCCGTCAGGATGCCCGCGTCGGCGCCTTGCTTGATGAGCCCGTGCAGCGGCTTCTTGCCCGCGTCCGGAATGCGGTCGCGCAGCACGATCTCCACCGCGATCAGGGAGTGCATGACCGCCACGGTGGAGAACTCGTAGCAGTAGTACGACTGGCGCAGCAGTTCGCGGGCGGTGCGCAGGACCGTCGCCGCGGCCTCGGGCACGCCGTCGGGCACGACCAGGTCCTCAACGAGGTCGTGCATGTCGGCGTAGCTGTCGACGAAGTGGTGGGCGCGTTCGTCCGGGACCGGGAACGGCAGCCGCTGCGTGGTCATCGCGAAGTCTCCCAGCGGCGCGCCCTGGGCGGCAGCGGCTTTCCCCCGCTCGTCGCTCAGCGTGCCGGGACGGAGATTCCTCCCCCATCGAAATGGGCGGTATGTCGCACGTAGCGGACCAGGTCAAGGAGAAACACGGCGCGGCAGCCACAAGGCGGCGCTCACCGACAGTGCGCGGACTCTGTCCACAGGGCCGCGATCAGAGCATCGGTTCCGAGGCCGCCGCGATCAGCGGGGCGGCCCGTACGTGAGGAGCTGTCACGCCCGAGAACACCGTCACCACGCCGCTCGCTCCGATGGAGCCGGAAGACGTCGCCGACGCCTTCGCCTACATCCGGGCGCTGCAGGCCGACGACATCGACACCGCCTGCGCGGTCATCGAAGAGACGGGCGGCATGGAGATGCGCCGGCTGCTCCTGGACGTCGCCGCGCGCATCTTCATCCCGATCACCGCCGTGGACGACTGCGACGGGGAGCCGTGCGCGCACTCCTTCCTGGCGGCGGCGCTCGGGCGACTGCTCCTGGAGGTCCTGTGCCACGGTGACGGTGCCTGCCTGGCTTTCCCGCCGGGCATCGCCGACACCATCGTCCGCTTCACCGAGAACATCCTCACCGAGGGCCACGGCGACGTCGCCGACGTCCTCCGCCAGCTGGAGGCCGCCGGGATGAAGCAGGCGATGGAAGCGCACCCCGCATCGGCCGGTACACCCGTGGAGCGCACTACCGGCGTGTAGTGCGCACCGAGCCATCGGTGGTGCGCATGGTGCGCGCACCACCGGCGGGAGGTGCGCGCACCATGCGCACTGTGGACCGCGCCGCGCGCATCCCGTGCGCGCACCTTCCAGGAGGTGCGGTGCTCCGTGCGCACCGTGGATCACGCGGCGCGCATCCGGTGCGCGCACCTGCCGGAAGGTGCGGTGCGCCCCGCGCGCCGCGTGTATCGAGTACGCGCACCACGTCGCTGTTCGCCGTCCATGCGGGGGCGGACTCCTATATCACAGACCCCCTTGACCTCGACCTGATCGGCGGCTGCGGCAAACTTGGTCAAGGAGAAACGCGCCGGTTGCGAAGGTGGTCAAGGGGAAACGTGCGCCTGGCCGGACCTGGACAAGGGGTCGGCCGGGCGGCCGGTGCACCCGATCCGAGCGGTGCGCATCGCGTGCGGTGCGGAACATCGAGTGCCGAACATCGTGGTGCGCGCGAGTGCCGGGCATCGTCGGGTGGTGCGCACCGGGTGCGGTGGCGGACATCGCGGTGCGCACCAGAGTGGACTCCATCGTCATCCGGTGCGCATCAGAGTGGAGTCCACTCGGTGGAGCCCATCGGGTGGACTCCACCCGATGGGCTCCACTGGATGCAGAACATCGTGGGTTCCACTCGGCGGCATCGTCACCACAGCCAGGCGGTGGAGTGCCGCACCCGGGACAGGGCGCGGGCGTCCCGGCGCGCGGCCGCGTTGCCGATCCGGCTCTGCCGGGAGCGGGGCCGGCGCGACTGCCCGGCGGCAAGGCGGCGCTTCCCGGCTTCCTGGAGTCGCTTCCGCTGCTTGCGCAGTTCCACCTTCTTCGCGGCCTTCGACTTCGGCGTCCGGGGGCGCTTCCAGATCGGTTGCCACCCCAGGGGCTCGTCGGGGTCGGGCTCCTGGTCCTCGGTGAGCGCGGCGGCCATCTGCTCGCGGGCGGCACAGGCGCGGGCGAGTGCGTCGTCGGGGTTGGGGCGTTCTTCCGGGGTGCTCATGCGACTCCTCCTGTGGTCCGGCCCGGGGTGTGCTGGGTGCCGGGTTGCTGGGTGTGCGGCGGCGGGGCCGTCGCCGGGGTGGGCTGCGGGCGGGGGCCGTGGGCTGCTTCGCGCGCCCGCCGGCTGTCCTGGAGCGTGGCGGCCAACTTCGCGGCGGCGGCTTCCAAGGTCTGGCGCGTCTGTTCCACCGTGTCGACGCCGGTCTCCGGCTCCAGGAGGCGGCCGTTCTTCGGGCCGGTGCGGAACGGCCGCGGGTACGGTCTCGAGGCGGCGGACACGGCGACGGCGTACGGCCGGGTACGGGAGCCCAGGCGCTCCGCACGTCGCACCGCGTGGACCCGGGCGGCCAGGGCGTCGGCGGCGAGGCGGGCCCGCTCGTACGGCGAGGCGGTCCGCTTGCGGGTCAGCGGGCGCAGCACGGCCTGGTCCTCGGTGTCGCGCGGGTACAGGGCGCGCAGGTCGACGGTCATCATCCGCCGGCTCGCCGGGCGGGTGTAGTCGTCGACGACCGTCTGCACGATCTGTTCGTCCAGGCCGGGCTCGTGGGGTCGGCCGCGCAGGACGTAGGAGAGGTGGCGGCGGGCTTCGGCGAGCAGGTGGTGGCGCTTGAACACGCCGCGCATCACGTACACCACGGCGACGACGTCGACGGCCGCCAGGGCGATGTCGACCACCGGCCGTACCCGCGCCCACACCGCCGCGGCCGCCGCTCGCGCCCGCTCCGCCAGCCGGTAGACGGTGCAGGCGCCGAACGCCCGGATCGCTGAGGTGCGCCATCGCTTGCGCAGCTCGGTCAGCGAGAACATTTCCGTGCGCTTGGGCGGGCGTGTCCGGTCGGCGGCCTGACAGGCCAGCGCGTAGGCCGCCCGCTCCCCCGGCGCGTGCCCCTGCCGTTCCTCGTAGTCGGCGGTCAGGACGGGCAGCGCGTCCTCGATCTGCTGACGGCGGGTCGACTGCCAGCCGATGAGCCGCCGGTCGATGCCCGCAATCTCCATGACGCGCCGGCGGCCCGGGGTCACCTCGCGCGGCGCCCACGCCCACCCGAGCCGGGCGGACACCTCCTCCATGAAGTACAGGATGTAGAGGGTGTCGGCCGCGACGATGTTGGTCATCAGCGAGTCCGCCGACAGGTTGCCCCACTTCCCGTCGTGCGGCCGCCGGGCGCGGATCGACACGACCGCGTGAGCGTGGAGAAGTGGCCTCGTTTCCGTGGCTCTGGACTCGTAGTGCCGGAAGACCGCGACGATCAGCCCGTCCTTGACCCGGTCGCGACGCTTGCCGCTGGCTTTCGAGCGGATCTCCGCGACCGACCCCTCCATCCACGCCAGAGTCTTGTCGCGGGCGATGTCGTCGCACAGTTCCAGCACCTGGCGGTGCCGGTCGTCCATCAGGGCCCACGCGAGGTGTGCCGTCGGCGGGGGCCGGAACGTCAGATCGAAGCCCAGCCAGGGGGTGCGCTCCTTGGCCTTCTCGGTCTTCGGTGAGCGGTTGTGCTCGATGGGCCTGCCCAGCACGGTCGCCCGCCGCGCCTGCGCCGGGCTCTTGCCCTGCGCCAGGAGCTCGCGCTCGATCCGGTCGGCATCCGGGTGCCGGCCCTCCCCCAGGAGGAGTTCGGCCTGCCGCTCGGTCACCACGCCCCCAGCCGTCAGGCCGAGCGCGGCCAGGCCCCGGCCCTTCCACACGCCGGGCGGGACACCGGCTTCGTCCTGGGCGGCGCGCAGCGGCGTGCCCGCCCGGCGGTGGCCGTCGCCGACCATCACGCCACGGAAGAGGTAGCGCCCCCCGTCCCCCGGGCGGACCTCCGCTTTGCTGATCACCGACTCATGGAACCCCGGCACTGACCTGCACAAAAGCGCGATCCGGGGTCCATCCCGCCGGGCGGGAGAGCATCACCAGATCTTTACCGCACCGCCCGCCAGGCGGGCCGCCGGACCAGCCCTAAGCCGCCGATCTGTGCACAGTCCGCCGCATGACTACCGAACTGCTCCACGCAGACCCCTGCCCGTTGTGCGGCCAGCCCCTCACGCTGCGTCCGACCGTCATCGTCCACTCGAACGTGCCGTACCCCACCCGAACCGACACGGGGCCCCACTGCCGCTACTGCGCCAACGACATGTTCCGCTCACAGCAGTGGAACGACCTGATGCGCGCCCGCTACGAGCGCTGACTCCGGGCCGTGCGAATGCTGCGCGGCGGCGCGCGTCAATCGTGTCCGCCGTGTCCCATCTGACGAATCCGTCTGGCCGGGTCAAGTCTTGCCGAAGGGCCGGAGGGAGGTCAGCTTTGGCTAACCGGTGAAAGAGGCTGGCCGCCCCGTGGCCAGGTTTCTGTGTTGTTGCTGGATCCTTCGGACACGCTCGACGATTTCTGCGTACTGCGGCTGGTGTTGCTGGGCAAATGCGCGATGCATGCCGGTTGAGAAGCGCAGTTCGATCAAGCTGGTGCGAGCCGTGTCATCGAGTCTCACCATGTTTGAGGGCAGTGGCCGGCCGAGAGCTTGTTCGAGGTGATGCGCTGGAGTCAGGGGAAGGCCGAAATCGGGATCGGTGAGTGCCTCAACCAGTTGGTCCTTGTAGTGGGGTACACCTGGGCTGTAGTCGAGGTCAAGGACCCACCGCACGGGGCCGATGCCGTCATAGCCAAGGACGCCGAGGCCCTTGTATCCGGTGATGACGTCGGCGGGGACGATGGTGTGGAAGGAGGGAAGGCGGCGCAGTAGCCCACTGGTGCACCAGGCTCCGGCGTGAATGTGGCGAGTCCACTCCCCAGTGTTCCAGCGCTCCTCAGAGGCGTGCTCCTGGACTGTCCACTCGTCGCTACCTCGCCATAGGGGCCACCAGGAAAGCTCGTTGGTGCTGCGCAGGACGGCATTCTCCGCCCGCCGCCAGGCGGCAGGCGGTAGGCCGGTCAGCCACACCGAGGTTCGCCGACCTGAGATATGCAGTTCGATGCCTTGTTTGGTGCGCTCACTGATGCGAAGGCCAGGCAGACCGTGGACTTCACTGAGGTCGGGTTCGTAGACCGGCAAGATTTGGCGAAGAAGGTCCTCACCACGCTGTGGGCTCTCCAGCTCCAGCTTGATGGTGTGCGGGTGGGGGTGTACGCGACGGACGCCGAAGCTGAACTCGGTGAAGCGAGCGTGGCTCTTGAGCAGTTCATCGAAGATGTCTGCCTCGAAGTTGCGTTGCTCGTCGCTGGCCGCTGGCGGGATGGGAGGCTGGCCAAAGTGTTGGGCAGAGTGGGCTTGCTGATAGGTCTCGTTCGTGTAGCGGGTGCGGAGTTCGGCGAGCCGACTGATGCGGTTACGTCGCATGGGAGGTCCTTGCTCCCGTACCGGCGGCCCTCGGTACGGCGAGTGGGTGCCGTTCCCGTTCACGTCTGGGGTGGTCACGGTGGAGTGAAGCTGCGCTCCTTCGCTCTCTGCTTCAGACTCCAACTGGGCCGCAGGGTCTGAGAGAACACGGCCCATCCACCGGCCGAGACTTACTGATGCTATGGCGTGCGTCGGTGGGTGGCTGTTGACATCGGGCTTCCGCGTGTCGCTCCTTGCTCAGCGGTTTCTGCTGGTCAGCATGCAGAGCGGGGGAAGCACGGCGGCGTTTCACGGTTCCCGCATCACCCGATCGGGCCCTTCTCCAGCGAGCTGCTCGAAGGCGCGTCGCCTTGGAGGTCGTGGTCGTCGCTCTCCTGGTCGACGTCGTCGTAGCCGCCGGATGTCGCAGACGATGTCGTCCCGGTGGTCCAGGTCGCCGGTGAGCGCCCGGTGCAGGCAGGTGACGCTGTAGGCCGGCGTCCAGGCGGTGCCGCTGCGCTCGTGGTCGAACGGGCACGGCACGCGAACGTCGAACCCGATGTCGCCCTCACCGTCGACGTCCATGCGCAGCGCGAGGGTCAGGTGCTGCTGGCCGAGGCGGATCTCGCCGACGCGGTCGCCGGCGGCGATGTCGGAGCTGTCCTTCCACCGCCACATCGGCAGGATGCCCTCGCCGAAGAAGCGGCGTACGAGGAGCAGGTGGCCCAGGCCGTCGCCGCCGTCCAGGCCGAGGTCGGCCTGGCGGGCCTCGCTCAGGTGCCGCAGGTACGGCTCCAGCCGGTTCAGGTCGTGGGCGAAGAGGACCTGGTTGAAGCCCTCCCTGGCGAGGTTCTGGTGGGAGAAGGTCATCGCCTCGTGCTGGCGCCGGACGACGTCGTCGGGCACGCGCCGGTTGGCCGGGCGCGGTTGCTGCCGCTGGAGGCACAGCGACAGCGGCGTGGAGACGACGACCGCGACCGTCGGCACGCCGTACTTCTTCGCGGTCATCACCAGCTCGACCCTGACGGCCTCTTCGACGTTGGTGGCGTTCCCTGGCAAGTAGTTGTGTTCGATCGCTGAAGCCCCAGACTCACGAAGTGCCGAGTTCCGTGGTCTGGTCGCGGCGCCGACGAGACCGTGGAATGTGGGAGAACGGAACGGTGAGAGGATTTCGAGGGTGACGGCCGCATCCTGCACAATCTCCACAACGCGATCCAGAAGTGGCCGTCGAGCCGTACGCCAATCCGAACACCCCTCCCTCATTCGGAGTCATTCCAGGGCGGGCTCTTTTGGCAGTCGACCGTATGGGCAGGGACGTCGACGACAGATACCACTGGCAGATGCCGCTCGACGAAAGGGACCGTCCATGCGCAAGATCGCTCTCCTGCTCGGTTTGGCACTCTCCGCAAGCGTGACTGCGGCCGCCCCGGCCGCAGCCAACGGTCCCGGCTACCCCCCGAGCGACCAGGCGGTGGTCATCAGCAACGCCTCGACCGGCTTCTACCTGCAGACCGACACTCAGAATGAGAACCGGCCGCAGTACGTCCAGGTTTGGTACCCCTGGCCGCTGGCCAATGAGGGCTCGGGGTCGGTCTGGCGACTCAAGCAGAAGTACGGCGACCACTACGTCATCGAGACCGAACCGATCAAGAACCCGACCCCGGCCTGTCTGACGGTGCCGGACAACGCGAAGGACAACGGCCCGCTGACCGTGACCAACTGCAACGGCGGTCCGGCACAGAACTGGATCGTCCGCGAGGACGGCACCTCCGAGACCTACACCATCACCCCGGCCGGAGCGAACTTCCGGCAGTGGGCAATCACTTCGCAGTCGCAGAACTACCCCCACCCTGATGTGTACGTGACCCTCAAGCACTTCACCGGAACCAACGCGCCCACCAACATGCGCTGGAAGATCGACCCGAGGTCGGCCGCCTGACCTCCCGGTCAAGGAAGGCCGACAGGCGCGGCGGCCCGCGCGGCTGCTGCGGACCTGCGCCCCTGGGAGAAGCCGACAGAGCCGGATCTGCTGACCCCTCGCCATCGGGTGAACGGTGACCCTCTGACGGCGGCTCGGGGGGGGGAAACACCCCCCTCGCACGGGCGGGTTCCCCCAGCACCGCCCCCCAAACCCCCCCCCCCTCCCCACCGAGTCGCTTGTGTTTTCT
>NZ_JBWKLQ010000024.1:0-33060 GCF_056429965.1 Streptomyces sp. NPDC046122 | reverse complement strand
AACACCCCACCCCCCCCCCCCCCCCCCCCCCCCCCCCCCCCCCCCCTCCCCCCCCCCCCCCCCCCCCCCCCCGCCCCCACGCCAACCTGATTTCTGCTGATCAGCGGGGCTGGTGTGCTGTCCCGGGGAAGTGCTCGTGCTGGTCTGGGTGGAGATCGGTAGCACGTGATCGTCTGTCACGGGTGTCCTCTGCGGTTCCCGGGCAAGATCCTTTGCCTGTTGCGTAGGTTCCGCGGCGGGAGAGGTCTTCATCGTGGATGTGTTGACGTGGACGATCGAGCAGCGGGTGCAGCTGGCAGAACGCGCTGAGAACTGCTGTGCAAGGAGCTGGCCGAGATCGAGACGCGGGTGGCCCGGCTGGAAGCCGCCGAAGTGGCGTACGGGCAGTGGGCCGAGAGGACCGACTGCGGGCGGCGGCCGTCGGGCATTGTGTCGCCGGAGCCGGAGCCGGAGCGGGTGGCCGGGCAGGGTCGCCAGCGCCGACCGGCGGCGGCCGTCACGTTGGTGGTCGGCGCAGCGGCACGACGTTGTCGGCGGCGGATGAATCCGTCCGCTGATGACCGTCGTGGATGAGCACGGCGCTGGCGAGGGTGAGTCTGGCTACCAGCTGGCGGAGCTCTTCGATCTCGGCTTTCTGTCGGGCGACGGTCTCCTTGAGCTTGGTGACGGTTTCCCGCAGACGTCTTTCGGCCTCCGGGACCTGCCGGGTCTCGGTGCGCACTCGTTCGTAGAACTCGTTCTTCAGGTCGGTGTGCCGTTTGAGGAGGGCCATGCGGTGTACGCCTGCTTCGGCAGCGAGGGCAACTACGGTGAGGCTGCCGTTGGAGGCGGTGGCCTGTCCGGCCAGGAGACGGTCCATGGCCTGGCGAATGCGGGCGCGCTCGTCTTGGTGCTGGTCGAGTCGGGCAAACTCAACATCCTCACCGGTGTCCGGAACAGCTCGAAGACCACGACCCTCAAAGTGATCGATTACTGCCTGGGCGACCGGGGAAGCCCAGCTGATGCCCTCAAGGCCGCCGTCGCCAGTGAGCACGTCGAGGTCAGTACGGACCTCCGGGTCGATGGTCGGCCGTACAAACTGAGCCTCTTTCATCCTGTGCTGGAGGGTGAAATGGGCCGGTCAGCGGGTGTGGTGACGGGGCAGGGCCCCTCGTCGTTGGCGTGGTGATCTCACTCAACACACCGGTGACCGAAGGGGCCCTGTGGTTCCGTATCCTGCCATGCTTGATGTCCCGCACGAGCTGGTCGAGCATGTTTCCTGGCTGCTGTACGAACACCGCCGGGCTCGCAACACCCGCTGGCGCAGGCTCGGCTGCTTCAAGCAAGCGCTTCTCACGCTGGTCCATCTGCGGAAGAACGAGACGTTCTCGCAGCTCGGGGATGGTTTCGGGATATCGCAGGCCACCGCTTGGCGGTACGTCGACGAGACGCTGGACGTCCTGGCCAGCTGGGCACCCGGCCTCCATGAAGCGCTCACCGGCCTCGGTGAAGGCGACCACGTCATCGTTGACGGCACCTTGATCCCCATCGACCGGATCCGTGCCGACGAGCCGTACTACTCGATGAAACACCGCAAGCACGGGATGAACGTGCAGGTCATCGCCCGTCCCGACGGCACACCGCTGTGGTTCTCCTGCGCGACGCCCGGCCGCACCCACGACCTGACCGCAGCCCGGGCTCACGGCATTGTCCAGGCCTGCCTGACCCGGCAGATCCTCGTCCTTGCCGACCGCGCCTACCAGGGCGCCGGCGCCACGGTCCGCACCCCGTACTACCACCACCGCGAACAACCCGCGCACTACCAGCAGTTCAACCGCGACCACGCCCGGCTGAGAGCACCGGGGGAACGGGCCTTCGCACAACTGAAGTCCTGGCGGCTACTACGACAAGCCAGATGCTCCACCCGCCGCATCGGCACCATCGTCCAAGCCGTCCACACACTGCTGACCTGCAACTATCCAGGATGAAAGAGGCTCACTGACACCTACTCACCCAGCTGACCTCCGGGATGAGGCAGACCCACGGGGGGATCAGATGGCGGCGGCTGGGCGTCACATACGTACGTGAGTCGAGCGCGCCAGCACGGCTTTCTGGCCTCGCAGTGACGCGCTCATTTCGCCAGCCAACACGGTGCTTTCGGCCGGCAGCCGTTCCGCCGCCATGCGTACCTGCATCTCACCCTTCACCCACCACGAGATGAAGGTTGAATAGTGCGCCTAAATCAACGCAGGCTTGCGGGGCCTGTCATCAGCATGGCGTTGGCCGCCACTGTCTTGCTAGGGGGGCTTCCTGCGCAAGCACAGGAAGCCGACCGCCCGAAGGCTCTGGGTGCGGTCACCTTGAGCGAAGAACCCGCGAGTGTCGCTGCTTCGTGAAAACTGACCCCCTGGCAGTCTCCGAATCTTGACCCCCTCCGGACTCTTGGAGGGTGCTGAACGTGGAGGACTGGGCAGAGATACGCCGGCTGCATCGAGCGGAAGGTGTGCCCATCAAGGAGATCTCGCGGCGACTGGGGGTGGCCCGCAATACGGTGCGGGCCGCGTTGTCCTCGGAGCGACCGCCGAAGTACGAACGGACACCTCGGGGATCGGTCGTCGACCCGTTCGAGCCGCAGATCCGTGTCCTGCTGAACGAGTGGCCGCGGATGCCGGCACCGGTCATCGCCGAGCGGATCGGCTGGCCGCACTCGATGCCGCCGCTGCGGAAGCGGCTGGCGGTGATCCGGCCGGAGTACGTCGGCATCGACCCGGTCGACCGCGTGACCTACGAGCCCGGCGAGATCGCCCAGTGCGATCTGTGGTTCCCCGAGACGAAGGTGCAAGTCGCTGCCGGGCAGGAACGGGTCCTGCCGGTGCTGGTGATGTCGCTCGGGTTCTCCCGCTTCATGACCGCGACGATGATCCCGACCCGCCAGGCTGGCGACATCCTCTCGGGCATGTGGTCACTGATCAGTGGCATCGGCAGGGTCACCAAGACACTGGTCTGGGACCGTGAGTCCGCGATCGGCGGGACCGGGCGGGTGACCGCTCCCGCGGCGGCGTTCGCTGGAACGCTTGCCACCAAGATCAAGCTGGCGCCGCCCCGTGACCCGGAATACAAGGGAATCGTTGAACGCAACAACCAGTACTTGGAGACCTCGTTCCTCCCCGGCCGGCAGTTCGCCTCCCCGGCCGACTTCAACCAGCAGTTGCGCGACTGGCTGATCAGGGCCAACGCGCGGACGGTCCGCTCGGTCCAGGGCCGGCCGGTCGACCTGCTGGAGACCGACTACCTGTCGATGTTGCCGCTACCGCCGATCACCCCGCCCATCGGGCTGAACCACCGGATCCGGCTGAGCCGGGACTACTACGTCCGCGTCGACACCGTCGACTACTCGGTCGACCCGCAGGTCATCGGCCGCTTCGTCGACATCACCGCATCCCCGCAGGAGGTCAGGGTCCTCTGCGAGGGCCAGCTCGTCGCCCGACACGCCAGGTCCTGGGCCAAGCAGGCGGTGGTCACCGACCCGGTCCACGTCGCAACCGCCGCCCGACTACGTCAGGCCCTGGCGTTCGACCGCGAAAGACGTGCGGCAGCCACCCGCCAACACGCCGACGGCCACAGCGTCGCGCTGCGGGCCCTGCCGGACTACGACGCCCTGTTCGGCGTCGACTTCAACCCGCTGTCCACGAAAGCGAAGTGACCCATGACCACGGCCATCAAGCCCGAACTGTCCACCGCGGTGGCCGGGCCGAAGGACGGCATGCCGTCCATGCTCGCTTACCTGACCCGGGTGCTGAAGATGCCCACGATCGGCGCGACCTGGGAAGAGCTCGCTGAGCAGGCCCGCGACCAGAACTGGTCCCACGAGGAGTATCTGGCCGCCCTGCTGCAGCGGCAGGTTGCCGACCGCGAATCCAAGGGCACCATGATGCGGATCCGCACCGCCCACTTTCCACAGGTCAAGACACTGGAGGACTTTAACCTCGACCACCTGCCATCGCTGCGGCGCGACGTCCTTGCCCACCTTGCGACCGGCACGTTCGTCGCGAAGGCCGAGAACGTGATCCTGCTGGGGCCGCCCGGCATCGGGAAGACCCACCTGGCCATCGGCCTCGGGGCCAAGGCCACCCAGGCCGGCTACTCGGTCCTGTTCGACACCGCCAGCAACTGGATCGCCCGCCTCGCGACAGCCCACCAGGTCGGCCGCCTGGAGGCCGAGCTGAAGAAGATCCGCCGCTACAAGTTGATCATTATCGACGAGGTGGGCTACATCCCGTTCGACCAGGACGCGGCGAACCTATTCTTCCAGCTCATCGCGTCGCGCTACGAGCAGGGCTCTGTGATGGTCACCTCGAATCTCCCCTTCGGGCGGTGGGGAGAGACCTTCTCGGATGACGTCGTGGCCGCCGCGATGGTCGACCGCCTGGTTCACCATGCCGAGGTCCTCACCCTGACCGGCGACTCCTACCGCACCCGCCAGCGACGCGAACTGCTGAACAAAGAAAACGGCGCCGGACGCCGGTAATTCACAGCGCCCACCAGCAATACAACCGCTGACCGGAGGCCCGAGCGCGCTGAGCCAGTCCTGCCAGCCCCTTCAGAACATCCGCCGCGGCCTCGACGCCGATCCGAATCTGCCGGAGTTCGTCGGTCTTCGACCACGGCTCAGCAAAGCGAAGGAGGTCGTCCTCCGTCGCCGTGGCGAGGGCATCGAACAGGGTGTCCGACAAACTGACCACAAAGGGTGGGCCGTCCTCCGGCGATGACAGCAGCTGCCCGGACCGTGGGCGTTCGCTGGCCTCCTCATAGCTGCAGCCCGTCATGATGGCTTCGAGCTGGGCAATCGCGACAACCGGGTCGATGTTCTTGAGGAGGACCACGTCGAGCTCCGCTCGACCCGGTCCTCCCGGAGACTGCAGGACCGCGACGGCAGCCTGGTCGTCAGCGGCGGAGAAGTAGTCGCACAACGTCATGCTGCCGATTCTGGCATCCACGGCTGACAGCCTGCCGAGGTGATGAGGGCACCCGTCGACCAACAACAAGGGGGGCAGTTTTCAGAGACTCGCCGGGGGTCAGATTTCAGAGAGCGTTGACACGCACTCGTTGCAGATGCGGCCCTCGCCGCGGTTCTTGAAGCCGAACACGGCGTACTGGTGCCCCGCCCGGCACTGCGTGTCGCCCCTGCGGTAAGGCTCGTAGGGCACCGACCTCGGGTCGATCCCGCGTGAACGCAGCTTCGAGTCACGCGTGCAGCGCCGACAGCTCCGGGCGCCTGTCCTCGGGTTCACGTAGGGAATGTTGTTGTCATCGAACGCGTGCCCGTTCGCGCACATCTCGGCGAGAGCGGCGTCGCTATCCGCTCGGTCATCGCTACCGCTCACGAAGGACCCGCTTGCCAGGTGCCGCCACAAAGTGGCGTGCTCGTGGTGGATGCACAGCAGCCTGTTCTCACAGTTGCGCGTGACCGTCTGTCCCACCGCGAGTGGCTTGTCGGAGTGGTGCTCGAACACCCATCGTTGAACGTAGACGAGCGGGTTCTCCCCCGCCGCGTAGCGGTCGCCGTCGTAGTACAGCGGCCGGCCGTCTTTGTCCGTCATCCCCAGCCACACCAAGCACCCCGACTCCGTGCTCATTTCAACGAGCCGGTCCCCCGGTTTGAAGCCGCGGGGCAGGGCAGAGTTATGGCGGCTACAGTCGGCCGAGGCTGGGGGGGAATGCTGTGAAGTCAACCCGCATGTCGCCTGACGTGAACGTCGGCGGCTGGACGACCGAGTAGAGGACACCGCCTGTGGGCGAGCCGTCCGGGTTCGTGTCCTGGAGCGGCGGCGGCCAGCTGGGCATGGTCGCGGTAGCCGTGAGCGGCTTCTCCGCGTGGAACGTAAACGGGCCAGTCAGGTCTCCAGACCTGTCGAACGTGATCTTGGAGCTCTCGTGCCAGGTCTCAGCGACCCCGCCGGGCGACAGCCGCACGATGCTCAACGGCGAAACGTCAACGTCCGGGAGCGTCATGGTGATCTTGCCGAACAGCGGGTGAACTGCCTCGATCGTGAAGCTGAGCGTTTGCAACCGTACGAAGTCAGGGCCTCCCTCCAACACCTTGACCACGCGGCCGCCGAGGAAGCTGAGCGACTGCTCACCGGGCTGAAGCCCGCTCGTCATGACGGCGCCGAAGACGTTGACCGACAAGCTGACCTCCTGCCCGACATTGGGGAGGGGGTCGGCCGCCCGCGAGGGGCCCGCAACGGCGGGTACCAGGACGCCGCCTGCGGCGGTAGCGAGCGCGCCCTTCAGGAACCGGCGGCGCGCGACGCCAGATTGATCACTCGATGCATGCATGACCGCATCCTCGTGACTCCGTGCACTGTCGGGCGGGCAGATTGCTTCCCACCACCCATACGGACGATCAGGAGCCCCAGCACCCCGCCACCTTTGTGACGGACCCCCCGTTCCCATGGGACCTCGCAGGGACATGACTCCCGTCTGGGATTGCCGTTACGGAAACGCTTTGCCGGCCCTGTTCCGGGGCGCCGACTGGGGCAGGTCCGGGGGCGTCTGCTTTCGGCTCCGGACGGGTCCTGCGGGCTTGTGAGTGCGTCGTTGCGTCGAGGGGCTGGTGACACGGTCATCGGTCGCGTCGCTCGCAGCTTCGCTCCATAAGAACGCAAAGGCCCCGAATCGGTTCAGTCATCGACATCTGTCACCAGTGAAAGGGCCGCCAGGCAGGCCGGCCCTTTCGATGTCCTCACTTCCTGCCCGGGACCCTGCTCGCAGCCGGGTGTCAGTCGTTGCGGTCGGTGGCTGCCGCGGGAGCTTCCGCGTCCACGGGGGTGGGGGCGGAGGGGCGGTCCGAGCGGCAGCGCGTTTTCTCAGCCGCTGTCATGGGGCCGGTGCGCTGGTAGATGCGGTCGGGTACCAGAGGTGAGGGGCCGTCGGCGACGACATGCAGGCGGATCTGCTTGTCGGGGTCGACGGCGTCGCTGATGAACCAGCCGTCGGTGCGTTGGCGGCCTGGCTGGGCTTCGATCCAGCTGGCTTCACCGGCCTCGATGGTCTCGTGAACCTTCCTGTCCGAGGTGGTCGTCCAGCGCCACGGCTCGGGAGAGCTCGCGGCGACGCCGGCCTCGAACTGCTGATTCACATTGTCCGTGAGGTTGCTCAGGCGGTCGATGGCCGCCTGCTGGCTCAGGCTGTCGTAGGAGCGCCCGGTGAACCGCACCGGCCGATCATGGCTGACGGTGTTGCGGGTGCAGTTGAAGTAGGTCTCGCCGATGATGCGCGCCTTGTCATAGTAGGTGTAGGAGTACGCCGTGTCGACGGTGTAGGTGCAGTTGGTGCGGGTGCTGGCACAGTGGTCTGCCGCTGTGCGCACGGTGATGCGCTCGTTGCCCTCAAAGGCTTCGGGGGCGGGCAGCCGGTTCTTGGCGACCTTCATGTCCACCGGGGGTGGTACGTGGGTGGCGCGGACCTTGGCGATGAGCGGGCCGCAGTCCCAGGTGCCGGTGGTCTGCGCGGAGGCGAAGGTGAGCAGCGGCTCGTTCTCGTTCGCGGTGAAGGTGTAGGTGCGGCCGCGGTGCCAGGCGGTGCTGCCCGGATCGGTGGTGAACCTCTGCTGCGGGCCGCCGGAGCCCTGGAGGGTGTAGGGCTGTCCGCCTGCGAGCTGGGCGTCGGTGCATGCGCGGCTGCGGCCGCCGGCGTTGTCGTCGAAGGTGACGGTGACCTGGGCGCCGGTGCGTACGCCGCGCAGGCGCTGGCTGATGCTCTGGTCGGTGGCGCGCTTATTGCGCAGCAGCAGGGCCGGCAGGTTATCGGGGTGGGCGGCGTCCGAGGGCAGCAGCCGGTAGGGGTACTGGACGCTCCAGCCTGCCAGTTTGTCCCCGCTTCCGCTGGAGGTGAAGGACGGCCCGGTGAAGTCCCCGTTGATGACAGCGACGTTGCTGGGGGCAGGTTCCGCCGCGACGGCACTCGGCACAACAGTGACCGTGGCGGCCAGGACGGTGGCGGTCAGGGCGGCAAGAGCCGTAGCGGTGAGGGCAGGGCGGTGCCGTGCGGGCGCCCGCCCCGCTCGGTGCTGTGGCGCTGGGGGGCGGGTCACTGCTGTGCCTTTCGTGCGAGATCGGCCGGCATCGGCGTCAGGCCGTCCGCCGTGTCCGGTGCGGACTGGCCATCGCCCGCACCCGCATCCGCGGGGGAGCGTTGTGCCTGAGAAGCCGGCAGGGAGCGGTCCGTGGCCTCGGACGGCAGGGAGCGGTCGCCGCCGGCCGCGGTGCTGCCCGCGGGGCGCAGCCGGTCGCACGTGTCGCCGGGTGCGGTGTTGGTGCGGGCGATGAACGAGCTGCTGTTGACGGTGGAAGGGCCGTCGACGATGACGTTGCTCACGCGCTGGCCGCGGTTGGTCTTCAGCGTTCCGGAGATCCGCTCCATGGCCGCGCTGGCGCCGAACACCAGGATGTCTCCGCGTTTGACGGTCATCTGGTACTTCGTGGTCTCGATGTGCTTGGTGGTCCATGTCTTGGCGTAGTGCGCCTTGAACGCGGCGGAGAAGGTGGCCTGCAGGCCCATCTGGGCGCCCACCTTGCCGCCGGCGTTGGCGCCGGCCTTGGCGCCGACCTCGGCGTAGGGCCCTTCCTTCAGGTTGGGTGTCTTGGCGTTGGCATGGCCCTCGCCGTTGACCCCCGCCGAGACCTCTCCGGAGACGTTGATGTGGCCCTGGACGGCGACGGAACCGGTGATCTCACCGCCGAGGTTGTCCTGGCTGCCGGTCTCCATCTGGATCGTGCGGTCCACGGTGATGTCGTTCTTGGTGCAGTTGATGACCGCGTTGCCCAGCGACCTCACGGTGCTGAAGAACTGCTGCGGTGCTGCCGCACGGTCCATCTGAAAGCTGCAGCCCGAAGGGGTGCTGGCGCAGTACTTCACGACCGGCTCAGTCGAGGCCATCGGCTTGTTGTTCTTGTCGAACGCCTGCGCCACGGGGATGGCCGGGCGAGCCTGGTCGGCGGTGGCGTGCTCGGCGGCTACGGCCCCGGACGCGGGCACCAGCGCTGCCAGCACCAGCGCGGTGACGGGCAGTCGGCCAGCACGCCGAATGCGGCCTCGGGAGGTGTGCGGGTTGTTCACTTCGCCATCAGCTCGCAGATGTCGGTGAGGGATTCGTCCTGGGCGGCGGAGGGCGGAAGGGTGGCGGCGAAGCCGTCGCAGGCGCGGTCCACCGCGGCATCGGCGTTGTTCTGCGGCTCGGGGCGGAAGTTCTCCAGCTTCTGCTGGGCGTCGTCGATGCCGTCTTGCTGCTCCTTGCCCGCGCCGACGAGGTTGTTCATGCACTCCTTGGACTGTGGCGGGCAGGAATCGACCTGGGTCTGTGCCTTGGCAATGTCCTTCTTGGCAGCCTTGGAGTCCTTGGCCACCTGCTCCCGCCCCGAGTCGGCCTCCTTCTCCCCCTTCTCACGCTTGGCCTCCTGCTCCCTTTCCTTCTGCTCCTCCTGGCACTTCTTGTCGTCCTGGGCGCACTCAGCGGGCGGCGGCGGGGCGATGGCCCCGGCCGTGGGGGCCGCGTAGAGGGCTCCGGCACACACGGCGGCCGCGAGGGCCAGGACCTGACGGGTCCATGCGGTACGAACAGTCACGGTGAGTTCCTTTTCGAGGAGGGCGAGGGTCAGTACGCGAAGGTGTTGTTCGCGTTGCGGCCAGCGGTGAGGTGGTTCACGCCACTGCCGGCGGGAAGCGCGGTGACCGGCTTGTTGGCAATGGATACCGTGCCGTCGCCCAACTGGCCGGCGGAGTTGTATCCCCAGGCGACGACGGACTGGTCCTCACGCAGGGCCACTGTGTGAAATTGCCCTGCGGCGATGTCCCGGACATGGGTGAGCCCGTCGATGAGAACGGGAGTGGTGCGGTTGACCTGCGTGCCGTCGCCCAGTTGGGATTCGGTGTTGCGGCCCCAACCCTTGACGCTGCCGTCGGACAGAAGCGCAAAGTCGGAGTAGGCGCCGCTGAAGAGCTTCTCAACACCCTCCAGGTGCTTCGCATCGACCGGTGCGCTGCTGTCCACGGTGATGCTGCTGTCATTGCCGAGCTGACCGACGCTGTTGTCGCCCCACGTCTTGACGGTGTGGCCGGCGGTAAGCACAGCGGCATGAAAGGCCCCCGGTGCGAGCGCGACCACCCCGTCCAGGCCGGGCACCTGCTGCGGGGTATTGCGGTTCACTGTGCCGCCGATGCCCAGCTGGCCGTTGTCGTTGCTGCCCCAGGCCCATACCGTGCCGTCCTGCCGCAGCGCCATGCTGAAGTTGCACCCGGCCGCGATGGCTTTCACCTTGTCCAGGCCCTGCACGGCGACGGGCTTGCCGGAGCCGGTGTCCTTGGTGCTGGTGGTGCCGTCGCCCAGCTGGCCGCTGTCGTTACGGCCCCAAGCCCACACCCGCCCGTCCTTCAGCGCCAGCGCGTGATTGCAGCCGACAGCGAGGGACTTGACTACGTTCAGGCCCGTGACCGTGGCGGGGAAGGAGCGGGCCTTGACGGTGCCGTCGCCGAGCTGTCCGTAGGTGTTGTCGCCCCAGGACTTGAGCGTGCCGTTCTTCAGCAGCGCCACCGCGAACGGCCCCGTGGTCCCGTTTCCGCCGGCCTCCAGTTGCTTCACGTCCTGGCGCGCCAGCCCCTGGACGGGGCCTGGGGTGTGGAGTTCGACGGTCGAGCCGTTGCCCAGCTCACCGGAGGCATTCTGCCCCCAGCTGTACACCCAGGGGTCGGGCGAGCCGGTGTCGGCTGCTGCGGGCACGGCAGCGGCCGCGAGTGTCGCGAGGAGTACGGCAGCAGCGGCCGCCGTGGCGCCGGTGCCGCGCAGTCCACGCCGGGCACGAAGAGTCTTGTGGTTCGTCTTCATTCTGGTGTGCCTTTCGTGAGCGCTCAGTAGGCGTAGCTGGAGTTGCCCGCCAGTGACGCGGCGACGTGGTGGAAGTCGCCGCGCACCGCTGTCACCGGTGTGAAGCGGTCGACGTTCGTGCCGTTGCCGAGCTGGCCTTCACCGTTGGCGCCCCAGGCGACGACCCTGTTGGCGAGGACGGCGAGGTTGTGGTTGCGGCCGGCGGCCAGATCGCTGGCTCCCGCGAGCGCATCGATCGCTGCGGGTGTGTTGCGGTTGGTGCGGGTGGCGTCGGGCTCGCTGGTCGCGTCGGATTCCAGGAACTGCCCGTAGCGGTTGCTTCCCCAGCCGTAGACCGTCTTGTCGTTACGGATCGCGAAGGTGTGATCCGCGCCGGCGGTGATGCGGTTGATGTCCCGCAAGCCTCTGGTCTTCACCGGTTCGGTGCTGCTGGCCTTGGAGGTGCCGTCGCCCAGCTGGCCCTGAAGGTTCTCGCCCCAAGTCCATACGGTGCCGCCTTCCGTGCGGGCCACACCGTGGTGGCAGCCCGCCGCAACCTCAGCGATGTCGCTCAGACCCTTGACCTCCTGGGGCACGTCCTGGGAGGAGCGGTCACCGGTGCCGAGCTGCCCGCGCTCACCGCTGCCCCACGACCACACGGTGCCGTCCTCCATCAGCGCCAGGCTGAAATCGCAGCCCGCGGCCACCTGTCGGGCCTGGGAGATGTTCGGCACCCGCACCGGGACGGTGCTGTCGTCACCGGAGCGGTTGTTGCCCAGCTGGCCGTCCCCGTTCTCACCCCAGGACCACACCCGGCCCTTGCTGACCGCCAGCGCGTGTGCGCCGCCCGCCGCCACGTCATCGACGTCCTGCAGAGTGGCCACCACATCGGGTGTGGCCCGGTCGTGCCGGGAGCCGTTGCCCAACTGCCCGGCGGAGTCGTGGCCCCAGGCGCGTACCGTCTTGTCCTCCAGCCGGGCCACCGCGAACGAGGTGTCGCTTCCCATACCGCCCGCGGAGATCTCCTCCACCTCGGCCCGGTTCAGCCCGGTCACCGGCCCCGGTGACCAGCGGTCCCCGCTGCCCGCGTCGCCCAACTGGCCCGCGTCCCCCGCCCCCCACGTCATGATCTCGGGCCCCGAAGCGGCCTGTACCGCTCCCGCGGCCGCCGGCCCTGCCAGCACGGCCAACCCCGCGACGGCCGCCAGCGCCACCCACCGCGCCCTGTGCCGTTTACCTGCCCCTGTACGCAATGCACTCGCCCTCTCACTGGAAAACGGCATGCCGGACAACGCCATCTCGGCAGCACACAACGCGGCTTGAGCCGCATATGCGCTCGGCACAGGCAGGAGTCTTGGACCGTTTCACCCACAACATGCGCACTACGGCGAAATGACCACCCCGGGCGGTGGATCACTCACTCCTGTGAGTTACTCGCTGTATCCATCAAGCTACTTCTAGTGATACAGCGAGGTCAGTCCGGCCCCACCGGATCGTTCACTGGCCCATCCCGCGACCCCAACGTGGGCGCGGCGGGTACTCCACGACGCCGGAAAACAGATGCCCGCAAGGACTGGCCCACTGGGCGCGCAAACCCCAGCCCACGTCACCCCCCGGCCCACGTGCGGGCCGCGCACGAGCCGGAGGCCAAGCCGACTCCCACCGCCATGACCTCCACGCGGTGGCGCCAGCGAACGGGCCGGATCATTCCTCGAGCATCTCGAGGGCCTGGTCGCGGGCGGCGTCCACGGCCTGGTGCTCGATGTCGGTGATGATGCCGAGCCGCCGCACGTGCGCGTACGCGTCTTCGTCCTTCCCCTGCCAGCTGGTCAGGTCAGGGTCGACGACCAGGCCCACGGTGAGGTTTGAAGGTGTCGAACCCGTCGCCGACCTTCGTCGTGGCCGGGCCGTTCGGCTCGCGGTGCCCAGCCCAGCGCCGACCAGGTGGTCTGGGCAACCCCCCGCTGGAGGGAGGCTTGCCCAGGGGTCCCCTTCGGCTTGCCCGGTCAGGTCCGTCGGCGGAAGAGGCCGCGGCGGGACCGGCCCGGCTCCTGGTCGTAGTCGTGCTCCGCCTCCGAGGGTGTGGCGGCCTGGAGGCGGGCGGCTTCGACTGCGGCCTTCTCGCGGGCGATGTCGTCGGCGCGGCACGACCCGCACATGGACAGGTCGCCAGCTTTCGGCACCTGACTGTGCATGGTGGTCTCCTCCCACCGCTGGTCGGTGAACTTCTGTCCGCACCGCTTGCACACCGGCCGCCATGCCTCCCGCTCAGCGGCCTTGCGCCGCTCTTCTTCCGCTTCGGCGCGGGCGGCCTGGTCGCGGTAGAGAGCGTCGCCGTCGGGGTTGTCGAGTGCGTCGGTCAGTGTCTGTTCGTCCGTCCGTCCCAGCCGCCGCCACACCGCCGCGTCCGCGCCGTGCTCCGTCAGCTGCTCCAGGGTGGTGACGACGACCGGCACGGCCTGGCCGTAGTCCCGCGCGGTGATCCCCCGGTGGTAGGTCTGGTACCGGCGCGGCGCCCAGTAGCGGCGGCCGGCCTCCTCCAGCACGGCGACCGTGTTGTCGACCTTGGCCTCGGTGCTGTCCGCGAACACGAACGCCACCAGGCCCTCCCGGCCGGTCGGCGGGTAAAACCGGCGCCACAGCCGCTTCTCGTGGTCGACGTGGTCGATCGCGCCCGGCCGCGAGCGAACCAGGCTCACGGTGTGCTTGTCCGCGTCCCGTGGCAGCAGCCGGCCCCACTCCCAGTACCGGCGCAGCTTGGTAACCAGGTCGTGCGCGTCTTCGGTGCGGCGGTCGATCTCCAGCAGCATTACCGGCACCCCGGCCGTCGGGGCCCGCACCACCAGGTCCGCCCACTGCACGTAGCCGCCTGCGAGCCGGTGGCCGATCTCGGTCTGGAAGCCGAACCGGTGCCCGATCCCGGCACGGTGGAGTTCGGCGGCCGTCGAGGTGACCGCCGCGGCATGGTCGTCGTAGCTGGCGCCGAGCAGCTCCCCGGTAACCGGGTCGTACTTCTCCTCGCGAAGCGCCGAGACCCGTATGCCCTTCGGCTCCAGCAGCTTCTTCGCCTCGCCATGTCCTCGCCGGGTCAGCACCCACACCTGCCGCTGGTCCTCCCGTACCAACTCGATCCTCACCAGGTGGTGCTCCTCCAGATCCAGGAGGTTGTCCCGCACGAGCTTGTCGTGCTGGTTGTCCGGACGGGTCAGCTTCCACAACTGATCGGGCGTAGCCCTCTGGAAGATCCCCAGCGCTTGCAGCAGTTCCCGGCGCCTGGGCTCGGTCGAAGTCCTCCTGTGCTTAGGACTCCTTTGCACAGGAGGGTTGTTCGGACCTGCGGCGACCCCCTTTCCGCCGGGTCTGACCTGCGGAAACGCCCGGCCCTTGGCGTCGGGGGCGGAGGGGGTGATGGAGGGGGCCACGGAGGGGGTCTTCTCGCCCCGGACAGGGGTCTGCTCGGGCTCGTCTACGGTGCTCGCCACAGGATGCTCCTGGAGGTGGGGCGGGCTAATCCCGCCATTCACCTTCTACAGGTGTGGTCTTCGGCTCTCGTGTGACGCCGACCTCGGAAAACCCCTCCGCCGTGACCGCATCGTGATCAATCCGGAGGGGGAGAGTTCTCCCCCTCCGGCGTTCGGACTCTGTCCACAGGCCGCGGTTCGAGGGTGGCTTCGAGGTCGCCGCGATCAGCGGGGCGGCCCGTACGTGAGGAGCTGTCATGCCCGAGAACACCATCACCGCGCCGCTCGCCCCGATGGAGCCGGAGGACGTCGCCACCGCCTTCGCCTACATCCGGGCGATGCAGGCCGGGGACATCGACACCGCCTGCGCGGTCATCGACGGCATGGGCCCGGAGGTGCTCCGGATGCTCTTGGACGTCGCCGCGCGCATCTTCATCCCGATCACCGCAGTGGACGACCACGACGCGGAGCCCTGCGCACATTCCTTCCTGGCGGCAGCGCTCGGACGGCTTCTGCTGGAACTCCTCTGCGACGGCGAGTGCCTGGCCGGTGCGCCGGGCATCGCCCAGACCATCATCCGCTTCACCGACAACATCCTCACCGAGGAGCACGGCGACGTCGCCGGCGTACTCCGCCAGCTGGAGGCCGCAGGGATGAAGCAGGCGATGGAAGCGCACCCGGTGCGCCGGCCCACCGCGTAAAGCGCATCCGGGACCACGGTGGTGCGGCGCGCATCGGGACCGCACCACTGCCATCCGCACGGCCGCCGGGCCCCACCGCACCGCGCCATCGTGGTGCGCTCCGTCGACATCGCCCCACCGCACCGAGGCGCGCTCCATAGCCGGGCGGGCTCCTCTATCACACACCCCCTTGACCGCGACCTGTTCGCCAGCCGAAACCGCTTGTGTCAAGGGGGAACGTCCTCGGTAGCAGACCTGGACAAGGGGGTGTAGCGGAGCTGGACAAGGGGTCGCACGCCTCTGGCCGCACCTGATCGAGGGGCAGTTGGCTTTGTTCACGAGAATGGGTTCTGGCTCAACTTCTGTGGACCCGTTGCAGAGCGTTACTGGTGGCGCCCCAGTGGCGTCCGCGTGTGGGTGATCGTGCAGGCTGGTTACATGGCCAGTCGCGTAGAGAAGTACCTCGCCCATCTTGATCGGCTCTCCGGGGGGCGTGATCCGCGGTTCTTCCCTGTCGAGTCGACCAAACAGGGGCTCCGCGGTGTGACGGAGATCGTGTACGAAGACCTACCGGACGGGCTGCTCACGACGCTCACCTACGGCTTGTCGCTGGCAGAACATCCGGACTGGAGGCATGGTTCGCCGGAACTCTGTCTGAGCGTGAACTCCACCGACGTGATTTGGGCCCACGCGGTGGGCTTCCTCGCCGAGCAGCTCCGCGGCACCTGTCCCTTCAGTTATGGCAGCACCATCGATTTCGGCGAGCGAATCGTGCCAGAGTCGGAGATGACGGCATTCTGCGTGTTCGCGCCAATGGTCCTCGACAGAGACGACTACCTGGGCATCGACGTCAGCGTTCCGGGACACGAGGGTCACGACGTGATCAACATCCAGGGGATGTACCCCATTCACGAGGTGGAGCGGCACTTCATCAACGAGAACGGGCTTGAAACCTTCTGGAAGAGCGATTGGGAGCCCGCTGACGTGCTGCGTCGCCCCGCAATCTGATATTGGAGGGAGCCTGCCCTGGTCTGGATGACTCATTTGCTGGACAGCATCAGGCGAGCAGGACTCGTTTTCGCAGAAGTGTGAAGCCGGCTCGGCCGAACATCTGGCGCTTGAGCATCTTGATCCTGTTGACGTGTCCTTCGACGACGCCCGAGCTCCAGGGCAGGGTCAAGCCGGCGATGACAGCGTCACGGTCGCGTTCGAGTCCTGCGGCGAGGGTGTGGAGGCTGGGAAGGTCGTCCTGTCGGACGGCGTCGAGCCACTGCGGCAGACGTTCGCCCTGGCGCTCGGTCAGCATGGTCGCGAAGGACCTAACGTGGCGGGCGAGGGCAGCGATCTCGGGGCAGTTGGTCGAAACGGTCTTGAGCCGGAGTTGTTCGGACTCGGTGAGGGCCTCGGGGCGGCGCAGGATCCATCCGGCGACTGCGCGGGGCGACGGCGGCCGGGCCGCCACCGGCCGTGGAGATGTCCGTTTGAGGCGCAGGTAGGCGCGGACGCGCGCGTAGCTCCCCTGGTAGCCGAGGGGAACGATCTCCTCCCACAGCTTCCAGGCATTGGTGCAGCCCTCGCTCAAGCGGTCGTCGAGGTAGGGCTTGTACTCGTCCAGAACAGAGGACCGGTTCTGCCACTGGCCGGTGAAGAGGTCTTCTGGCCGGGCGGCGTCGGCGAAACGCTGGACGGTGCGGTAGGTCATGCCGAGCTGCCGCTGGATCGAGCGTCGGCTATGCCCGGCCTCGATCAGGGCGTGGGTCGTGGCATGCCGGGCCCTCGTGCGGTCGGCGAAGCGGCTGCTGGTCGTCCACGGTGAGGACGTGGACTCGGCTGCCACAGCCGGTTCTGCCTCGGGCTGCGGTGCGCTGGGAACGAGTACGCGCAGGCAGCGGCGGTGCTGGGAGACGCTTCGCTCGGCGGCCTCGCTGAGGTTGTGCCAGAGGTGCCACCGATCGGCGACCTGGACCGCCTGGGGCGCGCCGGCGGCGGCGCCCTCGGTGAAGAACGGTGCCCGGTCCCGGCAGACCACCTCGATGCCCGGCCGCCTCGCCAGCCAGGCCGCAAGGCTGGCCGCTTCCCGGCCGGGCAGCAGGTCGACCGGCCTACGGGTCTCCACATCGACCAGGACGGTCCCGTAGTGCCGTCCCTTGCGGGTCGCGTACTCGTCGACACCGATCACCCTCGGGGCGGGCGGCTCCGGCTCTGGCAGCGCGTCGACCAGTCGCAGGACCGTGCTTCGGCTGACGCCGACGCCGAGCACTCGAGCCATACGGGCGCCGGCCCTGCCGGCCAGTGCCAGTCCGATGTCGGACAGCGTCGAGCGAAGGCGTTCCGTCCGCTGGCCGTGGCGACGCGTCAGCCCTGATATCTGTTCGACGAACGTCCGCCGCCCGCAGGATGCATTCGGGCAAGTGAACCGCCGAACGCGCAACCGGAGGACCACGTTTCTGCCACCACTCGGCACGTCAGCAGGAAAGCGCAGGTAGGAGCCATGAACCCGGTCCGACCACGTCCCGCACAACGGGCATGACGCGCCTGCCGTCGCGCACCGGACATCAACGCGCACTATCGCGATGTTCACGTCCAACGACAGCACCACCACGTCCGCCACCGACGGGAACAACAGATCCTTCAGCCGAAACGCAAGGTCATCCACGGCCCCGAACTGTCAGCCCAACCACCAGACCGAAGAGCCATTTTCGGGCGACCTCGCAGACCCGTCCCCCTGGCCCCGCAGTCACTCAGCGTGGCCAGACCACAGAACCTGAGCCAGAACCCAACGTCGTGAACAAAGCCAAACAAGGGGTTGTTCTCGGCCAATACAGACGACGAATTAGGCAGGAAAAGGCGCTCTGCACGTGCCGCCTGCCCGGCCCGTTCCATGATCTGACTCGGGGACGAACCGGCCTCGCGATCGTGAGGAACAGCGCTATGGGCGTGAGCGGCAGCTACCTGTCCAGGACAGAGGTCCAGCAGTTACTGGGTATCAACATGGACGTACGACGGCCTGCGGGCGGCTGACATGGCTTGCACGAGGAGGGAGTGGAACACCAAGGGTGCCTGGGCGGCAGGTGCTGTGGGCATGACCGTCCTGGTCCTGGCCGGCTGCGCCGTGCCTACCGGGGGCGACGGCGGCTCGGACACGCCGCCGAAAGGTGGGCCGAAGGCGAGCGCGTCCGGCTCTGCCAGGCCTTCGTCGACGTACGCGGCTCCCGAGGAGTGGACCGAGCCGGAGCGGTGGGCGGCGCTTCCGCGGGGGATGCGCACCGACGACCGCGGGAGCGCGATTGGCTTCCCGCACACCACCGAGGGTGCCGTGGCGATGATGGCGGCCGCCAACTCCACCACGATGGAGGGCAATCGGTCCGCGGCAGACGAGCAGTTGCGCATTTACCACTCGTACATCGGGCAGGCCGACCAATCCTCGGAGAACGCCGAGGGAATCGAGCTGGAGGCCATCCAGACCGACAAGTGGTTGGCCAGGCAGATGGGCGTGAGGGCGGGAGGACCGCTGCCGCCCGGTGCGTACGTGCGCAGTCACGTGGTCGGCTACAAGGTCATCAAGGAAGCGAGCGACGAGGTCAGCGTGTGGCTTCTGGCCCGTGCCGTGCAGAAGAACGGGGAGACGGCGAAGGAGTCCAGCTCCTACACCCGCACCCTCAACGGCGCGCAGTGGCAGGACGGTGACTGGAAGCTGACGGGCGACGCTACGGAGCGCGTGCTGCGCGACACCAAGGGCCAGCCCAGGCCGGAGATGGCGGCCGTGGGTGACGCCGCGTTCAATGCGGCCGGGTGGACGGCCATCCGGGAGGCGTCGTGAGTCAGCGCCTGGCAGCGCTGGCGTCGACCGCGAGCGGGGTAAGGAGGCCGGCGTGGTCGCACCGGATAAGCACGGTGAAGCCGCGTCCGTCGGCAAGCCGGAGGACCCGCCGGTTTTAACTCGAGCTCAGTGACGGGCCAGAGGCGGTACGAAGCGCACCTCGACGTCGACTTCACCCAGCTCGACGCCGACGCGGGCCCGGAAGCGAAGATGTCGGGCCTGAAGGTCCCCGAGAACCCTTCTCCACACCGGGGGTAATTCGTAGGCCGCCATGGTCCACGACTGCCTACGCTCCCCCCATGCCAAACTCAGAGCTGCAGCGGATCAACTCCTTCCTGTCGGCCTTCGCCCGCCGCCAGGCCGCGTGCATCGTCGACCTCCCGGGTGGGTTCGCCGTATATGACGACGCCTTCGCGCATTCCCGCGCGAACAACCAGGTCATCATCGACATGGCCGTTGACTCCGAGGCGGTGCCCGCCATCGCGGAGGAAGCACTGGGGCATCTGCCACACCGAATGATTTCCGTCCTTGACGACGAAGTCGCAATGGCGTGCGCAAAGCCGCTGACCCGGGCCGGATACACCCACTCCACCTATCTGGTCATGCTGCATGCGGGCCCGGTGCCGACCCGGGGGCCCGCGGAGGAGCTGGACCTCGACGCGATACGTATCCCACTCACCCGGCGATGGCGGGGCCTTCTTCCGGACGTCGACGACGAGGTCCTACGCCATCTCGTCGACCGACGCGAGGCTCGCCGCCGCGGGGCCGACATCGTTCACTTCTTCGGCGCCCGCACGGAGGAGGGCGAGGTCGCCTCATGGGCCGACCTCTATCTGGATCAGGCAACTGGCATAGCCCAGATCGAGGACCTGATCACCTCGGAGGCCCACCTCAGGCGCGGTTACGCCGATGCCGTCCTGACCACCGCGCTGCGCCTGGCCGCCGACAGGGGCTGCGCCACCCGGTTCCTGACCGCTGATGCGAAGGACTGGCCACGACACTGGTACGAGCGCCGCGGCTTCTCCGTCATCGGGCACTCCCACTGCTTCGAACGGGACTGACTGCGAGACACCGGGTGCCGGTGACGGGACGCTGTGATCATCGTGCTCGCCGCCGACAGTGCGCGTCCACCAACACGCGGTGGAATACCGCACATCAGGAATACGTGACGGGTACCAGCTATCCGGCCGGCACGCGCCTCGACACGGCCACAGCGTGCACCGAACGAGACAGCACCGCCCGACCGCCATTCGATCACTCACCGGGCGGTCACATCACAGGTCGGTGTCCCTGGTGATCCCGACAGGCTCGCGTGCGCCTGTAATGTCGCGCTGCACGTCACATCGGCGGCACACTGGGCGCACCCGGCGGCGCGGGCGGGTCCGGCCCGACCCGGCCCGCCGCCGGGCCTACTCCAGGATCCCCAGCTCGGTGTCGGGGCGGCACAGTGAGCAGGCGTCCACCCCGTCCTGCAGCGCCCGGATGGCGTCCTGCCGGCTGATCGCTCTGGTTCGGACCTTGCTGCCTCCTATGGAGCACTCGCCGGCGTGCACGGCGACGGGGCTGTGTCCGTTGATGCTGATCTGCAGGGTCCATTCCGGCGGCGGTTTCTGCCGCTCGATCTTCTCGTGGATGACGGCTTGCTGTTCCAGGTGCTTGATCCGCTCGCGTACCCGGGCCAGGAGCGCGAGCAGGAATGTTTCCAGCACGCGCAGGCGCGGCAGGTCAGGGGGGAGATCGAAAGGCTCGGACATAGCGGTGTCCTTGCTCAGGCGAGCGTGTAGAGGCGCCAGCGGCTGTCGCTGCGTACCACCAGGCCGCGCCGCTCCAGGATTCTGAGTTGGTACAGCGCGGATGACGGGCTGGAGAGACCGACCTGGGCGGCGATCTCCCGCACGGTGGGCGCCTCGCCGTGCGACCGGATTCCGCGCCGGATACAGGCGAGGACGTCCTCCTGCCTCGCGGTCAGCGGCAGCTCATCCCTCATGACTGCCCGCCTCTCGGGTGCGTGCGGGCCGGCAGAGGGCCGCCCGGGCAGCGGTCGACCGGCCGGGCTGGGCGGGCCAGAACGGGTGCCAGAACACCCGGCCGGACAGATGCAGCAGGCGGCGGCGCAGCGCCGTGGTGTCGTGGGGGTGGGGGGCGGCGAGCGCGGCGTATGTGCGGGCCCAGTCGTCCCGCGCCTGTGCCAGATCGCCGGGGGACGTGGTTTGCGCCATGACTCAAATTAGACCACGTGTTCGATTTCCTGTGCACACCGGGCGATGCGCCACTGGGGTCGGCCGGTTGTGACTGAGCACGCTGGTTGTCACTTGAGCAGGACAACTGTCACCGCTCAGCTTGTCGGACTCCCATGCAAGCGAGGAATGCGCCGGCGTCGTCGACGGGTTCGCAGGCCCTGGCCTGGCCTCCCAGCATCCCGGCGGGCTCTGCCCGGTCCATCTGCCGCTCTGTCGCCTGCTGTCCCGCTGTCCCGCTCAATCGTCAAAGCGGAGCTCAGGTCGGGTCCAGAGGGTGAGGTCGCTGCTGGTGGCGACCGCCAGGGTCAGGCCGGAGGGAGAGAACCCGGCTGCGCGGAGTTCTGAGTACTCGGAGTGGAAGATGTGCCACCACGTCCCTCCCGCCGGGCCTTTGTGGGCCCCGCCGTCGGCGGAGAGGATGACGCGGTCGTGGGGCCACTCGGGGCTGACGAGGTCCAAGGTCCAGCCGTCTGGAGTGGTGCTGTGCAGGCCGCCGCCGAAGAGCCCGGCGATACGCACCGGCGTGCCCTCGATCGGGCCGAGCCCGGGGCAGGTGAGCTCCGGCGACGCGTCCGGAGTGCTGGTGTCGGGGTCTGGGTCCCGGTCGCGGGAGACCTTCTCGCCGGTGACCGCGTCGAGGAGTCCATGGCCGTCGCTGGACACGACCATGACGAGGTCGTGCCCGCTGTCGGGATGGACGGCGAAGCCAATGCCGAGCAGACCCCCGATGGGGGTCCTGTGGTCCAGCACCGGCTGCCACGGCTCCGGGGCCGGCATGATGGTGGCGGCGATGTAGCGCTCGCGCAGCTTCTGCTGGTACTCCGTGATCAACTCGTCTCCTCGGGGCTGTCTGTGTCCAGCGTCAAGACCACAAACGATCTCAAGGTGACAAGAACGATGCACCTTCGGTGACAGCAATCCTGCTCACGCCGCCTCGGAGGGCGAGGTCGGGACAACTGTCAGGTGACACGTTCCGTGCTCAGGCACACCGGTGTGGCTGTCCTGTGTCATTGAAGTTTGATCTTTGCCATCCAAGATTGATCATTGAGCTCTTTCAGAGTGGCCACTGATCGAGTGACCCTGGCCGAGTCAGGATGAGGACCGCAACGCACAGGGCTCCCGCGCCGTTGAGGGAGGTGTTCGAAGTCTCAACCCATCAGCACAGGAGCCCTGTTGGTTCCCCATCCTGCCGCACTCGACCTGCCTCATGCTCTGGTCGAGTGGGTATCCATGCTCATCGTCACCCGTGAGGGTGACCGACGCTGCAAGCTGCCGCCCCACCAGCGCGCCCTCGTCGGCCTGGTCTACCTTCGTCGGCACGACACGGTCGCACAGATCGCCGCCGACTTCGGCATATCCGTCGGCACCGCCCACGCCTACGTCAAGGCCGTCGTCGAGCACCTGTCCGGTCGGGCACCCGGCCTGCTGCGTGTCCTGCGGGAAGCCGATCCTGATCACGTCCTGCTCGACGGGACGCTCGCCGAGTGCGACCGGGTCGGCGACAGCCGGGCCGACTTCTCCCAGAAGCACCGCCGTCACGGCGTGAACGTGCAGGTCGTGGCCGATCCCACCGGCAAGCTGCTGTGGATCTCACCCGCGCTGCCCGGCCGCACCCATGACCTGACCGCGGCCCGCACACACCGCATCATCCGGATCTGCGAACGCCAGGGTGTTCCCGTCCTAGCCGACTGCGCCTACATCGGCGCCGGCCCCTGGGTGACCACACCGATCAGACGGCTTCCGAACCGGGACCTCACCACAACCCAGCGGACGATTACTGAGGTTTTCGGGTTGTCGTCGGGTAGTGACGGTTCATGATCCCTGCGGTATGCCGGTGAGGTGAGGTATTCGGAGGGTGGGGGCCTGACC
Organism: Streptomyces sp. NPDC046122; assembly: GCF_056429965.1. Taxonomy (NCBI): domain Bacteria; kingdom Bacillati; phylum Actinomycetota; class Actinomycetes; order Kitasatosporales; family Streptomycetaceae; genus Streptomyces; species Streptomyces sp. NPDC046122. The sequence goes on along the minus strand of NZ_JBWKLQ010000024.1, from coordinate 10,150 downwards.
GCTGAGCGTCGGGCGTTTCGTGAGGGGATCCGGCTTCAGGCTGGACAACGGTTCGCGGCGGGTGAGAAGACCGCGGTGATCGCGAAGGACCTGTGGGTGAGCGTGCGGTCGGTGGAACGCTGGCGCCGTGCCTGGCGCGAGGGCGGCATGGAGGGCCTGCGTTCCGCGGGTCCGGCGAACTCACCGATCATCACTGACGCCCAGTTCGCCGTGCTGGAGGAGGAACTCGGCAAAGGCCCGGTGACGCACGGATTCGAAGACGAACGCTGGACCCTGGTCCGGGTTCAGACGGTGATCCGCCGTCGGCTGCGAGTGAGCCTGTCGGTGGCGACGGTGTGGCGGCTACTGAAGCGGCACGGCTGGTCCTGGCAGGCACCCGCCCGCAGAGCACTGGAGCGTGACGAGCACGCGGTGGAGCTGTGGAAGAAGGAGGTATGGCCCCGGGTAAAAGGCTCGCGGCGGCATGCGGGGCCTGGATCGTCTTCGAGGACGAAGCCGGCTTCTCGATGACGCCGCCGGTCGCCCGCACCTGGGGCCGACGCGGGCACACCCCCGTCATCCGCGTCCGCGGCAGGTCCCGCCGCCGGACCTCGGTCGCCGCGCTGTGCTGCTACAAGCCCGGCGAGAAGAGCCGTCTCATCCACCGGCCCCGCACGCACCTCCTGCTCAAGGGCGCACGCAAGAGCTTCTCCTGGCAGGACTACCGCGACCTCCTGGTGCGGGCACACATCCAGCTCGACGGCCCGATCGTGGTGGTCTGGGACAACCTCAACACCCACCTGGCCGCAGGTCTGAAGCAGTACGAGGCCGAGCACGACTGGCTCACCACCGTCCGGCTTCCGCCGTATGCACCCGACCTGAATCCCGTCGAGGCCGTCTGGTCACTCGTGCGCCGATCGATGGCCAACACCGCTTTCACCACACCCGACGACCTCGACCGCAAGCTTCGCCGCGAGTTACGCAGAATCCAGCTCCGGCCCCGCCTGATCGACGGCTGCCTCACCGCCACAAGCCTGGCCATCAACCCGCCGACCCCACCCTGAAAACCTCAGTAGGACCTCTTAGCGTACGAACCTGACCATGCGCCAGCTGGCTCCACTGTTCGGGATATCCAAGTCTGCGGCGGACCGGGTCATCGATCACCTCGGGCCGATGCTCGCCCTCCAGCCCCGCAAGCGGTTCGCGAGGGACACCGTGCTGATCGTGGACGGCACCCTGGTACCCACCCGCGACCACAGCATTGCCGAGCAGTCCAAGAACTACCGGTACGCCACCAACCACCAGGTTGTCATCGACGCCGACACCCGCCTTGTCGTGGTGATCGGCTGGCCTCTGCCCGGCAACCGCAACGACTGCAAGGCGTGGGAGGAGTCCGGCGCGAAGGCCTCCGTCGGCACAACCATGACCATCGCCGACGGCGGATATCCGGGCACCGGGCTCGTGATGCCCCACCGGCGCCGCGGGGGCGAGGAGTTGCCCGGTTGGAGGCAGGCCCACAACAAGTCCCACAAGCAGGTCCGCGCCCGCGTCGAGCACGTCTTCGCCCGCATGAAAACCTGGAAGATCCTCCGCGACTGCCGACTCAAAGGCGACGGCGTCCACCACGCCATGCTCGGCATCGCACGAATGCACAACCTCGCCCTCGCCGGATAGACCACAGCTGGACAGCACAGCAGTCCACCATGCCCGAGGCCACTCAGAGATCATTTACGGGACAGCCCTTAGAACTCCTAACGGAATGAGGGTGGCAATCTGGTTGTGGCTGAAGCTCTGGTTCAGCACCATGAGCCCTGCCGGTTGAAGGTAGTCAGAGCAGAGGGTGCACGGTGGAACTGATCAGCCTCTCGGATGGTGACAATGGCTTTCGATTGCGTGTGCTGGGGCGTCGGTCGCCGGGTGTGCTGCATCTTCACGACCAGCTCGACGCAGAGGTCCTGATCACGAGCAGCTTCGTCAGCGGTCGACTGGCCATGTCCCTGTCCCCGTCCGACCTGGAGGACTGGTCCCATGCTCTGGATCTCCTCGCTGCAGGGCAGGACATCTGCTGGAGGGACGACGGCCACAGCCCTGAAATCAGGATCCAGCCGCACAACAAAGAGCATGAGACTCCCGCGGTTCATGTAGAAGATCCGAGCAGTTCGTGCGTCTCGGTGTTCCTTCCTATGAACCTTGAAGAGGGTTGGATCGACGAGCAGCGGAGGCTGCTTGGGCGGGTGCTGAAGGAGTGGCCGAGCGAGGTCCTGCAGTCCTCACCGGGCGTCTATGAGTGGCGGCGCTGAACTGCTGCCAGGCGTCGCCAGCAGATGAGTGCGCACCCCAGGGTGAGGAAGGCTTCGTGGATGTCGTTGCGTATCTCCCAGCGGATCCGCAGGCGGCGGAACCAGTGCAGGTGAGCGAACGCGCGTTCCACGACCCAGCGTTGAGTGCCGAGTCCGGAGCAGTGCTCGGTGCCCCGGCGGGCGATCAGCGGCTTCACTCCGAGGTCCCACACCAGGCGGCGGTACTTGTCGTGGTCGTATCCACGGTCGGCCAGCACGACGTCGGGGCGGCGCCGGGGTCGGCCACGCTTGCCTCGCACCGGAGGCACGGCCTGGAGGAGTGGGATCAGCTGAGTGACGTCGTTGCGGTTGCCGCCGGTCAGGGTGGCCGCGAGCGGGATGCCGGTGGCGTCGGTGATCAGATGGTGCTTGCTGCCAGATCTGCCCCGGTCAACAGGGCTTCGTCCCGTCTTGGAGCCCCCTTTAAAGCACGGATGTGGGAGCCGTCGACCGCCGCCCGGGAGAAGGCCAGGGCGTTGACGCTGCGGAGCTTGGCGAGGAGAGCCTCGTGCAGCCGAGGCCAGACCTTGGCTTCAGTCCATTCAGCCAGGCGGCGCCAGCAGGTCATGCCCGAACCGAAGCCGAGCTCCTGCGGGAGGTGCTCCCAGGCGATCCCGGTATGCAGTACGAACAGGATGCCCTGAAACACCAGCTGATCCGGATGCCGCTTGCGCCCCGGGTGCCGAGCCCGACGCTCCACCTTCGGCAGCAGTGGCTCAATCACCGCCCACAGCTCGGCATCGACTTCCCACGGCTTCGGCCGCGCCACCCCGCACCCCCGGTCATCGCTCCCGGAGTGATCCAACCACCTCGAAGATCATTTCGTTAGGAGTTCTTAGTCAGGAGGACACGGTGCCGCACGGAGAGCAGACTGAAGATGGTAGGTGGGTGATCGGCCAAGGAGTGGTGATGGCTGAATTCAATCCGAACGTCATCTGCACACGGATGATGCCTGATTCAACCACCCGCCAGTGGGTCCGGCTAGTTGACCCTCCCACCGGGCACCTGAGCCTCCGTGTTGAAGGGGTCGATCCGTTCGTCGCGGTGGGGGACATCGTCGTCTCCGAGATGTATTGGCGCCCCCTTACTCCTGAGGAGATCCAAGGGCTGACCGAGGAGGAGCAGAACAATCCCGCTCACCATTTCGCCCAGGACACCAGGGTGGTCGTCAGGGGCAGGGGTTCGCAGTCCGTGCCTGTAGAACCCAACCAGGACGTCGACATCGAACTCTTGTATTCCGATGTCCCCTGGGACGGATCCCCGAAATGGTGGACGGGACGTCTCGTCGCCAGCCTGTCGGGTTCGGCGGTCGAGCTGCCTCTCTACTTCGCGGTCGGCCAAGGCGGTGGCATACAACCGCAGGTCTCGGACGGGCAGCTGAGCGCGTGGATGGAACCGGGCCAGTCGAGAAACATGAGCTGCACCATCGACAGCGCTCCTTCCGGCGCGGAAGTGCGCGCCTGCCTCGTCGGCGGTGGGCCAACGATCCAGTCGTCGGAGATCTCCGTGTGGGGAGAGGAAAACCTCACTTACGGCGAGGCTCTAGCACGCGGGCTGCTCGCCGGCATGAGCGAGGAGGAGCTGGAGCTGATCAAGGAGGGCGGGTACAGCCACCACGTGGAACTCGCTCATGCCACGGGCACGAATCCGGTGAGTGTGGCGGCCGGACAGCAGGTCAGGGTGGATATCGCCTGCCGGGCCGCGGAGAACGGCGGCGGCGTCGAGAGAGCGGTCTTGGCAGTGATCGCCCCGCCGTGGAGGCCGGTCGAGGTCTCCGTTACGGCGATCGTCCAGAGCGTGTCGGTCAGACTGAATAAGGACACGTTCACCTTGGCCCAGGGTGCACATTTGGAACTCGGCGTGACAGTGTCCTCTGGGCTCAGCGCTGCGGGTTACGTGATGTTCGAACTCGTGGATGGGAACGACAACCTGACTTTGTCGCCGCCGGCCCCTCTGGTGTTCGGGCCGAGGGAGACGGTCAAAGCATGGCTCCCGATCTCGGTCTCTGCCACCGCGCCCTTGGGGCGGCTGAAGACCGCCCAGCTGGTGGCGCTGCTCAGCGCCGGAGGCGTGAACGATGCCATCACAACCTCCATGGACGTTAAGGTCACAGTCGTCCCGAGCAGGACGGAAGTCCTGGTGTCCCCCACCAGCATCAGCGTCCCCACGGGATCGTCCGGCCAGCTGACGGTCGCCGCCCACTCCGGCGGAGGCTTCAAGGAAATCCGGCTGACTCCCAGACCGCTGCCACCCGGCGTGAGCGTGGAGTCGGCGACGCTGACCGTGCAGCCCACCGAGACCGAGGTGCAGCGGAAACTCCGCATCGATATCCAGGACAATGCCCGTCCCGTAACTAAGCTGCCGCTGGGCATCGAGTGGAACTCGAACAACGGCCAGCATCGCGGGACTGCTGTGTCTGAGCTAACCATCCTCCAACGGCCCGAGTCGAGAACGTTCACCAAACCGGTGATCACACCGGCGGGTGTTCCGCTGGGCGGACGGGTCGAGTTCGAGATCAAGAGTGACGGGTCGGCACGATTCAGGGGCTTCATGCGGGCCACAGGACTATTCTCGTACAAATTCACCGTCCGCGCCGTACTACGGTCGAGCAGAGGCGTCATCGCGCTCATCGACCAGATATCGGGGCAAGTTCTCGGGACCGACACAGCCGGCCCGGAGCAGTCCAACTGGGACCAGGACGCGAGCAGGCAGGTCATCGCCGACATGTGGCCCGACCTGCGCTCGGGCTCCATCGTGGTAAGCCGGAGCTCCGAACTGATTGGGACTCTGGGCGACGCCGCGAAGCTGGCCGGCGACGTGCTGCAATTCGCGGTGGTCCAGTCGCTGCTCCTCCCCTTGGGGCCCGGGGGCCAGAGCCTGGCGGCTCTGGTCCTTGTCGGCAGCGAGATCGGCGACGTCGCCGATACCTCGATCATCGGACCGGGAGGTCTGTGCGGTGTCATGGTGGCCGGCGGCGCTGCGTTCCTCGTCGGCCCCACCATGATTGTCCCGGCCTTCGTAGGTGGCGTGCTGATCGGAGAGGCGCTCATCAAGGACCGCCGGCTCAACGCAGCGGAGAGGGCGATGGCACGGGAGCTCTTCGAAGACACCCTGCCGTGGGACAAGATCAGGCTCACGAACCTCTCCGGCCAGGACGGCCAGGCATTCGTGACCCCCTCCGCCGACGGCACCATCCTGGTCAATCTGGGTGTGGCGTTCGACTCCCCGCTGACCTCGGTCGACCCGCCGAAGGGCCTAGTCGTCCCGGGCCAACTGCTGGTGCACGAGCTCACCCACGCCTGGCAGATCGCCCACAAGTCGTTCAAAAGCGAGTACTTCTGGAAGGCCGCGCTCGACAAGATGGGCGGCGACGCCAGCTACGAGTACGGTCCGCCCGGACCGCCGTGGCGCGCCTTCGGTCTGGAGGCGCAGGCGAGCCTCGTCGAAGGCTGGTGGGCTGGGAGTCTGGAGGAGTCGGTCGGAGGGTTCCCTCCCGGTACCAAGTATCGGCCCCGGCAGTCCGAGACCGATCCCTACTTCCGCTACATCTCCGAGAACATCCGCATGGGCGAGCCTCTGTAAGCCTGTCCGTTGGCCGGACCCTCTACGAAGTCACTCGCCAAAGGCAGCGCTACCTCGGTCGCGTAAGAGGCGATGGTGCCCAACCCGGCAGGCGCGTCGAAGGCGGCCTGCGCGGCGGCGAGGACGTCGGCCGGCTCGCTGGCGAGCTGGGACACGTCCGGCTTCGGGCGCAGCAGGGCGAGCACGGCGCGAACTGGGGTCCCTCCCGCCCCGCGGGAAGCCATCAGCAAGATTTTGTCGGAGCGCCCGCCAGGCGGGCCGTCCCTGCAGCCGAGACGGTAGGCCACATGTGTGTGCACTCTCCCGCGCATGAACGCCACCAGGTACGGCGGGCCCTGCCCCCTATGCCCCGCACCGCTGCTCTTGGACGTGCTCCAGGTGCGCTCCGCGCAGTCCGACTTCCCCGTCGCCGAGCGCGTCAGAGGGCGCCGATGCTCCGGCTGCCAGGCGGCCCGGCCCGAACAGTGGGCGGAGGTGATGCGGGAGCACTACGGCGACAGCTGATGGTGCCGTGCGAATGCTGCGCCCCCACGAGCCCCGCCCGCCCCGAGGTTCCGCTCCAGCCGACTCCACCGTCATCGAACGCCCCGCAGCGCACGACTGCCCCAACTACCCACAACCGCTGAGCACACCACGTCACCGACGCCCTTCAACACGAACAGCCACCCTCGCCCCCGGCCACCGGTCGGGGGCTTCGTTCTTCCTGGAGGAGTTCACGTGCCCACGTACGAGGCCCTGCCCCGCTTCAGCCGACCGGTTCGGCTCTCTGACCTTGCTGCGTTGGCGGCGGTGCCTGAGGCGTCGAGGTGGGGTTCGGGGGTGCGTCAGTCGAGGGCGCGGCCGGCGTCGGAGGGGGTTCGGACATGCGTGTTCCGTCCTTCGGGCGGTATGCGGGCAGGAGAAAGGGCCCGCCATGTGGCGGGCCCTTCGGGGTCTGTGCGGTCCTGGCCTGTCAGGCTTCGTCGGCCGCCTCGCGGTGGTCGACCACGGTGTCCGGCCCAGGGGACATGATGGTCTCGTGGCCGTTGGCGGCGCGCACGCGGTAGGGCGGTGTTCCGTCCGGCCCGAGAACCTCGACGATCTCTACAACCCGGTCCTCTTTGCCGACGACTCGGCCATGCATTACAAGACGGTCTCCTACACTGGCGTGCATCGTTGCCTTCCTCTCTGCTGAGTCCTAGCGCAGTGACTCTGCTGATCAGCCAGCGTCACGCCTTGTAGCAGACAGTACCCAACTGGCCTACCAGTGGCGCCTATTCAAAGGTCGCGTCGCACGTGATCTGGCGCCGCATCGGCAACCACTCAATCCTCACCGGGCCCTGACTGCCGGGTGCCGTCGACCCGGACGGCACAGCGATCATGAGGTTCCAGCACCACGGACTGGCCGGACTCGTTGGGCGGAACATGCAGCACTCCACCTCCCTGGACCCACTGGCCGAGAACGCGATGATAGCGGTGTGCGCGCTCGCCGACGCCGCGGACCCGGGCAGTGGAGCTCGGGCGCCGTCGAGGACGCGGCCACGGCGCTGGAGGTGCTCGCCGGAGTGGTTATGTCACCGGACAACGAGAGCGGTTGTAGGTCAGTGGCGAGAGCACCCGCTGCCGCGGGAAGTCGGTGTCGGTGAGTTCCGAGAGCGCTCAGCTGTTTGCTTTCCTTGATGGGATCGTGCCGCTCACTGGTACGGCCCGGCTGAGTGCTTGGTGCCTGGCTCGGTGTCCCCCAGCCATGAGCAGTTCAAGTAGTGTCCGATGGGGCGCTGCCCTGCCCGCGACATCGTCGGTGCGGCACACAGACAGCCAGGTCCGCAAGGATTCTCCGTCGAATTCCCAGCTCGCCACGGTCAGCAAGTGATCCATTCGGCTACCGCAGGTATCGCGATCGGGCCAGCAGGGTTCCTAGGTCCAGCCCGGGGACCCCAGCTTTATTCCGGGAGCCTCGGCCAGGTGGCGTGAGTAGCGCAGCCCAGTCTTGGCAAGCAGTTCCTCGAAAGGATTCCTAAGGGTGCCCCGGGTGATCACCCGGCCGCGATCGGTCCGAGGTAGGTACCGCCGGAGACATCGATGGTCTGGCCGGTCACCCAGCGCCCCTGCGCTCCCACCAGGAAGCCCACCACGTCGGCGACGTCCTCCGGCTCGCCGATCCGCCCGAGCGCGGTGATCGACTCAAGCGCGGCCACCGCCTCGGGAACCGCAGCGTAGGGGGCGATCATGTCGGTCAGCACCACCCCGGGTTCGACCGTGTTCACGGTGATCCCACGCCGGCCCAGCTCGTTGGCGAGCGACGGGCCGAGAGCCGCCAGCGCCGCCTTGGTGACGGTGTAACCGATCTGGCCGGGTTCCGCGATCCGGGTGGCCGCCGATCCCATGTTGACGATCCGTCCGCCGTCCCGCAGCAGCGGCAGCGCCCGCTGAACCACGAAGACCGGCGTGCTCACGTTGACCGCCAGCAGCCGCTCGAACTCCTCCTCGGTGAGCTGCCCGATCGAACTGACCGAGTGGATGCCCGCGTTGTTGACCAGGATGTCCAGGCCCTCCGCGCCGTGGTCCGCCAACCCGGCGATGAGCTCCTTGAACAGCCGGTCCACCGCACCGCTCTCGCCGAACCGGGCCCGCACCGCGAACGCCCGGCCACCGACTTCGGCGATCCGCGCCACGGTCTCCGCGGCGGCCGCATCGTTGCCGCCGTAGTGGACCGCGACGAGCGCTCCCTCGGCGAGCCTGCTGGACGACCGCGTCTCACCGCCACGTGACGTCAGCGAGTTCACCACGATGACGCGCACGGGCACGTTCCTGTGCACCGAGCGGGCGCACGGCAACGACGCGGCCGCGATGGAGACCGTCGCCGCCTACGACCGGGGGCGTGAAGAGTTCGTGCTGCACACTCCGCACGAGGGCGCGCAGAAGTACATGCCCAACAACAGCGCGGCAGGCGGTCCGAAGACGGCCCTGGTGGCCGCCCGGCTGCTGATCGAGGGCCAGGACCAGGGCGTCTTTTTGTTCCTGACCCCGCTGAGCGATGAGCGCGGGCCCCTGCCGGGCATCACCGTGAGGTTGCTGCCCGAACGCGTCGGCAGCCCGGTCGACCACTGCCACTGCGTCACCAGTTTCGACCACGTACGCCTGCCGCGGACGGCTCTCCTGCAGGGCGAACACGGACGACTGCTGCCCGACGGCAGTTCACCAGCACCCTCAGCAGCACCCGCAAGCGGTTCCTGCACGCCGTCCGCCGCGTGAGCATCGGGAAACTCTGCATGAGCGCCGCCACGCTCGGCGGCTGCCGGGCAGCTTTGGCTATTGCCGTCCGCTACGCCCACACCCGGCAGATCTCCGCCCCCGCGGCGGGGCAGCGCGTCCCGCTGGCCGCGCACCGCAGCCACCACGCCCGCCTGCTGACACGCGTGGCCACCGCCTACGCCATGACCTTCCTCCACCGTGCGGTCACCGACCGCTGGATCACCCACGAACGACAGGACCGCGCGGACGCCGAGCGCCTGGTGGCCGTGGCGAAAGGCTGGATCACCTGGCAGGCCCGGGAGATCGTCCTCGAGAGCCGGGAGCGCTGCGGGGCCCGGGCGCTGTTCCCCGTCAACGGCATGGCGGAGTTCCCCGCGAACGCGGACGGCGCGATCACATCTTGCGGTGGCCGTGCTGCCGGAGCGGCACGGCGCGGGGGGGCCGATGGGCAGATTGCCGCAGTGCGGTGCGTGTCGAAGGCAAGCTGCGTCGCGGTACTGGGGTAACCGTGATCTTGTGCCTGTTCAGCGTCAGCATGTCCGTGATCTCGCCAATGCGTACCGCCGAATGTTGGACGAGGGAGATTCCCGCTTCGCTAAATATTCCCTCGACCGGAAAATCCTCTTGTCCGTTGTGGTCGCGTCCGCAGCGGATGAAGCCTTGTGGATCGACTCGCGTGTCCCTGACGGCAACACGTTGAAGGGGGAGTTGGATAGTCTGGTTTCAGATGAACTGCGTCAGCGTGACGTCATCGGCAATTCGTGGGAGAGGCTGAGAACCTGGGCGCTCGGCCGGGTGTGGGGGTTGGCTGGCGCTGCAGTTGGTATCTGCTCCTGGCCGGCCTTGTTCGGGGCTGCCCTGGGACTAGCGGGGCAAACGGCTACGAACCTGGAAGAGGCCGGAGCGGTGGTGGGAGGTGCGCTAGTGCCGCATCAGGCAACGTTCGCCCTGTTCACGACCTCGCGGAGGCGTTCGTCGGCGGCATGCTTGTTCCGCCAGATGATGTAGCGGCGGAT
>NZ_JBWKLQ010000023.1:14273-53537 GCF_056429965.1 Streptomyces sp. NPDC046122 | reverse complement strand
CCGTCTCCGTGGACACCCCGAAGTCCGCTGCTACACCGGTATTTGACGCTCCCTCGGCACAGGCCAGAATGATCCGGGCCCGCTCTGCCACACGGGCCGACACCGCACCATCCGCCCAATGTGCCAGCTCCGCCCGCTCCGCGGCAGACAGCACGACTTCGACAGCACGAGGACCCCGGGACGTCATGAAAACAGCCTACAGACTTAGTCTCGCCATTTCTGGCGCAGGACACTACTTCTTCTGGAGCTTATTGATCGCGAGGACCGTGATCAGGCCGCAGGCCAGGCCCGCGAGGCCCCAGGGGCCGCTCGGGCTATAGTCGTTGAGGTAGTAGCCGATGGCGCAGAAGACGAGGGTCACGGACAGGACGATGAGTCCCCAAAAGCGTCTTCCGGGCATCCGTCTACTCCTTCTTGTGATGGCGGATCGCAAGATCTTCCTGCGGTTCTAGCTGAAGCACGGTGCATGTTGGTCCAAGACGGGCCCACTTGGGGAGTAGAGCCTGTACCGGGCAGGCCAGGCCCCTGGGCTTCCGGAGTAGACGACCGTGATCGCGAAGCTCAGCTCGCCACGGCGGCAGGATATGGCAGCTGATGATCCGGCCTTCGGCCGGGCCAACACCTGCCAGCCGTCATCGGGCCGACACCGGTGCTGTTCGCGGACGTCCACGAGCGGCGCGATCACCAGATGCTGCCGCGACCGGAGGACAAGACTGTTCGAAAGCACAAGGCCAGGGCCGACGTCACGCACATTGCCGGGTTCCGGAAAGCAGCCGGGCAGGTCGACTGCCGTGCCCGGTGGATGAGCGGCGATGTCCCGGCAGCCATCATGATGAACCGGGGCCGGACCTGCTGTTCTGAGGCCCGCAGAAAGTTGCAGGTGAAGGGAGGGGCAGATGCTCGGGACCGTGGCCGAGGTGTTCGACAGGGCGATGGACGTTTTCATAGTGGCCGCGGGACTGGGATGCGTGTGGCTGGGCTGTCGGGCCCTGCTCCGGCCCCGCCAACCACCGGAACCCATCCAGGGGCCCGTGTGGGGGGTCCGGGCCTGGGGGCTCGGCTTTGTCCTGCTGGGAATCTCCCTCGCCGTCGAGACAGTCACCTTGCTGACCGGCGGGAAGCCGGGGTGGCCGACGGATGTGATCCGCTGGGTCGCCGGGCCGCTCGTGGTCGGCTCGATCGTGACGGCCCTTGTCGCCCGGGGGTGGCAGCGCCACCGGGCCCGAACGGTGAAAGGCGGGCGGCGGGCGTGAGACGATCCGTCTCCTGGAGTGAAGCTGCGCTGGTCTCCGCGTCCTGCTGGGCGGTCAGCGTCCTGGGGTACACCGCGAGCGCGGCCCTTGACGAGCCGCAACTGCCCATTACTCCCCTCATCGGCGCCGGGCTCATGCAGTGGTTCTGGGCGCGCCACCGTTCTTGGTCGGCAGGGGGCGCGGCTGGCTTTGTGGGGGCTGCCGTGCTGTTCGCGCTCGTCGATATCCTGCGGCCGGAGCTGGGCCGGTACGTCGCGGACGCGCTGGCCACGGGTACAGCGGCGACCGTCTCCGTAGCCGTGCTCACCCTGGTGGGACGGGGGAGGGAGCGCCGTCATGCCGCCGCACGGTGACCCGCTCGTGGGCCACCGCCTGAGCCTGCCTCCGGAGCCGGGAACCGTCCGGCGGCGTACTGCCTGGCGTCGTGTGTGGGGGCTGTGCGCGGCGCTGCTCGGTGTCGTGATGCTCCTCGTCGGTGCGGCGGGGCTGGCCATCGTGCCGAGCCTGATCGAGGACGAGAAGGCGTTCGGAACCGCGACCTCCTGCACTGCCCTGTCCTCTCCCCAGGACGACTGCCTGCGCTTGTTCGAGGCGACCGTGACCCGTACGGTGATCAAGGAACAGAACAAGTCATCGGAATACACGCTGCACCTGAACGGTCCGACGCAGGCACCCCGCAGCATCGACATGGGTGCATCGGAGCCGCTGCTCAAGCGCCTGCGTCCCGGTGACCACGTGACGGTCACCCTGTGGCGGGACTACGCAACTGCGGTACGCCAGGGCAAGATGTCCCAGGAGACCGCCGATACCCCGGAGGGCGAGCCGGTCTTCGTGTGCGCGCTCGCCCTGGCGGTGATCTGCGGCGGCGCGTACGGCCTGTACGCGGGAGGCACCGCCCTGGCCCAGGCCCGGCGCCACGCCGTGCGGGATCTGCCCTCCACACTCGTGACCAGGGGCAAGGAAGCGGCCGGAGCGGCCCTGTGTGCGCTTCCGGCCATGGTCGTGGGAGCCCTCACGAACGTGCCGGTCATGCTGGTGGTGTGGCTGGGCCTGCTGCCACTGGTCCGATGGATCGTGCAACGGCAACAGCAACGCAGTACCGGACGGCACGCCCGGCCACCCCTGCACACGGTCTGACGTGCCCGAACCGTGAAAGCACCTGCCCCGAGCCCGGCGCCCCCTGGCCGCGGCGACCCTGCAGCCATACCCGGCCAGTGCGTGATCATCTTGATCGGGTTTCCGTTGTTGCAGCCCAGCGGCTCCATCGGCCCTCACTCGTCAGCGCCCTGCCCGGTCAGCACCAGCAGAGAGAGCCCATGGACGGGCACCCCAAGAGGTGCCATCATCACGCGGATGTCCGGCAGGGATCCGGCTCGTAAGGATGGAACACGAGGCTCTACCTCGCTATACCCGCCATTCTGGTGGGGTTGCTCATCGCCGCTTCCGGTATCGCGGCACTCACCCGCGGATGGGTGCTTCCCACGAACCGGAAGCACGTCCGCCGCCCGCAGCTCTACGGCTGGGGGCAGCTGGTCGTTGCCATCGCACTGTGCTGTCAGGCGGCCTTCGGGCTGATGACCCACGACCTCGGCACCCGGCAGTGGGGAACTTTGGTCGGCAGCGTATTCATGGTGACCGGCATCCTCGTGATCGCGGTGAGCCAATGCACAGCAGGTCGTCGGCAGCGTCGTAGCGCGCAGTGATCAGGACAGCAGGCCCTCAGTCGGACAGGACATCACCCGCAGCGGCAGCCTCGCCTTAGAACCAGCAGCCGCCATCCTCATCCCCGGATGGCACCAGGCCAGCCCCGCCACGTCGGCCTGGGCCCTGCCGACCGGGGCACCCACCGCGCGCCTGATCCACCACCGCACATCCCACCCATGACAATCATCAAGCCCGTCACGAGGAACACCATGACCGCACGCCGCATCGGAGCCATCCTGGCCGCCGCCGGAGCCCCGCTCACCCTGGCCGGCGCATTGATGTACGTCCTGCCCGGCCCCGGATTGCCCGTCCTGGTCCTGGGGCTTGCCGCGCTCATCACCGGCCTCGTCATGACCGCCGCCACCCGGCGCAGCTGACCCGACCCCGGACCACACAGGACCCCCCTTCACATGACCTGGCAGTGGATCGCCCTCGCCCTCTTCTCCCTCACTCTGCTCCCCGCCGGCCTTGCCATGATCACCGGCCGCACACCGGAGCGTCTGCGCCAGCGGCTCGCCCCGACGCGAGCCTACGGCTGGGCTACCCTCGCCCTGTACGCCGTGGCGCCCCTCAACGCGATCCCGCGCCTGGCCGGCGCCCCACCGGCGATCACCTTGGCAGCCACCGCCACCGCGGGCATCGTGGCCGTGACCGGATGCGCCGCTACGGCCATCGCGGCACTCCGCACGACAAACACCGCGTCATGACGAGGACACCGCGCTGGCGGCGCGAGATCAGATCAGTCAGCCTCTGGTGGGCCGTGCTCACGCTCATCCTCTGGCTGCTCAGCCACGCCACCGGCCAGCCCACCACCCTCCCACGCTGCGCCGCCTCCACTGCACTGCTGGTCGCGGTCGGAGAATCCGGAAACTGGCTACGCCGACGCTGGCACGAACAGCGAGCCACCAAACGTTCCTGACCTCACCTCACTTGCACTGCGGCAACCCCAAACCGGCACGTCAGATACTGGGCTTGACTTCAACTGGGTCTGTCCAGTAAACGGTGTAACCGTGGTTGGCTCGTGGGTCAGATTCGGTTGTTGGTGAGGCGTCCGTCGAAGGCGATGTCGAAGGCCTGGAGGGCTCGCTTCCAGCGGGTGGTCCAGCGTTTGCGGCCGGCGCCGGTCGGGTCGAGGGACATCACCGCGAGGTAGACGCACTTCAGGGCGGCGTTCTCGGAGGGGAAGTGGCCACGGGCCCTTACCGCCCGGACCCGCAGGCGCCGCTGTGCTGCTGACCGAGGACGAAGAACACACAATCGTGCCCGACGGAGAGATCGGGGCTGTTCTGCGGGTGGGGATCTCGGGTGAGTGGGTGTTCTGCTTCGAGACACCCACCGTGGCCGGCGCCAACCCCGATACGTTGAACGACCTGTCAGCCGGCACCGAAACCCTCGCCGTCGTTACTTCAGGCGACGGCATGACGAACTTCTACTACTTCAAGGACGGCCGCCTCGTCAGCGCCTTCGAACCGAACGCTACAGCCGGGGCCCAGCACGCGCGGGGCACTCACCCGCACATCCTGGAGGACGCCCTGCGACAGGCGTCCGAGGAACCGCTCACCGCGACCCAGCTCGCGCTGCGCCTGGTACGGGACCACTTCGGTCCGTACGTCGACCGCTCGATCCTGAGCGGGCCTCTGGAGACCATCTTCATCCCGGATAGTCGTATGCGCCCGCTGCCTGAGATGCCGTATCCGCCGGCCGACAAGGGGAGCCCCGGCCTCGGGAGGGCACTGGGCGTAGTAGCCCACGGCCAGGCCTAGCGGAGCCCCCGTCCTCTATACGCCGACGAATGGCGGCGACGGAATCACCGAGGAGTAGAAGTCGGCGGCCTTCGTGATCAGGCCTAGTGCCCCATCAGGCAACGTTTGCCCTGGTCTCGCCGTGGTCGCAGGCCCGTAGCCCTCGTGGGATGCACTCTCATCTGCGCTTCGAGAATCCGCCCGCACTGCCTCACGAGGTGGTGGTCGAGACGTTGGAGCGGGCGCTTCGCAACCGCTCGCACGAGGGTGAGGCGTGGTGGGCCCGCCCCCCGTCAGGAGAGAGCCGGCCGCCCGGCGGGCCTGCCAGGCGAAGGTCCGGTGCCGGTGCCCTGCTCCCTCAGGCCCCCTGACCGGGCCCCCCGGAACCGTCCGCCCCGGGGTCTGAACGGTGGAGGGCCCCGGCCGGGACCGATTCCTACCCTTTTGGCATTGGCATTGGCCTGGCTCAGGGAAGGCGTGATGAACGTGATGCACGAGGGTTACCGGCGGGTCATGGGGGTCAGCGGTTCCATGGGAAGCATCACCGCCCGCCGCCGCGCCGCGCCATCACCCGCTCTGGGCCTTCGCTTCTCTCGGCGACTCGGCTGGACCCCGCCGGCCAGCCGCTGCCCCTGGAACAACTCGCGGCCTACCCGGACCCCCAAGCCGTGGCCGACCTCTGCACCCACCTGACCGGCTGACGCGCTGTCGCCTGCGGTTCCCGTCCTCGAGAAGGTGCGGCTCGCAGTGGCCTTACGAACTCCTTTGCACGGTCCTACCTTTGAGCCATGAGATCTCAGCGTTCTGGCCCGCTGGCGGAAGTTGTGTTACCCGTGATGGACGGATGGCGGCTGCTGTTCGTCCCCAGCCGGGTCCGCCAGCTGGCGTTCGGGTTCGGCGCGAGCATCGTGGTCCCGGCGGTGGTCGCCGCCCCCCTGCTGCTGGGCGTTCTGCTGGGCGCCGTGATCTCGGGGAGTTCCGTCGCCTGGGGCGTTCTGTGGGTCCTCCTGGCGCTCACGGTCGTCGGAATGATCCTGCTCATCGTGGCCGTGGTGTGCGTCACGGTGTCTACGACGGTGCGGTGGGTCGAGTTCCGCCCCCGGGGAACTCCGGCCCAGGTCGTCATCGCCCGCTTTCTGCGTTCGTCGACCATGGCGATGGCTGATCTGCAGCGAGTCGTCGTCATCGAGCGACTCAGTCTCGGGCAGCGACAGTCGATCAAGGTGATGCTGCATACCCGCGACGAGACGGTGGAGTGCGAACCGGCGACCTTCGCACCGCTCTCTCGGGTCGATGCACAGGCGCTGACCAGCTGGTTGACCGAGCAACTCGCCCCGGCCCAGGTGGCGGTGGAGCGTCGGACGGACGTCAAGCGAGACTTCGTGCGTCCGGACGAGTGGTGGACCCCGTCCCACACCGCCGAGCTGTGGCGGGTACCCATCGGCGAGGTCGACGGCATAGCCGCCCGGCGCCGCGTCGAGAGCTATGGGTACACGCCCCGGGCATCCGCGATGTACAACCCTGGCACTTCGGTCACCGTCTACGACCCGGGCCGTGCCTACGAGGTCGCCGAAGAACTCCGCGCGGAACGAGCCGCCCGCCCGGCCGCCGGCGGCACGGCAGCTCCCGGCCCGGACGAGGACGACGCAACGGATTCCCGCTGACTCGGTCGGGCCGATCCTGACCGGGCTCAAAGAAGCACTCCTGGATCTGGGGCTTGGCGGCCAGGTGACGCCGGCCTGCCCAGGTGGCTCAGACGGGTCGGGCCGGGCCGACTGACCGGTCCGACGCAGGGGGACGTGTGGGTTGTCGGCTCTGTTTCGGGGTCGGGTAGGCCGGCGACCCGGGTGAGGGTCTGCGTGAGAGCCACCGTCGTCGCGTGGACCAGTGGCCAAGGCTCGTGCCGGACGGGGGTGCTCCACAGGAGGCCCATGCGTGCGGAATAGGCGTGGAAGCGGTTGGTGAGCCAGTGATCGAGGGGGCGGGCGGCCTCGGCCTGCGAGGAGCGCATCGATCTCACGCACCCGCACACGCTCAGCCACGAGGACAGCATGGCGGGCGCTTACCGCCCGGACCTGCACTCCGGACGGCGCATCACGACAGGGCGAACGTTGCCTGATGCGGCACTAGCGAGAGAACGCGCAGCGCCCTGTGCGGGTCTCGGGCCAGGGGCCGGGATCGTACGCGTCGGTGGATCCGCTGGGAGATCCACGACGACATTTACGGAAGCCCTTCTCGCTTTGGGCTGCGTATCGCCTGCTGGCGGCGCTTGCACTCATCGCGATGGGCGCGTCTGAATGTCGCCGTGGAGGACGCATGCTGTGCTCCTGAGCCGCCGACGCGCTCGCATGGTTCGTCGGGGGTGCCCGGGACCGTCCCGCAGGGCCTGAAGGCAGCACGACGTTCCGGGTGTGGGAGACAAGGTCGCCCGGACACGAGGCGGGCGCGCGCCAGCCGGTGAGGTAGGTACCGGGTGGTCGCTTACCCAATGGGGCCGGAGGGGCATGACTGGCCTGTGGACACCAGTAGGTAGTTGATGTCGACATCGATACCGAACGCTGTCCCTGCGCGGACGGTGCCGCCCGTCACCGGTCCGTGATGGGGATCTTTGAAAACGGCCGGGGCCGCTCCTCGCCCCACTTGCTTGGTCTTTGAACTGTGTGAGGAGGATGGGGATCGAAGAGCGGTCCTTGATCACCAGGCTGTAGGTTTTGGCCATGGCTGGTGACTGGCGGATGGATCGGATCGGGGCTGCGCTGAGGGGGGAGAACCCGACCGTGCTGCGACGGTTGACGTCGGGGTTCGCGGTAATCGGGGATGTTCAGTTCCTGCCGGGCTACTCGGTCCTGCTCGTGGACGAACCGGATGTGCAGCGGCTGTCGGACCTGCCGAGGGAGAAGCGGCTGTCGTTCCTGTCTGACATGGACCAGCTCGGTGAAGCGGTCGAGCGTGCCTGTCGGCGGCTGGACCCGGCTTTCCGCCGGGTCAACGTGGAGATCCTGGGGAACACGGACCCGTTCCTGCATGCGCATGTCTGGCCGCGGTTCGAGTGGGAGCCGGCCGACGTGGTAGGTGCTCCGGTATGGCTCTATCCGCGTGAACGGTGGAGTGACGAGCAATTCAGGCTCGGTCCGCAGCATGACGGGCTGCGGGATGCGATCGGCAGCGAACTGGACCAACTGCGCTCGATGACCTGATTTGCGGCGGACCCGGTGATCGGTGACGGTCAGCCGATGCTCACTGGAGGCGTCTGAGCAGGCCGATGTCGGTGACACGGTTGGTGATCGTGGGGCGGGCGGCTTCCTGGGTGGCGATCAGGGCGACGATCGTGACGGGCTGGTCGCAGCGCGGGCAGTTCCGGACTGCCGTCGGTGCCAGGGGGCCGTCGGCTGCCGGGCGGGCGGAAGGGCTCGGGGGTGTTCGCCGAGGCGTCGTGCTCGCTTCTTGTCTCGGGTCCGGTTGCGTTGCCTTTCCACTCGCGACGGCATTCCGGCGAGCAGTAGATCTGGCGGAGTCGGGGGTTCGCGGTGAAGGTTCAGGTCAGCCATCCATCCCCAGGCTCGTCATGACCGACGGTCGATGCGTCCCGGATTGGTCATGGCTATCAGACACTCATGGTCGCAGCGGTCACGAGCTGTTGACCGGTCTTCGCTGACAGTCCCAACCGACGGGCGACCTCAGCTCCGACCACCGGCACGACGTGCGTGGAGTACATGAGGAGCGCCACCGGCTCCTCAGCCTCGCGGTACGGCCCCTGCCCGGACTTGCGAACCCGCCATCCGGTGCCCGGTACGACCCCAAGCGGCTGCTCGTGGCCACCGTTTCGATCTCCGTGAAGCTGGGCTGCTCCGCCGCCACCACACGCCCGGCCGTCCGGTCCAGGACCATCGCCGCGCCGTCGGAGTCCCGCCGCCCCACGACCGGCTGGCTGGCTGACCACGTCGTCTTCGTTAGCCTCCTGGGCGGGGTCCTTGAACCAGGCCGTGAACCGCAGTTGTGAATTCAATCCACCATCCTCACGGCGAATGGCGGAGAAGAGGCAACTCCGTCTCCCGGGGGACCGCTGTCCGGACGTCGATGGGCGTGCTGTCCAGAGCCAGACCGTCCAGGCGTGCCGGCCGTCGCCCCCTCAAGCCGCCCCGGAGCGGCGACCGTGCACACCGCCGCCGACCGGTACCTCGGCTCCATCACCGTGGTGAACACCCGCCGGATCTACACCACGGCGCTCGGCAAGGTCGTCCCCGAGCTCGGCGTGGGCCAGCCGTTGTCGGCCGTCGTCGACGACGAGGCGTCCAGGTCCTCGAACAGCTCTGGGGCACCGCCGCCACCAGCCACCTGGAACGCGCGGCGTGGTGCGGTCGGCGGCTGGCTTGCCTGGTGCCACGAGGCGGGCTTGTAGCCGCCGCACATCCCGGCCTGGTGCAAACGCATGCCCGACCCGGCCACGACACCCCGGTCCGCTCCAAGACCGCCACCGACCGCCTGATCGAGCGGCGCGACGTCGCCCTGCGCGAGAAAGTCACCTACCGGATGCTCTACGAGACCGTTGCCCGCGCCGACGAGCTGCTCGGCGTCAACATCGAGGACCTCAACCTCACCGCCTGCCAGGCCCCGGTGAAGGCCAAGGGCGGCAAGGCCGTCCGCCGTCGCGGCCGAGCCCGCGCGGACTATGCGACCGAGACCATCTACTGGGACGCCGGCACTGCCCGACTCCTGCCCCGCCTGATCGGCGAGCGGACCCGCGGCCCGTCACCCACCGCAAGCCCGGTCCCGGCAAGGTCCTCACCCCGCGTGACGTCTGCCCCGACAGCGGCCTGGCCCCCCTCTCCTACGGCCAGCTACGCGCCCTGCTCGACCGGCACACCCGCGTCGGCGGCGAGGAAGGCACCGGCTGCGACCCGCACGAGTTCCGCCACTCCGGCCTGACACACCTCGGCGAACAGGGCGTCTCCCTGTTGCTGGAGGGCGGTCCGAACACGCCGCCGCCCCAGTGAGAGGGCACCGCTCGGTGGTCACGTCGGCAGAAGCCGGGGGCGCCTCGCAAGGCGCCTTGCAGGACATTCACGAGGTCGTTAGTGATCAGCAGGTGAGGTCACGCGGCTCAGATGTGAGCCGTAGGCATTGAAGACGGCACGATCGAGTGCCGCCTGGGAAGCCGAGCTTGTGTGGCGCTGCGTTCCGTCCGCTGGTTGCGGGACGTCACTTGATACGCCTGGTTGAAGGGTGCGGCTCCAAGTGCCGGGTTTCGGGGAGGTCGGGGCTGATTGCCCGGGGCCCGTGGGGTGCGGGGTGCGGTGGGGTGATGTCCGGCGCCCTGAGGTCTGGCGGGTTTACGGGGCCGGTCACCCGCCGTGCTCTCGCTACTTCTTCGTACACTGAGGCGTGTTGCGGTCAAATTGATGCAAATCTCCCTTAATGTCCACAATCTGACGTTCCGTCCATCGGGGATGGCGACGAATCGGACGACAGGGAGATGTTGTGCGCAAGTTTCACCGGGCTGCTCTGGTAGCTGCCATGGTCGGAAGCGCCAGTGTGTCCGGGACTGGTGGTGCGTTCGCCCACGCCCATGGCGGCGGGGATAGGGATGGGGGCACGAACGTGGTCCAGTGCGATCAGCGCTCCGAGGTTACGCAGGTGTCATTCCAGAGCGGCCTCATCAATGGCCCGCTCCTTGGTAGTGGCCCGGCGAACGCAACGTCTGTACAGCAGATTTGCAGCGGGAGGGACAGCTTCGGCTTGAACGGTGCCGTCGCCCAGTCGGGTCCCGTCACCGGCGGAGGTGGAACCACCCCTCCACCCCCGCCCAGCGGTGAAGAGGTGTTCACTTCCGACGGGACCTTCGTCGCGCCCGCGGGTGTCACGTCCGTGACCGCCCGAGTTTGGGGTGCAGGAGGCGGAGGCGGCGGAGCCGGCGGCTCCGGCCCCGGAGTCGGCGGTGGAGGCGGCGGGGGCGGCGCCGGCGGCTACGTCTCGTGCACCGTGCCCGTGACGCCGGGCACCGTCTACACGGTCGACACAGGCGAAGGCGGAGCCGGCGGCGAAGGCGGTGCAGCTGGTCCCGTTGGCACGCCCGGCGGTAACGGCGAGCCGGGAGAAGCTGCTGCCCTGCTCGCACCCGATGCCACCGCCCTGGCCAGCGCCACCGGCGGGCAGGGCGGCGGCGGTGGCGCAGGTGGTGGTCCTGGGGGAATCGTCCCCGGGGCCGGCGGCGAGGGCGGCACCGGAATGTGCTCAGGAGCCGGCACGATCCAGAATGGCGGCGACGGTGCCCCCGGCATCCTCGACGCCGGCGGCCAGGGCGGCCTGCCCGCCCAGCCCGCACCGGACGGCCGTGCCGCAGGCGGCGACGGCGGCAACGCCGGAATTGGCCCCGGCGCCCCCGGCGGCTCTGGAGAGCCGGGCGGCGACTCCTACGTCGTCATTTCGTACTGACGCCTCTTCCCCTGGAATCAATCGGAGAACGGTCATCGACAACAGCCGCCCAGGGCTGCGGTCCGGGAGTGCCTGCACCGGTTGGACTGCGGCCTGACCGTCACCGGCAGCACCTCCCCGAACCAGTTCGGCGCCGTGCAGGCGGTCCTGATGGTCGGCGCCAAGCGTGAAAGCCTGCTCCCGGGTCCGGCGGCCCGTGATTAGTCTTGCTCGCGCAAAGGAATGTTTGTGAGAGTCCAGGAGTCGCGTCGGCGTCCGTGGGGCTCTTGGGGTGTGGTGCCTAGCGGCCTACGATGAGCGGCATGTCGCCCGATGCCTTCCCGTCCTCCGTCTGGCCGGTCCTGCACTACGACGACACCAGGGCGAGTGCGCTGGTGTTCGGTTCAACCCGGCACACGGACAGTGTGCACGGGCGGATGCTGGCGGGCACCAGCGCGGTCTACGTGGTGAGCGACGAGGTGGACGCGGTGCACCGGCGGGTGGTCGACGCCGGCGGCGAGGTCCTCGAAGCGCCGCATGAGACCCGGTTCGGGTCGGGCGCGGCGGCGTACGTGTGCACGGTGCGGGACCCGGAAGGCAACCTGTGGACCTTCGGCACCTACCGCGGCCCTTCGTCGGCGTAGGGAGCCGGGAAGAGACGGGAGGACCCCGGCCGGTTGGGCCGGGGTCCTCTGCTGTGAGCGTGCGGCGACGGGGTCAGTGGCTGCCGGTGAGTTCGCCGGTGAGCTTGCCGTGGAGGTCGGCGCTCAGGTCGTTCAGCCCAGTGATTTCCACGGTCTTGCCGCGCTGGGCGTACTTGGTCTCGATCGCGTCCAGGGCCGCTACGGAGGAGGCGTCCCAGACGTGGGCCTCGGACAAGTCGATGACGATCTTGTCCGGGTCGCCGGCGTAGTCGAACTGGCCGACGAGGTCGTTGGAGGAGGCGAAGAACAACTCGCCAGTAACCCGGTAAACGACGGTGGTGCCGTCGGGGTCGAGGACGATGTGCACGCGGGCGAGGTGGGCGACGCGCTTCGCGAAGATGACCATGGCGGTGACAGAGCCGACGACGACACCGATGGCGAGGTTGTCGGTGGCGACCACCACGATCACGGTGATGGCCATGACAGCGATCTCACCGGCGGGCATCCGCTTCAGGGTCTTGGGGGCGATGGAGTGCCAGTCGAACGTCGCGAAGGACACCATGACCATGACGGCGACCAGGGCGGCCATCGGGATGTCGGAGACGACCGGGCCGAAGGCGATGCACAGCACCATCAGGAACACGCCCGCGAGGAAGGTCGAGACGCGGGTGCGGGCGCCGGAGACCTTCACGTTGATCATCGTCTGGCCGATCATGGCGCACCCGCCCATGCCGCCGAAGAAGCCGGTGACGATGTTGGCGATGCCCTGGCCGATCGACTCCCGGGTCTTGGAGGAGCGGGTGTCGGTGATGTCGTCGACCAGCTTCGCGGTCATCAGCGACTCCATCAGGCCGACCAGCGCCATCGCGAACGCGTACGGGGCGATGGTGGTCAGGGTGTCCAGGGTGAACGGCACGTCCGGCAGGCCCGGCACCGGCAGGGAGGACGGCAGGTCGCCCTTGTCGCCGACGGTCGGCACAGCGATGCCGGCCGCCACCGTGATGACGGTCAGGATGACGATCGACACGAGCGGGGCCGGGATCACCTTGGTGACCTTCGGGAAGAACACCATCAGTGCGAGACCGCCGAGGATCAGCGGGTACACCACCCAGGGCACGTCGTGCATCTCGGGCACCTGCGCCATGAAGATCAGGATGGCGAGGGCGTTGACGAAGCCGACCATCACCGAGCGCGGCACGAACCGCATCAGCTTCGCCACCCCGAGCCCGACCTGGATGATATCGGCGAGGATGACGGCGGCGATCAGGTAGCCCAGACCGTACTCGTGGTTCAGGGGGGCGATGACCAGCGCGATGACCAGGGCGATGGCGCCGGTGGCGGCGGAGATCATGGCGCGGCGGCCGCCGACGATGGAGATGATTACGGCCATGGTGAAGGAGGCGAACAGGCCGATCGCCGGGTCGACCCCGGCGATGATCGAGAACGAGATCGCCTCGGGATCAGGGCGAGGGCGACGACCAGGCCAGCCAGAACCTCGGTGCGCCAGACCTTCGGATCGTTCACCCAGTCGGGCTTGAGGCCGCGCAGCCGCGCGGCGGGAGTCACAGCCGGTGCATCCGTCGCGGGAGTCGGTGCTGGCCGCGCTGCGCTCCGGGGTCCTGCGCGAAGAGCCTTACGGCCCGTTCGGCGGCCTCCCGGAAAGGGTGCGGGTGGACCGCGGCAAGGACTTCCTGTCCCGGACGGTGACCGCCGCGTTCGATCTCCTCGACGTCACCGTGGAGGACCTGCCCGCCTACACCCCCCACCTCAAGGGCACCGTGGAGGGCCTGAACCGGGCGGTGGAGAGCATGTTCCTGGCCGCGCTGCCCGGCTACGCCCGCCAGCCGCGCCCCGGGAAACGGCCTTCCCGCCCGAAGGACGAGGTGCTGCTCGGCTTCGAGGACTTCACCGCCCGGTTGCTGACCTGGACACGGTGGTGGAACACCGAACACTGCCCCGCACCCCTGCGGGGCAGGACTCCACTTGAAGTGTGGCAGGACGATCCCACCCCGCTGCGGGATGTGCCGGCCGCGGATCTGTGGACGTTCACCCTGGAGGACGCTGGCACCCGCACGCTGACCACCCGGGGACTGTAAAAGGAACGGTGTAACTCCGATCATGGAGGATTGCACCTGTGACCAGCGAGAACATATCCGTAGCGTCTGAGGCGGGGGCCTCGCCGAGGGCTGTCGATGACCGGTTGTCGGAGGTCACCGGCACCGTCGGTGCGGAGTCGTCGAACACCGCGGTGGTGAGCAGATACGCCTCGGCCACCTCGACCGCGCCGGCCGGAGGTTCGGCCCAGGCGGGCGAGGCCGTCGAGGGGGCCTCGCCGCGTAAGGGGCGGGGCGGTGATCGGCGTGAAGGTGCCCTAACCTTCCCCGGTGGTGGCCGCTGGCGCGGCCATGGAGGCAGTGGCGGGCGGTCGCGGGCGTGTTCGGTCGGTCGGCGGGGCCGTAACCCGGGCTTCAGGACAGCCTCGGCCAGGGTGTCGGCGGTGGGCCGTACGCCTCCACCAACGCGTTCCGGACGGCTTGTCGTCCCGCCTGGCGGAACGCACGGGGATGGGTGTCCACTTCGTGCACCTTGATGGACCGCACGACGACCGCGACGGCCACCGTGGTGCCGGGATCCAGGGCCGCCAGCTCCTCGCGTACGCCGGCGCCGAAGGCCTCGTGCAGCTCGGCCACCTCGGCGGCCGACCAGCCCGGCACCGTACTCGTGTCCGCCGTCTTGAACTCCACCCCCTCCACCCAGGGCTCGAAGTCGGCCACCGCCAGAGCGAAGGAGGACGGACAGCCTGCCTGACGGGCGTACACGGCCTTGACGGCGTGCAGGGGCCGGGGAGGGAAGGTCCAGGTCTCGGTGGTCATGCGCCCACGGTAGCGACGCCCCGGCGGCCTCCCCACGGAATTTCTGACTCGTGGCCTGAGTACCTGGCTGGCCAGACTGGCAAGGTACCGCGCTCAGTCACAACAACTGTGACTGTGCAATCCAGTTGGCACCGCTCGCCAGATGTGGCGCGCAGTTCGGCGTGTGCAACGAAAGTAGGCAGCGCGCCCCTCACCCCTGGCGGCTAGGGCAGACCCACGAGCCCCCAGCTGCGGCGGGCGGCTTCCGTGGTCACATCGCCCCATTCATGCAGCAGCGCGGTGAAGTCCTCGAAGGTGTCCGGGCGGCCTGCCCAGCCCTCGCACTCGGCGGCGAACGGCTCGCGCAACTCTTCGAGGTGGGGCTTCACTCGCTCCCAGGCATGGGCCTTGCCTAGTACTGGCTCGGGCGGGCACACCAGAAGGACGCGCGGCCTCCAGCGCTCGGTGGCCGGCGGGAAGAATCCTCCGCCGCCAGTCAGCGCAGGGTCGTCGGCCGGATCCGCATCCCAGATCAGACCGACGAGAAACGTGTCCATCGCCGCGCGCACGGATGCGTCGACGAGGAGCCGCATGTCGGCCCATGCATCGCCCGCGCGAGCATGCGGGCTGTAGGCGCCGGTGGTGGTGCAGAAGTCGTACTCGGCGCACCATGCAGCCCCCCGATCCGGGGGCCACAGCCAGCCGCCTGCTAGTCCGTACCTCTGGTACTCGTCGTCGAGCTCAGGTGGCCAGGTCGTGTCGTCCAGTGCTTGAACCCGGTTTTCGACGGGGATGGCGCTCAACTGCTTCCAGTCCGCCATGAACAGCGTGAGATCCAGACCCATGGCAGCAGCATAGGAAGGCCCCGCGTAACAAGCCTGGGCGGGCTTGCACTCCCGCGGCAGATCAGCGGCGTGCCGCGGGAGTGCCCTGCACGCCGGCCGCGGCACGCGAAGTGCCGATTGAAGTGCTTACCCGCCAACTCTCGTGCTGAGTCACAACAACTGTGACCGAGCACCCTACTTGGCCGGTCTGGCCAAGTAGGGCGCTCACTAAGAGACCCTCGACGACTCCCTTCCTGTAGTCGTCAGGCCAGCGCTCTGGGGTCGTCGCGCATGCCCGCACGCCGTCGATCCGCACGGTGAACGTCTCATTGGCAGTGCGCCGGCCGACTGCCACGCCAAGCCGACGCTGCTTGGGTGCCGCGAGGTCTGGGAGGTTGACCGCGTCCAGCCGCTCGGCGAGCTGACCACTCGCAAAGCTGGACCCTTGGAGATCGGCGACCAGGCTCGTCACGTTGCCGAGGAGCACTGTTTGGTGCCGGGCCAACACCCATCGAACCCACAGCAGAGCGGCGTGGACGCACGCCTCAGCCACCTCCTCGGTGACCTCGTGGATGTCGGCGCGACCATGGCCGGTGCCGTATCGGTTCTGTACCTCTGCGAGCTGGGTAGCCGTCTTCCGCGCGTTGTCAGGTATCGCCCGGAGCACGTCGTTCGGTGACAGGTTCGGCTTTGAGGCTTGGGTGACGACGCGGTGTGCCGCGCTGAGGAGCGTGCTGTACGGAGCGTCGTCTGCGTACACCTCGCTGTTCGCTTCGAGGGTGACCCGGGCGACAGACTCGGTCAGCTCCTTGGCTGCGCCGAAGCCCGAACCTGCCACTGGCCGTATCGCGCTATACCTGAATCACAGCGTCGAGCGGCGCCTGGATTGGGGGAGGGCGGGTCAGCAGTGGTGGTGACGGGGCCGTTGTCGCGAGCCGGGGACGCTCACTTCTGGTCCTGGGCGACGTGGTAGATGGCGGAGCGGACTGCCAGGTCCACGCCCATCTTGCCGGTTAGGTCCCCGTAGTGGCGGGCGGATGCCGGGAAGCGGCGCAGCACGCCCGCCACCTCGGCTGCGGCGGTGCCCCTCAGAGTGCGCAGCCACTTCGTGGTGGCATCCTGCGGAGTCCACTGGTCATGTGCCTCGTCCCAGGAGCACAGTGCGGTGGTCGCCTCCGACAGCAGCCCGAGGTCTCCCGTTGTGCCGATCGCTCGTGCGGCTTCCAGGAGCCACAGCATCACCCGGTCTATGGTAGCGAAGCTGGGCCAGGGGTCCGCGTGTCGGTGTGAGCCCATCGCCTGCAGCACAGCGGCGGCGCGGCGTGGGTTGCGCCGAAGCGCTGGCCCGGGGCTGTTCAGCTCGGACAGCACTTCCAGGTACAGGTGGGTGTCAGCGGGGTTTGCGGCGGCCAGGTCCAGGAGTTCATCGACCGGGCGCTGGCCGCTGCCCTTTGTGTTGGCCTCGGCCAGCAGACGCTGCGCACGTACACCTGGCAGTTCCCGGGACGCGGCGGTCTCCCGTTCCACGAGGGCCAGGAACGCGGCGATGTTCTGGGGGCGGTGGGCAGGGTCGAGCTGGGTTGCCTGCTGAACGACGTGCCGCCACGGGCCCGGTGGTGGGAGCAGCGGGACGTTGACTTGGGGCTTCTCGCCGGTGAGGGCCCAACCGATGACCTGGCCGAGGCCGTAGATGTCGCTGGCCGGGCCGGCGTCGTGGGCTCCGGTGGGGTTGCTGAGTTCGGGGGCGGCGAAGCCCGGGCTGCCGACGCCGAACCGGGTGCGGTCGGGATTGGTAGTCTCGCCGCGCGGCCGGCGCACCAGGCCCCAGTCCGCGAGCCGCCAAGACCCGTTCAAGATAAGGATGTTGGACGGCTCAACGTCTCGATGGACCCAGTCGTGCTCGTGGGCGGCGGCCAGCGCGGAGGTGTCGCGCAGCTCGGTCCAGCGATCCTCCGCGGTTGCCTCGGCGAGCGGCATGATGAACCAGCGGTGGTCGGCGGCGGCGTCCAGGACTGGCATGACGTGCGGGTGGCCGCCCAGGCGCCGGCCGAGCTCGATCTCACGGGTCATCCGAGCGACCGCGTCGGGCAGGTTGGAGATGCGCCGCTTGAACGCGACCTCCACTCCGGTGGGTTTGTGGGTGGCGCGGGCGACTTCGCCTTGGCCACCGACGCCGATTCTTTCGGCCGCCTGCCGGTAGTGCCGTTTGTCCCCGGCTGCGTGTTCGGCCACCTCCCGGAACGGCTCCCGGGCCTCCTGCGACCCGGCAGCCGTTCTACCGACATGGCTCTCGGGGTTGGGCACGTCGTGCGGGAGACCGGACAGACTCAGCAGCACCGGCACCTGCTCGCCCGGCACCCCGGGGAGCATGCCCAGCAGCAGGGCCGAACCGTCTCCGATGGCGGCGAGGCCCGAGGCGATCCCGAGCGGCACGGCGGCGAGAGGCTCCGGCGTGCCGGTCATGGTCGCGGTGTCCACGTGGTGCAGGACAAGACCGGTTCCGGACCCGTCAGGGGACAGGGTGATGGCGCCATCCCTGCCAGAGGCCAGCGTGTGGCCCGGGTAGGGCGCGTGGGAAGGGATCCAGGCGGTGCGCGGGCCGGCGTCGGTGCTGAGCGCGAGGTCGACCACCGCGTGATGGCCACCAGCCGCGAGAAGGAAGCGCCGCTTGCCAAGGCACACCGCAGAGCGCACTGCGGCGTCGAACGCGATTGGGTAGCGGGCTTGGCGGGCAGCCTCGAGTCCGATCCAGGTCAGGGCGAGGGTGCCCGCGCCCGACCCGAGGCTGACCCCGGAGCCGGACAGCACCCACACCTCACCACGGTCCCCGGCGACCAAGCGCGCCCCCGGCGGGAACCCGCCTGCCACGGCGCTCAACACGCCCTCGTGCCAGGACAGCACGGTGCCGCCGCACAGCATCAGGAAGGAACCATCGTCCCGGGGCAGGACAGGACCGTCGCAGCCGGGCAGTGCCAGGCGCCAGCGGGTGGCGCCGGTGCGTGGGTCGAGATTGACGATCCCGCCGTCCACCGTGACCAGCACTTGCCCGTCCGGTGCCACGGCCAGGCCGGTGGGGATGTGGTCCGCGAGGCCGCCGACGAGCAGCGGCCGCACGTTCACGGCCCCAGCCCCTGCCGAGGTATGCGGGGCGGCGGTGAACTCGGTGAAGAGCTCTTGCCGTCGTCCGGCCGGATCCATCGACGCGGGCACGATCGGGACGGCGCGGGGCAAGACAAGATCGGCCAGTGCCGGATGGAGCGCACCACTGCGTCGGAACGCGGCCCTCACGAGATCGGCCAACGTCGCAACCCCGCACATGGCCGCGTCAAGATGACTACGGTCCAGGACGATGACCCGCTCCGCGAGATCACCCAGCGACTGCGCCGCCCGGCAGGCCAGGGATGCTGGCCGCGGGCCGGTGCACAGCAGCACGTGCCGAACCTCGGGGGAAGCAGCGGCCCGCTTGGCGAACTCCGCAGTCATTTCGTCGACTTCTTGTGGCGTGGCGTCGCTCGCCAGCAGCAGGTAGTCGTGTCCCTCGTACTCGTACGCGGCCAGGGGCCCGCTGAGGGGCCCTGGGGCGACGTTGCACAGCTTGTCCGACACCTCGATGAGAGGTCGGATCACCTTGCTCAGACGGTTCACCGCCATGACCCGATCGGTGCCGGCCTCTGGCGGCGGTGCCGTGAGCCACCTGTCGTAGGCGGCTACCAGGTCCTGCCCCGCGTCCGTCCCTGTGTTCATGCTCAGCCCGCCCTGCTGGTTGATCGCCGCCCGCCCCTGAGTCGGCGCCTCATTCTGGTCCATGCCGCGGCCTCCCGGAGACCAGTTGGACAGTCGCGGGCCCGGGGTGACCGTGGCCCGGAGCGCCGGCATAGGCGATGCGCATCGCCTCGTCAGCCGTGTCGAGCGATTGAGTAGAGGATCCTCGCCGACCCTCTACGCCCGTCAGAGCAGCGACCGCCGGGCCCTCTCGTGCTGTCCACCCGGATGGCGCCGTCACTGACGACGCCAGTCGGACCTCGCCTTGGCCAGCGCCGGCTCCGGGTGGCTGCCCTTTGTACTCGGCGCCGCCGCGTTGCTCGATCTCGGCGGTTTCGCACCGCGCCGCCGACGCCACGCAGGTTCCCCCGTTGCGCCCCGGGCCAAGGAGCGGCTCTTGCGCCGAGTGGCCCTTTGGGTCGAATCGTCAGCTGACGCTAGCGATGACGCCGACGGCGGTGACCGTACGGGCCTTGTAGGGGCTGTCCGGCAGGTTGCCCACCGGACAGCTCGGCAGCCCTCGTGTCAGTAACTCAGCGGCGGTACATCACGTAGAGCTTGTTGTTGTGGGAGGCCGCGGTCGGCGCGTCCATCGGTTTGATCGCTCCGTTGCCGCTGACCTGGTGGCTGGCGCTCCAGGTGCCGTTGTAGGTCGCCGCGTACAGGGCGCCGTTCGTGCCGCGCAGGAAGAGCCACAGCTTCCCGCCGTGGTCGGCGAGGGCCGGGGCGTGCTCCGAGCGCCAGCCGCCGAGGGTGCCCCGGCCGGACCATTCGGCGCCGCCTGGCGAGGTGGCGGTGTAGAGCTCCTTGTCCTGCCCGGTGGCGACCCTCCACAACTGCGTGCCGTGGGGGGCGATCGCGAGGCTCTTGTTCAGGCGCCAGCCGAGGTTGTCGAGGTACCACCCGCTCCAGCGGCCGCCGTCGTGGGTGGTGAGGTAGACCTGCTCCCGGGGGTCCACGTGGAGCATCCACACCCGGTTCGAGTAGAAGGCCAGAGCGGGCCCGTATTCCGCCCGGTAGTCCCCGAAGTTGGTCGCCCCGCTCCAGCCGGTGCCTTCGGTGAAGGTGCGCCAGTAGACCTGCCTGTCCACGCCGGTGTGCACGTAGAAGAGCTTGCCGTGCCCGGCGATCACGGCCGGGGCATGGTAGGTGGCGTCGTTGCCGATGCGCTGGGGTGCGGTCCAGGTCTGGCCTTCCAGACGGGTCCACATCACCCTGTTGCCGGAAGCCTGGACGAACAGGGCGTAGAGCTTGCCGTTGTACGAGGCCAGGGCCGGGGGCGTGACGCTTTCCCAGGGCAGGGCGATCGGCGCACCCCACGCCTCGCCGGCGCGGACGGCGTACTCCAGTGTCCCGGTCGGGAAGGGCACCTTGTCGCCTGTGTACTTGAGCTTCAGCACGTGGTGACCGTCGCCGTTGAAGTGCCAGTCACCCGTCCCGCGGTGGGACATCACGGCCAGATCCTGCTGATTGAGGAAGATCCCCCGCGCACAGGACAGGTCGTCCTCGTTGCGCAGGTGTTCCATCAGCATGACGGCCAGCTTCACCACTTCACCGAGCCAGCCGACAGCTTCCGTCCCGGGCAGCACTCCGGTGGCCAGCTCCCACCACCATGTCTCGAAGATGGTCCGCGAAAGGGTCCGCAGGGCATCGTGCAGGGCGTCGTACCACTCGCTGGTGCTCTGGTCGGCCTCCCAGCAGTACACACTGAGCGCCACACCGGTACTGGCCTCGCCCCCGAAGACGAGCCGACGGTTCGGGCTGAAGACGCGGGTATCGCCCTTTTTGACCGAGCCGAACTCCTGTGACATGAAGCCGGCGCCGGCCACTTTGTTACTGCCGGAGGAGGAACACCAGTAGATCTCGTCCTTGCCGCCGCTCGCGTCGCCCACCGCCCGCTGGACGTAGAAGCTCTCCGTCTCCAGCCTGGCCCTGAACGTCGGGGGCTCCGCCCGCTCCCCGGCGTCCTCGGCTTCTGCTGCCTGCCCGACGACTTCCTTGCGGGGCCGGGCGAACGCGGTGACACCGAACCCGAACTCACGCATCCCCTCGATGAATTCGGGGGTGTCAACGCTTCCGCTGGCCGCCAGGACCTCCCGGTCGACGACCGCCGTGTTCGGCATCGACGCGGCCTCCTGCGCCACCGGCCCGAACCCGGACGCAAGATCGTTCATGGTGTAGCCGGAGGCAACCGGACGGCTGGTAATGACGGACGGGACCACGTCCAGCGTCCCGAGCTTGGCCACCGACTCCCGGTAGACCCGCCCCCACTCCTTGATCTCCTGATCCGACATCGCGGCCCGCAACACCGTCAGCAACTGCTGCTCAATATCCGTAGGCGGCTCCCCCTGCCGTAACCGGTCAGCGGCGTGCAACGCCGCCCCGATGAGCACATTGCCCTTGTCGTAACGCGCCAGCGACCGGGACGCTCGCGTGTTCCTGCGCGTCCCCATCAACAGGCCCTGCAGCTTCTCCAGGCGCTGTTCCGGCGTCGTGTCCTCACTGGCCATGCTTCCCACCCCTTCTCGCTGCCCCCGCTCTAGACGGCTGGAGCAGGGTCAGGAGACTACGCAGCCGCACAGCACGAGAAGGCCCACCGGCCTTGAACAGCCGAACAAGGACCGAAAAGCGCTGGCGACCACCCCGGCACGCCCTCACCGGACACCTCCCCAAGCCCATCACCACTGACCAGCACTACTGGACGGTGCGGTAGCAACGCACCGCCCAAGCCGGAAGCTCGTAACAGTCTTCAACTAGCAACTACTGAGCGTTACGGTTGTCCATGATCACGCGGAAGTGTCCAAACGGTGTCCATGATCACGCGGAAATGTCCACGGAATCGCGGAACCTACAACGGGCCGGGCGCCGGACGTCAGCCAGGTGCTCACCGCCTGCATCCGCGCCTGCATCCCGGCCGTGGTGACGATCTGACGGATGGATCGCTGGGTGGTGCCCGCGGCACCGGCGCAGGCGAGCTGCACAAAGAGCGCCGCCCCGATCGTGACCTGCCAGGCACGGCCCTGCCGGCCGGGTCCGCTACCGGTGGGTGTGCTCACCCTGCTCACCAGCCCAGCTGGGAATAGAGGTGGCCTTCGGAGATCGCGGTGATGGCCGTGCGGGTGTAGGAGACAAGGCGGTCCGGGAGCTCGTGCCGCGGCCACCACTGCCAGGTCAGACACTTGTCGGGCTCGCGAACCTCGGGGGTGCCCTCCCACCGGCGAGCCCGGAAGATGAGCTGCATCAGGGGCAGGCTGCCCGGGGTGTCGACGACGTGGACGACGTGCGCGAGCTCCACGTCCGCGGGGTCGATGGCCAGCCCTGCTTCCTCCCACACCTCGCGGACCAGGCATGAGAGCGCGGACTCCTGCTCGCACCGCCCGGCGAGGTAGTGCCAGGTGTCGCCCGCGTATTTCGAATCGGGATGCCGCAGGCCGAGAAGCACCCGGCCTTCGGCGTCTTCGAGGTGAAGGTGGACTCCGACGCCGTTCAACACCACCCGGCTGCCGCCGTCCCACACGGGAGGAGCCACGGCCGGCTCGCTGCCCGGGGGGTTCTCGGCCGCGTGCCGACGAATCAGGTCCCGGGTGGCCGGGCTCAGGCGCAGCCGGTCCAGTTCGTCGACCGCGAACCAGCGCAGAAGGACACCTTCGTGCAGCGCGAGGCGGTCGGGGTTGCCGCGCCACCTGCTGGCGAAGACCTGGACCGGGACGCTGAGGCCGTCGACGCTGGTGGCGGACTCCACGGCGTAGGGCTTCAAGTCCTCGAGGCGGAGGTCGGGCACCTCCTCGGACAGCTCCCGCAGCAGGGTGGCCTCCAGGTTCTGGTCGTCGTGGGTACGGCCGCCGCCGAGAAGGGCGAACTCCCCCGGCTTCCAGATGACGCCGGGCTTGTGGTCGCGAAGATGGAGCAGGTAGCGGCCCTGTCCGTCGTGGATCAGCGCGGAAGCGTTCACCAGCTCCGGCCTGCCGTCCAGGCCCGCCGCGAGGAGTTTCGCGCGCAGTGTCGGCGAGGTGGCTTCCGGCTGCGGGAGCCACTGGGCACCGGACACCTCCTCCTCCTCCTGCAGCGCGATCGCGGGCGGTTCCTCGCCTGCGAGGTAGAGGATGTAGCGGAAGTCGTATTGGCGGTGAGCCGGTTCGCCCATGGCAGGGTTGGCGTCGATGTCGTGGACGTCGATGTCGATTGGAGCGCTGAGCAGCTGCCGGGTCAGGCACAGGGCGCCCGGCGCGATCCCGGCCTCCTCCGACACCTTGCGCAGCGCCGCGGCGAGCAGTGTGCGGTCCTCGGGCTCGATGTGGCCACCTGGGGCGAGCATGAGGCCGCCGGTGGCCCGGTGCCGGATGTGCAGGACCCGGCCCTGCCGGTCCATGACGACAGCGCTGCACGTGACGTGCCCGGGCTGCGTCGTCCGGGCAGCCGCGTCGACGGGCCGGTCCAGCGCGGCGAGAAGCCCGGCCAGGGCGTCACGCTCGCCGGGGTGCCGGCCGAGGTACGCCTCGACGGTCCTGCGGATCGCGGTGGAGCTGGGGGACATGGGCGTCGTCTCGCCTTCGAAGTCGTGAGAACTGGGTGGCGGGCAGGCTGAGGGAAAAGGGGCGCTCGGGTGGATCAGCTCGCCGGCTTGTGGCCGGACGGCTGGGCGCCGCGGGGACCGGGAACGCCATCGGATACCGCCGCGATCCCGTACTGCGCGGCCTGGGCGGTGAACATCCCCTGGTACAGACACCCCGCGCGGGACCTCAGTACCGCGCGGGTACCACGAGGGAAGGCAGAGCGTCGCGGAGCTTGTCCACGGTCGGACCGTCGGCGAACAACTGCCCGAGGACGCCGTTGACCGCAGCCAGGCCCCACGCAGCCGTCACGCCCTGCCCGAGCTCGGCCGCCACGACCCCCATCAGCGCGCGCCGGTCCGCCTTCCAGCCGGTGCGCAGCACCATGCCCACCATGTGCGGCAGCGCAGCCGCCATGTGCCCCAACTTCAGCCGGGTCAGCGGGCCTTCGTGGCGGACGTAGGACTGGTCGTAGCGCAGCCGGCCTCCGTACAGCTCCCGCTCGGCGTCCGAGATGCTGTCTGCGGCTTCGGCCTTCGGTCCGCTCGCGCTCTTGTCGCTGCCTGGTTCGACTGGCGGCAATGTGTTCCCCCTCGTAGACGTGGTGGTGGCGTCGCCGTGTTCAACGACGCCGCGAGATTTCGAGCACCTGTTCCTTTCGGACGCGTTGTGCGCCCTGTGACTCAGCGGATTTCCGAAGGTGCGCAATGCACCGACCCTTGCCGCGCAAGAGCACCGGGTCGGGGACGGATTGGCCGAAACGCCGACGTTCGGGCGCTGCGGCAGCACGCGGTCAGGAAGAGCTTCCGCTGGACGCCTCGCCCCGGACTGCTGGCTCTCCTCATGCGCGGGCGCCTGGCTGGCGGGGCAGGGCCCTGCCCCGGCCGTGGCCGCCATCGCCCGGAGGAGATCGCGTCGCCGGGCCCGTAGTCGGACGACATCGCAGCGCTCGCCGAGAGACGCGAGATGTCCCGTGCATCGCACGGGGTCGATATCGTGGTGCCGGTGCGCATGATGGATGCCGAGTTCGGTTCTACGACCTTCGTGGTCGTCGATGTGGAGATGCGCCGCCAGCCCGGTGGCCTCGTCCCGGCTGCTGTAGCCGCCCTCGCTCTCAGCGGTGCGGACTTCCAGCCCCTGTGGCGGGTTCACCAGGAGATCCGCGAGGAACCTCACTCCTCCTGGAAGAAGCCCCGGCCGCCCCGCCTGCCTCACGAACTTCCCGAGGGGTCCGCGGGGCTCGCCCTGCGGGAGGTCGAACGGCATGTGACGGAGCGGCCGCACCGGATCGTCGCCGCGCTGGGAGGTCACGGTGGGACCGGGGGAGTGGTACGGGTTGTCTTGCCCGGCTGTAGGTGGCCCCACGCCGCGTGCGTGATGCCCCCTCGCCGGGGGTGTGATGGGCTCGACCCTGGATAGAGGGGCGGACTATGGACGACTTCACCGTGGTGACCAAGCAGCACCCCGACCACAGCGTGATCGCTGTCACCGGGGCCATAGACCTCACAACATGTCCCGAGATCGAGCAGGCCGCAGCCACCATGCCGCTGGGCGGCGAGACGCTGCATGGGCACCAACCGGCGCGGCTGCTGGAGCTGACAGAGACCTACGAACTGCTCACGGCCGGCGCCGATACGTGATGCGCCCTCCACTGCTGAGCATCTCTTCGAGCTGTGGCTCGTCCAGTCGCAGGACCGTGAACTGAGAAACCAGGGCTCCTCACGGCTGACACAAGCACCACGCAACCAGGCGCCGGCTTTCCGCCCTGCACGCCGTTGGCCGGTTGGGTTCAGCGACGCGGCGAAAAATAGCCTGGTGGCGTGCGTGATTATTGAATATCGGGGCAGGCGAGTCTGGTGCCGTGCGCCTCGCCCAGTCTCGTGTCGCGGGTGCGTCATGCCCTGAGTCAGGCGGGTTTTCATCTGGTCGGCGAGGCGGCGGGCGACAGCAGGCCGGGGCTTCGGGTCACGGAGGGGCCGGCCGGGGTGCTGATCACGTGGACTGCTTCGGACGGGTTCGCTTCGCTGGCCGATGATCAGTCCGAAGCATCGGCCGGCAGGATGAAGGCCGTCGTGCAGGCCGCGGTCGCGGGCTTGCTGGTACAGCTCGGGCACACCGTCACGGAACCATCCGACGCCGCTGATCTGCTTGTGCTTGCCCAGGACTCTGCGGCTGGCGAGTAGCAGGCGGCGAACCCGGCCGGTGGCGCCTGGACCAGCCCCGAGGGGTACACATTGCGCACTCCGTGCGGCCTCACCGTCGTGACGTGTGCCTGCGGCCTCGCCACCGAGGCTCTGCCGAGCGAC
Organism: Streptomyces sp. NPDC046122; assembly: GCF_056429965.1. Taxonomy (NCBI): domain Bacteria; kingdom Bacillati; phylum Actinomycetota; class Actinomycetes; order Kitasatosporales; family Streptomycetaceae; genus Streptomyces; species Streptomyces sp. NPDC046122. Next base: position 27,489 of record NZ_JBWKLQ010000023.1, on the reverse strand, counting down.
GATGCGCGGCTCGTCTACGAGGAACACCGCAACGCGATCCGCGACGAGATGAGATGAGCAGCGGGCCCCGGCGCTGCCAGCGTGCCATGTCATCGCAGCGCACGAACGACCCGTCCGAAGCCGGAACGCATCCTTAGCTTGTTCTTTGAGGCCGCTCGCCGGAAAGCTCGTGTGCAGCTGAGCGGCGCCTGGAGTCGGCGCTGTCGCTTGTCCCATTCGGAGGACCTGAGCCAAGCTGTGGAAGCAGCACGCCGAGGCGCCACAGCTCAGTCTGCGCACGAGCCCGCTCGGCAGGGCTCTCGCGGACGAGAGGGTAGAGGTTCCCGAAGCACTCCTGCCAGCGGTCGGGTCCGGCATAGCCTTGCGCGCCCGCTTCGCCCGCTCCGAGGCAGGCTAGGCATGGAAGATCGCGCGTGAAAAAGATCACGACAACCGGCCGGAACACCCCGCTTCCATCGGGCATCTTATCGAAGACGCCGGCGGAATCGAATCGGACACTGCAACGACGCGCCCAAACTTCTTGAAACTTGAAATACTTCAGGTCATGCAAACTAAACTGAATTGATCTCAGAAGTCCACTCGAAGTAGATGGCGTTGAGCCGGTTACGGTTGTGCGACTCAAGCACTATCTGTCCCAACTCCCCCTCCCCCCACGGTGGGAGAAACCCTGCCTTGTGGAGGGATTCGCTCAACGTCCGCGCACGAAAAGGTGGGTGCGTCCAGTACCCAACCACCTAAGGGCTCAACCCACGTGCGAAACAGTCGAATAGCCCTCTTCCTGGCGGTCGGCGCCGTCACCACGCTGACCCCAGCCACGGCATCCGCCGCGGAGAATCCCCTTCGCCCGTACCTCCAGCAGAAGCCGGCCTGGCACCGCTGCGACACGACGATGCCTGCCGCCTTCCAGTGCGCCACGATCAAGGTGCCGCTCGACTACAGCAGCCCGGGCGGCAAGAAGCTCGACCTCGCGATATCGAGGACGAAGACGAGCACCAAGAAAGAGCGGCGCGGTGTGCTTCTGCTCAACCCGGGTGGCCCGGGCGGGCCGGGCGTCGACATGCCGCAGTACCTGGCAGGCGAGTTGCCGAAGGCCGTGAAGGCCAAGTACGACCTCATCGGCTTCGACCCGCGAGGCATCGGCCAGAGCTCCCCCGTCGGCTGCGGCCTGAAGTCCAAGGAGCGGAACTGGGAACGGCCGTACAAGGCCGAGACGTTCACCAAGGACGTGAAGTGGGCCCGGACCGTCGCTGAGAAGTGCGACGCCAAGCAGGGTGACAAGTTGCGCCACATCACCACCCGCAACACCGCCCGGGACATGGACGTGATCCGTGTCGTGCTCGGCGAGAAGAAGATCTCCTACCTCGGGTACTCGTACGGCACCTACCTCGGCGCCGTCTACACGCAGATGTTCCCGAAGCGCTCCGACCGCTTCGTGCTGGACAGCGCCGTCGATCCGGCCCGGGTATGGCGCGGCATGATCCAGGTCTGGGCGGAGGGTACCGAGCCCGCCTTCACCAGGTGGACCGAGTGGACCGCCGTGCGGCATGCCACATACAAGCTGGGCAAGACCCCGCAAGCGGTCCGCAAGACCTTCTACGACCTGGTCGCCCAGGCCGACCGCGAGCCGATCGACCTCGGCGGCACGCTTCTGACCGGTGACGACATCCGCTCCGGCAGCCGGGGCACGTTCTTCAGCGTGCGCGACGCCGCCGAGTTGGTCGCCGAGTTGAAGAAGGCCGCCACAGGAGCACCCGCCGGCCGGGAGCTCAGGACGCCCGCGCCCCTTCCGCCGTCGTTCGGCCGGACCGTGCCCCCGGACAACGGCGACGCCGGCTTCTGGTCCGTCGTCTGCGCCGACACCCGCAACTGGCCGCGCGATCCGGAGCAGTACCGCAAGGACGCGATCCGGGACAAGGCCAAGTACCCGTTGTACGGCGACTTCGCCTCCCACATCAAGCCGTGCGCCTTCTGGAAGAAGGGCAGCGAGCCCGCCACCACGATCGACAACAAGGTCAACGCGCTGATCCTGCAGAACGAGTGGGATTCCCAGACACCGCTGACCAGCGGTCAGGGCCTGCGCCGTGTCATGAAGGGGTCGAAGATGGTGACGGTCTCCGGAGGTGTCGGACACGGCATCTACGGCACCAAGTCGTGCGCCGACAAGACGGCCACCGCCTACCTGACCACCGGGAAGCTGCCGTCGAAGGACGTCACCTGCCAGGCCGCTCCGGCCGCAGACGAACGCAGCGACCCCAACCCGCTGCCGCTCCCGACGCCTCGGGGCATCCCGGGGATGGTCAGCCGCTTCTAGACCCCACGAGTCCCCTGTGAGGCCCTCCGCCTGCGGAGGGTGCTTGCCGGAGCCGGGGCGCGTCCAAAAGCCTGCGAGATCGTTGTGCACCGCGACGCGAGCGCGAACCGTCCCCCACGGAGCCGTGTCACCGCGGGGCCCTGGCCACTGTGCCCGGCGAGGGCCCCACCACGCACGCCTCGCATCGGGTCCAAGGCGGCTACTACTGAGGTTTTCGGGTTGTCGTCGGGTTGTGACGGTTCATGATCCCTGCGGTATGCCGGTGAGGTGAGGTATTCGGAGGGTGGGGGCCTGACCGCTGAGCGTCGGGCGTTTCGTGAGGGGATCCGGCTTCAGGCTGGACAACGGTTCGCGGCGGGTGAGAAGACCGCGGTGATCGCGAAGGACCTGCGAGTGAGCGTGCGGTCGGTGGAACGCTGGCGCCGTGCCTGGCGCGAGGGCGGCATGGAGGGCCTGCGTTCCGCGGGTCCGGCGAACTCACCGATCATCACCGACGCCCAGTTCGCCGTGCTGGAGGAGAACTCGGCAAAGGCCCGGTGACGCACGGATTCGAAGACGAACGCTGGACCCTGGTCCGGGTTCAGACGGTGATCCGCCGTCGGCTGCGGCGTGACGAGCACGCGGTGGAGCTGTGGAAGAAGGAGGTATGGCCCCGGGTAAAAGGCTCGCGGCGGCATGCGGGGGCTGGATCGTCTTCGAGGACGAAGCCGGCTTCTCGATGACGCCGCCGGTCGCCCGCACCTGGGGCCGACGCGGGCACCCCCCGTCATCCGCGTGCGCGGCAGGTCCGGCCGCCGGACCTCGGTCGCCGCGCTGTGCTGCTACAAGCCCGGCGAGAAGAGCCGTCTCATTTACCGGCCCCGCACGCACCTCCTGCTCAAGGGCGCACGCAAGAGCTTCTCCTGGCAGGACTACCGCGACCTCCTGGTGCGGGCACACATCCAGCTCGACGGCCCGATCGTGGTGGTCTGGGACAACCTCAACACTCACCTGGCCGCAGGTCTGAAGCAGTACGAGGCCGAGCACGACTGGCTCACCACCGTCCGGCTTCCGCCGTATGCACCCGACCTGAATCCCGTCGAGGCCGTCTGGTCACTCGTGCGCCGATCGATGGCCAACACCGCTTTCACCACACCCGACGACCTCGACCGCAAGCTTCGCCGCGAGTTACGCAGAATCCAGCTCCGGCCCCGCCTGATCGACGGCTGCCTCACCGCCACAAGCCTGGCCATCAACCCGCCGACCCCACCCTGAAAACCTCAGTAACTGCCGGGGAACAGGTGTGCGTCGTATTGGGCTGGGAGCCGCACGGGGCCCATCGCGTACAGGACGACGCTGTAGACGCGGCGCTGGCGCAGACCGTCAGGGTGTGGCAGCGATGGGCTGCCCTCGTCGTGGACGCGGTGCCTCAGCCGGAACTGGTGCGCCGCTCCGCCATCACGCTGAAGCTGCTGGGCTACATGGACAACGGCGCCATCGTCGCAGCACCCACCTCCACACCGCCCGAGTGCGTCGGAGGAGCACGCAACTGGGACTACCGCTAGGTGTGGATCCGCGACGCCGCCTACACGGTCTTCGCGCTACGCCGCATCGGGCTGCCGAAGGAAGCCGGGCGCTTCCTCGACTGGGCCCTGACCACGGCAAAGTGGCAGGACCAGCCCCGGGTCCTGTACGACGTCGACGGCCGCGCACCCGTGCGTGAGACGATCGACGACGAACTGAAGGGCTACCGCAACTCCACGCCGGTTCGCTGGGGGGAACGCCGCTGCCGAGCAGATACAGCACGACATCTACGGAGAGATCCTCGACTGTGCTTTCCAGTGGTCCGCCTTGAGGCGCTACCAGTACCGAGCCGACCGGGCCGAGAAAGCGGCAGCCCTGGCGGTGCATACCGGGAACTTGGTGGTCGCCACTGGCGTCTCGTATTTTAGTTGAACTCGCAACCAATGCCGTCACCGTCGCGGTCGAGATTGTGAGGGTCGGAGGGGCCAACCCAGACAGGTCCGGAAAGGTCTGCGCAGTCGACGTCTGGCTCGCCTGCGGGGGGTCCGGGCGGGTAGGTGCTCTCGGGATCGTCCGGTGGCGCCGGTGGTTCCACGAGGCGTATGGCGGCGTCAACTATGATCCCGCTCCTGACCGTGTAGGTGCCCTCGTAGGTCTCCTGGGTTCCATCTGGCCGCAGTACATCGATCGTCACGGTTACAGTCCCGCCGCTGACATCAACTATGTGAACGGTGTCGCGTTCAACATCGGCAAACCCTGCCGCGAAGGACGAGTAGGAGGGGTCGCCAAGGTTCTTGCCTCCGAGATCCCACGCCCGTCGATAGTCACGCGCGTTGATGGCATCGAAGTACGCCTCGACGGTGGAGGCTGCGTCGCTGGGGGCAGACGTCTTCGGCGTGGTCGGGGCTGAGGGCGGAGGTGAAGTAGAAGTGGACTTGGGCGGTGTCGGGGTGGGGGTTGACTCAGGGGTGACGGTCCGGGTATCGGTCTGAGTCTCCGTCCGGGTGACCGTCGGAGCGACCCTCTGCGACGTGTCGTCGCCGTCGGAACCACAACTGCTGAGCCCCGCCACAGCAACGACCGCCGCCAGCAGTAAGGCGGAGCCTGAGGAGCGAACGCGGAGCATAAACACTTCCTCACGAGGTTTCCCCGATTCACTCCAGTGTGCGCCGACGGTTTGGGACGCGCCCGTGGACCGCGTGTGCCCGAGGCGGTCGACAGCCTGCGTCCGTGCAGCGGTAACCGGGTGGCCAAGATCTCCCAGTCCCCCGGAGCGACCTTCGCGGCCTGGCACACGACTTCTGTCTTGTAGCCGTTGTCAGCCCAGGCTGTGGTGATGGTGGGGTAGCGCTCGCGGACTCTGGCGAGGAGTTTGGGGCCGGCGGCGGAGTCAAGGACGCGTCGGCGGTTACAGCGACGCCAGCAGGAGGGCCGAGCATGTCGGATGACGATGTACCGCTTGCGTCTGATGACTATCTTCTCCAGGCGCAAAGAGAGGACCGCCGCCGGATCTCAGCTGCGACGAGCTACCCGCGTGTAGTGGGCCGTAACCACACGCGCAGCGAGGCCCTTAAGGCCACCGGTGTTCCCGGTCCATCACATGCACCCGGATTCACCGTCCGGGCGCCGGAGCGGATCGTTGCCGTGGGAGCACCCGCGTGCGGCAGCCCTTGAGGGCGGGGGCGCCGTGGGAGCCAGCACTCGCGGGCGTCCCGGACCACGGGAAGGCCTCGTGTCCGCTCTCCCTGGGGAGGAAGCCCAGGCGCATTTTCCTGGGTCCGTCCTCGACTCCACAATCACCCAGACCGGAACGACAATGGCCGCCGCATGCTTCAGACTCGTAAGGAGACGCCGGGATCTTTGGAGAGGTCGGACCCGTGCATGACGTGCCGCTGTGGCTTTGGATGGCATTCGCCGTCACTGTGCTGGTGTCATTGGCAGTCGATCTGCTGGCGCACCGCCAGGCACACGTCATCCATTTCGGCGAGGCCGCCGCCTGGAGCGGGGCATGGGTAGGACTGGCAGTCATCTTCGGTGTCGTGGTTTTCCTCGTCGTCGGCACGACCGCAGGGGTGGAGTACACCACCGCGTGGCTGCTGGAGAAGAGCCTGTCAGTCGACAACCTCTTCGTGTTCGCGCTGATCTTCGGCTACTTCAAGGTTCCACGCGCTTACCAGCACCGCGTGCTGTTCTTTGGTGTTCTAGGCGCCCTCGTCTTCCGCGGCATCTTCCTCGCCGCCGGTGTGGCGGTGGTCAGCCGCTTCACCGCCGTCCTGTTCGGCTTCGCAGCCATCCTCTTCTACAGCACATACAAGATCTTCAAAGAGGAAGATGACAGCTTCGACCCTGGCAAGAGCATCGCCGTAAAGCTGCTGCGCAAGATCATCCCGGTTCGGGACGACTACGCGGGAGCACGGTTCTTCATCAGGGAAGCCGGGAAGCGCGTTGCCACCCCGCTGCTCGCCGTCGTCGCGGCGATCGAGGCCGCCGACCTCGTCTTCGCCGTCGACAGCGTGCCCGCCGTTCTTGCCGTCAGCAGCGACGCCTTTATCGTCTACACCAGCAACGCCTTCGCCATCCTGGGCCTCCGTGCCCTGTACTTCATGCTCGCTGGCCTACTTGACCGCTTCCACTACCTCAGCAAGGGCCTGGCACTCATCCTCGCCTTCATCGGCGTGAAACTCATCCTCCAGGCATCGCACAAAACAATCAGCACCGCCGTACCCGAAATTCCCTCTCCGATCAGCCTCGCGGTCATCGTCAGTGTGCTGGCCATTTCCGTCGGACTCAGCCTGGCGCGCCCGGCGCCGTCCAGTGACACCGATGAACGACTGCTGACGGACGCCGACCCCTCCCCGGGCGCCGACCCCTCGCCAGGCTCTGATCATGACGGGCAAAGTACCCCCGCTGCCGACCGGGACCCGCCAAAGGATCCGCGTGCTGGACCACCTGATGTCTGATACCCGGGCCGCGCGGTTCCGAGCGCCGACGTCCGGTTCACACCCATATCCCCACTACAACACCTCCAAATTTTGTCAAAATAACGTAAAATAGATACATGAATCGCGAGAAGCGGAGCGGAACCACATCGACGTCTGCGTACGCCTGTGCCTCGTGCAAGCAGCCGGTGGACGCCGTTGTGGAAAGACACAAGACCATGGGGGTCTTCGTTCCCGTGTGGAACGCCGGCCCCTGCCACAACCCACAGTGCGAGGAGTACGTACCAGACCAGGTGCCCATCAGGTCCGTGCGCGGTGCCACTTGGCGGCAACTGGCGGGCTGGAAGCGCGATTGAACGGTGCTCGCTTTCTCGGCCTGCTGACGGGCCTGAGTCCGCGGGAGCTCAAGGCGTGAGGGCGGGGCGGATGCGCGTGCGGGGACGTAGTCGACCGAGGCGCCGGGAACGACGATGGTGTCGACGTCGCGAGCGTTGCCCCGTAGGAGGAGAGCCGGAACGGTTCCGACGGGCTGGCCGCCGTCGTCACGGACCGGTTGGCAACGCGCAACTCCTAACACGGCGGCCCGTAGTCAAGGTGCGGCAGGGCGAACACCTGGCAGGCGATGGAGAGATCGCAGGCGGTGACGCCGTCGAGTGCGAGCACCGCGATTATGTGCCTGTCGACACAATGTAGCCGGCGTTCCAAGCGGTCGAGCCTGATCAGGCCGTTCCCGGCCTTCCGCGATGGGGTGTCTTGAGCGGGGCTAAACGAATAGGAGGCGCAATCGGTGGGCCCGGTGACACCTCCACATCCCTGCTGGGAACGGGATCTACTCCTTGCCGACCCGGGCCAGAGCTGCCACGGCTATCGCTCCGGCCGCCAGTCCTCCGATCATCCAGGGCAGGCTGGGCTGCTGGTCGCTCCTGCAGTACCCGACGTAACTGAAGGCCACGGTCATGACGAGCACCGTCACCCCCCAGTAACTGCCTCTTGAGCATGTGCCTTCCTTCCCGGCTATATGAACCCCGGCTGAGGAGAGGACAGTGTCGTGCCTTGCCATGTCGCAGTCGACCCCGCGCGGTTCGGGGTCGCGGCGTTGTTTGAACCACGCGCCCACAAGCCGGCCCCCGGGGGACGTCCTGGCGACTCGTAGGGGCCGGTACATTGAGCGAACCCGGCAGGACACGTCGGCGGCCAAGGCGGTGGTTTCAGTGACGGTCATGAAGATCGAGCGATCGGATCACTGTTCCCAGCGCCGCAACCGGCAAGACCTCGGTTCAAGTATGAGTCTTACGTCGCTCCGCAGGCGATCATTCCCAGCTGGCCTGTAGGGCGTACCTGTGGCGTAGGGGCCGTCTCGGCGGACGCGGCGAAGGGCTGGCCGGCTGGCGAAACGCCGTCTGCCGATCGCGCCCAGGGGAGCGTCGACGCCATCCCGGTGTCTTCAGCGCCGCCCCCTTCAGCCGACCGCGCTGAAGACAGTCGAGTCGGGCCGGCGACCGCTCCCCCTGCGTCGATAGGCGGACCCGTTGATCACCTTGTGATAGCACGGCCACCACACGTCCTGTGTTCTTCGACAAGTGCCTCAAGAGGCCCACCCCCGATCCAACCGAATACTTCGCCCCACGTTGGCCGGAACGGCACCAGCGCGGCTCCGTCACGCGATCCGTCGGACACGCCGTGATGCCAGAAGTCAACGCCTACAGACGCCACGGACTGCTCGGCGGAGTCATGCCGGGCTGTCTTTGCCCGTCGCGACGGTGAGCGCTCAGGGGGTAGGGCTCGGTGCCGGGGTGGTGGCGTCGGAAGGCGTCGCGCTGCGGTCCACGCCGCCCCACGGATAGGTGGGATCGTCATCGCTCGACGGGCTCCAAGGCGTCTCCGCAGGAGGCGCGAAGGGTACCTTCCGCTCCTGCATCAGGAACATCGGAGCTGGGGAGACCGCGCATGACCGGCGGAGCAAGAAAGATCACAAACGCCTAGGAATCCGCGACGAGTGCAGCGCGGCGAGCCAGGCCGTGGGCTGAAGGGGTGCAAGGCCACCCGCCGCGAACGACCCCAAGCAGGCCTGTCGTATCGGATTAGATTCCGCTGGACGTAGGTAAAGTAATAGCAAAAGGAACCGTAGCTGCCTTCATCGCGGAAGGGCGCACCCCACGGCCCTCCCCCGCACTGGCAACAAGGGGCGCGTCATGGATCTATGGCTGATCTGGTTGATCATCGCAGCCATTCTGGCTGTGGCAGAGATATTCACACTGACTGCTGCGCTGGGAATGCTGAGCGCGGCCGCTGTGGTCACATCCGGACTCGCCGCGATCGGGCTGCCACTGCCCTTTCAATTTTTGGCGTACGCCGTCGTCGCCACGAGCGCCGTGCTGTTTCTTCGCCCGATTGCACTGCGCCACGTTCTCCAGCCCCAGCCTCAGGCAGCACGATTTGGCATCGACGCGCTCGTCGGCAAGGCGGCCTTCGTCGTCTCGGAAGTGACGGCCGTGGGCGGGAGGGTACGTATCGACGGCGAGGAGTGGACGGCCCGCAGCTATGACGAGACGCTGGTGATCGCACCTGGCGCGACCGTCGACGTTTTGAAGATCAGCGGCACAACCGCGTTCGTCTACCCCCGGGACTGAAGCCATGGACGTCTCTGCGTTTCTCATCGCTGGCCTGCTGGTCGCACTTCTCGCGATCTTCACTGTGGTACGGGCGGTGCGTATCGTTCCTCAAGCACGTGCCCGTAACGTCGAGCGGCTCGGCCGCTACCATCGAACGCTCAACCCGGGCCTCAATCTCGTCATTCCGTACATCGACCGCGTACACCCCGTGATCGACCTGCGAGAACAGGTCGTCTCCTTCAAACCGCAACCGGTTATCACCGAGGACAACCTCGTCGTCGAGATCGATACCGTCCTGTACTTCCAAGTCACCGACCCGCGAGCGGCCTTCTACGAGATCGCCAATTTTCTCCAGGCCGTCGAGCAGCTGACCGTTACCACCCTGCGCAATGTCGTGGGCTCCATGGACCTGGAAAAGACTCTCACCTCGCGTGACACCATCAACAGCCAGCTCCGCGGGGTTCTGGACGAGGCCACAGGAAAGTGGGGGCTACGAGTCAACCGCGTGGAGATCAAGGCCATCGATCCCCCTCAGTCCATCAAGGATGCGATGCAAAAGCAGATGCGAGCGGAACGGGACAAGCGGGCCGCGATTCTCGGCGCCGAGGGACAGCGCCAGTCACAGATTCTCACCGCAGAAGGAGACAAGCAGGCCGCCGTCCTTCGTGCGGAAGGCAACCGAACGGCCGCGATCCTCCAAGCCGAGGGTCAGTCCCGGGCCATCGACGAGGTGTTCCAGGCGGTACACCGCAACGACCCCGATCCCAAGCTCCTCGCGTACCAGTACCTCCAGGCGCTTCCCCAGCTGGCGCAAGGCCAGGGCAACAATTTCTGGGTGATCCCTAGCGAGATCACGTCCGCACTGCAAGGCGTATCGCGGGCCTTCACGGAAGTTCTGCCCCAGTCGCCAGCCACTCGAGAGAAGCCGTCGGTCGATGACATGGCCGCCCAAGCCGCCAACGACACGGCTCAGGCGGCAGAAGCTGCCGCCGAGGCCCTAGCCGACGCCGCCAAGGCCGACAGCGCCGTTCGCCAATGACTCGGCTCAGGCGGCAGAAGCCGCCTCCGAGGCCCTGGCCGACGCCGCCAAGGCCGACAGCGCCGTCTCCACCGGGTCCCTGCCCTCCCGCCCCCTGAACGGTGCCCGCTCCGTCTTCCAGCCGGTGGGAAACGCCTTCCCCGGGCAGCGCCCTCGAAGGAACGCCGCACCGGCGTACCTGAGCAATGCGGCTGGCGCACGCCGGTACCCCGGACCCACACGCCCGTGTCCCCGACCCGTTGTGGCCCGGCACCCTGACCTGCTCCGTCCGTGATCACCAGACGTCAGTCTGCACTGGGAGACCACTCCCAAGCCGTCAGATACGAGCCGGGATTACCACCGTCCGGCTGGTGTATCAACTCGATGTCGTCGCCGACGGCCTCGTATCCGGCCGTGGAGCCCGCACCGCGCGGACCCGGAGGCGGTCACCGGGAAGAAGGACGACCAGGGCCAGTGGGAAGGAGAGACGACGGTAGTGGCGGGAGGGTCTGACCAGGTTCTCCACTTCGAGGGCCTCGGCCTGGGGGGTGACGAGGAGCTCCACGGCACGCACGAGTTCGTCACCGTCGTCCTCGGGCACCCTGCCGGTGTGCACACGGGATTCGGCTTCGGTGACGACCGCCATGGTGCGGCCGGCGAGGATCTCCGCCCGGGCCAGCGGGTCGGCCGAGTCGAAGCCCAGCAGTCCGCCACTGAGGTGGTCGCAAACGGCCCAGCCCGCCGTCCCCGTGCCCTCGCCAGAGCCGCGCAGTGAGTAGAACAGTTCCTCCGCGCAGTTCCCGTCGTTCCTGCGGTGGACGAGCAGGACGAATCCTAGGTCGCCCTCGGTCCAGACGTCCGCGACGACCGGACCGGTGCCGTGGGCCGCGCCGGCGGTCGCCGCCTTGGAGCCGAGGGCCTCTCGGGCGATCCTGGCCATCGGTAGCCTTATCGGCTTGCCTTCCAGCACTCTCCGTTCCCCACCGCCGGGCAGAGCGCGGTCCCCCGGCGAAAGACGGGGTGGTGCGCTCCTGTGGGACACGCCGCCCCTTCAGCACCAGGCCAGGCAGGTTACCTAGCCATGCAGTTGTCCGTCATGCTCGCTAGGTATCCCGTCCAGACGAAGACCGCGGCCATTACACCCGACCAGATGCGGGTACCGGGCTTGACCTGGATGTTGTAGTAGACCGCCCACGGGATCTTCAGCGGGGTGTACCAGCTCTTCTTGCTCGGGGGCTTGACCATCTTGTTGCTCCACCCCGGCTTGAAGCCCCAGGTCTCGGCCTGGCTGGCCTTGCTCGCCACGTAGCGGTTGGCGAAGCCGGTCACCTGCACATTGACGTAGCAGCCCATGTACCGGGAGCCGTTCTTGGCCACGCCACCACCACGCCGACGGGTGACGACCCGCATGCCGTAGCCGTTCCTGATACGACGCGCTCCAGCGCGTGCAGCGTGTCGATGGCAGTGCCCTTCCGGCGGAAGGTAACGCATGGCCGTAACGTCCCAGGTACATGACACTATCGCGCCACGCTGCCGTGCTAATCCTGAGCGCAGTGCTGCTCTCCGGATGCTCGTCCTCGTCTGACGAGGGGTCCTCCGCCCCCACCTTGCCCGCCCGCACCATCAAGAAGAGCGAGTGGCAGGAAGGGCCGCCTAAGCCCGCGCAGCACAAGCCATATCCGTATGACATCAATACGCACTGCGGGATCAAGTGGATTAATTTCGGCGGTCGGCGGTGGGTACTCGACTCCGTGTTCCCCAACATCGAGCAGGTCAAGGGGGAGCCAGCCTCGCCGCACAGCCAGAGGCTCGCCGGTTACATGACGCTGATCGGTCCGGACACTGCAAACTTCGACGCTGCGGGGATGCCCACGATGCAGTTTATGTCGACCGGGTACGACCCGCCTGGCTGCGCCTAGGCTGACAGCCATAAGCGCAGGCGTCATGGTTCAGTCGTCTGACCGCCGATGAACCGCGAGCAGTGCCTGTCGACGTCGACTGACCTCGGACGGCCCGGAGACGGTCAAGGAAGGCCATGGGCGGCTGGACGACTGCGCAGCGGCCACCCTCCGAGCCACCCTGGCCCTTCAGGCCGAAGTGGTGGCCGGGCCGCCACACCGCCGCCCCTTGAGTACCGGGGACGCCCGGTTCTCGCTCTGTGCCCTGATCTGCGGTTGGTGGGCCGGCGTCCTCAAGCACCGGAACACCGTGCCGAAGCACCCCTGGGGCCGGCCGCCAACCACTGCGGCCAACCCCCCCGGGGGGTCTGTTCTGTTCCACTCCACTCATCGCCTATGTGCCCATAAAAGCGGCCCCTGACTCGGCAGAACAGGCCCGCCCGTGACTCGGAGCCCGCCCACGCCGTTGAGACCGCGACGCCTGTGTGCATGTCCGTCCCCCACGGACCCGCGCTGTGAGGGTCCTGCCACCCCTCGCCCTCCCCCCTCATATCCCAGCAGCGCGCGTGCTTCCCACGCCCCCCAGTCTCGGGCTCACAGAGGAGCACCATGAAGGTGTGACTGCCTCGGACGATCAAACCCAGGGGCGCGGGGCGCGACAAAGCCGCTCGGGACAGTGTTGGAACTGGCCGTCGGCAAGGCCCTGTGCGGTCCGGCCTCACCCGGCACACAGGCGAAAGCTCAAGCACGAGCCCCCGGTCTCGACGGTGCCCCGGACGCACAGCAGCGCCGTGCGGCCGGGACCAGAGAGCGCGGCCGCACGGCGCGGGGGTGTCACCGCTTTGTATCGCCCTCCCCCGTTGTTACTGCACCGACCAACAAGTTGTTTCCACGGAGGTGGTTGCCCTCCAATTTCCCCCCCCATCTCTTCCCGG
>NZ_JBWKLQ010000023.1:0-14263 GCF_056429965.1 Streptomyces sp. NPDC046122 | reverse complement strand
ACAAAAAAAGAAAAAAAACCCCAAACACCCCCCCTTTTCCTCGCTCTTCCCCAAGCAAAACGCCGCCTCTTCCTGCCAGACCCAACACCCCCCCCCCCCCCCCCCCGGCGCTGCCACTGCGTGGCATCGCCGTCCCCGGTGGTCACGGCATCGATCAGCAGGTCGTCGCCACGGATGCGGTCGACCTCAACTTCAACTACCCGTCGCTGCCCGGCCAAGCTGATCTCCTGCGGCAGGCCCTGCGAGAAGTGGCCACCTCTGGTGACCTCGACTCGCTGCTGCGCTATCAGCCACATGGAGGCCGTCCCCAGGACAGAGCCTCGATCGCACGGCACCTGAGGCGCCGAGGCATCACCACAGACGCGGAACAGATCCTGATCACCAGCGGTGCCCAGCACGGCTTGGCCGTCACCGCCATGGCCGCGCTCAACGCCGGCGACGTCGTCGCCGTCGACGCACTGACCTATCCGGGTTTCAAGGTGCTCGCACATGCCTTTCATCTCGACCTGGAGCCCATACCCACAACCGCCAGCGGGCCGGATCTTGATGCCCTGGAGAAGCTGTGCGCGACCCGCTCGGTGCGGGCGATCTACACCATGCCCACGTTGCACAACCCCCTGGGCTGGGTCCTGTCGCCGGCTGACCGCACCCGCCTGATCGAGATCGCTCGACAGCACGGTTCGCTCATCATCGAAGACGCCGCCTACGCATATCTGGTGGAGGACCCTCCACCGCCTTTGGCCGCAACCGCGCCGGACATCACCGTCTACGTCTCGGGATTCTCCAAGAGCATCGCCACCGGCCTGCGGGTCGGCTTCGTCGTCGCGCCGCCGTCCATCGTGCCGCCGCTCGAACGCGCGATCCGGGCAACTACCTGGAACACCCCGGCCCTCATCACCGCAGTAGTCGGTCGTTGGCTCGAAGACGGCACGGCCGACTACTTGGAAACGCAGAAGAGAGAGGACGCCAAGGCCCGCCAGGCACTCGCCAGACGAGAGCTGGCAGGACTCCGCCTCATCAGCCACCCCTCGTCCTACTTCACATGGCTGCCGCTGCCCGATGACGCACGCGCCGATCGCCTGACCGCCACCCTCGCGCGTCAGCACATTTCGGTAAGCACGGCGGAGCCGTTCACCACCTCGAGGAAGACACCACAGGCGCTCCGCCTCGCTCTGGGCTCGACCGACCTGGAGCGCCTCCAGACGACGCTGCGTACAGTGCGACGAGTCGCTGTAGAGGACGCCTATGCCTGAACTCCCCTGTTACCAGCCGATTCCTGCCCGCATCTGCGTCTCAAACGAGAGATCGTCGGTGCTGGAGACGTGGTTCGGCTGCGACTGTGCTGACGAGCAATCACGGGGTGCGGGGCTGGTGATCTCCGTCGCCAGGTGGGCACGGCCGGGGGCGGCCGTTGGTGGGGCGATCCGCAGGTGGTGGAGGCGGCGCCTGCCGGGGGCGATGCGGGCGGCTGCGTGCAGCAGCCAGTAACGGAGCTTCTTCGGCTCGGCGGTGGCCGACTCGCCGTCGTGCAGCGGTACCTGTTTCCAGGCGATCAGACCGGCGGCGGTCAGAAACAGCGTCGACGAGACCGGTCAGCAGGCGGGATCCTGCGCGGCTGACCATCCCGCGATCGTCGGCCGGGCACGACGCGGCGATCGTCGCCGTGTACGACCCGGGGATGCGCCCCGGCGAGTTCTTCCGCGCCGTTGCCCGCGCCCTCGCCGAAGGGCTCCCGGCGGCTGGAGTGAAGCGGCTGGTGTCGGTCGGGCTGGCGTCCGTACTGCCCACCGCGTCCAGAGAAGGATCACCAGGGCAGCCGGGTGCGTACCGTCTTCCCCCGGCCAGGGCCGGGCACGGTCTGGACCTCACCGGCCAGCCGGGTGATCATCTGCATGCCCCAGCCGCCCGACGCCCCCGTGACGTCAGGATCGCGCAGGTACGGAAGGACAGGGCTGGTGTCACTGACCTCGATCAGCACACCGTCGTCGTGCAGGGTCAGCCGCAAAGTGCACAGCCCAGGGGCGTGGCGAACGGCGTTGGTGACCAGTTCACTGACCACGATCAGCACCGCGCCTATGACATCCGGGCTAGTCTGCTCCCCGCGGATGCGTTCGGCGTCGGCCAGGAAGTGGTTGGTGATCTCGCGTGCCTGGCCGGGCGCGTCGGTGGTGCCGGCCAGGTCGATGTGACGCTGCATGCTCGCGCTCATAAACGTGGTCCCCCGGAGACAGGCGGTCGGTAACCTTTGGTGCTGGTGATACGACTGCCCTGCATATGGCCCGATAAGGGGGCCACTCCGGTTGAAATGCGAGCGCTGTCCGTGCCCGGTTCGAGGAGCCGCGCGGAGAAACGGGCTACATCGGTTCGGGCTGTCGGCCGGAAGCGGCCAGCAGGAGCCGTGCCTGCTCAACGGTGGAGGCGATGGCGAAGATCTCCTCTGCCCCCACCAGCGTCAGCAGGTGCTGGAGGCGACCTGGGACCGCGGCCAAGGCCAAAACCCCATCGGCGTCATGCGCGGCCTGACGAGCCGCGAGTAGCGCATTGAAGCCGCGTGAATCACAGAACGAGATGTCCGCACAGTCGAGCACCACCCGCCGGTAACCGGCGTCAAGCATGTCGCTGACCGCCCGGGCCAGCACCGCTTCGCCCCCCAGGTCCAGTTCACCGACCAACGCCAGCACCGCGTCCCGTTCCACCACCGCCGGTGTAATCACCAGCCTCTCCACCGGCATCCGTCACTCCTCACCTTCCACGACACCTGTGAGACGGCAGCCTGTATGGAACCGCCCCGAGGGCTCTGCCCAGACAACGGGCACATCATGTCAGCCATAACGCCAAGTCAGGCCCTGGCCATACTCTCGCCGTGCCACAACACTACGAAACAGCGGCATACCAGACGTATCAGACCTGAGCGGTGGACTGGAAGCACTGGCCAATGGGCGCCGTACCGCAAGGATTTCGGTCTGTCAGGGCCCTGGCCATGACAGAGCCCCCCATGCCCTGGCAGCGACGGATCAGTGCATCTTTTCAACGGCCGACGGCTGCCGGCACTTGAGCGGCCAGCTTCGGTCCGGAGTGGGCGCCCGCCCAGGCCGAGCTGGAAGAACACGACTCCAGCCCGCGTGACCAGAACCAGGTTGACCGGCGGCTCTTCTCCCCGCCCCTGAGGCCCCGGCACCGACACCGACACGGGCAGCCTGGCTGGCGATCTGACGCGCTGGAGCCCGGAAGGCCGCCGCTTCCAAGTGACGCCTGCACAGCCAAAGGTGGGCCGCGGCAACGTCGCGCGTGCGCAAGATTCCTTGAACGATATGTTGCTCTCAGGCCGACTTAAATCTAAGCCGACGAGCCAATTAACCTTCCCGGTAAACAAGAGATCAAACAGCGCAATTTTCTCCGCATGGCCGGAATCCGACCGGGCAGATGACTGCTCGGAGGTCGATAATCATGGTTCCCCTGCTTCTCGTTCTACTGCTCGCGCTGATTCTCTTTGGCGCCGGTTTTGCCCTGAAGGCTCTGTGGTGGATTGCCGTCATCGTGTTGGTGATCTGGCTGCTCGGCTTCGTGATGCGGTCGGCCGGTACCGGCGGACGAAAGGGCCGCTGGTACCGCTGGTAGGCCAGCACATAGACGCGATGGGGCCCCACCGAATACGTCGGTGGGGCCCCATCGCTGCGCCTGGCTCGCCTCATGGCCCCGGTCAGGCAAGATTTCCAAATAGTCGACTGTCACCGGGATTGTCCTGCACCGAGGCCGCGCGGTGTATCGGTATCGGCAGTCATCCGCATGGAGACATTAATGAGGTGTTGGATCCGTTGGGGGCGATGAGGCACGTACAGCGTGGCGGCCGAGCCGGTGATGGGGCTCCGAAATTTGCCTCACTCGGTTTTGTGCTCATCTGCGAGCCCGGGCCGCCCGCCCTCGGAGTGCGCCGGCTGAACCTAATGCTCAGGACGCCTGCCCGGCGTTGCGCGCTGAGCTTGTCCTCATCTTCGGCTGCAGCACAAGGCGACCGGGCCGGTGCGGCCTCTTGGCCGGGGCTCGCGGACGAAGTTGGCACTTGGGGGCGGCCTGCGTGGTTCACCATCTGCCGCGGGACTGAGTCTGCTCGTACTGTCAGTAGGGGCGCGTACGACGCGTCACCTTCCGTCGGTGATGTAGTAATCGTTCTTGAGGTACTCCAGCGTGTAACTACCGAGGTCGCTTTCGGAGAAGGTGGCGGAGGCCCGGACCGCTTCGAGCGGCATCTCGATCTTGTCGAGATTGTGCACAGCGATGCGTTGCGGATCGACGGTCGCGGTTTGCAAGGCCTTTTTCTGCGCGGGTGAGATCATCTGGAACACCATGACGTACGTCGATGTGCACGGGCCGAATCCCTCGTCCTGTGCCTTCTTCGCGCCAGGCCCGGCCACTTCGCAGACAGTGTCGATGTCCTCACGGCCGAGGGCGTGGAGGTACTGCTCGTACCGCTGGATCGCGCGCTCCTTCGTTCTGGGCGCGGGCTGGTTACCGGTCGGGGTAGCCGCCGGCTTCTCAGTCCGAGCGGATGCGGACGTCTGCGAAGGCTTCGGGTCCGCGTCCTCCTTCGCCCTCTCCGGACTGCACGCGCACGCCACCAGCGCCACGCAGGCCGATACCGCCACGCTCATCATCGTCCGCGTCCTCATCCCGGTCCTTTCACCAGCCGACACATATCAAGAGGTCACGCAGCATTCGGGGGGATGGTTCCCGAGCGGGTCCAGGAGTCGCTTGATCTGAGCTGTCGCCCCCCAGGGCCCCCGGCCCGCCCCGCACCTGGCCGGCTTTCGGGCTGCCTCGCGCCTGCGCTGGAGCGGCCTTCAGAACCCGGCATCGGCCGGGAGCTGGTGCCCGCATGGTGCCTCATTGCCGTGCTTGTCGACCAGTGGTGCTGCGAGGCTCAGCCCGCGCGGGCCTGGGCGTCGAGGATGACGGAGTCGACGCCCAGGCGGCGCAGATGGTAGCCGGCGGCGCGCCCGGCCTGGCCGCCGCCGATCACCACCACGCCGGTTAAGTCGATCATGTTCTCGGCAGGCGGGGCAGGGTGAACAGCAGCACGGCGCCGAACGCGCTCCCACAGATCACGCTGACGGTGGCGTCACGCGCAAAGAGGAACAGCACCCCTGTCCAGATGACGCCGAGCAGTACGGCGAACGCTGCCCTGTTCGTTGCCAGCACTCGGCCGTGTCACGTCGCTCGCCGTTCCGCCTTCTCGGCGGTGAACTTCCTTCGCCAGAGCAGGGAGACGTAGACCAGCGCGACCAGGACCGGCACCTCGAAGAGCGGGCGGGCAACGTCCAGCGGCTGCGAAGTGACCGTCTTTCCCTGCAGGGCGAAGAGGATGACGATCGTGAAGAGCAGGCCGTACAGCGCCCGGGGGCCGATCTTCGGCAGGAACATCGCCTCGTAGCTCTCACGGCCCATCCTCCGCTCGCCCAGGCGGCGGGTCAGGAAACCGGCCAGCAGAGGGGTGCCGAGGAAGATGACGACGTTCAGGGCGATCTTTCACATCGAGATGTCGAGCTGCTCGCCTTCGCCCAGACCCAGCCAGCCGGGCAGCAGGTCGAGGTAGAACCAGCCCAGGGCCCGAAGGCGACGACCTGGAAGACGGAGTTCAGGGCCACCAGGACCGCTGCGGTTTCACGGTCGCCGCAGGCCCGGTCGTTCCAGATGATGACCATGGCGATACAGCGAGCGAGACCAACGATGATCAGGTCGGTCCGGTACTCGGGCAGATCTGCCAGGAAGATCCACGCGAGCGCGAACATGAACGCGGGGCCCAGTACCCAGTTGACCTGTCGTAGCGGACCTTCGCCAGCACCGGGTACATCATGATCAGCAGGCCCACGGGGATCGGCAGCGAGATACCACCGATCTCGGCCTTGGCCATGGCGTCGTTCAGACCGGGAATCACCCGCCCCAGGCCCAGCCCCAGAGACATGGCCAGCAGGATCCAAACGGCGAGGAAGCGATCCAGGGTCGACAGCTTCTGGACGACCGAGGCGCCCTCAACGGTCGCGGGCGCTTGGGCGGAGGTCACGGACAGGCCCTCTTGTTGTCAGCGGCGGTACGAGCGGAAGCGGCCAGCTCGGCGAACTGACGGGCAAGCTGGGGCGATGAGGTCCGGGCGCAGCTTGTAGTACGTGAAGCGGCCGCACGGCTCGGTCCACCACCCCGGCCTCCCTGAGCACTCGAAGGTGATTGGAGAGGTTGGTCTGCCTGGCACCGGTCTCCTCCACGAGGTGTGTGGTGCACAGCGTCTCGCGGGCGAGCAGGGTCACGACTGGAGCCTGAGAGGGTCCGCCAGGCCCCGAATCAGTTCGGTGTCGACTGACGTCATCATGCGCTGATGCTTTCACATCAGTGGCGGCTGATGCCACCAGGTGCTGATGCCATGGGCGCCTGTTCCGTCCTGAGACAAGAGAGACCTCCTGATGCCCGAGAAGCCGTCTGTGCTGTTCGTCTGTGTCCACAACGCCGGCCGCTCCCAGATGGCCGCGGATCAAGGAAGTCGCACCCGAAGCCGCCAAGTGAACACGGCGTCTGGACCGGGAGGGCGTCGTCGCCCAGCGGCTCCTGTAGGCGACACAATTGCGCAGCGAGCCGTGGCTTCGATGATCGACGTACGGCGGCGGGCTCGATCCCCGCGCCATACTCCACGGACAAAGAAGCGATTTCGCCATAACATGGACAGAGAGTGTGCGTTAGGGGGTCTGCCCGATGTCAACAGGGACACTTCTGGCGATCATCATTCCCATCGTGGTGGTGATTGCGGTGGCAGCCGTCGCGGCTTTGCTGATCATGCGTCGCCGGCAGCTTCGCGAGCGCTTCGGCCCAGAGTACGAACGAACGATGGAGGCTGCCGACAGCCGCACGGCCGGCGAGCGTGAGCTCAGGGCTCGCGAGAAACGGCATGACTCACTGGACATCAAGCCGCTGGACGGCAGCGTCAAGGAGCGATACACCAGAGACTGGACCGGCGTGCAGGAAGAATTCGTGGACCGCCCAGAGGACGCCGTGCACCACGCCGACCGCCTGGTGACCTCTTTGATGCATGAGCGCGGCTACCCGACCCAGGACTTCGAGCAACAGCTCAAGGACCTCTCGGTTCAGCACAGCCGCACACTCGAGCACTACCGGGCCGCCCACGATGTCGACGTGCTAAGTACCCGGCACGAGGCGACGACTGAACAATTGCGGGGTGCCATGGTGCACTACCGAGCCCTCTTCGACGAACTGCTTGCCGACGGCGGCGGACCCCGCCACGCCGCTTCGGCCTGAACGGCTCAGCGAACAGCCCGCCGCCTCCATCCGGAGTCCAGCCGAGCATCCCGGGAAGCGGAGGAGAAATGCAACACAAGGACATATCAGATGACGCCGCCGTGAGCGGCCTGTCCACTGACGACCTCGCCCAGCCCCGCGACACGTCCACGCAGGAAGAAGCGGCGAGCACACAGACCGACGTACCCACCTTTCCTGGCGAGAGCACGACCACGCCCAGCAAGCCCGTCGAGGACGAGCTGGCAGGAGCCGACATCGGCGCCCAAAACGAGGCAGTTGGAAGCGATTCCAGCCCTCACGACCAAGTCACGGACCAGGGCGGCCATGCCGAGGGAGAGGCGCCGCGGCTCCTTACTCCGGAAGATGAGGAAGGCTTCCGCGCACGCTGGGAGGAGGTACAGAACAAGTTCGTGGACGACCCACGCGACGCCGTGCACACGGCCGACGCACTGGTCGCCGATGTGATGCAAAAGCTGGCCACCACTTTTGCCGATCACAAACAGGAACTTGAAGGACAGTGGAACCGCGGCGAACAGGCGAACACCGAAGACCTGCGCCAGGCCCTGCGCCACTACCGCTCGTTCTTCAACCGCTTGCTGGTCACCTGACACGACGCTGCGACCGCTGGGACTTGTCCGGTCGATCATGTGCGAAGCCAGATGGTGAGGGCTGCGGCGGTTGGCGGTGCCCAGGTAGACGTAGCTGCGCTTGTCGTAGCGCGTGGCCACCGCCCGGTGCTGCTTGAGTCTGTTGATGGCCCGTTCGACTCCAGGACCGGCCTGAACTGAGTGCAGTGCGCCCGCTGGGCCGGTGCGACGATCAGGGACAGCGGGCGGCAGCGGCCGTCGGCGCTCAGGCGGAGCTTGGTGATGAATCCGCCGCGCGAGCGGCCCAGGCCCTCACCTCCAGCCCCACCTCCGCCAGGCGGGCGAGCAGGCTCTGCCACGGCGTGTCGCCCTGGTGTTCTGTGAAGTCGCAGGGCAGGAGATGCTAGGAAGGGAATCTCTGGCTCAGGCCACTAGAGTGCACGTGCTCCCTTGCCCCGCCCGGACACGCACCCCGGTGAGTGCCCGCCTAGGCCGCGTGGAGATCCGCCCAGCGCGTGATCCCGTCGGGGTGGATCCGTGTGCCGCATCGGGTTGAGAGGGCGCTGACGATGGCGATCCCCCGGCCGCACTCGTCCGCGTCCCGGAGGGCATCACCCTCTGCCGCACGCGAGGGGCCCGCGTCGGTTACTTCTATGCGGAGCGTTCCCAAGCCGTCGACGCGAACCCACGACAACCGCAGCGTGACCGGCGGCAGGGCGTGGACAAGCGCGTTGGTCAGCAATTCGGACACCACGACGAGCGCATCCATGACGCGCTCCGGGGGCAGACCCCACTCCGCGAATACGGTGCGGAGTCGTCCGCGCACGGCAGGTACGGCTCCCAGGTCATAGAGCACAGGGCGGACATGGGCGACCGACACGGGATCGACGGTGTTGAGTTGAGCGGCCATCTGCGCTCCTCGATGAGTGGTGCCGACGAATGCTGGTTACCACGGACGGTATGTAGCGATAGATGACCCGTCAATGAACGGCGGTCGACATTACCGAACGTCGGGCGAGATGGGAGAAACTTCCCATCTCGCCCGTGGTGGCGTCGGTGAAAGGCGACCTAGAATCGCGGTATGGCCGGTCCCGTCCAGTCGATCGAGCGGGCGGCGGCGATTCTCCGTCTGCTCGCCGGCGGTCCTCGTCGGCTCGGGCTGGGTGAGGTCGCCGCTTCGCTGGGGCTCGCGAAGGGCACCACTCACGGCATTCTGCGCACCCTCCAGCACGTGGATTTCGTGGAGCAGGACACCGCGACGGGAAAGTACCAACTCGGGGCGGCGCTGCTGCACCTCGGCACCAGCTACCTGGATGTCAACGAGCTGCGGTCGCGATCCATCAACTGGGCCGACGCCCTGGCGGCCCGCAGCGGCGGAGCGGTGCGCCTGGGAACGCCCCTCGAGGGCAAGGTGCTCATCATCCACCATGTTTTCCGGCCGGACGACACGCTTCAGACCCTCGACGTGGGCGCCCTGCTGCCCCTTCACGCCTCCTCGCTCGGGAAAGTCCTGCTGGCGTTCGGCACGGCGAACGTGGAGTCGGCACTTGAAGTCGGTTTGGAGGCGTACACCCGGCACACCCTGGTCGACCCTTCGGACCTGACCAGGGCACTGGCCGACATCCGGGAGAACGGGTGGGCCGTCGAGATGCAGGAGATGAGCATGGGTGACGCGGGTGTCGCCGCGCCGATCAGGGGCCACGGCGGCCTCTCGGTGGGTGCCATCGGCGTGTCCGGCCCGGTCGAGCGGATCTGCGATGCCCGGGGTCGGCCCGACCCGAAGCTGATCACGCTGCTCCGTGATGCCGCACGGGCCATCTCACGCGACCTGGGGGCTGCCCGCTGGTAGCTCCGCACGCGCAACTACGCATCGGAAGGGCGGTCAGGATCATGGTCGGACGGTATGTGATGTCCATTGACCAGGGCACCACTTCCACCCGGTGCATCCTGTTCGACCACGGCGGACGGTTGGTCTCGGTCGCGCAGCGTGAGCATCAGCAGTACTTCCCGAGGCCGGGCTGGGTGGAACACGACGCCCTGGAGATCTGGCGCAATCTGCGACGCATCGTGCCCGAGGCCCTCACCGGCGCCGACGTCACCGTCGAGGCGGTCTCCGCCCTGGGCATCGCGAACCAGCGCGAGACGACGGTGCTCTGGGATCGGCGGACCGGCACACCGCTGGGCAAAGCGATCGTCTGGCAGGACACCCGCACTGCTCCGCTCGTTGAGGACCTGAGGAACCACCCCGGGGACGAGTTCTTCACAGAGCGCTGCGGCCTGCCGCCCTCGACCTACTTCTCCGCACCAAGGATCCGCTGGCTGTTCGACCACGTGACCGGCCTGGAACAACGCGCCATGGACGGCGAGCTGCTGTTCGGCACGATGGAGACCTGGCTGGTCTGGAACCTCACCGGTGGTCCGGCGGGCGGCCGTCACATCACCGATGTGACCAACGCCAGTCGCACGATGCTCATGAACATGCGCACGCTGCAATGGGACGAGGAACTGCTGGAGTTCTTCGGAATCCCGCGCTCGATCCTGCCCGAGATCCGGCCCTCGGCGGAAAGGTACGGTGAGGATCGGTCGGTGACCCCGGGCATGCCCATCACGGCCGCACTCGGCGATCAACAGGCCGCACTCTTCGGACAGACCTGCTTCTCCCCCGGCGAGGCGAAGTGCACCTACGGGACCGGCAGCTTCCTGATGCTCAACACCGGGACCGACATGGTGCGGTCCGAGAACGGCCTGATCACCACCGTTGCGTACAAGATCGGCGACCAGCCCGCGGTCTACGCACTCGAGGGACCGATCGCCGTCACAGGGGCGCTTGTTCAATGGTTCCGTGACCGTCTGGAACTGATCAGCAGCGCACCGGGCATCGAAACCCTTGCGCGCACCGTGGAGGACAACGGCGGTTGCTACATCGTCCCGGCGTTCTCCGGTCTTTTCGCACCCCACTGGCGCAGCGACGCACGCGGCGTCATCGTCGGCCTCACCTCGTACGTCACCAAAGGGCACCTGGCCAGGGCCGCGCTCGAAGCCACCGGCTGGCAGACGCGCGAGGTCGTCGATGCCATGAACGCCGACTCCTCGCTCACCCTCAAAGAGCTCAAGGTCGACGGTGGCATGACATCCGACAACCTCCTCATGCAGATCCTCGCGGACGTCCTCGACCTGCCGGTGGTGCGGCCCATGGCCGCCGAGACCGTCTCGCTGGGCGCCGCCTACGCAGCCGGGCTGGCCACCGGCTACTGGGCGGACCTGGAGATCCTGCGGCGCAACTGGCACCGAGCGGCCCAATGGCTGCCCGACATGGACCCGGCGCGACGAGCGTCGGAATACGACAACTGGCAACGGGCCGTGCAGCGATCCCTGGGGTGGACAAGAGGGGCGGAAGATCCATGATGCGCAGACCGCCAGGCCCCGCCCGACCCCGTCGACATCGCCACGCTCTCGACCGGTCACGCCGAGCTGATTCGCGCATCTGGCCGGGGGTGCCGGTGATGACGCCTACGTGACCCACCGCATCACCGCCCCAATCTTGGCCGGTGCGACCCTCCGGCGAAGCGCTGGAGAACCTGCCCCCCGAGAACTCGCGAACAAGGCTCATTGAAAGGGATGGGAGAAGGAGACGATCGGCTGCCAGCCCGCCGTGGCTCACACCCACATGCATGAACCCGCGGGAACTCAACCTCAACGCTCACAGCCTGCCTCCGGCCCTCAGCACCCGCACCTTCGGCCCGCTGTGGTCAGGACGCCACGTGAGAAGGGCCGGCCGAGTTGACCTGCGTGCCGGCTTCATCCTCAAGGCCGGTCGAGGACGATCATCGCCACGTCGTCCGTGAGACGGCCCTCGGTGTGGCGCACCAATTGCGCGTGCAGTGCGCGCAGGAACTCCGGCGGGGCAAGGGCGTGCGCCGCCTCCATGGCCTCGGCCAGGGGGAAGAAGTCACTGCCGGGACTACGGGCTTCAATCACACCGTCGGTGTAGAGCAGCAGACGGTCGCCCGGTAGGAACGGATAGCTCTCGGGCTCTTCGGGAGGGCTGGTGATGAGGTCTTCCAGGCCGAGAGGCGGCCTTGGCGAGGACGGCATCAGTGCCTGGGTCCTGCCCTGGCGCAGCACCAACGGAGGCGGATGGCCACGGTTGATCAGCTGCACGACGGGCTGGTCGGGCACCTGCGCGATGAGCGCGGTGACGAATCCCTCCATCAGTGCTTCCTGATCGTAAGTACCTGGGACGGCGGCTTCCCGGTGCAGCGCGGCCGAGCAGCGGTTCATGACCCCGACCAGCTCCTCCTCGTAGTGCGCGGCCTCCCGGAAGGCACCGAGCGCCACCGCAACCGCACGAATGGCTTTCAGCCCCTTGCCACGAACGTCACCCACGATCAGGCGAACGCCGTACGCAGTCTGCACGGCCTCATACAGATCACCGCCGACCTGCGCCCCGGTCCCAGCCGCGAGGCTCAGGCTCGCGGCCCGCACTGGACCCAACCGCGCGGGGACGGGGCGCAGGATGACGTCCTGTGCGGCCACAGCGATCCGGCGCACGTGGTCGAGCTCGCTCTGCCGACGCGTACGCACCGCGTTGCTCAGGGTGACGCTGGCTACGGAGACCACAAGCAGACCCAGGAAGTTGCCGTAGACCTGAGGGGTACCCCATGCCTGGTTATACGCAGCAGTCGTCACGCTGACGACGAGCGCGAGGGCTGCCGCGACGAGGGTGCCCATCGGCCCCATCGTCAGCGCGGCCAGCGCCGGCGTTGCAATGAGGAGAGGTCCGGTGACCAGAGCATGCAGGGGCGAGAGCTCGATGCTCAGCACAGCCAGCGCGAGCGCGAAGGGCACACCCTTCGTGAGCGCAAAGAGCATCTGGCTGTGACGACCCGCTCCTGGTCGAGGAGGCGAGCGGAAGAGCGACACCATGAGTACAGCCTGCCTCGCTGGGAGCCCTGCGGCCTCCCAGACAGTCGGGGTCCTGTAATTGGCGGCGGGCATCACGGCGCCGGGCACGGCCGAGGCTGGCCGCCGACCGAGCGTCGCGCCCTTGACAGCCTGGTCCGAGCCGGTACCGGGCTTGCCGCAAACAAGGTCACGAGCACGGCCGCCTCGGTGCACTGCCCCTCCAGGCGCTGAACCATGAAAACGGGTACCTGCTCGCCGCCGCCCTTCGCGCACACTGGGCGGCCGCCAGGCCACCGGCGGCGTATGGCACCTTCGCCTCTCCCTGACAGGCACGGCCTCCTGGCTGCCCCCACCACGTACGCGTCCACGCCAACACGGGGCGAAACCGCCGCCTACGACCCAGGATCCTGGCTCGCCGCAACCGAATCGCTCCACGGTCTGCTGCGTCATACCCCACCCCGGTCCAGACGACGGCGCACCCGCGAACTGGAACCGTGCACCGATTCAGTGGCACCGGTCTGCCAAACTGGGAGTGCCGTTAGCGACAGTGAACCGAGTGACACGTGGCTCAGTGTGAAGCCCTGACGCATGCGCACCGGATACAGGAGCAGACAGCCCGCGGTGGCGGCGAGCAGTGTGAAGCAGCAACCCAGCACCAGCCACTCCTGGGCACCGTTCAGCAACATCGCCAACGCGAGCGGCTGTGAGTGCGGCCCGCGTCCACCGCTCCAGGGCGGAGTACCTCGGTGATGTCCGCAAGACAGTGACCGGTCCAGAGCGCCTCCGGATCAGGCTGCGTTACCTCCGCTATAACGAAGAGGGAAGGGAGTTCCGCATGTCGCCGAAGGAGCCCAAGACCGAGCTCGACGCCCGCTACAGCTCCGCTCTCAACCCGCGCCCGGGCGCGGAGAACGTCACCGCCACCGACTGGGCCGAGGCACAGCGCAGGCTGCGGGCCGCCGAAATCTTCTGGATCACCACCGTCCGGCCGGACGGCCGGCTCCACGTCACGCCGCTGATCGCCGCCTGGCATGACGGGGCGCTGCACTTCAGCACCGGGTCGGGCGAACAGAAGGCGAAGAACCTGGCTGGCAATGCCCACTGCGCACTCACCACAGGGCACAACTCGCTCTCCGAAGGACTCGACATCGTGATCGAGGGAACGGCGGAGCAGGTGGCGGATCCGGCACGACAGGACGAGGTCATCGCCGCGTTCGAGGCACAGTACGGGGACCTCATCACCTCGCCGGAGGGGACCTTCCACGGTTTCGGCGACAGCATCCGCATGGGCAACGACCTGCTGTTCGCGGTGACACCCGGCACGGCATACGGCTTCGGGCACGACGGCAAGGTGTTCAGCCACACGCGCTACACCTTCTAGTGCCGCATCAGGCAACGTTCGCCCTGTTCACGACCTCGCGGAGGCGTTCGTCGGCGGCATGCTTGTTCCGCCAGATGATGTAGCGGCGGAT
>NZ_JBWKLQ010000022.1:0-59174 GCF_056429965.1 Streptomyces sp. NPDC046122 | reverse complement strand
CCGCTACGAACGCAAGCCCGACCACTTCCTCGCCTTCGTCGGCATAGCCGCAGCCCTCATCTGCCACCGTCGCCTCACCAACTGAAACGGCGTCTAAACCCCCCAAAGGCTCTGGCCGTCGCTTGACCACCGCGTGCAATGACGCCGCGCGCCCGCCGTCACCTTACGGTTGCGGCTGCGTGTTCTGCGCGTCGGCGACGGCGCGCTGGGTGCGGAAGTTCTCCCGGTAGGCGTCGTACACGGAGGCGGTGGGGTGCTCAGGGTCCGTGGAGTCGTCCCACTTCAGGAGGGCTTCGTCGTTTCCGGTCAGGCCCGACTTGGTATAGGGGTGGCTGCCGGTGAAGACTATCTTCTGGTTCTTTTTGCCCTTGTAGGTGCCCTCGATGAGTAGGTACTTGGTGTGGGTGGCGGTGTGCGTGCCGCCCGCCGCGTCGTCCAGCTTGTGCAGACCGACACCGCCGTACCGGGTGGGCTTGGTGAGGATCTGCTCGACGACGGTTCCCGAAGCGTCGAGGCCGCGGTACACGATGTCGACGTAGCAGCCCGCGTCGTCCAGGTCCCACAGTTTCTGCGCGACTTCAGGCCGGGTTATCCCGTGCATTGCGACGCGGATCACCGTGCGGCCGTCGGTGGTGCCGTAGCCGGTGTCGTTGCCGTAGCAGGCTGGCTTCCCGTCGACCGGGTCGTCCACCGTGCTGAGGATGTTGACGATGACGTCAGTGGTCGCCCGGGGGAAGAAGTAGGCCTTGGCCCTGCCCGCCTGAGCGTCCATCAGCACGTCGGAAACCTGCTTCGACGGGTCCGCCTGAGCCTCGGCCTGCCGCTTGAAATAAGCGGCGTAGGCGCCGTACAGGGCCTGGTTGTCGGCCACCGTCAGGGCGTCGTTCCAGGACTTCTTCCGGTCCCAGGTGGTCATGTTCGCGGAGGACTGCACGACCACGTTGTCCACCGGCACGGTGGCGGTGGCGCTGCCCTTGGTACGGGAGAACAGGTAGAACTTGTTGTGGTTGACGCTGGGCCAGCCGTCCGCCGGGGCCGGATCCTTCGCCAGGCACGCCTGCTTGTCGGCGCACAGCCGCACCCAGGAGTCACCCGAGCCGGCGGGCTTCTTCGCGAGCCCGGCGGCGAGCAGGTCGTACATTGGGCCGCCCTCCCAGTGACGGCGGGTCTCGCTGTCCAGGATCACCTGAACGTTCACCCCACGCAGGTGCGCCGCGTTCAGCCGCTCCACCACCCATTTGGAGCCGAACACATACGTGGAGATCATGATGTCGGAACCGGGGACCGCGCCGTCGATGAGCCGGGCGAGGTGGGTGGGTATCGCGTCGGTCCGTGCGGGGTCGAGGCTGGTGGGGTCGTTGAACACGGCGCCGGTCGTCACCGCAGGGACGGGCGTGCCGCCGTCTGCGAGCGCGGGCACCGGGGCTGTGGCGCCGAGGAGGGCGAGGGTGGCTGCTGTCGTGGTCGCCGTCTGGACGAACTTGATCTTGGTCACGAACGGTGACCCTACCCAGGCAGGGCCCAGGGGCTGCCACCGCCCCTGGGAAGCCTCAGTGGTGTACGAGGCGCTGAGCAGGCCAAGCAACCGCCTGCGCGATACCGGTCCGCCGGCCGCAGTCGAACATCTCAACGTGGCGCCGGTGACGGCCCATGTCGTGCCAGAAGGACCGATAGGAGCCTGTGCCTCACGTCTGTCGAGGCGGCTGCTGCAGGGCACCGTCCGCCAAGTCTCCGTTCGGCGGCGCCTTGCGGACGGGCGTTCCTACCTACCTAGGAGTTGTCGTCAAAGTGTCACGCCCACATCAGGAGCGAGGCGAGGGTGACGGCTCCTTGGTAGGACTGGGCGGTCTTGTCGTATTAGGTGGCGATGCCACGCCATTGCTTCAAGCGGTTGAAGCACCGTTCCACGACATTGCGGTGCTTGCAGACCTGCTTGTCGAAGACGGGAGGGCGGCCGCCGAGGCTGCCGCGTCGTGCACGGTTGCGGACCTGGTCGGCCCGCTCTGGGATGGTGGGGGGATGTTGCGACGCCGCAGCCAGGTGCGGATCGCTTTCGAGCTGTAGCCCTTGTCGCCGATGACGTGAGCGGGCCGCACCCGCGGGCGTCCCGGTCCCTGGGGGGTACTCGTATTGCCTCCATTACGGCGGTGAACTGGGTGCAGTCGTTGGTGTTTCCGCCCGTGAGCAACAGGGCGAGCGGGCGGCCCAGGCCGTCGCATGCCAGGTGGATCTTGCTCGTCAGTCCGCCGCGGGAGCGTCCGAGTGCCGGGTTGCGGTGCCCCCCTTTTCGGGCACCGGCCGCGTGCTGATGGGCGCGGACGATGCTGGAGTCGACCGACACCAGCCAGTCGATGTCCCCGGCCGCGTCCGCCCTGGCTTGCGCGGCCCGCAGCATCCGGTCGAACGTGCCGTCGGCGGCCCAGCGGCGGAACCGGGTGTGCAGACGGCCCAGGATCCGTACCGCTCGGGCACATCACGCCAGGCCACTCCGGCACGGAACTTCCGCACGATCCCGTTGAGCATCGTCCGGTCGTCCAGCCGAGGCCGCCCCATCACCCTCCGGGGCAGCAACGGCCGCACGAAATCCCACTCAGCATCGGACAGTTCATGGCAGCGTATCACCCGACCATGATCCACTACCCAAGATCACATTGACGACAGTCCCTGGCCCGGTGGTGACTGGACTGGCGGGAGTTCAGGTGGCAATGCCGAGTTCATTGCGTGTGGTGGACGAAATGCCGCGGCTGGCTCAAGCCGCCAGGAGGCAAGGGTCGGTATCGAACTCGTGGACGTAGTTCTTGGCCCGGCTGGAGTGGATGCTGACGCGGATGTCGACGGACTGGTCGCCCAGTGCGAGGCTGTGGTCGAATTGCGGGCTGGATTGGGCGGTCCGGTCCGGATGCATGCTGGCGGAGCAGTGTGAAGGCGCCGTACAGCATGCCTGCGGCTCGCTAATTTCTGGGCAGGTCCGCTCTAGGGATTCTGTGGCTGCAGCAGGCTCGTCGGCATGGCCGGGAACTGGTGGCAGGAGGGGTGTCTTACCGTGGCGCTTGAGCTGGGCCTATACGATCTCGCGCGACGGCAGGGTAACTGACGAGCACAAAGGAGTAGGCGTGGCGGAACTGATCAAGCAGCAGGAGCTCGACGTCGAGGTCGACTTCTTCGGATTCGGTCTCCAGGAGGTGGACGATCGGTTCGTGCCGGTCGGCTACCCCGAGGGGCGTGTTCCAGAAGGTTTCTTGGCGGAGCACCCCGGCCGTATCGATGTGGAGAGCGGCGGGCATACCCACACGGCTTCGTTGACGGTCGAGGTGTGGGACGCAGAGCCTCCTTCTGCGGAGGCACGCGACGCGTGGGAGGCGCAGGGTGAGGCACAGATTCACAGTGCATCAGGCGAGTTGGCGCTGTGGGCCGTGGCCGGCCCCATGCCCGAGTACGTGCGGCTTCCCGACGCTGGAAGGGAGTGGCGGGTGCGCATCTACTGCGCGGGGCGGCAGGAAGTGCGGTGCCTGGCACAGGAGTCGGTGCCCGAAGGCGTGGAACGTTACCTTGCGCAGTTCTGGCCCGTCGACGTATGAGGACTGGGCAGGAGCTTGGTTCACTCCTGCCCCCGACTCTCAGCTGATCTTGACGATGAAGCCGTCGTCCATGCCGTCGATGAGGCGGTTCTTCGTATAGAACTGTGAAAGCAGGATTCCCGCGTCCCGGTTCTCGTCGCCGGTCACTGGGAGCACGGAGAAGTTGTTCTTTTCAACGTACGGGTCGTACTCGGGCTGTGCGCACCCTTCGTAGGTGGTCGCGAAGGGGTACACCAGGGCCGAGCGCCCCTGCAATGCCACCTCATCGCCCACGACACGGAGGCGATGGGCCGAGTTCGTCCCGTTCCTGCACTTCGACGCCGAGATCCGCCGGATCGTCTGCACGACCAACGCGATCGAGTCCGTCAACGCGAGGATCCGCCGGGCGGTAAGGGCCCGTGGCCACTTCCCCTCCGAGAACGCCGCCCTGAAGTGCGTCTACCTCGCGGTGATGTCCCTCGACCCGACCGGCGCCGGCCGCAAACGCTGGACCACCCGCTGGAAGCGAGCCCTCCAGGCCTTCGACATCGCCTTCGACGGACGCCTCACCAACAACCGAATCTGACCCACGAGCCAACCACGGTTACACCGTTTACTGGACAGACCCCGAGAGCGCGACAGCCCCCGCGTGAGCGGGCCGGGTGGGTGTGCCGCTCCAGGGAGCGGACGGACGCGTGCCGGGACCGCGCGAGCAGTAAGGCGCGCGAATTGGGGGCGTGGGATCTTGGGGCATAGGTTGACGGCATGGTGGAGGGGGCGAACTCTGCGGCGCAGACCATGCCGCAGGAGCAGCAGACAAGGGGGCGGCATGCCGCCCGGCGGAATAAGGACAAAGGCGGGCTGGCTCGTTCGTCTTTGTTGATGGCTGTTGGCACGGTGGTCTCGCGGGCGACGGGGCTGATCCGTCAGGTGCTGCAGGCCGCGGCGCTGGGAACGGGCCTGCTGGCCAGCACGTACAACACGGCGAACACCGTGCCGACGAGCCTGTACACGCTGCTGATCGGCGGCGCGCTCAATGCTGTGCTGGTGCCGCAGCTGGTGCGGGCCCGGGCCACGGAGCCCGATGGCGGGCGGGCGTACGAGCAGCGGCTGGTCACGCTCGTGGTGTGCGTGTTGGGCGTGGGGACGGCGCTGGCGGTATGGGCAGCGCCGCAGATCGTGGGCCTGTACATGCGGGACACCCCGGACAATCACGAGGCGTTCGAGCTGACGGTGACGTTCGCGCGGTTCCTGCTGCCGCAGATCTTCTTCTATGGCCTGTTCAGCATCTACGGGCAGGTGCTGAACGCGCGTGAGAAGTTCGGCGCGATGATGTGGACCCCGGTGCTGAACAACGTCGTGCTGGTCGGCATGTTTGCCGCCTATCTGGGGCTGATGACGGTGCCCGACCGGGTGGAGGACATCACCGCCGCCCAAGTGCGGCTGCTGGGGATCGGGACCACTACGGGCATCGCCGTCCAGGCCCTGGCTCTGATCCCCTTCGCCCGGGCGGCCGGTTTCCGGTTCCGGCCGCGGTTCGACTGGCGGGGCACCGGCCTGGGTAAGAGCGTGCACGCAGCGAAGTGGACGCTGCTGTTCGTCCTGGCCAACCAGGTCTCCCTGACGGTGGTCACGAACTACGCCAATGCCGCCGACCAGGAGCTGCCGCAGGCCGGCGCAGGCTACTCCGCCTACATCTACGCGCAGACCATCTGGATGTTGCCGCAGTCGATCGTGACCGTGTCCCTGGTGACGGCGCTGCTGCCGCGCATGAGCCGGGCCGTCGCCGAGGGCCGCATCCCGGACCTGCGCGCGGACCTGTCCGGGGCGCTGCGGATCAGCGGCGTGGTCATCGTGCCCGCCGCCTTCCTCTTCCTCGCCCTGGGGCCCCAGATCTCTTCGCTGCTGTTCGCCCACGGAGCAGCCGATGCCGCCTCAGCCCGCCCACTGGGCTACATGCTGCAGGCGTTCGGGCTCGGGCTCATCCCGTTCTCCGCCCAGTACCTGATGCTGCGCGGCTTCTACGCCTTCGAGGACACCCGCACCCCGTTCTTCATGGCGGCCTGGATCGCAGGCGTGAACATCGCCCTGGCCACGGCCTGCCATGTGGCCCTGCCCGCCCGCTGGTCGGTAGTCGGCATGGCCGGGGCCTACACCCTCTCCTATGTGGCCGGTCTCGCACTTACCGCCTACCTGCTGCGCAAAAAGATGGGGGGCCGGATCGACGACGGAGGTGTGCGCCGCACCTACGTGAAGCTGCTGTGCGCCGCGTGCCCGGCTGCTGGGCTGGGCTGGGCCGCAGCGCGTGCGTGCGCTGGCCCGGGAGATGGGACGTGGCCTACTGCTGTCGCCTTGGCTGCCGGGGCGCTCGCGACAGCCCTGGCGTATCTCCTTCTCGCCCGGTTACTGAAGGTCAACGAGCTCCGTCGTCTGCCCGGGATGCGTTGAGTCCAGGCAAACGATGAAAGGGGGCGGGTAAGAACGCCGGCACCAGCCGCCAACATGGGTGTCACGTCCGGCGACGTGCGGGGGGCGCTCGGCGACGTGCCGGGCGACCGCGTCGACGCCGGGGCGGGCGTACCGCTCCAGGGAGCGGACGGAGGCGTGGCGAGAGCGGGCCAGCAGCATCGGGGTGGACGTGCCGTCCTCGGCGTCGTGTGTCAGGGCACTGTGGCGGAGCCGGTGGAGCGTCCCGCCGTCCAGGTCCTCGATGCCGTCCGGAGAGGCGAGGGGGTTGGCCGGCAGCTGGGTGTTCTCCTCGAAGATCTCCTCAGCGCGGCGGTAGGAGGGCCGGGGACACCGCGAACTCAACGGAGCTCTGCCAGGGTGGCGCCGGTGGTCTCCTCGTAGGTGTCGTCGCTGTATCTCTGGTGCGATATCTCGGCCTCGTGTCAGTGACCCACCATGGGATATACCGCGGTGTGGCATTGAGACGCGTTGTCCGTGTCACCCCCATGTCAGCAGCGGACAGCCGCTCGCCCGTCCATGACCAGCGAAAAAATGACAGGAAACAGCGGCCAGCCACTGCCAACCACTCCACTGACACGAACCCGGCACATCGCACGCAGCACCCGCTCTGAAGGGGGCTTCTGGCTACGCGTAGTGGGCGGCTCCGGCATAGGACCTCCCCAGTGCTGTGGTGAGCTGGTGCGCGGCAGGACTTCCTGCGCACCAGCCTCGACGACGTCACCACCGCCGCGGCCTCCTCCCCCATGGTCCCCATCCACCTGCGGGGCCTCCTGAACCGCCTCCCCACCCCGAGCGGCACCCTACTGCTGGGCCGTCTGACTTGGGCGGAATCCCAACCCGCCAGGGTCTTGCCCCCGCTGTGGCACGAACAGAGCCACCGCGCCTCCGACACACCCGACCCGTCGGCTGCCGAGGGCCGATGAACCGACCGACGATCCCGCTCGGGAGAGGACACGTCGAGCAGCACGTCGGCGACGGCATCGCGCGCCGCTCCTGTCCCGGCGGGATGCCGGTTCGGCCATTCCATGGGGCGAACGGGCGCAGCAGAGCAGGTCGCTCGCCGTCACTGGGAAGGGGGGTGTCGGCGCTTTCTCCGCCCTCGCCAACCACCAGGAAGCCCTATAAGGGCTTAATCTGCGCGAAAAGGCGTCGTGGAATGGAGCAGGCCGATGAGCAGCAGTCTTCCCTTCGAGGACACCACCGACTTCGACAATGCCGACAGGGGGTTCCTCGGCGCGCTGGTGCCGGCCGTGGTGCGGGATGCCGGGAGCCGCACGGTGTGGGACAACGACGTCTACGGGTTCGTGGAGGCGGGATGCCCGCAGACGGTGAACCCGAGTCTGTGGCGGCAGGCGCAGCTGCCTTCGAAGCAGGGACTGTACGAGGTCCGAGGGTGTGTACCAGGTGCGGGGGCTGGATCTGTCGAACATCACGTTCGTGGAGGGTGAGCGTGGTGTGGTGGTGATCGATCCGCTGATCTCGGCGGAGACAGCCGCGGCGGCGCTGGGGCTGTACCGGGAGCACCGGGGCGAGCGGCCGGTGACGGGCCTGGTCTACACGCATTCGCATGCCGACCATTTCGGCGGGGCGCGGGGAGTGGTCCCGGTGGGGTCGGAGACGGAAATTCCGGTGGTGGCGCCGACGGGGTTCATGGAGCACGCGATCAGCGAGAACGGGTACGCGGGCAACGCGATGACGCGCCGTGCGGTGTACATGTACGGGGACCGGCTGCCGCGTTCGCCCCTGGGGCAGGTGGGTGCGGGTCTGGGATGGCGATGTCAACCGGGACGATCGGGCTCCCCCCGACGCTGGACATCACCGCCAGCGGCCAGGAGGAGACGGTCGACGGGGTGCGTATGGTCTTCCAGCTCACCCCTGGCACCGAGGCTCCCTCGGAGATGAACATCCTGCCGCCGAACCAGCGGGCGCTGCGCATGGCGGAGAACGTCACCCACACCCTGCACAACATCCAGACGCTGCGCGGTGCGGTGGTGCGCGACGCGCGAACTGGTCACGGTACATCGACGAGGCGATCGACATGTTCCACGGCCGCTACGACGTCGGTTTCACCTCCCACCACTGGCCCACCTGGGGCCACGAGAAGGTGGTGGCGCTCCTGGCCCGCCAGCGCGACCTGTACGTCTACCTCCACGACCAGACGCTGCGGATGCTGAACGAGGGGCATGGTCGCCGCCGAGATCGCCGAAGAGATCCAGCTGCCGCCGGCTCTGGAGAACGCCTGGGACGCCCGCGGCTACTACGGGTCGGTGAGCCACAACGTCAAGGCCATCTACTACCGCTACTTGGGCTGGTTCGAAGGCACCCCCCCATGACGGCCCAGCCAAGACGCCACGACACCCGGGCCCCCATATCCACCAAACGGGCACAGGGCGACAGCGCCGCCCGGTCCAGCGCGGATTGGCAGAAGAAACGTGGCCGGTTGCTCAATCAGCAGTGGTCCTCACCAGTCCGGCGGGCAGCACAACCGGGGGCCGAACGCCGCCTACGGCCAGCCCCGGGAGGACCTGCTTTGTCCACTCACCACGAGGGTGCGCCCACACCCCACACCCCACGCTTCTGCAACACCCCAAAGGGAGATCCCCTCGGCTCGGTCGGCGGCTTCACAAGGCCAGACGGCCCACGCCGACCGCATCCCGTCACAGCTACGGCGCCCCCGGCCCCTCCGTAACGAGAGGACACCACGGCGCGTTGCACACAAAACATCACAAACATGACCTAACGTGCTGATTTGTCCGGTACTTCCCAATAACGTCAAATCTGACGGAAGTGGAGATGTTGTGCGCAAGCTTCGCAATGCCGCTCTGGTAGCTGCCATGCTCGGGAGTTTCAGCATGCTCGGGGCCGGTGTCGCCGCGGCCGGCGACGGCGACGGCTACGGCCACCCCGACGGCCGGCACAAGGGCAAGGACGGCAACGTCGTCGTGTGCGAGCAGCGGTCCCGTGTCAGCGACGAGACGCTCCAGCTCGGGCTGATCAACCTCGCGACCGGGCCCATCACGATCCTCGGCAGCGGCCCGGCGACCGCCGTCTCGGTCCAGCAGATCTGCAGCGGCGAGGACACCCGGGCCAGGAGCGACGCCCACGCCGAGACGGGACCCGGCCTCGGCCTCGACCTCGGCCTTCTCTAACCACGCGCCACCCCTCCCCGCGCTCGCCGGCAAGCCGGAAACGGGCGATACCCGTTGAGCTGATGGGCCGCAAGCCGTTCACGCCAGACGCCCGGCTGGGAATTCCCAGCCGGGCGTTTCGCGTGAACAGATGTCGGATTCAGCCACGCCGGCGTCCAAGCGGTCCGGCACGAAGATCCGGGGACCTGGACCGGGCGTTGGCCAGGACCCCGGGGGGCCGCACCCTCGAGGGATGGACAATGCGAGCACCGCCAGGAACAACGCATTGCACGCACTTCAGTCACGGGTAAAGGAAAAAGGACACCGAACTCCTGGTTGCGAGCTGCCGACGTTCCTCACCGGCATACACCGCCGAGGATGACGGCGGCGCTCTGGAGCGAGCACTCGCCGACACCGAGCGGCGCCCCGCTGATCCGAACGCGGTACAGCGCCTGGTCGACGAACTGGCAGCCGCCAGCGGCCGAAGCGGGCAGATCGCCCTCGAGCTCGCCCCGCCCTACCTCTGCGAACAGGAAACCCACGACACCATCCTCGCCCGGCTCGCGAGCGACATAGGCAGCGACACCGAGACCATCCTGGCCGCACGCCGCTACGCCGTCACCGGTGGCCGCCGCGCCCTGGACGGCACCTGGCTCTGCAACCGGAAGTTGAGCCGGGCCCCGCGCCGACTCCGGCGTTACTTCAGTGAGCTTTTTCAAAGTGGTCACCGATCGGGTGACGTCGGTGGCGGGGCCGTAGTGGCAGAACGGGCGGGGCTCCCAGGCAGTTGAGGGAGGTATCTGACATCTCATCTCGGTTGCCGGGGAGCCCCGTTGATTACGTATCCTGCCGCACTCGACCTTCCGCACGCTCTCGTAGAGAGGGTAACGATGCTGATCGTCCTCCGTGAGGGTGACCGGCGGTGCAAGCTGCCTGCGCACCAGCGTGCGCTGGGCGCGCTGGTGTACTTGCGCCAGCACACCACCCTCGCCCAGATCTCGGCCGGCTTCCGGATCAGCGTGGGCACGGCGCACGCCTACGTCCGCTCCGTCGTGACACTCCTGGCCAAGAAGGCACCGGGGCTGACCCGCGCCCTGCGCGAAGTGAAGGCGCGAGCGGGGTTGCTGCTCACCGGCAGCGCCGGCAGCGGTCGCTCCCGCCTGCTTACGGGGGCTGCCGTGAACCCGAACCGGGCCCGGGGGTTCCGATCGTGGTACCGGTCGTGGGGGCGGCCTGCTTCCTCGCTCGCGGACGCGGCGCTGGGCACTGGCGTTGTCGATTCTCGCCGGTGTACTTGGCGCCTCATCGTCGACCGCGGACCGCCCCGGAAGCGACCCGCCGGACTGGGCTTCATTCCGCGACCGGTGACCCGGAAGCGAAGCCAGTGCGCCGCTCTCCGCTGGCCAGCAGACGGCTGGCCGCTTTGACGCGAAGACACGGGACCCCACATGCGCCGCCAC
This sequence comes from Streptomyces sp. NPDC046122, assembly GCF_056429965.1. Taxonomy (NCBI): domain Bacteria; kingdom Bacillati; phylum Actinomycetota; class Actinomycetes; order Kitasatosporales; family Streptomycetaceae; genus Streptomyces; species Streptomyces sp. NPDC046122. The sequence continues at coordinate 48,560 of NZ_JBWKLQ010000022.1, read as the reverse complement.
CCCTCGGAGTCACGGCGGTGGCTCCTCCGCAGAGTATTCACTCTCCATGACCAGACTGGCCAAGTAGCTCGGAATCGCGGCCAACACCCCTGTCCCTTGGTCATCGGCACATCAGCAGGTCGTGATCGGGACTGCTCGATCGCCTGCCATATCCTTCTGCTCTGGCGAAGACGGAATTGCGCAGGAGGAGGGCGGGGGTGTCGCGAAACCCGAGGGGCGAGTTCCTTGATAGCCCGGCTTGGATGTGTTTGAGCATCCTGTTCTGCGGGTGGACGGCGGCCAGTAGCGACACCGCGCCCTGGGTGAGGGTTGCCTCAACGCTGATGCTGGTGGCCTGGGTGGTGCTGCTGGCGAGGAACCTTCTGCGACGTGCCCGTGACCCTAGGTCTTCCGAGCCGGATGAATCGGCATCCTGAAGGACGCCGAGACCGGAGTCGGCCCGCCACCCGTGAGGGCGGCCGACCGGCGGGGTGGAATCGGCAGAGATCAGCCGGCCTTGGCGGGTTCCACTGCGCGGGCCCGGGTGCTGGCGAGGCGGAAGGAGTCGCAGCCGGTTTCTATGATGGTGCCGTTAAACGTGAGCCGGTCGACGATCGCCGCGCAGAGGTGGGGGTCGGTGCCTTGGGGTCCTCGGCAAGAACAAGCAGGTCACCTTCATCGGATGGCTCCTGACCGTGTGTCCGAGCTGCACCAACAGGCCCGAGACCGCCGCCTGCACGATTGCCTTCATGCTGCCACCCGAGGCTCCGGACTGTTCCCCCGGCCAGCGCAGTGAACCCGGCTGAAGCGGTCCATGGGCAATACCTCCCCATCGGCAGATACGGCTCGATGAACTTCCGCTGGTCATGCGTGAGTTGCCTGCGTGTCACGACCACACAGTCCTACCGGGTTCCACCCCGCGCGAAGGGCAGAATCCAGCAACTGACCACGACATCACACAGGCCCTAGTAGCCCTAGTAGGCGTGACGCCGACGCCGCCCGCCGCTGAACCGGATGCACGCGACGCCCGGTCGGTGAACCTGTGCCCACACCGCTTGCGCACCGGACGGCGCGCTCGGCCGGAGGCTCGGGTCGAGCGTTCGTCCGGGCGGCAGATCGCTCCGGCGAGACTTTACGGCGCCGTAGCCCTCACCGGCTCCGCGGTCGTGACCTTCACCGGTTCGGTGTCGGGTGCGCTGTGCCGCTGGGCCCAGTTCTCCAGGGCCGTGCGGCAGGCGCGGTCGAGGTGGTGCAGCCCGGACAGGTCCATCTCGATCGGCCGATCCTGCGGAAGGGCCTCCAGGCTGTCGAGTATCTTCGGCAGCCGCAGGAACGTCGCGTTGCCCGACAGGTGCACCTGGATCGGCCCCGCGCCCTTGTCTATGACCTCTGTCTTCAGGTGCGATGCCTCCCAGGCGGTCTTGATCACCGCCAGGGCCAGACCGATGAGCACGCCCTCGAACATGTTCACGGCGACGATCGACGCGGCGGTGGCCACCAAGATCAACGCCTCCCCCTTCTGCCCCGGCCACAGCCCGGCGAGCTGGCGGAACGGGATCAGCTTCCAGCCCGCGTGCACCAGGATGCCGGCGAGCGCGGGCAGCGGGATCAGCGCCAGCGCGGAGGGCAGCGCGGCGGCGAACAGCAGCAGCCACACGCCGTGCAGCACACGCGACGCCTTGGTCTTCGCGCCCGCGTTGACATTGGCCGAGCTGCGCACGATCACCGCGGTCATCGGCAGCGCGCCGAGCAGGCCGCACACCGCGTTGCCCCCACCCTGGGCGATCATCTCTTTGTCGTACTGGGTGCGCGGACCATCGTGCAGCCGGTCCACCGCGCCCGCGCTGAACAGCGACTCTGCGGAGGCGATCAGTGCGAACGCGATGATCGTCCCCCAGATGGCCGGGCTGGCGAGCTCACCGAACGCGTCGGCGCCGGGCGGCTGGATGACGCCGAGCAGCCCTTCTACCTCGACGGTGGCGACTGGCAGGCTGAAGGCGAGCGAGGCGACCGTGGCCAGCAGTACCGCGGCAAGGGCGCCGGGCACGATCTGCGCCTTCCTCGGCGCCTTCCTCCACAGCACGATGACGGCGATGGTGCCCGCGCCGATCGCGAGCGAGGCGAGCGCCTTGGTGCTGCCGAGGGCGTCGGCGAACGCCCCGGGCAGGCCGGCGATCTTGCCGAGGCCCGTGTCCGGGGCCTTCATGCCTGCCGCCGCGTAGAGCTGCCCGGCGATGATCACCAGGCCGATGCCGCAGAGCATGCCCTCGACGACGGAGACGGAGATCGCCCGGAACCAGCGGCCTATCCTGAGGAAACCCAGGGCGAGCTGGAGCAGTCCCGCCATCAGCACGATCACGCCGAGGGCGGCTATTCCGAACTCACTGACCGCCTCGAAGACCAGCACGGTCAGGCCTGCGGCCGGCCCTGAAACCTGAAGACTGCTGCCGGGCAGAAGGCCGGTGACCAGGCCGCCCACGATGCCAGTGACCAGGCCCAGCTCCGCGGGGACTCCGGAGGCGACCGCCACGCCGACGCACAGCGGCACGGCGACCAGGAAGACGACGATGGAGGCGGCGAAGTCCTGCCGCAGGTGCGGGAACTTCGACATCACAGTCAGCCCCTTCACAGTGCCTCGAACATGTCCGATTCCGCGCTGTGTTCGCGCACGGCCCCGGTGTGCACCTCGTAGTACCAACCGTGCAGCCTGAGTTGGTCCGCCTGCAGACGTTGCTCGATGCACGGGTAGGAGCGCAGCCGCAGCAGCTGCGTCAGCACGTGGTTCTGCACGGCCTCGGCGACCGTCGGGTCGGCGGGGTCGGAGCACTTGGGTTCCTCTGCGGCGTGCGTGAGCCAGTCACGCACCGCGGGTACGCCGTTCAGGTCCTCGCCACGCACCAGCGCGCCGACGGCGCCGCAGTGGGAGTGACCGCAGACGACGATGTGCTGGACGCCGAGCACCTCGACGGCGTACTCGATGGTGGCCGCCTCGCTGGTGGGGTGCTCGCCGGCGTATGGCGGGACGATGTTGCCCGCGGTGCGCAGCTCGAAGAGCTGGCCGGGGCGGGCGCCGGTGATCAGGGCCGGGATGACCCGGGAATCGGCGCAGGTGATGAACAGGGCCTCTGGTGTCTGGCCTTGGGCGAGGCCGGCGAACTCCTCAGGGCGCTGTCCGAACGTGCGGGCGTTGTCGATGAGGGGTTGCATGTGTGGTGCCTCCTCCTGGCGCGCCGTGGGGGCGCGTCGGGCTTACAGGACAGGTGGGGGACTGCTCTGCTGCTCAACAGCGGAACGCTTGGAGTGCCGCCGGAGAGTGGGCTGTTGAGGTTCTTGATGTGTGGAGGTGATGCGGGCCAGGCCGGGTCGCGGCGGGTCGGCTGCGGATCACCTCCTTCTCTTGGCACGCGCGCTGGACTGCGCCAAGAAAAGCCAAAGACAAGGTCAATGAAGAGTAATGGCGCAGGTGGGGTCGGGCTGAGAAGACATGCTGAACCGGCACTGTTTTCGACTGAAAATAGCTTGAAGTCGGCGAAAAACCACCCGGAGGGCGGAGGGGCGTGGTGTCGACGGAGTGCGCCGCGGACCCAATGAGATGACAGGTGAGCCGCCTCCCGAGAGACGGGCGAAGAGCGGGAGAAGCGTCGAACGATTACGGAAGATTCCCGCACGCGGGGAGGTCAAGCCGAGCAAATCGCCACCCGCAAGCCGGAATGCCCCGGTGCCAGCGGGGAGTACATGTTTATGGCCGGGTTACTGCAGTCCCGACATGCTGCGGAACCGCGTCCCAGAGTCCTCGCCACAGGGCGGGCTCGAGGGCTCGGGCTACCTCACGGGACTTGGGTAGCAGGTCAAGTCCGTCAAGTACTCCGCCAAGGCCTCGTCTCCTCGTGCTGGCAGACCCACCACCACGACACTGTTATCCTCGTCCGTCGCGGCAACGCCGGGCGAGCTGTGCTTCTACACCGACCCGGCTACAGGGGCGCCTCCTGGTGCTACCGCCCATGGGGCTACGCGGACGCGCCGGACCACGTGCACGACAAAGCTCGCTCCTTCGAGTCCAACGCTGATATCACCCTCTACGCGATCGACCATGCGCCGGGCGGACAGTGCTACTACCGCACGCTCTGGGCAGGTGACCGGGACACGAACTGGGCCTGGGGTGCCAGGATCGACGGCATCAGCACCGATCCGAAGGAATGCCAGGCCAACTGAGCCGCTCCTCCCCCGTCCTGGCTTGCCGAAAGACTTCAGGGCGACCGTCCCGCGACCGCAATGACCAGCCGAATATGTAACGTGACGATCGGATGACGACCAGCTCAGCGGCATACCCGTGCACCTGTCAGCGTTAACCAAGCATGAATAGCCTCGACGGATCGGATGCCCCCCCACCCGGCCGCCCGCCTCGACGCCTACTGGCTCGACCGGCCAGCACACGAACCAGAGCTGTGCAGGCATTGCCGCACCCTGTTCGAACCACCGCCCGAAGCAGCCCAATTACTGATGATCACTGCGTGGTGTCGCCTTGCAGTCGCCCATGACACCAGCACAGAGGACCTGCTGCCATGCGACATCACGCGCCGAATCTCAGTAACGGCAAGCTATCTCATGACCAGCCTCGACACTGACCGTCCTGGCCTCACTCACCGTCACCTTGGCACGAGCACTTCCCCGCTGACCACCGCGACCTGGCTTCGTGTCGACGGACGTCCAACGGCCCACCTGGGGGGGTGAAGCTGTTCGCGCTCGTGGAAGCACAACGCATGCCCACGGCTGAGCGGGCGGCCTGGTGGCTGTGCTCGAGGCCCGGGGGCGCCGGAGCAAGTTGTGGAGCTGGGGCTGTAAGGGGGACTGCTGAGCGTCCGATCACTTCTTCCCTCGCTTGTATCGCCAGCAGACGAGGAGGAAACGTCCCCAATCGGAAGTAGCACAGGGAACCGGCACGTCTGACATCTACTGAAGTGCAGCTATCCGCGGCCCTACGGTGAGACCCGAGCAGACTCGCAGCGAATGAACCTGCGGCCCCGTTGTCGGTCAGGTACAGAACCTTGCCTCGTGCCCCTCGATACAGATGAGCATGGGCCTGAAGACTGGGCCTTCACCTACTGGTTGCAGTTCAAGGTGGAGGTCCATAACCGCCTTGAGAGCCCCCACTTCGTTCTCCAGGAAACCGAGTCTGCGTGCCTTGGCCTGAGCTTCGAAGAAGTGGCGAACCCTTTCCCAACCTTCGGACGGTTCAAAGCCATCAAGGGCCGATCACCGGACGGTGAAGACAGTGATCTGAGCACACCCTCGCCACATCTCACCCACCAGACTGGTCCGTCGGTACTCTCGTCCCTCTGTTGCACGACTCCTCCTACAGAGCCCGTCCGAGTTGCCTCCACCGGCTACTACACGTACCTCGAACGCAGCTCCTTCCTGCGCCAGACCGCCGACGCCATCGAGGAAGGGGCCAACGCCTTCACGCTTGGCGTCGGCCCCTACAGCGACTTCGACGCGGACCGCGAGCAGCAGGCGCTGAAGCTGTTCAACCAGCGCGTTGAAGACCGCCGCAACGAGCAGCGGCGCCGCCAGCAGCAGCTGGACCAGCCCGCGCCCACTGGGCCGGCATCCCCGGCACATCACTAACCGACCCGCTGCATCGCCTTCCGGTGCCGTTCCGCCATCGCGGCTCCGGACTCGCGGCGGGCCATCCTGCGCAGGACGGACGGTGCGAGGAGCAGCCCGGCGACCGCCCAGGCGCCCAGCACGCCCGCTGTCTCTAGGTGCCGCCAGGATTCGCCGATCTCGGCGGCGACCGCTTCGGCCGGCAGCAACGCGGCACGCAGACCGAGGCCGAGCCAGTACACGGGGAAGATCTGTCCAACGGTCTGCAGCCACTCGGGCAACTTCGACAGGGGGAAGTAGATCCCCGAGATCACGACGAGTCCCATCACCGGAAGCATCAGCAGCCCGACGGTACGCGGACTGGAGACGAGTGAGCCGATGACGGCACCCATCGGCAGGGTCGCAAGGAGACCCAGCGGCACGACCCACACCAGCGTCAGCAACGCTCCGCGGCCCTGCCGGGCAACCCCGTCCACGAGGAACACGCCAACGGCAAAGGGGAGCGCCATGGAGACGAGAGCCGTTCCCGACACCATGATGATCTTGCCGACGAGGTGGCCGACCATGCCGTGAGGCACGGCCTTGGCCCGCAGCAAGGTGCCGTCTTCGCGCTCGGTCGCCAGGAGCTGCGCCGTGGTCATCATCCCGGTGAACGCAAGCGTCATCCCCACCATGCTCGGCAGCATGAACGCGCCGGCCGAGATGCCGGCACCCTTCAGCGGATCGTCACCGACCAAGAACAGCGGAACGATGAGCAGGACCGTCCAGAGCACGTACCCGAACACGTCCTGGCCGGTGGTGAAGGTTTGCCGGAGTTCCGTCCAGCCGCGCCGCACTCCTACTCCCGCCGCGTACCACATCGGACTCATCGCGATCCCTCCCCGAAAGCATGCGCCGCCCGCTCACCGGGAACGCTCCCCGCCTGCAGCTCCCGCACCATCGTCAGGTAGGTGTCTTCCAGGCTCGCCCGGCGCACCTCCAGCCCGCCGATCGCCTCGCCGTGTTCCTCGAACAGCCGACGGACGAACCGGGTGGGCTCTGCCGTCGCCTGCTCGAAGGACTGCCCGTCCCGCGTCCAGCGGACGGTGGCCTCGGCCGATGCCTGCCGGGACAGTTCCTCGGCCGGACCGTCGGCCACGATCCGGCCACCGGCCAGGATGAGGATCCGGTCGGCCAGCTTCTCCGCCTCGGAGAGGTCGTGCGTGGTCAGCAGAACGGTGGTGTTCTCGTCCGCGAGCCCGCGCACCAGGCCGTGGAACTCGTTCCTGGCCTCCGGGTCCAGACCAGCCGTCGGCTCGTCCAGGAACAACAGCTCGGGTCTGCCTACGATGCCGACGGCCACGTCGAAACGCCTGCGCTGCCCGCCAGACAGGGTTCCGACCCGCTTGTCCGCCTGCTCGGTCAGCCCCACTGCGGCGAGGAGCTCGTCAACGTCCCACGGGCGCCGCACGAGGGTGGTGGAGTAGGGCGCGTAGTACGAGCCGAGATGGGACAGCAGTTCCCGTACCCGCCACTTGCCGTGGTCGCGCCAGGACTGCAACACGATACCGAGGCGCGCACGCCACCGCTCGTCCCCGCGAGCCGGATCGGTGCCGAGGACGGCCACGTCACCGGCCGAACGCATCCGGAAGCCCTCCAGGACCTCGATCGTGGTCGTCTTGCCCGCCCCGTTCGGGCCGAGCAGCACGACGACTTCGCCTCGCCGGGCCGTGAAGCCGACGCCCTTCAGTACGTCCTGGCCGCGGTAGCGCATCCGCAGGTCGTGTACGGCGATGACCGTGTCGCTCTCCGGCGGTGGGCTGCTCCCGACCCCGGACAAGGCGTGAGCGGTCGTCATCAGTGTTCCCCCGTGCGTCTCGTGGTCCGTCTTCTGGGATCAGGGGCCGCAGGCCCTGCCGACGTCCGTGGTCATGGGACGTGTCTACGGCTGCGGCTGCTCCGGTGCCGTCGGGCAGCAACCGTTCGGGCCCTCCCCGGATGAACACATTACCGAACGGTTCACGTATCTCCTGCTGTTCCCCTGGTCAGCCGTCGCGCTGGAGTGCGCGGTCGAAGAACCTGTGGTCCGCGTCGATGCGGATGTCCCGCACGCCGAGGTAGAGACGGGGAAGTGGATCGTGGGTGGTGGCGATGACCTGGCAGGCGTCACCGTCGGCCGAGGAGTCGGCGGCGATGTCGATGAGGGTGTCGATCAGGCCGGGCATCAGCCCGTCGACTCACTTCCGGCGGCCGGACCGCGCCGGTCAGCCAGTTTGCGAGGGAAGCCGGTACTCGTACTTGCGGGGCCTGAGGTCTTCCTCGGCCAGCTCCCAGTCGGTGTAGAGCGTGACCTTGTCACCGCTGGCGGTGTACGGGTCGGTGCTCGTATCGATCTTGATGTCGCTGACCACGTAGAGATCAACGGTGCTGTACTTGTCCCGCGCGTGCAGGACCTCGTTGATCGTCAGCTCCACGCTCGTCGGGGCCCCTGCGGTCCTCTTGACCCTCTTGCGTTCCAGGGTCCTTGGCGGTCTTGACCGAGGAGCCCTCAGGGGTGACGGTCGTAGAAGTCTGTAGAAGCTTGAGGAGCAGGGGAGAGCCATTACGTTACGGTTCATCTCGAAGGACCCGAACACGAACGGGGATAACTGCCCGACCGTGTGGGTGGACGAGAAGACTGGGGACTTCGTCGTCCAGGGGTGGAAGGCGGACGACGAGACGGAGCGGGAGTGCTTGGAGACAGGCGGCATCCCGGACACCGAAGCGGTTGTCCGGCTGCCCGGTCGCATGGTGGCCGCGATCAGGGAGGCGTGTGATGTCGCAGGCGGTACCGCCATTCGCTGAGCTGCTGGCCTGTTGTCGTCATAGCGCCGTCCACCTGTAGACCCGTGACGCCTACGGAGTCACCATGCCGAAGACCATCGCCTCGCCGCCCGTGCGCTCGATCAGGGCATCCAGGTCCTCGACCTCGCGCTGTACGTCGTACTCCGGGCTGTCCCCGCTGTCGCCGCGGCCCCGGCGGTCGTACGTGATGACGGTGCAGTGCTCGGCCAGCAGGTCGGCCAGTGCGGCGGAATCGCCGCGCGTCATGAAAGGGCCGCCGACGAGCACCACCGCGGGGCCTAGCCCTGTTGCTCGTAGGCGATGGCCGTGCCGTCGGACCGCCCTCACCGACCCCCGAGTGATCCAGCTGCGGCGCCTGATCATCGCCAACGCCGACGTCTTCCCCGACCTGGGAACCGAGTGGTACGAGCGAGGCTTCCAACGAGGGCTCACCACACTGGAGGCAACCTTCCAGCGCCTGGCCGACCAGGGGCTCCTCCGCATCGACGACACACTCCTGGCCGCGAACCACTTCTCCGGCCTGCTGCTGTGGATCCCGGTCAACAAGGCCATGTTCACCGGCAGGGTCCAGCACACCGAGGCCGACCTCGACCGCTACGCAGCTGCCGGCGCCCGCGTCTTCCTCGCCGCCTACCGCCGACCACCGCCCCCGACCTCACCGACTCACGCGCACTGCCCGGCCGCACGCACGACCCGACCGCGGCCCGCACCCACAGGCCCATCCGGATCTGCGAACGCCCGGTCGTACGGCACCAAACACGAGGGCTGCTGAAGACCATGAGACGAGGCCGTTCCCGCACACCGCTGTGACGAGCGCGCCGAAATCCTGTGATCGGGTAACAGCTGCGCCACACAGCGCGCCGCGAGCACCACCGCCCACACTGTGACCGCGCCCCGTTTCACAACTGGCGCCCGGATCAGCATGAGCACGGGAAACTCGACAAGTCGCCATGGTTCCGGTTCTCCAGGCCGGGCAGCTCGGCCGTGACGTCCCGGGAGCGGGGCCACCAGGCACCGTCGAGGGCGCCTACGCGGGAGTGGGTCGTCTGCAGCCGGAGCAGCGCGGTACCTGGTTTCACCGCTCGGTGGATCTCGTCCGAAAGGAGCTTTTGAGGGGTGGGAGTGTCGGATTCGGCCACGGTGGTCCGCCTGCCTGCGCCGGGTCGCCGACACCTCATGGCCGGCGCGATACCGCCGTGGTTCTCACGTTACCCGCGTGCCTGCGGTGATGCCCGCGGCCATCGGCCGGACGGCGTGCCCGATGGGAAATCACCTGGTCAGAACGGCTCGTCCGACCGCTGCCCGGAGTACGCTGAAGGTACCGGGAGTAAGTCGAGCACCCGCTCCCACGCGGACGTCGTTTCCGGCGATCAAAACACTGGGCCGCCCTTCCGGGCGGCCCGGAGACGGGTCCGCGATCATGACCGCCACCCTCGCAACCCTGCTCTCGCCGCGCCTGTCGCTGACACCGGAGACCACCCTCGTCGGCCAGTTGGACGGCGCTTGGTGGCCTGAGTCACGCGACCTCGAAGCCGAGCTGCCACCCCTCATCGACGCGCTGGAGGGCCGCTTCGGACGCATCACGCGCGCCATGGTGAACCCCACCCGCTGGTCCGTCGTCCCGCACAAGGTTGCCGCCACAGGGCACATCGTGCACGTGGGCTGGTTCACCGAACAGGACCCCGACAAGATGATCCTGCTCTCCTACACCGTCAGCCGCTGCGACTTCTTGGTGATCCCGCCCGAGACCGAACCCGCCGCAGCCACCCGGCTCATGGCCGCCGCAGCCACCGCCGGCAGCATCCTGACCGCCGGTGTCCTGATGTCCGACGAAACCGCGACCGGCCGCCGCATGCGGGACGCCCAAAGCAGCGAGGACGCCTGGGAAACCGACGGCGGGTCCGCCCTGCCGCCGCTCCGGCACCCGGTCGCCGGCGCGCGGATGATCGCCATGCCCGGGAACCCGCGGAGGTGACCCCATGGAAACTCTGCTCACGATCGCCGCGATCGCCCTGCTGATCGCGCTCGGCACCGGCCTGATCCACCGGCTCAACGCCCAGCACGACGCACGCATCGCCGCCCACCACTTCGGCGACCCCTTGCCGGCCATTCGCCGGCCGCCCGGCCACAGCCACCCCACGCCAACGGAGCAAGCCGCCCACCGCAGGCGCACGGGGACCTGGCCATGACCACTCCTCCGTCCTAAGGCCGCGAGTGGGGCACCCGACACCCGGGACAACCGCCCCACCGGCCTCTCGCCCGCCCCTGAAGGGACGAGGTCATGGCGACACTGCGCGAGCGACAGGTATACCGCGAACGGGTCCTGACCGCCCTCTACGAAGCCACCGAAGGCAACCGTCTCCTCGGAGTCCCGGGGCGAAAGCTGCGTAACGACCTGCGCATCCCGGAGGAGGACCTGGCGGCAGCCTGCACGTACCTGGCTGGCGAGGAGCTGATCACTGTCGACTGGGAGCCGGGCAATACACCCGCGATGGTCTCCCTGACCCACCAGGGAATCCGACGCATGGAGGCCGAAGAGGAAGCACGCGGCTGAGCTGGCCCGCCCGATGGCCCGCTCTCTCCCCAGCCCGTCCGACCCGCGGTTGTACAATTGAACATGGATCAAGCACTCTCACGTGTGACGATCCGGAAGGGCGGCCTCAGCGGAGTGAATGCGCTGGGGCCGTTGTAACGACCCTCGCCATGAGGCCCGTGCACCCGACCTCATGGTGCCGCCCGGTACTGGTGACCCACCTCGCGGGTGAGGTCCAGTCCGAGGACACAGTCGAGCAAGGCGAACGTCTTAAACTTGGCACCGGCCAGTACGTCGGCGCGCGTCGCCAGGGTGACCAGCGTGTCCACGATCGGCCTGGACAGCTCCTGTGCCCAGTCGCCCCCCATCTGCCGCCAGGCGCAGAAGCGGCCTTCCGCCGTGGGCCCAGTGCCGGTACGCCCCTCCGGCGAGAGTCGGCCGTCCTGGCGACGACAGGCGCGGCCTCGATCGCTTGCAGGCGCGCGAACGGCTGGACCGGTCGTGCGGCTCGTGATCACCGTCGGGACCGACCGGGTGCGTGCCTTCACCGCCACCGGCGAAGACTCTCCGCGCCTGCCTCGCCTTCAAGGTCGACGTTCACCCGAGCCCCCAAGGAGCGCGTAGCCCTCACGTGCAAGGCCACTCGTGACGGGGCACTCATGGGCCGACTCGTTCGCGGAATACACCGACGCGGCGGTGACCTCGCCGGTGTCTCGTCGTTGCAGTCACGGCGACCGGTGCACTGTCCGGCCGCGGACTTACTTCTCGCACGATCAGGGCGAAGAGACGTCCTGGTTCTGACCGTGTGACGAGCCCTTGAGGCCGACGTGCGCGGGGAGTTGCGACGATGCGCGGATTGATTGGGTTTGCCGGGTTCGCCGGGCATGTGCCCGTGGGGACCGAGGACACCTCGCTGAAGGAGATGACGGAGACTCTGGCCTGCCGGGAACCGGATGCCTCGGCGGTCTGGGCCGAGGGGGCGGCGGGCCTGGGGCACACCCGCGTGGCGACGGTCGACCTCGTCGGTGGCAGGCAGCCGCTGGTACTGGAGCGGGACGGGCGCGTGGTGGTGGCGTTCACCGGCGAGATCTACAACCATGGATGGCTGCGTAGGGAGATGGTCGCGCGCGGGCACCGGTTCGAAACTCGCAGCGACGGCGAGGTCGTGCTCCGGGCCTTCAACGCGTGGGGCGCGGAGGCGGCCGAGCGGCTGGAGGGCATGTGCGCGTACGCGGCCTAGGAGCCGGGGCCGAGGCGGCTGACGCTGGTGCGCGACCGCCTCGGAATCAAGCCGCTGTACTGCGCGCGCACCGGCGACGGCGTGGTCTTCGGCTCCGAGCCCAAAGCGGTGCTGGCGCACCCTGCCGTGTCTGCCGGCTGGATCTGGACGGAATGCGCGAACTGCTGCTGTCCGCCCATCCGATGATCAGCACCCCCGGACGCAGCGTTTTCGCCGGCCTGGACGAGATCGCGCCCGGGACCGTGTCCGTGTACATGCCCCAGGGCATGCGCACTCGCCGGTACTGGTCACTGGCTCCGGTCGAGCACCGCGACGATCTGCCGTCGACGATCGCCCGCGTGCGATCGTTGCTGGAGGGTTCCGTCTCGTGCCAGATGCAGGCCGACGTGCCCGTGAGCGTGCTGCTGTCCGGGGGGCTTGACTCCAGTGCCATCGCCGCCCTCGCTCGGCCCGGGGCCAGCACCCTGCACACGCTCTCGGTGGACCTTGGTCCCCCTGCGTCGAGCCATGACGCGATGGACCGTGACCCGGACGGCCCCTACGCCGCACTGATGGCACACCACCTGGCCAGCTCACACCGCCGGGTGACTCTGAACGCCCGCGATCTGTCCGATCCCACCCGGCGCACCAGGGCCGCACATCTGCGCGACGGACTGCCCCTGGGAGACTTCGACACATCTCTGCTGCAGCTCTTCACCGCGGTACGCGAGCACTTACCGGTCACCCTGGCAGGACTTGGGGGCGACGAACTCTTCGGCGGCTACCGCTGGTTCACCCCCGAGGCAACAGCAGCGCACTCCTTCCCCTGGGACGACGTGCTGGACCGCGCGCGAACCCTACGGCGCGGCCGGAGGCCGACTGACCACCACCGCCCTCACCACCCTCCGCCTCACCCACGCCCTGGTCACGGTCGTCGCCGCAGGCGGCCAGGGCATGGCCATGCTCCTGGAACGCACCACATAGACCCAGCCAGGCATGAACCGCTTGGGCGGTGGTACGCATCCCGCGCGCACCATCGCCCCAACCTTCAGCTCTATAGCTGTGCACGGCAACGGCCGCCCAAGGCGTCGGTGCACCGCGCTACGCGCACTTCGTCATCTGTCCGGACCCGGGGAAGGGCTGCAGATCAGCAAGGCGTAGACGTGCCCTGCGCGCCAACTGGGCTGCTCAGTGGTGTCTACTGAGCTGCAGCCGGGGCACCTGCTGTGCAGCGACACGACCGGATGCCCGTGGTGCCGGTCCAGCCGCTGAACGTGAAGCGGGTCGTTGCCGAGCCCGTGTCACTCGTGACGACGTTCACCGACACCCGCGACAGCAACCCTCTGTTGCCTTGGAGCTATGCCGCGGCGTCGTAGGTGTAGTGCCTGGTGTGATCCAGCATGTCGGCCGGCGTCACGTCGTTCCAAGGCCGCATGACGTCATTGAGGCTCACCACGTTGCGCGTTTTGACGGCGGGCAGGTACGTCGATCCCGGGTGCCGTGCCTGCCACTGCGCCCAGAGACGGTCTATGAACGCATGATGCAGCCAGAAGACCGGGTCGTTGGGTGACACGCCCGTGCCCATCTGTCCGCCCACCCACACGTGCACGCGGTTGTGCAGGTTGATGCCGCGCCAGCCTTCCACGTGGTTGCGGAAACCGTCGGACGCGCTGTTCCAGGGCGCGGTGTCGTACGTAGGCATCGCGAGTACGGAGTCGACCTCCGCACGAGTGGGCAGCTGCTGTCCGCCGGATCCCAGGGAGCGGCGGAGAAAACCACGTCCGTCGACCCGTACGGACACCGGCCACTTGCCGGCGGTGACTGCGAATGCCCCGTCGCTCACCTGCCCGTCCCGGCTTCGGCCGGTACCACCCAGGAAATCGGCCGCCCACAGAGGGGAGGTGGTGGATCGGTCCACCGTCCAGTCCCAGTAGGGCAGTGCCACCTCCGGGTTCACTGCTTGGAGCGCCTGCTCGAACTGTATGAGGAACCTGCGGTGCCAGGGCAGGAAGGACGGCGAACGGTGGCCCACACGGTCACCGTTGTCGGTATCGCTCATGATGAACGCGTTGTGCGTAGTGACGAACGTGTCATAGCGCCCGCTCTGCTTGAGCTCGAGCAGTGCGTCGACGAAGTTGCGCTTCTCGGCGGGGGTGAGGTCCGCCTGGTTCTTGCGTACGGTCATGGAGTTGCCTTCGGGTCAGAGCTGGGCGGCGTCGATGGACGGCGGTGAAGTTCAGAGCAGGGGTTCGAGCTGCGATCCCTGGAGTTCGACCACGGCGGCGCGAGCCACGGCCCGCGGGCTGGTGAACGTCTCGTAGTGGTTGACAACGCTGATCCACGTGCCGTCGGCGTTCTGCATCACGTGCAGCTCCTCGCCGTCGATGTGCACGGAGTAGCCCACGCCGTGGTGTCCTCCGTGATGTGACGGCGCACCTTGTATGCGACGTCCTTTGAAGGACTCGTCGAAGGGCTTCGGCTGCGTGGGTGCGTGCCCGGAGCCGCTCGGAGAGTGGGCCCGGTCGCCGTGTTCGGCGGCCGGAGGGCCGGACGGTTCGGCGGTTCGCACGAAGCCGGTCAGAGCGAGGCCGGCCAGAGCTGTGGCGGAGGCGCCCAGGGCACGGCGTCGGCTTAGTTGAGACATGGGTGTTTCCCCCTGGTTGATGCCGAGTCGATGCGAGTCGATGCGAGTTTGTGGCGCCCCGAGATCCCTGTGTCGGTGCGGTGCGGCACATTGACGACCCCTCACCGAGGAGCAGTCGGCTGGTCAGGCCGACCGGGCCCCGGCGGGCCGTCCGTGCATATGACTACAGCCTTGTGCCCAGCCGGACGAAGTCTCGCGCAGCCGTTGGTCGCTATACGGACAAGGGCCTCCACTTAGTGTGGAGTTGAACTAAGTTGATCTTCCTCTGACGCGCGTTGCGCTGACGCGGATCAGAAGATTTTGCGGACGACTAGGTTCAGGAGTGGAGAATTTGTCGTCACATGCCGTTAATCGTGGCAGTCGTCACGTCGGGAAGCTGTCCGGATTCTGCGGGTGGGTCTTGAGTGAAGGGGTGCGCCCTCGCGTGGGCACCGTCAGCCTGCGGGTGCGGTACGCCGGTGCCGAACTACGCGTCGAGGTCACCGATGAGAACCCGGCCCCCGCCCGGCTGCAAGCCGCTGCGGAGGACGACGTGTCCGGCCGCGGTCTGTTCCTGATCGCCGTCCTCGCGCGTGAGTGGGGGGTCAGCGAGGACGGTCTGAGCACATGGGCCACCTTCCGCGTCCCCTCCGGGAGGCCCTGATGGTCGCCCTCGACGTAGCGACCGCCCACGAGCTGCTGAGCCGGCCGGTCAGTGGCGAGGACGAGATGAAGCGCCGGCTCGCTCACCCCCTGTCCCGCTCCCTCGCCGATGAGGGGATCAGCGATGACCTGATCGACACCCTCGAAGAAGTCCTCAGCGACCGGCCCGGCCCCGCCGCCCCCGGACGGAAGCTCGACGCCCTCTTATTCCGCTTCGGTCTCCCCGTCCCCGGCAACTGCCTCCCAAGGTCGCACCACTCACCGCAGAGGAAGCCGCGCGGATCACCGACCGGTTCCGCCGGGCCACCCGCCAGGTCACCCAGGTTGTCCCGCATCGTGTCGCGATGCACCCCACCCAGGAGCTTCGCCTCCTGCTCGCGCTCCGCGACGAAGTCGTCCCCCGAGGAGGCGCTGTCGTACCTGCGCCGGTACGCCCTGGCGATCCTCGCCTCCCACCGCAGGCGTCGGGCCGCCTCCCCTCACGGCCCGACCCACCGCCCGGCGCCTCGCCCTCACCCTCCTCGGCGCCTTCGCCCTCGCGGCCCTGCGCCGGGCACGGCCCCGACGGCGGCCGACGCCCGTCATGCACCGCCTGGTGGCCGCCGAGGAGATCCGGTTCGCCGAGCTGTGCCAGCAGATCACCCACGCACGCCGAGGAGTGTCACTCCGCCCAGCTTCCGGGCCGCTCGGGCCCCGGCTCCCGCCAATAAGAATCCAGGACAACGCACCCGTGTGCGAAGTTCGTGTGACGCACTCTGTGCCCGCTCATCCGCTTCCGACCTGACCGCACGGTACGCCGCGACGCAGAGTTCTTCGGCGTGCCGGCCCCGACTTCCCGTCAGGGCAGCCCGGTCAGTCAGGCGGCGGGACGAGATCACCGCGCAGCCGCCGGGCCCGGAGCACCAGCTCCATTTCGAAGCGGCGGTCCGGGTCGTCCAGGTCCTCGCCCCACAGCTCACGGAGCTGTCTCAACCGGTAGCGCACGGTCTGCGGATGGACTCCGAGCCGGTCGGCCACCTCCGGCGCGCCACCCCGCGTCTCCAACCAGGCCAGCAGGGTCTCGGCGAGACGGTGGGCGTGCGCGGGGCCGCCGGTCTCGCCCAGATGGGCCAGCCGCCGCCGCGCCAGATCGTCGATCAACTCGCCTGAGGGCAGCAGCACCAGGGCTTCGACGTGCTCGCCGCAGTGCAGGAGCCGCCCTTGCGGCAGCAGGCCCTGCTCGATCATCCTGACGGCGGCCTCGGCCCAGCGCAGCGACGTGGCGGCCTCCGCCAGGGGAACCGACGGGCCGATCGCCCCGGACCAATTGGCCGTCGCCCGGTTCAGCAACTCCCCGCGCCCGGGCGCGTCCGGGTCCGGCACCACCATGCGCGGCTGCTCACCTTCCATGTCGAGCAGCACCTCGTCGCCTACGGCGGGGGCGACGGCCTCCTGGGCGGGGCGCAGCAGCACGGCCACCGCCACCCTTTCGGGCAGCTTCCAGCCGATACCGGCCGCGCGGTCGGCGAGGAGGGTGGAAGGATCCGTGCGGTGCTCGGCGAGCAGGAGCTCGACGAGTTGTCGTTGCAGGCGCAGCCGCTCTCCGGCCTGGCGGGCGACGGCCTCGGCGTAGCCGCGTACCGACTGAGCCACCATGACGTCTAGGTACTCGAACGCGGACTCGGCGAGTTCGTACATGGCCGCGGGCGGGATGTCGACCTGCTGGCCGATCTCCGCCATACGTCGCCAGGAAAGGCGCACCCCCAGCCGGTAGATTCCCTGCAAGGAGTCCAGGGTGCGCCCCTGCGTGACTTCGCCGCGCCCGAAGTCCTGGAACATCTCGGGAAGGGCGCGCGGCCGGTCCGACCCCGTGGTCATCTGCTCCACGAAGAGCTGCAGCGCATGCCGGATGGCGATCAGGGCCTTCGGCTCTCCGGACTCGTCGGCGATGAACGCCAGACCCGGATACTCCCGTCGGATCGCGGCGAGGATGTCCCGTGCGAGCTCGGGGACCTGTTCCAGGGCGCGGTCGGCGAAACGCTGAATCCGTTCTCGTGGCACGTCGTGCCACGCTGACGACGCTTCCACAGCACGACTCCTGGATGTCCGTCGCATGCCGCTCGATCAGCCGGCCTGGATCTTTACAACCTAGCCCGCGCTCGGGCTCGGCGTGCTGGACGTCCCGTCGGCGGGCGGGTTGGGGAACGTGACGAGCGGCACATTCTGCTGCTCGGGTGTGGCGTCGAGAGCGGCGACGATTCCGAAGGCGGCGCCTGTGGCCAGGACGGCGGAGGCAGCGCAGGTCAGGAAGACGGCGAGCAGTCTGGGCATGAGGATGATCGGCCTCTCTGTCGATGAGGTTGTCACCCAGCGCGCCGGCCCGGTCCGGCGCGGTCAGTATGCGAGTCGCATTGACAGGTGGTCAAGCGCCGCCTAATTTCGCCGGTCACAGCGCTGTTACTCCCGGGTACGCCACTCCTCGGCCCGGACAGGCTGGAAACCGTGCGTGCGACCCCTTCCCGCACAGTCCATGAATGCCCCGCACATTCCGCCCGCATTGGAGTACCCGTATGCGCCATTCAACGTCGCGTCTGTCCCTCATTCTGCTGGGTCTTGGTGTCTTTCTGCTGGTACTCACCCAGCTGCTCGTCTGGTACGTGGAGCCGCGCGCCAAGCGCACACCGACCGACGTGAACTCCACGACCGTCTTCAGCGGTGAGGGCAGCTATTTCGACACCGGATCCGTGTCCACGGTTGAGGGTCAGACCATAACGATCACCCGCCGGGTGCTGGGCGACGTCGCCGGCAGCGAGCGCAGCGGAAACGCGATCTGGGACGTGTCGACACAGATCGACACCCCGAAGACGCTGCCGCTGGCAGACCCGCGGAGATCCTTGCAGTGGACCACGGAGCGCTGGGTCACCGACCGCCGGACGAACCTGCCGGTGCGCTGTTGCGAGGAGAAGCCCAGGTTCGAGGGCGAGGCCTACCTGAAGTTCCCGTTCGACGTCGAGAAGCGCGTGTACACCTGGTGGGACAGCACCCTGGGTGCCGCCGTACCGCTGAAGTTCAAGGGCACCACCACGATCCGCGGCCACCGGGGCTACCTCTTCGCCGGCACCGTCGCGGCCACTGCCACCGGCACCCGTCAGGTGCCCGGCGCGCTGGTGGGCCGCCGTCAGGGTCAGGTGCTCGCCGAGGAGTGGTACTCCAACGCGGGGATCGAGCTGACGGTGGACCAGCGCACGGGTCGGATCATGAACGCGGTGATCGCGCCGACCAAGACGCTGCGGGCCCCGGGGTCGAAGAAGGACGCGGTCACCCTGCTGTCCAGTAAGCGGCTTGAGTTCACGGAGGCGACCCGGCGCGAGCAGGTGGCGCTGGCCTCCGACGACGGCAGTCGGCTGAAGCTGCTCGGCGAGACCGTGCCGGTGGTGGGCGGGATCGCGGGCGGCCTGCTTGCGGCCGTCGGCGTCGTGATGGTGATCCGTAGCCGCCGTCAGACGGAACACTCAGGTAAGTGATAAAAACGAGCCGCCGATCAGACCAAACTTGTCACGCGCGTGCGTAGTGGAACGAATCACTCGAACGAACACTTGGGTTACCCCGCAGTAGAAACAAATCGTTCCGGTTTGAGCCGACTCCCACTCCCAGGAGTCCGCCACCGACCCGGTGCTCGCTCACCCATCGAGCGCACCCGGTCGGCACCGTAGCCGCAATAACGGCAGCACGGCAGTACCCGCACTCCGCACCAGCCCAGCGCTTCACCCCCGGAAGCCCGGCAACCCCTCACCCGCCTCTCCCCGCAGCCGCCGAGTCGGAGCACCTCTATGCCCCAGCACGCGTCCGCCCTGGCCTCCGGCCAGGAGGACTCCCCCGCTCAGCGCCCCGGAGGCCGAGTCACCGACTCGCTCGCCTTCGATCCCCACATCGCACCCGTCGCGGAACCTCTGCCGCGCCGGATCACCTTCCTCGCCCGACGCGACCTGGGCAACCAGGCCGCCGGCGGCTCGGAACTGCTCATCGACCGGATAGCCGGCGGTCTGACCGCCGACGGCCACGAAGTCACGCTGCTGTGTGGCGGCCCGGCCACAGAACGCGACTACCGAGTGATCTCCGCAGGCGGCGACGCGGGTCACTTCCTGCGCGCCAGGAAGACCTTCGCCCGCGAGGTCGGCGAATGCGACCTGCTGGTCGAGGTGTGCAACGGCATGCCGTACCTGGCGCCGCTGTGGCACCGCGGACCGACGTTGTGCCTGGTCAACCATGTGCATACCGACCTTTGGCAGATGCGCTACCCGGGCCCTGCGGCCCGGCTCGGCCGCAGGCTCGAGCACTGGGCGCTGGCAGGCACGCACCGCGACAACCTGATGGTCGCCGTCTCCGAGTCGACCGCCTCCGAGCTGCGCGGCATCGGCGTGGCCGCGGACCGCATCCGGATCGTCAACAACGGCGTCGAAGACCCCGGCCCGCTCCTGCCCGAAGCGAAGGAACCGCTGTTCCTGGCCGTCGGCCGACTGGTCGAGTACAAGCGCATCGATCTGCTCCTACGGCTGTGGGAGCGGGTCCGCCCGGTCACCGGCGGTCGGCTCGTCATCGTCGGTGACGGCCCCGAACGCGAGCGGCTGGAAACCATGGCCGGCCCCGGTGTGACGTTCGCCGGCCGAGTGTCGGAGGCCGAGAAGCACCGGCTGATGTGCGAGGCGTGGCTGCTCTTGCACCCCTCCCTCATCGAGGGCTGGGGGCTGGTCGTCACCGAGGCCGCCGCCCGGGCCACTCCCGCGGTCGGTTTCGACATACCGGGCCTGTGCGACTCCATCGAGGACGGGAAGACCGGGGTACTGGCACGGGGCGAGAGTTCCTTCGCGGCCGCGTGGTGCGCCCTGTCCCTCAGTGCCCACCGACGCGCAACCATGGGGCGTGCCGCCGCGCGTCGCGCCAAGCGCTTCCGCTGGAGATCCACGGTCCGTCAGTTCCAGACTGTCGCCGCCGAGGCCGCAGCCCTCGCCTCCTCCCCGGGACGCGGGAGGTGAACGGCCATTCCTGAGGTCACCGAAAGCGCGTACAAGGATCCGTCGCTGCGGCGATCGGCCACCCTCTTCCGGGCGTTCATGCGCGAGCAGAGCGACCCCGAGCGGTGCTACACCCTGCTCGCCCGTGACTCGGTCGCGCAGGTGGCACGTCACATCGACCTGGCCGGCAAGATCGTCGTCGACATCGGCGGCGGCAGCGGCCACTTCACCGAGGAGTTCCGCCGCCGCGGCGCGCGGAGCTACCTCTTCGAACCCGACCTGCGGGAGCTGAGCGCCCGGGGCACGGTGTGCGAGGACGCGGTGCTCGCCGACGGATACCTGCTGCCGCTCGCCGACGGCGCGGCGGACGTGTGCTTCTCGTCCAATGTGCTGGAGCACGTGGCGGACCCGCAGACCTTCATCAGCGAGATGGTGCGGGTCACCCGCCCCGGCGGACTGATCTACCTGTCGTTCACCAACTGGCTCTCCCCCTGGGGGGGTCACGAGACAGCACCGTGGCACTACCTCGGGGCCGGCCGGGCCCGCGATCGCTACGAACGGCGCACCGGTCGCGAGGCCAAGCACACCCTCGGCGAAAACCTGTTTCCCGTCCACATCGGTCCCACCCTGCGGCACGTCCGCGGCCGTGACGACGTGCAGATCGTCACGGCGCGGTCCCGTTACTGGCCATTCTTCGCGAGCACGATCACCCGGGTGCCGGGACTCCGCGAGATCGCCACCTGGAATCTGCTGCTGATTCTCAGGCGAAGCCCATGAGCAAGCGAAGCGAGGAACGGTCATGACCACAACGGTCCAGGCGCCCACCCGGGCGCCGCAGCCCGGCCCGACGCCGTCCGAGGCGTCCCGGGCGCCGCGGGGACGACGCCTGCTGTTCGGCTTCTGGGCCGTCGTGCTGGTGTGCTTCCTCGCGGTGTCACCGGGGAAGATGACATTCGAGACCAAGCTCGGTGTCGCCCTCGACCCCTGGCGCTTCCTCGGCGACCTCGGTTCGCTGTGGAACGGCAACATGGGCCTCGGCGGCATAGCCAACCAGTACATCGGCTACGCCTTCCCCGCGCTCCCCTACTACGCGCTCACGGACCTGCTCCAGGTGCCGGTGTGGCTGGCCGAGCGTCTCTGGCTGTCGATCATCGTGACAGCCGCCTTCTGGGGTGCGCTCAGGCTCGCCGAACGGCTGCGCGTGGGCACGCCCGCGACCCGGGTGCTCGGTGCGGTGGTGTACGCGCTGTGGCCCACCTTCACCATCGTCATCGGCTCGACCTCTGCCGCCGCGCTGCCCGGTGCCTTGCTGCCCTGGGTGCTGCTGCCGCTGACCTCCGCGGCGCTGAGCCCGCGTACGGCCGCCGCGCGTTCGGCCATGCTGATCCCCTTCATGGGTGGCGTGAACGCCGCCTCGACGCTGGCCTCGCTGCTGCCCGTGGGTCTGTACCTGCTCAGCCGCCCGGCCGGCCGGCGTCGGCGCGCCCTGCTGGGCTGGTGGATACCGGGCGTCGTGCTGGCCACCGTGTGGTGGGTGGTGCCGCTGCTCCTGTTCGCCATCCATGGCGAGAACTTCATGCCGTACGTCGAGCAGGCCGACACCACCACCGCCACCATGTCCGCGACCGAGTTGCTGCGCGGCGCCGGCAACTGGGTGGCGTACCTCCACTTCGGTGAGGCGTGGCTGCCCGCCGGCTGGACCGTCGCGGCCTCCGTCATCGCTGTGCTTGGTTCGGCGTTCGCCGCGGCCATGGGGCTGGCGGGCCTGGCCCGCCGGGACCTGCCGGAGCGCCGCTGGCTGCTGCTGACCGTCCTGGCCGTCGTCCTGATCACGCTGGCCGGGTACGGCGGCGCCTTCGGCGGTCCGTTCCACGGTGTCGTGCAGGACTGGTTGAACGGTTCGCTGAAGCCCTTCCGCAACATCTACAAGTTCCAGCCGGGGCTGGCCCTCGCGCTCGCCCTCGGACTGGCCCACCTGACGGCTGTGCTCTCGGTGAGCACAAGTCCTCGCGCACTCCCCGGCCGCCGCTGGGCGCCCGCGGCGGTCGCGGTGCTGGTACTCCCCGGGCTGGCCCTGCCGTACCTCAATGGCTCGATCCTCCAGCCGGGCGCCTTCACCAAGCTGCCCACCCACTGGGAGAAGGCTGCCGGCTGGCTCAAGGACAACGCCCCGAACAGCCGGGCCATGGTCGTACCGGCGACGGCGCACGGCATCTACACCTGGGGTTCCCCCATCGACCAACCGTTTGACGTGCTGGCCGAAACACCCTGGGGACAGCGTGACTTCGTCCCCTTCGGCGCACCCGGCTCACGCCGCGCGACGGACGCCGTCGAGCAGGCGCTGCTGACCGGCACCGAGGTCCCGGGCCTTCAGGCGTACCTGGCACGGGCCGGCATGCACGAAGTGGTCGTGCGTAATGACCTCGACCCCGACCAGATCGGTTATGTCCCGCCGCAGACGGTGAAACGGACCCTGGAGTCCTCCGGCTACAGGAAGGTCGCCGGATTCGGCCCGCTCGTGACCGGCGGGCGCATCGCCGCCGACACCCCGCTCCAGGTGCAGGGGCTGTATCCGCGGCTCCAGTCCGTGGAGATCTACCAGCCCCAGGACCGCGACAGGCGTCCCGACCGGGTCGGTGTGTCTGCCGCGGCCGACACCGCCGTGGTCAGTGGCGGACCCGAGGCGCTGCTCCAGCTGTCGGCCGATCCCTCGATGGCCGACCGGCCGGCCGTGCTGGCCGGGGACAGTCTTCCCAAGGGCGTCACCGCACCGGTGAAGGCCGTCGCGGACGGGCTGCGCCGAGCCGACACCCGGTTCGGACTGGTCAACAACAACACCTCGTACACGTACACCCCGGACGAGCGCAATCACTCCGGCAGCCTCCAGAACCCGGGCGAGAAGCCGAGGCAGATCCTGCCGTCGGAGGGCACCGGTCACCAGACGACGGCCCACCTGCGCGGCGCGACGTCCGTGACGGCCTCCAGCAGCGGCAACTGGCTGTTCCACCTGCCGCAGTACGACCCGGTGAACGCGTTCGACGGCAACCCGGACACCGCGTGGGCCGAGGGCAGCCCGGGCAAGCCGGCCGGCCAGTGGCTCAAGGTGGACTTCTCCGGGCCCACCGACGTCCCGGCCTCCATCCAGCTGACGCCCCTGCCGGGCGACAGCATGCGCGCCGCACCCACGCGGGTGCGGATCGAGACCGACCGCGGTTCGGCCGAAAGCCCGCTCCAGACGAACGGCCTGCCGCAGGCCGTCAAGGCGCCCGCCGGTGAGGCCTCCTGGATGAAGATCACCATCCTTGCCGCGCAGCAGGCACGGCCGGGCCTGACCGGAGCCGGCTTCTCCGAGGTGTCGATCCCGGACGTTCAGGTGACGCGCATGCTGGCGCTGCCCGCCGACGCGAAGCGCACCGACGCGGCGGCGACCGTGTACTCCCTGCACCGCGGCACCGACGCGGGCGGCTTGTCGCCCGTATCGGCCGAGGTGGGACTGCACCGGCAGTTCAGCACCCAGAAAGCGGGCGAGTACAAGGTGTCGGCGCGAGCCGTCGCCGTGCCAGGCGACCCGTTGGACGCACTGCTGGACCGTTCGGCCCCGGGATCGAAGAACCGGCTGACGGCATCCGCGGACTCCACCAGCCGCAACGGCATGTCGCTCAGCGCCCGCAACCTGGTCGACGGTGATCTGACGACCGCCTGGATCGCGGGCGACCGACCGGTCGTCCACCTGAGCTGGCCCAAGAAGGAGAAGGTCGACGAGATCGTCCTGGCGCCGGCGGGCGGGGTGTCCACCCGGCCCGAGCAGGTGCTGATCAGCTCGCCGCACGGCGCCGCGACAGCTGATGTGGACGAGAACGGGCGGGTGCGCTTCCCGGAGATCGAGACGAACCGGCTCGACATCACCGTCAGCAGGGTCGCCCCGCTCACCGTCCACAATCCGGTGGCGGACGCGCAGTTGCAGCTGCCGGTCGGGCTCAGTGAGGTCCACGTACCCGCGCTGGCCGACCTGCGGGTGTCGCCTCCGAAGCCGTCCGCGCGCTTCTCGCTGCCGTGCGGTGAGGGCCCGGACCTTGCCGTCGGCGGTGTCCTGCACAAGACGAAGGCATCCGGAGCGGTACGGGACCTCACCGAGCGGCGTCCCGTCACCGTCGCACTCTGCGCAGGAGACGAAAAGGACGGCACCCTGAATCTTCCGGCCGGAAAGCAGGAGGTGGAGGCGGGTGACGCGGGCCCACTGGCGATCACCGACGTCACGCTGACCCAGGGCACCCCGCAGAAGATCGCGGGAGCGGCGGAACGCGAGGCCACCGTCACCCGGTGGACCGACGACAGGCGGACCGTTTCGGTGTCGGCCGGCTCCGGCGAGGCCACGTACCTGCACACCTACGAGAACGCCAACGACGGCTGGAAGGCCACCCTGGACGGTACAGAGCTGGAGTCGGTGCGGCTCGACGGCTGGCAGCAGGCCTGGGTGGTCCCGGCCGGGGCGTCCGGCACCGTGGACCTGGAGTTCGAGCCCTCCGGACCGTACCGGGCCGCACTGATCGGCGGTGTGATCGCACTCGCCGCCCTGGCCGCACTGGCCTTCGTGGGCCGCAGGCGCAACGCCGGCGCAGCCGACGAGGAGCTGCCCGAACCGGCGGCACCCGGGATGCTGCTCGGGACGCTGGCGCTGACCGCCGTCGTCGCGGTGGCGGCGGGTCCGCTGGCCCTGGTGGTGCACGTCCTCGCCGTGGCGGCCCGGTTCCGGCCGGCCGTCCTGGTGCCGACCGCCGCAGTGGCGATGGGCGCAGCGGGCATCGTCGCGGCCATCGGCGCCGGGGAGCCCGCCGCCGACGGACAAGGCGCGTTCAGCGCCTTCGCCCAGGTGCTGGCGCTGGTGGCCCTGTCCGCCGCCTTGGTGACGGCGGTAAGCCCGGCGTCCGCGGCGGCCGTTCGGAAAGACGAGGGCGGCGACGCGCCGGAAAGCGACGGCTACGGCGACGCGGCCGTAGCCGGACCGGTGGTCACGGCCCGGCAGGGAAGCACGAGCGCCGGGGACCGGACTGATCCGCTCCCCCAGGATCCAGGACGCGGTGGCCCGTCATGACCTCGTCGTGGAGCGCCGCCGGGAGGGGGGCCGCAACCTCTTCCGGCAGGGTCCGGCTTCCCTTTCCGGCCACCGATGAGGTGTCGCGGCACTGCGTCAGTGACGACGAGCCGGACACCGTGCACATCGAGGTCCATCTGCCCGGCCGGCTGGACCCGGCACGGTTGCGGACCGCGTTCCGGCGGGCGCTGCTGATGCACCCCCGCGTGCTGATGCGGGAAGTGCCCGGCCGCCGGCACCGGCAATCCTTCGTGTGGGAGCTGACCGGCGAACCGGACCGCGACCCGGTACGTTTCGCGCGGCCGGGCCCCGACGCGTTGGGCCGCGCCCGCGCGCGGGCCCTGACGGAATGCCCTTCACTGGCCCTGTCGCCGCCGATGCGCCTGGAAGTCATCGAGGTGGGCGGGGTGAAGGCCGCCGGTGAGCTGCCGGAGGCGGGCTTGCCAGGGGCAAGTTTGCCGAGGGCGCCCCGGACCGTGCTGCTGCTGACGATGCATCACACGGCCCTCGACGCAGGGTCCGGGCTGCGGCTGCTCGCCACGACCGCGGAACAGTACGGCGATTCGGCCGCTCTCCCCGTCCCCGGGCCGGTTCGGCCGGCCCCCTCCGGGCCGGCCCCGACGGGCGGCACGGGCCGCGTGGTGTGCGCGCGGCCCGTGCGAATCGCCCCGGACTCCCGCCCCGAGCCGGTACGGGCCCGCGCCGTCGGCAACGGCATGCTCCAGGTGGAACTGCCTATTCCGCCGCGTGTGGGTGGAACGGGCGGGCTCGCACCGTGGACCGTCAACGACCAACTGCTGGTCGCCGCGACACTGATGGTGGGCCGCTGGAACGTCTCGCAGGGCCGTCCGGCCGGTCCGGTGCGGATCACCATGCCCGTCGACGACCGCCCGCGCGGCAGAGGGATGCCCATGGGGAACGGAACCCGGCTCGTCGAGGTGCCTATGACCTCCGAGGACCCGCGCGACTCGGACCTGCTGCTCGGTGAGCGGCCGGACCTGGCGGCCGTGACCCGGTTGCTGCGCACCACCGCTCGGCGCACCCGCGCGCTCAAGTCGGCCCACGGCGCACCGCTGGGGCCCGGGACGAGCCTGTTGACGGCGCCGCTGCTGCCGGTCGGGCTCCGGGGCACCCTCACCCGTGGCGCGCGGCGGGCGGCGGCGCCCTGGACATCGACGGTGCTGGTGACCAATATCGGGCGCATTCCGTACGCGCTGGACTTCGGTGACGCCGGCCGGGCGAAGGCCGTGTGGTTCTCCGCACCCGCGCGGATGCCGCGCGGGCTGAGTGTGGCGGCGGCTTCCACCGGCGGGCGACTGCATGTGACCCTGCGCTGGTCGCGGGCGCTGCTCGGTGACGCATCGGGTGCGTACTTGACCGGCCTGTTCGAGCAGGCGCTTTCGGCAACGTCACGGGTCACCCGGCCCGGATCGAACGCTGGGGATTGTGGACCGGAAACCGACGCACCGGAGGCGGACGTCACCACTCCGGATACCACCACTGCGCACGCGGAGGCGCCCGGAGCTCGAGGGAAGGCCCGCCGACCCGTCGGGCCGCACGACCGCGACGCGCCGTGTCCGGACCCGACACCAAGTGGAGACCGCTCCGCCCGGCAGAACCATGCGAGGCCGTCATGACCCGCTCACCCCACTGCTCCGCCGCCATGAAGTCGCCGGAGGCGGTCATACCTTCGCCGACCCGGCCCGTTCCCGGGCTGCGGGACTTCTACGAGGACCCCGCCGTCCCCGTCGCCTCCGGCGAAGCTCGTAGTCTGCGCCAGGCCCGGATGCTGGCCGACGCGCTCGGGCCCGCAGGGCCCGGCCACCCGGCTGCGACCGTGCTCGACGTGGGCTGCGGCGACGGTTCGGCGGCCGCGACCGCCGCCCGCGAACTGAACGGGCACCGCATCGTGGGAGTCGACTGGTCACAGGGCGCGCTGCGCCGGGCGGCGCCGCGCCTGAGCCATGTCGTCCGCGGCGAGTTGACCGGTGGTGGGCTGCCGTTCGCCTCCGGCAGCGCCGACGCCGTGCTCTTCAGCGAGGTCGTCGAGCACCTCGTCGACCCCGACAGCGCACTCGACGAACTGCACCGGGTGCTGCGGCCCGGGGGACATCTGATGCTCTCCACGCCCAACCTCGCCGCCTGGTACAACCGCGGACTGCTGCTCGCCGGAGTCCAGCCGGTGTTCTCCGAAGTGAGTCTGCGCCACATCCACGGCAGGCCGGGCAGCCAGGTGGTCGGCCATCTGCGCCTGTACACGGCACGCGCGCTGCGCGAGTTCGTGGCGGCGTGCGGGTTCGAGGTGGTGACGGTCGCCGGTGCGCCGTTCCACGGAGTGCCGCGCCCACTCCGCCCGCTGGACCGCTTGGCCTGCCGCCTGCCGTCCCTCGCCTCCATCCTCCTGGTGCACGCGAGGAAGGTGTAGCCCGTGGTGTGGGGAGTGGCCGCCGCACTGGTGGCGAACGTGCTGTACAGCACCGGCTTCGTCCTGGAGAAGCGGGCTTTGGCCGGCATGCCGCCGCTCAGTGCCGCACAGCCGGGCCGGGCCCTGCTCCTGCTGGCGGGCAGGCCCTTGTGGATCTGCGGCGCCACGGCGCTCGCCCTGGGGTTCGCCGCTCAACTGGCCGTCTACCGCACACTTCCGATCGCCGCCGCCCAGGGTCTGTTCCTGTCCGGGCTGGTCCTCCTGCTGGTGCTCTCGTCGGTGGTGCTCGGTGAGCGACCTTCCGGCCGTGAGCGACGTGCGGTGGCCGTCATCGGCCTGGCCCTGGTCATGGTCGTGTCCTCGCTGTACGGGAGCAGCGAGGAGATCAGCCACAGCGCGCCCGCGGGCATCCTGCTGGCACTGTGCCTGCCGACAATCACGGCCGGACTGCTCCTGTACGCGGCCGCGGAACGGCGAGCCCGCCGACGTCACCGGCAGCCGACCACCGGAGTGGCCTACGCGGTGGCGGTCGGCCTGCTGTACGGGGTCAGCTCGCTCGCCATCAAAGGCATCTCCGGGCACCTGGGCACCTCGCACCTCCAAGTCTCCGTACCGGCCCTGCTCGCCTCCCCCTACCCGTACCTTCTGCTGTTGACGGGGAGCAGCGGACTGGTGCTCTCGCAGACCGCCCTGCAGCGCTGCCGAGCGTCACTCATCGTCCCGGTGTGCTCGACCGTCACCTGCGTGTTCACCATCGTCAGCGGCACGATCGCGTTCAGTGAGCCGCTGCCCGAAGACCCGCTGCGGCTGTTGCTGCGCATCGGCGGCACCGCGTTGGCCCTTACGGTCCTGCTCACCCTGCCGCGACACGACGCGGCCTCCCCCACATCCGAAGGAACCCTGCCATGAAGCCTGACAGCCCGCTGCTGAAGATCCTCGCCTGCCCGCTCGACAAGGGCCCGCTGATCCTCGACGAGACCGGGGGCGCTCTCTACAACCCGCGCCTGCACCGCCGCTATCCGATCATCGACGGCATTCCGCAACTGCTCCCTTCCTCCGGCGAGCCCGTCGTCGAGCAGGAAAACGACGCACTGCCGGCCGGACTGCCCGACTCCGCCTGAACGCAGAATTGACGTCCTCCCCGCCCTGAAGGACGGGGATGGCTGCTTTTATGGCTGGGTGATCAAGCTGCTGTATGCCTGCGGGTCAAAGCGGGGCTCCCGGCCGCGGGTAGGTCACCCGGTCACCGGGCATACGAGGACAGGTCCCGGGTCGTTTGCTGGGGGTGATTCCACCGAAGAACATCTCCCCCGTAGTGCGCAGTTCACGTGGTGCCGACTCCCCCGCACGCCTGCCCAGACCCGCAGCGGTGCAGCCAGAGGGTGGCGGCCGGGGAGAGACCAGGTTGGACCTCTTCGCTGACGTGCTCGAGGAGCTGGTGCAGGGGCTGGAGCGTGTTCAACATCGGCCAGGAGTGCGGGCCGATGCGGGGCCCTCGGGCACGGCGAGGCCGCACAGGCCGGCAGCGGGCGGATGACGCTTGGCGGGTCACGCCGTACAGCTTCGCCAGTGCCGCGGCCGACTGCTGCAGACGCAGGCGGGCCACGATGGCCAGGCGCCGGTCGGTGAAGCCCGGCTTGTGATCCATCCGGCTGCGGCGGCCCGCTTGCGCTCTTCGTCACGACGCTCACGCAGCCCGGATGCGCATCGCTTGCATAGGGCGCTTGCCCGGAACCCCGCTAAGGCGACCTGTTCAGTGTTGAACCCCGCCGCGTCGGTCGGCGGGGCTCACAGGCCCGGGATGACTGCAGAAGGTGGGCGCTTCCAGTAGGTTTCCGTGCAAGCGAAAGGTGCACCCGGCCGTACCGCGCTGGGATGCCCGGGAAGCCGACGGTCAGAGCTTGTCGCCGCTCCGCGGGTGCGCCGTGGGATTCAGGTCTACCGGGGGCATCGCTAATTGCGTCGAGCGTGGTAGCAGCCTCTTCGCAATCGCCCGGCGCAGGCAACTACTGTGGCGGTTGTCACCCAGGCCACGGCCAGGCAGTCGGCGACAAGCCCATTCCACTTCTCCGCTGGGTGGGGAGTGGGCCAGGCCCTTCCGCCGTTACGGGGCCGGAAGCTCAGCGACCACGTAAACAGCCAATCTCGTGGGCCGTGAGGACAACGGCTGCGTAGTCCCCGGTCCGCTGGGACTACCGCTCGAAGAGGTTACCGGTTCTTCCAGCGGTACCCGCCTCGGTGACAGCCCCGGCCAGGGGGGCGGGGACGAGGGCGGGGCTGTGGCCGTCTCTGGGCTCTGTGGGTGCGGGCTGATCTTGCCGGTGCTCTTCGTCGAGGTGGGGGGCATGAATCGTGACGCGATGCGCAGATGTATCGGCATGGAGTGTGTGATGTATCGAAGTGATGGCAGTCCTCAGGCGGCGGAAGTGGTGGAGAGCAGCGAGGGCGCGTTGAAGCGGCTGCGCGACGCGCCGGAGGGGACGTTCTGCTGGATCCGCATGGCTGATCCTTCGGCGCCGGAGGTGGAGGCGCTGGCCGGTGAGCTGGGCCTGCATCCCTTGGCGGTGGAAGACGCGGTTCAGGCGCACCAGCGGCCCAAGCGTGAGCGCTTCGGCGATGTGCTTTCGGTTTCGCTGAAGACGCTGTGGTACGTCGAAGAGAGCTCGCAGGTCGAATCCGGCGAGGTCATGATCTTCCTCGGCCCAAACTTCGTCCTCACCGTCCGCCACGGGAAGGCAGACCCCGCATCCGAAGCCGCTCGCCGACTCGATCGCGACCCCGCCATGCTGGCATTGGGCCCGGTGGCGGTGCTGCATGCCGTCCTGGACGTGACCGTGGACACCTACACCGCCATCGCCGACGAGGTACGCAGGGATCTGACCGACCTGGAGCGCCGGGTCTTCTCCTCGGTGCGCGAGGACGTGATCGAAGAGGTGTACACCCTCAAACGGGAGGTGTTGGAGTTCCGGGACGCTGTGCAGCCCCTGGTGCCGGTCGTCCAGGATTTCGCCGGCCCACGCTCGGGCTGGCCCGAGGAGGCCATGGCGTACTTCCGGGACGTCGCTGACCACGTACACCGCACCGACACCGAGGTCCGGTCCCTGGACGAGCTGCTCAACTCCGTCCTGGACGCCCACCTGGCGCGGGTGGGGACGTGGCAGAACGACGACATGCGCACCATCTCCGCCTGGGCCGCCATCTTCGCCCTGCCCACCCTCATCGCCGGCCTCTACGGCATGAACTTCGCCCACATGCCCGAGCTGGAATGGACCTACGGCTACCCCCTCGCGATCGCGGCCATGGTCAGCGCGTGCGCCCTGCTCCGCCACCTCTTCCGCCGCAACGGCTGGCTGTAAGTCCGCCATGGGGGCACCGGGCTCCTCACCGAATCGGCTGACGGGCGGCCCGGGCGGGCACGACGGAGGCAACGTCTGTGTCGCTCACTGGTCGTGGCGGGCCCGTTCGGTGCCCGTTGCTGCGGTCTGTGTGGGGAGGACTGGCAGAGGGCTGGTACAGGAAGCGCAGCGGCGCGCCTCGGTGGGCACGGGGCTGAGGCATTCGGGGCATTCTCGTTTGGGTGCCTGGACGTCGTGGTTGGGTGCGAAGCGCTCGTGCAGCTTGTTCACCGGCAGGACCACGAGGAAGTACAAGGCGGCGGCGACGAGGAGGAAGCTGATCGTGGCGTTGACGAACGCACCGTAGGGGAAGTCGGTGTTGCCGGCCGTGAAGGTCTTTCGGCTGACGTCGCCGGTGACCCCGGTCGCCAGTCCGACCAGCGGGGTCAAGAATGCCCGGACGAAGCCGTTCACCACGGCCGTGAAGGCTGCGCCGATGACGATGCCGACGGCCAAGTCGACCACGTTGCCGCGCAGGATGAAACTGCGGAAGCCTTTCATTGGTACTCCTCCATCTCTGTGCGTCCCCATGGCGGCGGGGGTTGAGTCTGCTGTTCCCCTGCTCCCTGTCCACTGCCCGGCGAACGCGCACCGCTTGGGCTGTCCACTCCTCACAGTGGTGCCCGCAGTCCTCGTGAGCGTTCTCCTCGGCGGTTTACTCTCCCGCTGTACGGGCCAGTGTCCGCAGAAGGTGTGGGCGCGAGCGATAACGTCCTCGACCATGTGCTGGGCCGTGTCCGTGTGCGGCGAGGGAGCGACCGCGAAGTGGGCGGCGAGCCCGCAGCACCCACCGATGGCGGCAGCCGCCACCAGATGTCCGATGCAGTCGAACTCTCCGCCCCCGCCTGCGAACGCGAAGAGGGCCACCACAGGGACCTGAGCGCCCTGCCCTGCCCTCCCAGAAGGCGGAGTCGCGGTCCCATCAGAGCGATGAATGTCAGGACCCCCACGCTCCAGACGTGGACACCGGCGGTGCTTCCGAACGCCGCCGCTACCGCTATCCCGAGCGCCGTCGCCCCCAGGTACTGTGCCGAGTCCCACATCGACCGGTAGACCGTGGACTGCTGGGCCAGCAGTGCGGTGAATGCAGCGAAGGCCGTGACCGTGGACGGCAACTGCCACGAGCCCACGCACCAGGCAGCTGTGACGGCGGCGGCTCCCTTGACTTGCATCAGCAGCCCGTCCCGCTCCTCACCCGGCCCCCGCACCACCCGGCGCACAAACCGCCACGGGCTCTTCACCTTCCGCCGCCACCACGGACCGACCGCGCCAGCCTGGTGCCAGGCCCGGCTTCTACTTCGCTGCAAAGCACGCCGACCCGGCTCAGCTGCTGGCATGGGCAGCGACAGACGGCCGCACATGGGAGCAATGCCCGCCACCGGCTGCCTTGGGGATACGCATCCGGCGCAGCAGATCCCGGGTCAGGCGTTGGTCGAGCGTGGTGCGCCAGGTGACACCCGGATGCCGGGAGCGCAGATGCGACAGCGCCCTGGTGCCCAGCCCGCTGTCCCGGAACGGTTCGTCCAGGACCACGTTGGTGATCACGCCCTCGGCACACTCATCACACGCCTGATAGCTCACCCGCCCGACCACCTTGCGGATGTGCACCAACAGCAGGCAGTCCTCGTCCGCACCCTCGTGGGCGGCAGACTGCAGCAGTTCGATGTCGCGATAGGCCAGCAGCCTGCGGTGCCACCTGCCCCAGCGCCGTCCAGAGCGCCGGTGCCTGCCCTCCCCCCGCCCCCGTGAGGCGCCAGCCTGCAGTCCGGGCAACCGTCCCTGCGCGGTGATCATGACCATCGTGCGGTTTCGCAGCATGCAGATGCAAGTGCCCCGATAGCAGGGACCGATGTATGCGCTAAACCATGGACACGTCACGCCACCGCGGCAACGGGGAGCTTGAGCCAGCAGATCGGTGATGAGGCACCGCGGGTAGCAGGCGGCACCCATCGCGGTGTTGGTGCTCCTGCATCTGAAGCTCCCACCCTCTGCCCTCAGTTTCCGATCTGGACACGCTTCATCGATGCGAGTCCCGCGGGGAGGACGAAGGTCAGGACCGCAGGTGCTGCAACGCAGACCTCTGCAGGTGGACCACAGCACCAACAGAAACGTCCTATGTCTGCCCGGGCACGGACGCGGGACGGTGTGATCGCTACAGTCTCGGGTAAGCGGGCAGGCATGCTCAAGCATCGACGTGTACGGGTGGCGTGCGTACTGCTCATCGGCTGGGTGTCGCTGGCTGCCGTCGAACGGCGGGCGGAACAGGCACCCTGGCCGGAAGCGGTGGCGAATGGATTGTTGTGGTCGTGTGTGTTGGCGGGTACCTGGTGGTTTGTCGATATGACGCAGGGCCGGTCGTCAGGAGCAGCTACTGCCCTCGCGGTGAGCAAGTCTGCTACGAGCAGCGACCCCATAGAGAAGGGGGTGCGCGCGAGGCCGTCCGCCTCGCCTGTCGACGACTCGAAGGATGCGGCCGGATAGGGGCCCTGGCCGGGCGGCGTACCCGAGCTTCGATGGGCGGGGACCATGAGGATGTGGAGAACCGGTGAAGCTGACCGGAGGCGTGATGCTGATACACGGCGGTCGCCTGTCATATCGGGCCAGCCGACACGATGCCGCTAGGGCTGAACTTTGGACGTCGTTTCTCATGGCGTGATCTCGTTGAGTAGTGCATGACGGATCTGGTTGAGCGGCTGGTGCCGGACGAGTTGTGGGTGTTGTTCCGGCGGGTGGTTCCGCCGACAGAGGTGGTGCGTCCCGCCCCACAACGTGACGCTCTCGGTGATCGACCACGTCGAAACGCGGCGGTCGGCCGCGACGGGAGCCTGGTCTCTGGCGGTTGCGCGCCTGGTGGGCCCCGTCCGGGATGTGCCGCCGATCCCGCGGCGGCGCAGGTACACGCGCTTCCTGCGGGAGGCGTGCGCCTTGTTCGCCCCACACGATCGGGGCGGACGCGTGGCCGACCGGCCCGGTGCGGGGCGTGCCGGATCTTCTCCGACACGGGCTCGAACTGCCGTGCGCCCCCGCGCGGCCCGGCCGTCACCACGATCGACATTGGTTTCTGGCCTGCTCGACGTCCAGGTGCAGCTTGGTGGTGAACCCGCCGCGCTAACGTCCCAGCCCGTGATCCCCCGGCTCGGTGAACAGGCCACCTGACGGTTCCTTCGGCAGGTCACCTGCTTGCGATCGCACCCTTTGCGTCGGCCAGTGAACGAACACTCTCACCCGCGCCGCCAGTCACACAGGCGGACTGACTTCGTCCTGGCGACTCTCAGAGCCGCACGACGGACGGATACTGTTGGCTTCCCCTCGGCCTGGGCTCGGAAGAACACCGCAAAAAAGATGGCTCGAGGCACAGCTATTGGTATCGGTCCACATCACCGTTCGCCAGAACGCGGGTGAGAAGGTTGCGAACGAACCGGTCCCGCGTCAGCCGCCTCGTGCTCTTCCACCTCCTTCCACCTCACGTAACCGTCGCCGCTCGCGTCGACTATGCAAGGTTCATTCGATGACCGGCCGGACGGGTGCAGCGCTCCTGGGCCGCCGGGACCGCTCAGCAGACGGCGAGGCCGACTTTGGTGTAGTAGCGCTCCAGGTGTGCCGGGTCCTGTGTAGCCAGGCCGATGTGACCGTCGGGGCGGATCAGGAACAAACCCGTGCCGAGGGCCTGCGCCAGGGCGCCGCCGGTCACCTGCAGGGTACGGACAGCCGGCGGTACGGGGGGCGGTGCGCTGTCCACTGCGAGCAGGGTGAAGTGGGGGCCGGCGAGCAGTTCGAAGAGCTGTCGTGGGGTGTCATGGGCGGCTGCGTCCGCCGGGGTGAATGTGAGGTCGGGGGCGCGGTCACCAGCTTGGAGGGCCGCGGGTGTGAGCTGTTCGCGGGCTTCGGTGCTCAGGGGACTGTCGCGGTAGTGGACCGGCAGGAGGGTGAGGCGCCCTCGGTGGCGGGCGCGCACGCGGCTTCCGTCGGGTTTGCGGCCGAGGCGGTAGAGCTGGGCGCTGATGTCAAGGACGTCGTGGGCGGCAGGGCGGCGTTCGGCGTCATAGCTGTCCAGCAACGTGTCTGGAGCGTGGTGGTGCAGGACCTGGCCCAGTTTCCAGCCCAGGTTGTAGGCGTCGTGGACGCCGATGTTCAGGCCTTGGCCGCCGCCGGGCGGGTGGACGTGCGCGGCGTCGCCCGCGATGAAGACCCGTTTGTCGCGGAAGCGTTCGGCCAGTGCTGTGCGGGGCTTGTAGGAGGAGGTCCACTGGACGTCGGTGACGGCCGCTGGGGGCAGGTGGGTGCGGGTGGCGATCAGTTCCCGGATCCGTTGCGGGCAGGGGTCGCCCTCCTCGTCGCCGACCGGGGTGGTGAGCTGAAACTGGTCGGTTCCGGGCAGCGGGCAAAGGAGTAGTTCACCGCCCGGCCCGTCCGGCCACGTGTGCCAGTGGTCGCGGTCCAGACCGTCGACGCGGACGTCCGCGACCACCGCGGCGTGCAGTGCGCCGCCCTCGGCCTTCATCTTGATGCCCAGCGCCTCGCGGACGGTGCTGCGTCCACCGTCGGCGCCGATCAGGTAGGGCATGTTCAGGGTACGGCGGCTGCCGTCGCTCTGTGTCAGCTCGGCCTGCACCAGTTGGTCGGTTTGATGCAGGGCCGTCAGCCGGGTGCCGTATTCCACCGCCCCGCCCAAGGCCAGGAGCCGGTCCTGCAGGATTTGCTGCGTCCGCCATTGCGGCACCAGCCACTGCACCGGATACCGCGTCACGGGCGCCTGCGGGTCGCGTTCCACCAACCGCCATTCGCCGTCTCGGCGGCCGTTGCGCCAGGTCTGCATGGGCGGAAGGGGCCTACCGGCCTCCCGTAGCGCGTCCATGACACCGATGTCGTCCAGGACCTCCTGGGTGCGCGGCTGCAGGCTCAGACCGCGTGAGCCGCTGAACGGCCGGTCGGCCGCCTCGACGACGAGGGTGCGTACGCCACGCCGGACAAGGTCGACCGCGAGGGCGAGGCCGGTCGGGCCGGCACCAACAATGAGAACGTCAATGGCGTTCCTTGACGCATTTTGGGGAGAGGGGTGGGCGGGCATTACTCACCGCTTTCTGCCGTAGGCCACGGCCTAGAAGGAGTGCGGTTTCTTTGCGCACGTCAGCACGCAATGCCTTACGGGTCCGACCTTCCCGTTGATGGGGTGGCTTTGTCAGCCGACCACCCGCCTGCACCCGCATGGCCGGACGACCCGCCCGGCACCCGGATAGTGCCGCGCCGCCCCTGCCACTTCCAATCCAGCGACGGACTGAAGTTCGATCCAATGTTGATCCATCCCGTGGACCAGGGCCATCACAAGGACGACCAGCCCCAGAGGCGCCAGGGACTCGACGACAACCGCTGACGCGCACGACACCCGACGTTGCCGCACTCCCCCGGCCAGGCCCTTCCGCCGGTGTTTCCGCTGGTACCACATTGCCCAGGTTCTGCTCTGGCAGTTCACGATGCCCGGAGCCAGGGGCAGCGGCTGGCAGTTGCTCCCATTCGACCTGCGCTGCTGCGCTCCCGGCAGGGAAACAGACATCACGGCATCGTTTCCCGGGAGCCGGGCGGCTGCCCTTGTGCAGCTGCCGTCGGACACCGGGCTGGACGGCGTTGTGGGACCTGTGGGGGTGCCTCAGCCCCAAGGTGTCTCAGGCGGCGCAGCTCCGACAGACGAGACGTGACGGGCGTCGCGGCCAGGTGCCGCAGCGGTCGTTCAGAGGTGGCCGTCCAGGAACTTCCGTACCTCGGCGATGGTCATAGGGCCCGTGCCGTGCGCCACCGCCTCTCCCTCTTTCAGCAGCACGTAGGACGGGGCGCCGGTGATCCCGTATCGCTCGGTTGCGGCCGGACAACGCGTGATGTCGGCGCGGACGGCCGTCAGGCGGCCCGCGTAGTCGTCGGCGATACCGCCCACGACGAGGTCCATCACCCGGCAGGGCTCGATTGCCTTGGGCCATGTCCCGGTGAAGTATGCGAGGACCGGAACTTCGCTCATCCCGAGGATGAAATTGAACTCCGCGTCCTCACGGGGTCGGTGAACCGCCATGGAAGCTCCTGACCTCACGTCCGTTATTCCATCCCCATCATCCCTCGGGCGGTGTGCCAGGCCGGCCCGGTCGGTCGTCCGTTTGACCTGTCGGAAGGGAGGCACAGGGGCCGTCGCAGAACCACGGCGGTCCTCCGCGCGAGCGGCCCGGCCCCCGCCCCTGGTGACCCGGCCCGGCCGCGCCGCCGGTCACCCGGCTGCAGCCCGCCGCGCGCCCGTGGGTCGGCTCGTGCCCCCGACGGACTTCTCGAGGCCTTGTCTGGTCTGCACATCACCCCCCGGGTCTCAGCTGGCCAATACCGCTCTTCCCCCGGGCCGCATGAGCCAGCTGACGGCATCGAGAACGAGGCACGATATTGGACCGCTAGCGGACGCAGTCGTGGACGGTCGAAGTACGCGTCAGCTGACCCGAAGACCGAGCGCCAGCGTCAGTTCAAGGACCTGGTGTGGCGATGCGAGATCCGGAAACAGCTCCCGCAGCTGCGACATCCGGTACCGGACTGTCTGGGGATGGACGAACAACGCCGCTGCCACCTCGTCCCGCCTGCCCTGGTGCAGCAGCCACGCCCGCAACGTTTCCTCCAGCCGCCGTGCGGTCGCGGCAGGCAAGGTCCGCAACGGTGCGAGGGCTCGGGCACGCAGGTCTGCGAACGCGTCCGCGTCGGCGCTCAGCACCAGCTCGGGCAGGTGGTCCTCAGTGTCGCGAATGTCAGAGCAGAGGGAGCGCGCGCGTACGGCTCGTGCGTACGAGGCGGACGCACGAGTCCATGGCCGGGCCGGGCCGACCACTGCGGCGCGGTCGGTCAGCTGCCGCAAGAGATGTGATCGGTCGGCATCGGGGACGAGCAGGACACCGGTGGTGTCCTGCAGATCATCGAGGAGGAGGGTGCTCGGGTCGAGCGTGCGGTAGGCAGGCCGGGCCTGGGCGGCGGGCAGCAGGACCGCGGTCAGCGAAACCGGCGGCTGCCATCCGGCCCGTTGAGCGGAGACCAGCAGCACGTCCGGGCTCGCACCGGCGAGGAGGTCGCGGGCCAGGTGTTCCAGGTGGCGCTCGTGGTCCCTGCCCCGGGCGGCCAGTTCGTCGGCGTGGCCTGCGGCGCTCGCGGCGGAGAGCTCGTCGATGTAGGCGAAGGTCAGCTCGGCGAACTTGGCGACCTCGGCGGCGGGCAGACCTGCGGGTACGGCGCCGGCCGCGAGGCATCGCCAGGCCACGCGGGCACCGACGCGGTAGGCGCCGAGCAGGGCGTCCATCGAACGGCCGTCGCGGACCTCGCCGCGGCCCAGTTCGTAGGCCGCGTCGCCGCCATCGCCGCCCGTGGCCTTCCCGCTCGCGAGGTCCAGGTAGTGTCCCAGGGCGGTGCGGACGGCTCGGCGGATGGTGGCGCCCATGTGGCCCGAGAGGGCGTTGGCGTAGGGAGGGACCTCGTCGATGATCGCCTGGACAACCTCGTCGGCGGTGGTCTTCAGCGCGGCCCGCAGTGCGGTGACCGTCGTCTCGTCCAGGGCCAGTTCGCTGGCCCTCTGGATTGCATGGCTCACGTTTCTATTCCCTGCGAACAATTCTGCCAGCCAGATTTACGTCCTGTGGTCAGGACTTTACGCCTTGAGGCGCAGCAAGCTGGAGCCATGACGAGTACAGCCCTGCGCAGCAGGGCGCAGAAGCTACTGGAGATGGTCACGACGCCGCTGCTGCCGTCTGACTACCTCGACCTGATCAGCCCGCTGCGCGCCGGCGCGGACCTGCGGGGGCGCATCGAGGCCGTGCACCCCGAGACGGGTGACGCCGCGACCATCGTGATCAGACCGGGAAAAGGTTGGCGCGGCCACACGGCCGGGCAGTACGTGCGGATAGGAGTCGACGTCGACGGGGTGCGCCTGTGGCGTGCCTACTCGCTCACCTCGCCGCCCAGCCGCAAGGACGGCCGCGTCACGATCACCGTGAAGGCGATCCCGGACGGCAAGGTCAGCAACCACCTGGTCCGCAGGGCGAAACCGGGCACGCTGATCCAGCTCGACCAGGCGACCGGTGACTTCGTGCTGCCGCAGGCCAAGCCCGCCAAGGTGCTCTACCTGACGGCCGGCAGCGGCATCACGCCCGTCATGGGCATGCTGCGCGCCACTGAACTCGACGACGTCGTCATGGTCCACTGTGCGCCCCAGCCGCACGACGTGATCTTCCGCAACGAACTGCATAATCTGGCCGCGGACAAGAAGCTGCAGCTCACCGAGGTGCACACCGACACAGACGGCATGCTCGACATCGCCCGTCTCGACGAACTCGTGCCCGACTGGGCCGAGCGCGAGACCTGGGCCTGCGGGCCCGCGGGCCTGCTCGACGCCGCCGAGGAGCACTGGATGGAGCACGGCCTCCAGGAGCGCCTTCACACCGAACGCTTCCGCCCCAGCATCGTCGTCGCCGGCGACGGGGGCGAGGTCACGTTCAGCGCCACCGGCAAGACCGTCGACGCGGATGGCGCAACGCCCTTGCTGGACGTCGGCGAGGAGGCCGGCGTGCTCATGCCCTCCGGGTGCCGCATGGGCATCTGCTTCGGCTGCGTCACGCCGCTGAAGGCGGGCGCTGTCCGCGACCTGCGCACCGGCGACATCACCGAGGCCGAACCGGGCGTCCTCATCCAAACCTGCGTGTCCGCCGCCGCGGGCCCCTGCGACATCGAACGGTAGGAACACCTTGACCGCAATCGACCCCACCGCCCACCTGAGCGCGGAGCAGATCGAGGAACTGGGCCGCGAGCTGGACGCGATCCGCGACGAGGTGATCGCCGACCGCGGCGAGAAAGACGCCGCCTACATCCGCAAGGTCATCTCGGCGCAGCGCAAGCTCGAGCTGGTCAGCAGGGGCGTGCTGCTGTTCTCGATCTTCCCGCCCGCGTGGCTGATCGGCACCGCCGGGCTGTCCGTGGCCAAGATCATGGACAACATGGAGATCGGCCACAACATCCTGCACGGCCAGTGGGACTGGATGCGGGACCCGAAGATCCACTCCACCACCTGGGAGTGGGACCACGTCTCGCCGGCCGACCAGTGGAAGCACTCGCACAACGAGCTGCACCACACCTACACCAACGTGATCGGCAAGGACAACGACCTCGGCTACGGCATCATGCGCGTCGACGAGGACCAGAGGTGGCACCCGTTCCACCTCGGCCAGCCGCTGTGGAACTTCATCAACGCCTGCTTCTTCGAGTACGGCATCGCAGCGTACGACCTGGAGCTCGGCAAGAACCTGAACAAGCGCCGCCGCAAGAACCCGGAGTTCCGCGCACGGGCCAAGGCCGTGGGCCGCAAGATCCGCAAGCAGGTGCTCAAGGACTACGTGATCCACCCGCTGCTGTCGGGTCCGTCGTTCCTCCCCACACTCGCCGCCACGTTCACCGCGAACCTCGTCCGCAACCTGTGGACCCACTCGGTGATCATGTGCGGGCACTTCCCCGAGGGCGTGCAGGTCTTCGAGCGCCGGTCGATCAAGGGCGAGACGCGCGGCCAGTGGTACCTGCGCCAGATGATGGGTTCGGCGAACATCAGCGGCAGCAGGGCCATGCACTTCATGACCGGCAACCTCTCGCACCAGATCGAGCACCACCTGTTCCCGGACCTGCCGAGCAACCGGTACGCCGAGGTCGCGGTGAAGGTGCGCGCACTGTTCGAGAAATACGAGCTGGAGTACGTCACCGGGCCGCTGCCCAAGCAGGTGTTCTCCGCGTGGCACAAGGTCTTCCGGCTCTCGCTGCCGAACAAGAAGCCCAACGTCAAGACGCCGGACCGCGAGCAGGAGCTCGTCGCGGCCTGATCCCGGTAAGGGTTGAGATCTCTCGGCCGTACCGGCGGCACCGCCCGTTTCAGTGAGATCCGTTGCGGACGGTGGGCGGCCGCGACGTCAGACCGCACGGCACGGGATCCGGGGCAGCATAATGTCCGACTGCGCTGCCTGAACGTGCACCAATAGCTCGCACACAGCCCCCGGCGAGGTGTTTAGTGCTGACCTGCCGTGGTCGGGCCGGAAGTCGGGGGCGTACGCGCAGTCGGTTTGCCGACGGGCGGGCTGGGTGGAAGGCAGCGGCTGGGACGTGGGGCAGGGGCGGGCACCTCCCTGACCCGCACCACGAGCAGTGCCAGAGCGTCGTCCGGCGGCTCGTGCGACAAGGCGCCCAGGACGCTCTGCCCGATCTCGACGACCGGCCGACCGCTGTCAACGCCCTCCCGCGCGCCGGACTGCCTCCAATTGCCACTCGGAGCCGTCGGTGTCCTGCAGGCGCTGCGCGATGAACGGATGCAGCGGGCCCGCACGGTGGTGGAAACCGTAGTGGCTCCGCACCGGTGACCACATAGCGGCACCCGGGCCCGGGTCGCGGCAGCCGCGGCGCAGGCGTACTCGAGGAAGGAGTTGATGATGTCGACGGCCACCCTGGAGGTGAGAATCGCGCTCGCCTTCCCGTAGATCCCGCCGACCACGTCGGCGTGAGCGCGGGGCTCGGCGCACCGGGGACGCTGCGGCGAAGCGGTATGAGGCAGACCGGTGTTGGGCACGCCGGCCGGAGCGGCCACTGTCGAGATCAGCGAGCCGGCCGCGAACCCTGCCCCGATCATCCGCTCCACGCTGCCCCGCCGCTCCGTGATCGCCCGGTCGGTATCGACGGGCCGGACCGCAGAGCTGCGGGACGGCAACGAGATGTCACGAGCAGCAGGTGCAGCCCGGCGTGCCGCCGCGCGCGTCTGCCTCGGCCGCAGCAGTCCCGACCACAGGGATCGGGGTGTTCCCGGTGGGTGCGCAGCAGCCTTTGCCCTGCCAGGCGTCGCGGCCTTCCTTGGCCGCGACGGCGGCGATGACCAGGGCGGCAACCGGGTCGGCCCAGGACCACCCGAGGGTGGCGTTGAGGAGCAGGCCGAGAAGGAGGACAGCGGAGAGGTACGTGCACAGCAGGGTCTGCTTGGAGTCTGCGACCACGCTTGCGGAGCCGAGTTCGCGGCCTGCGCGGCGTTGGGCTGCGGACAGGAACGGCATGATCGCCAGCGACAGGGCGGCGATGACGATGCCGGGGACGGAACGGTCGGCCTCTGCGGTGCCGGCCAGGGCCCGGACGGCGTCGACGCCGACGTAGGCGGCGAGGGTGAAGAAGGAGAGGGAAATGATCCGCAGGGTCGTTCCCTCCCGGCCGTCGCGCACGGCGGATTC
The DNA here is from genome assembly GCF_056429965.1 of Streptomyces sp. NPDC046122. Lineage (NCBI taxonomy): Bacteria > Bacillati > Actinomycetota > Actinomycetes > Kitasatosporales > Streptomycetaceae > Streptomyces > Streptomyces sp. NPDC046122. Next base: position 5,964 of record NZ_JBWKLQ010000022.1, on the reverse strand, counting down.
GCGAGGGGAGAACTGCCAGGCGACCGCCGCGGCGGAGGACACCTCGATCACGGAGTCCAGCCCGAAGCCGATCAACGCGGTAGAAGAGGCGATGGTGCCGGCGGTGATCGCGACGATCGCCTCAATGGCGTTGTACGTGATCGTGGCCGCAACCAGCAGACGTATTCGCCTGGCGAGCGCGTCACGGCGGGCCGGGGACGGTCCGAGGGATATCGCCGTCATCTCAGCAGCAGTCCTTCGTAGCGGCGCTCGCACAGGTTTGGTCGGAGTCGACCGCGACCACAGCGGCGAGCAGATGGTCCAGGGCGTGGCCGAGGCGGGGGTCGGCGAGCTCGTAGCGGGTGCGGCGCCCATCGGGCACGGCGACGACGAGGCCACAGTCACGCAGGCAGGCCAGGTGGTTGGACAGGCGGGTGCGGGAGACGCCGAGCGCATTGGCGAGGTCGGCGGGGTAGTCCGGCGCCTGACGCAGCGCGAGAAGGATGCGGCAGCGGATCGGGTCGGCGAGCGCGCGGCCGAAACGGGCCAGCACCTCGATGTCGGAGGAGACGGTCAGCACCCCACGAGAGTACAGCGAATCGTGAATTCACGGAGACATGGATGATAGCGACCAGTCCGGTGGGGCCTAGGATCGGCCCACCGGCCAGCAGGGAGAGGGCTGACAAACGTGACGGGCGACGCTAACGACCGGTCATAACCGGGTGCCCACCTGCCCGGCACCCCTTACAGCCGCCGTGCGACCTGCGCTTAGGCGCGTTCGACCGCCGCCCGGCCGTGCACGTGCATCAGCGCCAGGTGGAACAGCGCGGGAGCCAGCGGCGCCCATCGGCGGATCCGGTCCGCACTCAGGAGGTACCGGGTGACGTCCGCCGCGCGGAAGGGAACGAACTCCGTCGCCTGGCGCTCCCACCGGTCGGCGACGCCCCGGCTCAGACGGGCCTCGACGTCGAGCACGAACGCCAGAAGGGCGAGCGAGTACTCGTTCGGCTCCAGGGAGAGTTCCTCGCGCATGCCCCGCCGGGCGACGGCGTACAGGTCGGGCACGTCGGGGCCGGCGGAGTCGGTGTGGCGGGACAAGCCCTCGTTCACGGAGGACTTCCACACGCCGGTTGCTCTGCGACGCGGTCACTGCGGCGGCTTACCACCAGCATGTCGTCGGCGGTAACGACAGCGACGTTCGCGGCGAAGCAGGACTGGAGGAAGGCCGGGGCCCGGAGCGGATGATCCGGGTCGAGATAGAGCGAGCGGGGAGTGCCGCCGCCGGGCAGCCTGCGGTCGAGCTGAATGGTGAACACCCCGCACCCCAGGAGAAGCGCACCCGTCCGCACCAGCGCCCCCCACCCCGGACGGGCCGAACGGGGGCCCAGCACCAGCCTGGTCCACAGTGGGGGGCATCCTGGCAGGGCTGGCAGCACTTCGCCCCTGTCCCGTCCCCGACACCGCCCTCACCGGACGCCCTTGCGCGCGCCGTCTGCATCGTGGCACACGCGGTCTCGTTGACCAGCTCGCTCCGCCCAGCACTACTTCCGCTTGTTTCGCATGGCGGCAATAATCACAACCGCTAGGGACACGACAAAAACAGCGACGACGAGGAACCCGTACTCCTCAGCAGAGGAGCCAATAAGGGACAGGTTCACTTGAGATTCTCACCTTCTCCGGTATTTGAATGAGACAACTATAGTCGCTGTCGCCAGCAAAACAGTGATCAGGCCCGGAATTATCCATCCTCCACGCTGTTGGACAATAGCCAGCACGGTGAGGGCAATGAGCCCCACGCAAGCAACCGTCGCAATCAAAATTCCTTGAGTAAATCTCTGCCTATCTTCCACTTCTTCTCTCCCTGATAAGGCTGTGTGGGGACACCCTTTCTGGGTGTCCCCACACAGGTTGTGATCAAGGCTTGGTGCCTGCTCTTCTCTTGTCAGCTACGTGCAGCTGCTGTTCCTGCCGCAGCGGCGCCGCCGAGTCCGGCGGCGAGAACGTGACAACCTGTGATGCCGGCGCCGATGGAAGCGCCAAGAGTGGGAGCTGCTCCTGCGGTGGCCGCCGCCATGCAGATACCTTCGGTTCCTATGGAGGTGAGAATTCCTACCGAAGTGGCGAATGCGGCGTCATTGTCACCTGACAGCGTTTCGTAGGTAAGTTTCCCGAAGTCGAGGGCTCCGGACATGTCAGGGAACGAGAGGAGGCCGCTGGGGTCGATGCGGTTTACGGGGTCGCCTTCGGCGTACAGGTAGGGATTCTTCTCCTGGCCGGAGGGGTCGGGTGAGTTGAAGCGGCCGATGTTGGGGTCGTAGTAGCGGGCCTCGAAGTGGTAGAGGCCGGTGGGGTCCTGGTAGCTGCCGGCGAACCGGTGCGGCTGCGGGACGGTCTCTGATGTCGCGGCGCGGGTGACGCCGCGGGGGCTGTAGGAGTACGAGTTGACCTTGGTGCCCATTTCGTCGGCGAGCGCGATGACGGAGCCGAGTGCGTCGGTGAGGTAGTAGTAGCTCTTGCCCCCGGTCGTCATGGAATTCAGCGTGCCCCCGGGTTCCCGGTTGAATCCCATGTCCACACCGGCCGTTGACTTGGCGGACAGGCCGAGGGGGCCATTGTGGAAGTACGTGTCGCCGAGCTTGATCCGCTCGCTCTGGTCGGTCGATCCGTACTGGCCGGCGTACGTCTTGCCGCCGACGGTCAGCGAGGTGAGTTGGGAGTAGTCCGACCACTTTTCGGCCGTGCGGGCCTGATCCGTCGTGGAGGCTCCGGCGGTTTCGTTTCCGAGCTTGTCGTAGGACCAGCCGGTGGTGACGCCGTTCTTCGCGGTCAGCTGCGAGGCGTCGTTGTACGTGAACGTCGAACCGGTACCGGGGCAGGTGCCGGCGTCGGCCTGGGAGGTGAGGTTGCCGGCCGCGTCAAAGCAGTACACCCACGTGGTCTTCAGCGTGGTGCCGGCCGTCTCCTTGGCCAGGGTCATCCGACCGGCGCTGTCGTAGGTGTACGCCTGCTTGAGACCTGCGGCCGTGTCGGTGCGGGTGCGGACCTTCGATCCGTCCTTGTCCGCCGTGGCCGAGTTGGCGTCGTGGTCGTAGCTGTAGGTGTATGACAGATTGGCCAGCGTGCCCTTGGGCGACGTCGCCTTGATGGCCGTGGGACGGCTCGACTTGTCGAGCGTGACCTCCTGCACGGTGCCGCCGGGGTAAGTGGTCTTGGTGCGGGTGTCGTTGTTGTCGTAGGTGTACGTGGTGATCTTGCCGGTAGGGTCCTTCAGCTCGGCGAGCTTGTTGACCTTGTTCCACGTGTAGTCGGTGACACCCGACGGATCCTCGTAGGTGTCGACGTTGCCCGCCGGGGTGTACGTGAGGCGGGTCTGCGAACCGTTCTGCAGAGTCCGCACCGTCTCACGCGACAGCGGGTCGAAGTCGTAGGCGACAACCCCGGTGCCGTCGGAACGCTGCTTCAGGTTGCCGTCGCCGTCGTAGGTGTAGGTGACGGTGGCGTAATTCGAGCTGTCGACCTTGGTGATCCGGTCACGGTGGTCGTACGTGTAGAGGGTCGTGACTCCGCGCCCGTCCTTGGAGGCGACTGGTCGGCCCAGATCGTCATAGGTGTACGTCGTGATACCGAGCGGGGCGGGCGGGGTGGCCTTGCTCAGGTTGCCCGAGGCGTCGTACGTGAACGAGGTGACTTTGCCGCGGGCATCCTTGACCGTGCAGCGCTGGCCCTCGAACCCGCCGCACGTCGGGGTGGCCTTGTTGTACGTGAAGCTCTGCGTCCCGCCACCGGTACCCGTCACCGCGACGGATGCGGTGTTGCCGGCCGTGTCGTAGGTGAAGTCTGTCTTCTCCCCGTCCGGGGTGCTCATCGACCCGGGCAGGTCCGCTCCGGCGATCGTCTGGTACGGCCCCACGGCCGACGACGCGCCGGTCGGCAGCTTCGCCGAGGTGGGATTGTTCCGCGCGTCCCAGCCATAGGTCGTCACGTTCGCGCCGACGCCGTCCACGCCCATCGCGTCCGTGGCGGTGGCGATGTTCCGGTTGGCGTCATAGGTCCTGGAGCGGGAACGCAGGTTGGCGTCGGTGACCTTGGTGACCTGCCCGTCCGCGTCGTGCTCGTACTTCGTGGCGTGCTGCTCGGGGTCGGTCACCGTCGTCGTACCGGCCTTGGAACCGTCCTCGGACGTGTAGGAGTAGGTGTAGGTAGGCCCGGTGTGGCCCGTTCCGTTGAACTCGGTGGCCCTCAGCATCGAGGTGACCCGGTTGTGGGCGTCGTAAGTGAAGACGGTCACCCGCCCCTCAGGGGTGGTGATCTTCGTCAGACGGCGTGACGAGTCGTAGCCGAAGACGGTGGCCTTGCCCTCGGCGTCCGTCGTCTTGGCCAGGTCGCCTGCCGCGTTCAGATCGAAGAGCGCGGTGCGGCCCGTGTGGTCCTTCGCCTGCCACTGCGACGCGTTGGTCTTCAGCAGGTCCACCCACCGGCCCGAGCGGGTCTCCGTGAGCTTGAAGCCTTTGTGCTCCGTGCCCTCGTCATGCTGCGTGACCGTGATGGAGCCATTGTTGCGGTCGGTGACCTTCGTCAGCGTGCCGTACTGGTTGTAGGTGTCCTTCGAACCTGACTTGCGGGTGGTCACGGTGTACGTGCCGTCCGCGTTCTCCTTCAGGTCCTTCGAGTATCCGGTCGGCGTCTTGTACGTGCCGTCGGCGTTTTTGGCGAAGCGCAAGGCGTCGCCCGTAGCGTCGTACAGGATCACTTCCGTGCCGGAGATGTCGAGGTAGCGCTCGTACCCCTGCCACCACCGCTGCGAGACCTTGCCCCAGGGTGCGTCGAACGAGTTGTACGTCCGCGACAACTGCAGCTTCTGCCCCACACCCGCGACATCGAAGTCAGTACCCGCCAGCATCAGGTTGCCGTTCGAGTAATCAACCCGGGCAACGAGTGAGTCGGTGATGCGGAAGTTCGAGATCTGATGCCACGGCACCGCGCCTTGGCCGACCGGCACGTACGCCGCCTCAGCGGCCTCTGCTGTTGATACCGCGGCCGACGCCGCACCGCTCTTGCTGATACGAGCCTTCTGCGAGGAGCGGGCTCGCTCTTTCTGCTCCGCACGCCACTGGGCCACATCCGTCGACGGCTCGTTCTCGGCCTTCGACGCCACTGGCTTCGTCGAACCGACCTTCACGGGCGGGACCGTCAACTTCGGGGCGTCTTTGCCCCACTTCGAAGTCGAGGGCACCGGATCCGCAACAGGCGCCGAGGAGGCCGGGAGCGCCGAACCACCCAGGGCCGCCACCACCAGCGCCGCGGTCACTGCATATCTTGCACGGAAATGAGCACGCCGAGACGGCGTGCCAGAAACACGCGAATCCATCTACTTCCCCCCACAGGAAGAGAAAGGTGACCGCACCGGTCACCGGAGGCACACACGTTGACACAACCCCCACACGAAGCGCCGTGCCGTACCCCGAAACTTCGAACGCACGCCCGACGGAATCAGCCCCGCCGCTTCCGTGAACGGACGTCGCCAAAGGTTTCAAACACGCCGTCGCGCACACGGATGTCCGGGATGCGGAAGGAAAACATGGCCGGTAACAGTCGACGCACGCCCGCTCCGTCTCCGGCGCAGCGGGTGGGGACGGCACCAGCGCTCTCGGTGCGAGGAATACGGTGCGGCATGAAGCAGCGGGCGGGCCAGGAGGAGCGCCCATCACAGTGTGCGGAGCCGGGCTCGCCCGCGTACGACCAGAACGCCACGCGCAACGCCCACGACAACATCACAACAGCGCACAGCATGACCGGCGGCTAAGACCGTGTCCTATGTGGTGAGTCGGGCAAGTCGTTTGTAGCAACAGAGAGCGGCGGCGAGGCCAAGAAAGGCCAGGTAGTTGCGGGAGTGGCGTTCGTAGCGGTGGTTGAGCCGGCGGTATCCGGTCAGCCAGGACATGGTGCGTTCGATGACCCATCTGCGGCGCCCCAGTCGTTCGCTGG
>NZ_JBWKLQ010000021.1:0-60373 GCF_056429965.1 Streptomyces sp. NPDC046122 | reverse complement strand
CCGCTACGAACGCAAGCCCGACCACTTCCTCGCCTTCGTCGGCATAGCCGCAGCCCTCATCTGCCACCGTCGCCTCACCAACTGAAACGGCGTCTTAAGCTGAACGACGTCCCCAGGGACGATGTCTGCGTGGAAGGTGGACCAGGCACGGCAGACTCGGCACACCTGCCCTGTCAGGAACGGTCGCAACAGGTGCAGCTCGTGCATGGAATCGCGCAGGTAGAGGCTGCCCGGTTCCAGGTCGTTTCTTGTGAGGACGGCGGTCTTGGTCGGCACGACGGGGTGGTCTCCCGTGAGTTCCCGATAGCGCACCTGTGCGGTCTGGGTCAGGTTGTCCCAGCGTGTCTCAGTGACGTGCCAGAGCGGAAGGTCCGCCAGGAAACGGGCCCGCTCGACAAGGAGCGTCAGGTCGGCGAAAGCCTCCGTGATGGCTGGCGGAAGATCGATGGGGTCCAAGCGCCTGAGATGGGAATCGTCGTTTCGGCGTTTGGTCAACCGCTCGCGTGCGTCGGCGGCGTCCTGGTCTGCCAGAAGGGTTCGTATCGCGTGGACGGGGTGCTGGTGCGGGAGCGCCCGGAGCTTGCGGCTTCCGGCCGCCTCCATCAGGACGTTGGCCCAGTCCCCCAGTCCTGGACCGCTTCGGCCTCCAACGAGCTTCTCTCTGATCGCGATCGTAGAGCCCAGGGGGATGCCAGCTTCCCAAGCAAGAGCAAGGGTGAGCAGCGCGGTGTAGCAAAGGAGGATCTCGGCGGTCTCCAGAATGGCGCTGTAGGTGGCCTGGTGTTCACCGGCGCTCATTCGGGCTTCGGTTTCCCGCCATCGATATGCCACTGGCAGGGGAAAGCGCGTCCGGACGGTGTGCCCGAGGTCGTCAAGCAGTGTTGCTGCTTCCACGCGCTGTCTCAGTCCGCGGCCCCGGTCAATGATCTTTTCCCGGGCCTGTGCGGTACGCGGCAGTATTCCGGATGCTTCCCCTGCCCCCGGCCGCACTGCCGCCGCAAAGTCCCCCGGCAACAAATGACGAAGCGCCGTACCCGCCACTCCGCGAAATACGGCTGCTATTCGGGCACCGGGCTCTCCTGGACGTACGTCTGTGCTCGGTCCCTGACGTGCTCGTCGGCGCCTGCCAGCAGCACTGCCGCAGGCTCCGGCTGCCAGGCCTCTTCTATACCAAGCGGTACCTCGCCGCCCTCGCAGACTCGGAGTCGGGGCAGGCGGCGCCAGCACGTCATACCCAAGCCGAAGCCGAGTCACTGGACGCCGAACCGCTGCCCTTCTGAACCCTCATGATCCGGGCTTGTTGAGGCGTGGCCAGCAGATGAGGCTGCAGGCCAGGGATATGAATGCGTCGTGGAGTTCGGTGCGGCGTTCCCCTCAGATGGCAAGTCTTTGAAGTGGTGGAGCAGGGCGAAGGTCTGATCGACGACGTAGCGGAGCTTGTCCATGCCCTTGATGTTCGGGACACCCTTGCGGGAGATGACGGGCAGGATCCGTCGTTTACGCAGCTCTTCCCGGTTGAGGTTGGAGTCGTAGCCCTTGTCGCCGAGCAGGGCCTCGGGTCGGTGGCGTGGCCGACCGGGACGGCCTGCGACGGGCGGAATGCCGCCGACCGAGGCCAACGTCTGGGCGACGTCGTTGACGTTCGCCGGGGCCTGCTGCCACCGCACCAGTGCGTGGCTGGCAGGTCCGCCCGGAGCCGAACCCCAATTACAGCAGGAGAAGTTGCCAAGCGACATCGGTGAAGAGGACGTACAGGATGCCTTGCAGGCAGAGCCGGTCCGCCACCGGCCGTGGCCCGGGCGACTTCTCGGCCACGCCGGCAGCAGCGGATCGATCAACGCCCACAAGCCAGCGTCCACGGTCCACGGCCGAGTACTCAGATCATCACGAACGGCCGAATCGACACACCGGTCACGCCCGACCAGGACATCTCACCAAGATCCTGTTACGAGCTCTCAGCGTGTACGGCTCACTAAATGGCTCTCGTCGAGTATAAGGACAGAACCTGTACCCGATCAGCACCACGGTCGATTCTATTTGGCGGTCTGAGGGCCAGCGCCTGGTGGAGTGTGAAACCCAAGCATTTGCCCCACCAAGAGCGATATTTCCAGCAAGCATTTGTGGGGAACATCCGGCACTTTAAAGTTATTCATTTTCAGGAAATCCAAAAAGATGTCAGGCAGGGCAAGCTGATACCGCTCCACATACTCTGACAGATCTGCACGCCAGGCGAATCTACCATCGGTCAGTACCGATGATCCACCAGGTACTCGAAATGACGCCTCGATGACGTCGACGGTGACTCCCATAACATCGAATACTGGGTGTCCTTCCCTAAGGTACAGAGAAACGGCTCTTGCATCGTAGCCAGCATCCTGGGCACACGCGTCCAGGATGGACTCGGCGTACAGGCTTGGACCACCGGGTTCCATCTCGCGGAAGAATCCCACGGGTAGCATAAATATCACTTCTCTCTACGTGATCAGCGGCAGAAAGATTCTCCAGTATCCGCCGCCGGCGATTTGGGGAACCTGACCTGGGCCGATTACAGGGTTCGTTCCCACCATATTCGTTGGCGCTCTCACAGTAACTCCCATTTCATTGGCCACCTGTTGCGCTATTGCAGAAGTAGAACTTCCGGAGTGGCAGACCATGAGTCGCAATGGCGAGCCGTTGTAATGGGGGTTATTGGTGACGGCATCCACTATTTGACCGCCATTCACCTTCCCATTCTCTAGATCGAGGAACCCATCTTCCGTGCCATGCGCTACGACATCATGCTCCCCGACATTCAGTACATTCCGGAAGTTTCTTTGGCTCGGGCCATCAGAGCCAATGAGAGTTCCAGTCTCACCGTGCGTGACAGGCGATCCAGCTGGTATACCACTGCCCTCCATATAGTCCATGTAGGGACTACACGGGGCAAGACCCAGGGGGTCCGTCCAGAGGTGCGGGTTGGTGACGTAGCTGGTGGGATTGGGAGCTGGAGCGAGGCCGAGTGGGTCAGGGGTGAGATAGCGGGCTGTTTCGGAGTCGTACTGTCGATGGCAGTTGTAGTGGAGGTCGGTCTCGGCGTCGAAGTATTGGCCGGGGAAGCGGAGCGGTGTGTAGGCGGTGGCGCCTCGCCTCCAGGCTGTGATGCCCCAAAGAGCGTTGCGGGTACACCAAGCGATGTCGCCTTGTTCATTGAGGAGTTCGGTGGGAGTGCCAACGAGGTCGGTGACGATGGCGTAGAAGCGCTCGTCTATCTCCGGCTGGGTAGCGTCGGCTGCGATGGTTTTTTTGCGTTCAGTTTGGGCCAGGGGGCGTAGGCCTTGGTGGTCCCAGGTGAGGGTGACTGTCTCTGCGGTGTCTGGGGTGCGGCTGGTCTGTTCGCACAGGGTGGTTCCGTCCCAGGTGAAGTCCACCTGCTCTACAACCGCTTCGCCATCGGCAGCGAGGCGTTGTTTTGCCGTGCGGCGCCCCAGGGGATCGTACAGATACCGCCACCTCGTACCATCCGGTGTGACCACCGACACGAGGCGATCCTCTGCGTCCCAGGTGTAGCGCCAAGTGTCGGGTTTGCGGGACAGACGAGGTTTTTGGCGCAGAGTGATGCGGCCAGCGTCATCGTGTTCGTAGCGGACGCCGCCGGCTGTGCGGATGCGGGTCCCTGTGTAAGTGCGCGAACCCACCGCTTCCTGGCCAGGCAGGGGCGTCGGCCAGCTGGCCTGGACCTGGTTACCCGCCTCGTCGTATGCGTACGTTTCCGTCCAACCCGCCGCATGAACCGCGGTGACCCGGCCAGCCGCGTCCAGGTCGAAATTCCGGATGCCATTCAGCTCATCATCGATCCCGACCAGGTTGCCGTCCGCTCGATAGGTGTAGGCACGGCGCTGGATACGTCGGTTGGAGGGGCCGACAAGTTCTTGACTGGTCAGGCGGCCCAGCTCGTCGAAGGCGCTGTTGAGGGTGACATCATCGCCGATGCTGCGGGAGAGTTCCCGGCCTGCCTTGTCATGGGCGAAGATCAAGGTGCGGCCGGAGGTGGTCAGTTCGGTGCGGTTGCCCACAGCGTCGTATGTCCACGTGCTCATCGCACCGGACGGTGTGATGCGGCCCGTGCGGCGCCCCAGCACATCGTGTGTGTACGTCAGGGTGCGGTCGTCTACCGTCTCCGCTATGAGACGGCCCGTCTCATCCCGCCTCCGGGTCAGGACCGCATCCGGTCCACGCGCCTCAGCCAAGCCCCCCGTCGGGTCGTATGTGTATGTCGTGACCGCACCTGCCGCGTCCTTTGTCACCGTGCGCCCCAGCACATCCCGCTCGAAGCGGATGGTCTTACCGGAAGCGGTAGTGCGGGCTGTCAGCTGTCCGGTTGCATCGTGCGCGTAAGCGAGGACGCGGTCGTCAAAGTCTGTCTCGGATACTAGACGCCCGGCCGGGTCGTACTCGTAGGTCCATGTCAGTCCCTGAGGGTTGGTCACCTTACGTAGTTGAAGCTGCGTGTCGTGCTCGAACTCGTACCGCACACCGTCCGGCCCCGTGCGGGCGATCATCAGGTCGAAGTGTGTGTACTCGAAGCGGGATATCGCGCCCATCGCATCGGTATGGGTGGTGCAGTTTCCCTCGGCGTCGTATGTCCACCACTCCGTGCCGCCGTCCGGTGCGGTGCGCTGGGCCAGCCTGCCTTCGACTGTCCACTCCAGCAGGGTGGTCGCTCCCAGAGGATCGGTGACAGCGACCGGGCGGCCAAAACTGTCCCGCTCGTAACGCGTCACCGCACCCAGCGGATCCGTGATCTCCAGCGGCAGTCCCGCCGGATTGCACCGTACTGTCGTCGTGGCGCCCAGCGGGTTCGTGATGCCAGACAGGTTCCCCAGCTGGTCGTACGTGATGCGAGTCGTGCCCCTGGAGGAATCCGTCTGCTCCGTGCGGTTGCCGAACTCGTCGAAGCACTGGGTGAGGTGAGTGCCGTCGGCGTCGGCTATGGAGACAGGCAGGCCCTGGTCGTTGTAGCCGACGCTGCTGTAACGGCCGTCGGGCCTTGTGATCATCAGCGTGCGGCCCGCTGCGTCGTAGGCGTAGCTGACTGTGCGGCCGAGCGGGTCGGTGGCGGTCAGGAGCCGGTCGTGTCGGTCATATGTGGTGCGGGTGGTGGCCCCGTCTGGGGCGATCTCTTTGACGACCTGCAGGTCACGGTTGACGTGGTAGCGAGTGCTGTGACCCAGTGAATTGGTCGCCGTGATGACCCGGTTGCCCGTGTCGGGATCGGTGCCGTCGTAGGTGAAGGTATTACCCAGATGGCCGGCTTCGCCTGACTGAGAGATACAACGCGCTTGGTCGTCGTAGACGTAGCTGTACGACGAGTTGTTGGTGTCCGTCCATGCGGTGATGCGGCCGAGTGAGTCGTTAGTGAAGCGGGTCGGGATGCCGGAGGACTTGGTCACCGCTGCCAGGTGGCCGTGTTCGTCGTAGCCGAAGCGGACCAGTTCTTGGTCACCGCCGTCGGTGGCTGCACCGGCCAGGTGCAGGGCGGTTATTCGGTCCTCAGCCGTCGTGATCTTGAGGTGATAACCGGCTGAGTGCACGATTGCCGTGGGGGCGCCTTGGTCGTCGTATTCGAAGGTGAGGCTCTGGCCCGAGCGGTCGATGACCTGGGCCAGGAGTGCGATGCCGTTGCCGTCGCCGCCCGGGGCGGCGAAGTCCCATATTCGGCCGCTCAGCTCGTCGGTGACTGTGTAGTCGCCGTGGGCGTCGATGGTCAGCGGGTACTGGCCGCCCTCCAGGGGCAGGGTCGGCACGCCGGGCACGGGGTGGGGGTAGGCCAGCATGGCCCCGTTGTCGCGGATGAAGATGACGCCTTCGGCGTCGATCTCCAGGCGCTGGTCGGCGGTGGAGGTCCAGTGGGGGCCGAACCAGCGACCGGCTTGGTAGGACGACTCGAATTGACGAGAGAAGACCAGCGGTAGCCGGGCAGGCAGTGACACATCGGTTTGCGACAGCGCCATCCGGCCGGTGGCCATGTCGATGGGGTCGCCGAACCACTTGCACTTCAGCTCCCGGGAGAAGTCCTTGAGCGCTGTTCCGACGCCTCGGCGTGCGGCGCCCGTGCCGGCTCCCCTTGCTGCTCCTCGAGCGGCGCCCTTGGCCACCCCGCCCGCGCCCTTGGTTCCGATCAGGTTGGAGAGGAATCTGCCGCTGGAGTCGCCGGGGTCGCTTGACCACCCGGTGCCGATGATGCCCTTCGGGATGCGCTCCGGATGGGCAGCCGTGCCGAGCAGGTTTGTAGCCAGCAGATGCTGCTGCTTGCCCCACTCGGCGGGGTGGGTGATGTTGTATGGGTCCAGTGGGTTGAGGGTGCGTGCCAGGACCACCATGTCGCCGGCGCCTTTGAGGAAGCCGCCGGCCACGTGGGTGAGGTTCATGCTCGCGCTGAGGGCGGAGTCTTTGGCTTCGGCACGGAGCCGGTCGGTGAGACCTGGTTTCTGCGGGGCCTGTTCCATTGCCTGCTTGACGCGCAGGTAGGCGTCGCGTGCGGCCTCGGTGCGCTGGCGGCGGGCTTCGGTGAGGATTGCCTGCGCCTCGCGACGGCCGGCCTCACCCGGGTCGTGGAACGCGCCTGGTTGGGCCGGTTTGGGGCCGGGATCACCACCTGCCGCGGCGATCTTGTTGTACTGGGTGGCGGCCGTCTCGTACTGGGCGACCTGGGCGGCATATGCCGTTTCGGCGCTCTGGCTGGCCCGCTGGGCACTCTTGTAGGCCTCGATGGCGGCGGCGGCCTGCCCCTGGGCCCAGCTGACCGCTTCCCCGTACGCCTTCAGGGCCTTGCCGGCTTCCTCGCAGGAGTCGGCAGCCTTCAGCCAAGCAGGCGGCTGCATCCCGAACTTCTCCCGGAACGCATCCCCGGCCTTGCCCTGCCAGGCACCGCTGTCCAGCCCGCGCAACCCCTGGCCGACCGTCTCGAACGCCTTGCCGAAGTCGGCCAGGTGGGACGCCCGCGCCTCGATCGCCGGGGCGCTGCCGTGGATCAGTTCCCTGGGGTCATCGCTCTCGCCCAGTTGCCGCTCGGGGACATCGCCCCCCAGGCGGTTGCTCACGCCTTCGCCGTAGTCCCGGACGCCTTCGGCGATCCGGTCGGCACCCACCGCGGAAAAGCCGTCCGCCACCTTGTCCGTGACCTGGTTGGTGGCCTCTCCGACGCGCTCCTTGGCGGAGTCGAGCATGTTCTCGGCCTTGGCGCCGACATGATCGACGGTGTTCTTGATCGCACCGCCTATATCGGGCAGGTCGATCCCCATCAGCGCTCACCCCCGGCAGAGCCTTCGGCGGGGTTCTGCTCTGCTTGAGGCGGGCCGTCCCACTGCCATTGGGTGTCGTCCTGCCACGCATTCCACGTCGAGGTATCCAGGTCCTGCGCCAGTTGGTCGTTGGCCTCGCTCTTCGCTTGTTCCGCGTTGACGATGGACTGGGCGCTGTAGTCCGCGTCCATGAAGTGGCCGATCGCGTTGCCCTTGAGGACCGTGTCCTTCACGGACGTCCTCTCGATCTCCTCCTGAGACGCGTACGGGTTGCCGGCGACCTGGTTCCACACGGTCTTGAACGTGTTGGCGGCGTAACGTTCCTGCTCGTGATACAGGCCTGCGTTCAAGCCGAGGCCGGCGGCGAAGTTGTTGGCGTCCTGCATGAGGGTCCGTACGCCCCAGCCCCACCGGTCGCAGAACTCCGCGAAGATCTCCTGCAGCGGCTTGTCACCCAACTCCAGCCCGGCCAGCTCCAAGTCGTCGAAACCCCGGCCCAGATTCGCATCGACGTCGAACCCGAGCTCCTTGAGCTCGTCCATCGCCAGGTTGATGCCCCTGGTGATCTCGCCCAGTGACTCGGTATCCGCCCGGTACCCGCCCGCGTCACTCATACCGCAGCCCCCTCCCCGTTGAGTGCCACCACGTCCGGCACGATCCCGGCCACCGGCGGCAGCACAAGCGGCGCCGCACCCGCCACATCCACAGCGATACCGACCGGCCCGCCAATGTCCGGAATCACCTGATCCAGAAGCCGGGCCCCGAACACCGGCACCCACTCATCAACGACCTCGCCCCGCTGCCCGGCGAAAGCCTCCAGCGCCTCTACACCGGTGAAGGCGAACAGCCAGCGCACCGGACCCGTCGCCACCGACAGCAACCCCCCGTCCACCACCGGCACAAGCACCTCACTGCGCCGGAACTCCCCCACCAACGCCCGCAGATCACCCGACCCCGTCCCGGCCAACTGCTGCAGCCGCAGTGCCAACGCCTCAGCACGCATACCAGGCACCCCCGTTACTCATTGCGTACGCGAACCAGCACCGTAACCGACCCGTCCGACAACCCACCAACAGCCCCAGACACCAAACACCCAAGATGACGCGAAGAAGCCAAGAAACGCACATGCCTGCTTCCCGGTGGGGTCCAGGGACATGATCGCCATGTAGACGCACTTTAGGGCGGCGGTCTCGTTCGGGAAAGTGGCCGCGGGCCTGGCTGTTACTCGCCCCGCGATGCGCTGGGCGAATTCATCCATGTAGACCCGGTGTTCCACGTGGATCATGGATTCCGGGATTTCCCCGAGCGGTGAGAGGTTGACACCTTCGAGCTTCCCACACCCGTCGAGATCGCTCAGCGCGTGCAGTAGGGCTTCCAGGGCCACCCGGGACTCTTCGTGCGGGACCAGCATGGCGACCAGGTCCCCTCCCACTCTGGCCTGGGTGTCGGAGAGCAAGTGCACGAAGTCCTGAACGCGATTACGGTTCGGTCCTCGTGCATGTTGATCTGCTGGCCGGGCTGGACGTGCGTCCAGGGGGAGGGGGTGAGGGGCACGAGGCGAACCGTGGCTCCCCACCGGGCTCCAGAGAGGGTCCTCAACCCAGAGCCGGGAAATGCTGACAGCGCGCAGTCCCTCCCCTCCGACGTCGAGCGCCGCCCGGCGGGCTCGCTGCTGTCGCCAGGCGTTGGTGCGGCAGGTCGCCGAGCAGAATCGTCGCGACTTCCTCGACTCCGGAAGGAGCGGGCTCCCGCATTGGTCGCACCGGGGAACGATCCTCCTGACCACGATCCCAGGGTCCTCCGGATGCAGGCCGGTCGCCAGGAGGGCCACGCGGAGCTGTGCTGCCGCAGGTGGGCTTGGCTCGGCGCGAAGGAGGGGATCCGGCGGCATCGCACTGGGTGGAGGCCGCCTCGCCCCCGTGCTCGAAGTCCAGACGGAACGGCTGCGGCAGCACCTCCACCACAGTGAGAAGGTCCAGCGCCAGAAGAAGCCGTTGCTCCTCCAGCGACTCGAATCCGTGGTGTCGGCCGGTCGCCACGAACTACAGACCAGGGCGGTGCCGCTGTCGGGCCCGCCAGGTGAACCGGCGAACCGGCCGCGAGTCCAACACCGGCACCGACTCCAGATGCCGCACCGGCCAGACGACTTCACCGCCTTCGAGCAGCAGGTCGTCGACCACCGACGCGGCCAGGACCCGCCCAGCCCAAGCTGCCCGCGAAGAGTCTCGTCACCCGTGAACGGGCTGATCAGCGCATCAAGATCGCACCCATCCGACCGGATCACCGGCCTGGCCCGCGTACTCATGCGCCAACGAGACCACCCCCAGCCGCCTCACCGACCGCAGCGGGACAGATCCCACCCGTCCGAGTGACAGCCGAACCCGGCCCGAGGCATTGTGGTGACGCAGTTCACTCGCCGATGGCCGCCTTGTAGCCGGCAGCGTCGAGGAGCCTCCCGAGCTCGGAACTGTCCGACGGCCTGATCTTGAAGATCCACGCCTCGTAGGACCAGTACGCCGCGTTGATGAGATGCGGTTTGTAGCACAGCTCCTCGTTCACGGCGATCACCTCGCCGCCGACCGGCGCGTGGATGTCCGACTGGGCCGTGACCGCCTCGACGGCACCGACGACATCGCCAGCCGCGACGGGTTTGCCGACCTCCGGCAGCTCCACGAACACCATGTCGCCAAGCGCCTGCTGAGCGTGATCGGTGAGCCCGACCGCCAACGTGCCGTCCGACTCCGACCGCACCCACTCATGCGACTCGGTATACCGCAGATCAGCCGGAATGTTCGACATGCTCACTCCACAGTTGTCCTAGTTGATCAGCAGACTCAGCATGCCCGATATCACGAAGGATCGACCGGATTTCAGTAATGTAACTGACGAGGCGTCAACAACCCATGACGACGCGCAGCCGGCCGACTTGGAGCGGCCAGACCGCGATCATCTTGAACGCAGAGAGTGATCAGCGCGTGGTGGGCCGCCCGGAGTGGCGGGGTGACGCCGCCGGGCCGAAACTGGACTGCGTGGGCGAGGGGGTGAGCGCTACCCTGCGTCACCATGCAGGAATATGAAGCGAAGAGCGAGCCCCTCATCGGCCGCGAGCGCACCGTCCCGGTGGGCGAACTGAACCTCTGGGCCGAGGACTTCGGGGCGCCGGGGTCGCCGGTGGTGCTGTTGGTGATGGGCGCGCAGGCGCAGGGCGTCCAGTGGAACGACGGCCTTGTGCGGCGCCTGGTCGACGGGGGCCGCCGAGTGATCCGCTACGACCACCGGGACGTCGGCCGGTCCTCCACCGTCGACTTCGCCGCGCACCCGTACACCGTTGCCGACATGGCCTCGGACGCTCTCGCGGTCCTGGACGCGTTCGGCGTCCAGCGAGCCCATTGGGTGGGCGCCTCCCTCGGCGGGGTCATCGCCCAGCGCGTCGCCCTCACCCACCCCCACCGGGTCCTCACCCTGACCAGCCTCTCCTCCCAGCCGCTGGGCACGAACACGGTGGCGACGGTGCAGCGCGCCCTCACCGGACTGCCCCCACTCGTCGACCACCTCCCACCGCCCAGCGCCGCGTTGCTCGACACCCTCTTGTCGACCCTGCCCGCTCCGGACGCGTCGCTGCCCGAGTACCTGGCGACCAGACTGCCGCTGTGGCGAGTGCTGCACGGACCGGTACTGCCGTTCGACGAGGAGGAGTACCGCGCGATGGAGACCCGGGTGTACGAGCGGACACGCGATGCGCGCTCCGGGCTCAACCACACCCTCGCCGGCGCCGCCGCGGAGGAACTCACCACCGCGGACCTGGCGGCCGTCACAGCGCCCACACTGGTACTGCACGGCACGGAGGACCCGATGTTCCCGCCCGCGCACGCACAGGCCACTGCCACGGCGGTCCCCGGTGCTCGCCTGGTCATGATCGAGGGCATGGGACACACGCTGCCCACCGCACTGGACACCCGCCTGGCCGACGAGATCCTGCGGCACACAGCACTCGACCGGGCGTGAGCCCCCCTGAGCGGGCCGACCCGCTCAACAGGGCTCACGCCAGCCCGACGCGCCGGTGCGGACAGCTCCCCTCAGGGGCGGCTGTCCGCCACGTTCACCGCGTGAGTAGCTCAAACCCGCCACTGGCACGGCTCGCACATCGACGGGAACAACTTTGACTGGGAGGCCGCGTGCGACGTACGCGGGAGCGCGGGAGGCGGCGCCGCCTGGGCGCCATTTGTGTGGGGAACCGGCCCTCATACCTCGTCGTCGTGGTTGTACAGGCGCTGCTCCAAGTCGCTCACCCAATGCTGGGCCCACGCACGCAGCTCGGCCGTCTCTTCTGTAGTGAGGCCGTACGCCATGAACTCGTCGTCGTCGGCCCACTCCGCACCGATCAGTCGGTCGCGGAGGTCGTGCAGGCGAAACTCATCGCGGCCATGGCGCCTGCCGAGCCGTTCCAGTTCATTGCTGGTGCGGTGGCGGGAGGCTGCGTGTACGTCAATCAGGTCGCGGACGGCGCCGCGGTCGGCCAGGGCGCGGACCTTGGTGCCGATGACGGAGTCGAAAGCGAGGACCGGCCCGTACTCGGTCTGGGCCGGGGGTGTCCAGAAGTGTTCTTTGAGGACATCGACCTCGCACTCCTCGCCGGTGTCCGGGTCCGCGGCGATCAGACGGGCCGACAGTGCGTCTACATCGATCACGCGCACTCTCCAGCCCCGCGAGACCAGGCCCTGTTCCAGGCTGACGATGATCTCCGCCATCGGAGCGGGGTTCTCGGTGGCGACGTCGAGATCTTGGCTCAGGCGCTCGACGAGACCGTGCGCTTGGACGGCGTACCCGCCGGTAAGGACGAGGGGGAATGGGGTACCGAGGTCGATGACGTCGGCCAGGAGCCGGCGGTGCAGGTCGCTCAGTTTCACGCGGCGGCTGATCCCGCGGTCGTCAGCTCGGGGAAGGCTTCCTCCCAGACCTGCCGCAGGTGCCTGCTGACCAGGGTGCGCAGGACGGGCCACTGTGCCAGGAGGAGGTCGCGGTTCAGCAGGGTCACGAGGTCCTCGTGCTGCCCCTCGGCCAGGACGGTGCGGTACAGGCCCATGCGAAGGCGTGGGCGGTCCAGGTCGTAGGCGCGCAGTCCGGACCAGGCGACGTGCAGCGGCAGCTCGACCACGCCGTGCTTCGGGCCTGCGAGCTTGTCCAGCGAGGCAGGCAGCCGGCCCGCGTACCGGGCGTGCAGCACCTCGGCGGCCGAGGACGCCGCGCCTGTGGAGGAGAGCATGACCATGGACCCGATTATCCCCCGTCCCGCCCGTCTCCGGAACCGCAGAGGAGCGCAGCCGTCCCGCCGGCGGTTCGCGATCCGCTCCGGGCGGGATCGCTCTGGGTAGCAGTCCTGCCGCGTGGGGGTCATGACCTCACACCATGGCAATGCGCGCGCTGCAGGGGCCCTGACCGCGCCTGGCCCAGGAACCCGCTCCAATCCTTCGCACCCGCGCCGAGGCGGTGAGCGCGTGCCAGACGGGCAGAGCTCGGGTGTTTCAACGTCGCAGGAAGCCAAAGATCTTGTTCTCCCGGCGCCACGCATCGGCTTGCGCCTGCGCCCTACTCAAGCGGCCCGCTCCTCCGCCCGCGGGCGCTCGCTCTCCTTGCCTCGGATGCAGTTATCGCAGTCGCCGCCACGGGGTACGGTCTCCAACCCGTCACCCGCTGGGCCAGACCTCACGCCCGCGGGCCGGGCACGCCCATGCGGCGGCCTTCTGCCTCCGCCGGGTCTCCTCCCGCTCGCCCTGCTCCTAGGCGCGGCGTTCGGCGCGACGGCAGGCGTCGGACCTGCTGGTGCAGCTCGGACAGGGCACACCGAACACGGCCTGATATCCGGCTAGGCCCGGGCAACGTACTACATCTCGTCGAGGTACCCCGCGTGCCCCTCATACGCAGTACAAGCTCCTCGGTGCAGGAGCGCCCCCTGCCGCCCTCTGGGGTTCGATCGCGGGAGTCCACCACGAGTGCAACGAGCCTCTGCACGGAGGGCGGCACCTTTTCTATGACCACATCGAGCGACTGCGTCCACCCTCGGGAATGGAAGTGGTCCCGCGATCTCTGGGGGGGGTGAGATCGCGGGACCATCTCAGGGCCGGACAACGGGGGGCGTCCGGCTGGGGGACTCTTTGGTGCTGGTGCCCCAGTGAGTGAACGTTTATGCACAGCGCTAGGTCACGGCATGGTCGAAAGGTCGTATCGGGGGCGCCGGGGCTCCCCGACCGAAGCTGCTCCGCCATCACGGACTGCGGCCTGGTCAGCCGCTGGGGGCTGTACCCCTTCCCCGGATCTCGGTGCCTCGGCCACGGGGACGTCCAAGCGTGGCCGCGCCAAGAGCGGCGGATGGGTCCCAGCGCTCGATCGCGGTGTCCTCGCTGACTTCCTCGACCCGTTCGGGGATGCCTGACGTGAAGGGGTTCGCGGCTGCCCGGGCGCGGGAGAAGCCTACGGCGGTCCAGGGTGGTCGGAACCGGTCTGGCTGATGTGGTCGGTCAGTTGGCGGGGCGGGCGGCTTGAGTCCGTCAGTGCTGGTGGCCGAGTGCGGCTGACGGACCACTGCCGGCCGTCGGCTCAACAAGCGGCGCCGCACGCCTGCACGTCGTCCGGCTCTTCGCGGGCACCTAGGGGCCTGTGTGATGTCGTGATCAGCTGTCGAGTCCTGTCCTCTTCGCGGGGTGGGATCCGGTAGGACTGGGGTTGTGACACGTAGGCAACTCACCCATGCTCAGTGGAAGTTCATCGAGCCGTATCTGCCGATTGGTAGGTACGGCCCGTACCCGGAGCGGTTGCGGGAGCAGTTCGAAGGTGTGATCTGGTAGGCCTTGTCCGCGGCGACCGCGCCGGGCGTCGTGCGGGGACGGCCGACCGGCAGGCGGACATGATCTGGATCGACGACCTCCTGAAACCCGCCGACTGATCACAACCTCACACAGGCCCTAGCGCCAGCACTGCGCAGGTGATGTCCACCTGGCGGAACCGGGAGGGTGTACCCCAGGTCAGTACGGTCCATATCAGGCCCGCCAGGACCGCACCGCCAGCCACAGCCAGGGCGACGCCCACCGTGCGGACCCTCCTCCTTCGCCGAAGCAGGTCCCGCTCCGTCTGCTTCACGTCGTGCCTCAGCTTGCGCAGCGAAGCGCGTTCATTGGCTTCGGCCTGCCGTTGTTCAGCGCTCAGATGGTCATCGGCGTCGCTGACACGGTGAGGCGCATCGTCGTCAAGGTTGCGGGCCACGGCTTCCGTCCTCTCGTCTGCGCAGGCTCAGCGGGCGAACGCTTCGGTCAGGCTGATGCGGTAGCCGTCCTCTTCCATCAGCACGACGGTGACACCGAACGGGTCGGAGTGGTCCAGCTCGATCGGGGTGAAGGAGAAGTTCACCGCGGCCTGGATCGGCGGCACCAGCTCGCCGCCGGGCTGCGGCGCGGGGGCCGGCCTCCAGTCGGGGGCCACCGACGCCCAGCCCTCGGGGCTGCGCGACAGGAGCTGCTCGCTGTAAGGGAACTGGTGCAGGACGTGCCCGTCGCGCGTGGCGAGCACCATGTTCAGGCACGGTGCCGGGCCGACGATCGGCAGCTCGCAGGCGGTGGCGACGTCGTGGGTCTCCCAGGCGAGGACGACCTCGTCCGCGCCGGCCGCCGCAGCGATGTTAGCGAGTTCGGCGATCCCGGCGAGCGCGTCCTGGCCGACCTTGAGCGGGCGGACCCAGATCAGCCCGACCAGCTCGCCGCGCACCAGCGGCATCATGAGCGGCCGCGGCACGATCCCCTCGTTCAGCGAGGCGGTGTACGTCTCCTTCGCGACGCCGACCAAGCCGTTCCACATCCGTGCTTCCACGGGAGCCCCCTCCGTCTACGTGACCGATCACCGCTGACCCTGCCACTCAAGGTGATGCCGTGTCAGCGAATTGATCAGCCAGCCACAGGCCGGCGTGGCTGGCGGCGCGTGGCCGAGCCTGCGGGGAACGAAGACAGCGCGGGGTACGGGCGCGATTCTCGCCGCGCCCACGGCAACACCGTCATTTCTGGTCGACGCTCGTGGACCCGGTGATCACCAACTGACTCCGGAACCTGTCGAGAATCGCTGTTCCTAGTGCTGTGACCGCGTAGGTTCGCCGGGTTGGTGGTCGCGACGGTTGGATGTGCGGTGACGTCCGTTCGACCGCTGGAACGCGGTGGCTGAGCCTGTCCGTGTACGCAGACTGACCGACCAGGAGGGGCAGAAGCTGCAGCAGATCGTGCGCCGGGGCAGCACGAGTTTGTGCGCTATCGGCGCGCGATGATGCTGCTGGCCTCGGCGGGCGGGAACCGTGTGCCGGTGATCGCCCAGCTGGTCCAGGCAGACGAGGACACCGTGCGCGATGTGATCCACCGCTTCAACGCGATCGGCCTGGCCTGCCTGGACCCTCAGTGGGCGGGAGGCCGTCCCCGCCTGCTCACCCCTGACGACGAGGACTTCGTCATCCGGACGGCCACCACTCGCCCCACCAGGCTCGGCCAGCCCTTTACCCGCTGGTCGGTCCGCAAACTCGCCGCCTACCTGCGGAAAGTGCACGGACGTGTCATCCGCATCGGCCGGGAAGCCTTACGGTGCGCGCTCCGGCGCCACGGCATCACCTTCCAGCGCACCAAGACCTGGAAGGAGTCCCCAGATCCCGACCGCGACGCCAAGCTCGACCGGATCGAGCAGGTGCTGGGGCGCTTCCCCGACCGGGTCTTCGCCTTCGACGAGTTCGGGCCCCTGGGGGTCCGGCCCACCGCAGGCTCCTGCTGGGCGAAGCAGGGCAAGCCCGACCGGCTGCCGGCGACCTACCGCCGCACCCACGGCGTCACCTACTTCCACGGCTGCTACTCCGTCGGCGACGACCGTCTATGGGGCATCAACCGCCGCCGCAAAGGCACCGCCAACACCCTGGCCGCGCTGAAGTCGATCCGCGCCGCCCGACCCGACGGCGCCCCGATCTACATCATCTTGGACAACCTCTCCGCCCACACCGGCGCGGACATCCGCCGCTGGGCGAAGAAGAACAAGGTCGAGCTGTGCTTCACCCCGGCCTACGCCTCCTGGGCCAACCCGATCGAAGCCCACTTCGGACCGCTGCGGCAGTTCACCCTGGCCAACTCCGACCACCGCAGCCACCCCGCGCAGACTCGGGCCCTGCACCGCTACCTGCGCTGGCGCAACGCCAACGCCCGCCACCCCGACGTACTCGCCGCACAACGCCGAGAGCGTGCCCGCATCCGCAGCGAGAAAGGCATCCGCTGGGGCGGACGTGCCAGATGCCCGGCGGCGTGAAGGATCGGCAACCGGCACAGCCCACTCCCACAACACGGACCGCGAGGAGCTCTGCATGGACCATCAGGACGTCGACGCCGCCGTGGCAGAGATGCTGCGGGTGCTTGGCCCCCATACCGCCGAGGACTGGACGGTGCCGGCGGGGCCGCTCGAATGGACCTGCTGGCAAACAGCAGCCCACATCGGCCACGACCTGCTGGCCTACGCAGGGCAGCTGGCAGCACAGCCCGCCGACGCCTACCTTCCCATCGACCTGAACGTTCGCCCCACTGCCTCGCCAGCCGAAGTACTCCAGGCCGTCACCGCCTGCGGCGGACTGCTCAGCAGCGCCCTGGCCACAGCCAATCCGACCCTGAGGGCCTGGCACTGGGGCCCGTGCGACCCCGAAGGGTTTGCGGCGATGGGCGTCGCCGAAACCCTGCTGCACACCTACGACGTTACGCAGGGCCTGTCCGTGGACTGGCTGCCACCAGCACCGCTGAGCGCAGCAGTACTCAACCGGCTCTTCCCCGCCGCCCCTCCCGGAGACCCCACCCAGGTACTCCTTTGGTGCACCGGCCGCGGAGAACTCGACGGCCTCCCTCGCCAAACCTCATGGAGGTGGGAAGCAGCACGATCGGACTGATCGAGCTGACCCCGGCGAACGTTCGCGGTCACAGCACTAGAGATCAACGAAGTCAGTTCTCGTTCGGCTGAGCCCAGGCGTGGCGGCTGTGCAGCGCTGGACCGGTGCGTCAGTCTGCAAATGCAGACAGGGCGCCCCCGGCATGGCCGTCACAATCCGGCCGGGGGCGTACGCACGAGCGGGCGGAGGGTGCGAACGTCGTACCGCCCACGTCTGGCACGCCGGACTGCCACCGCCTCGCCCTCGAAGCGCACCGCCAGGCCTCCCTGCAGCGCCCGATGACCTGGCCATCACGGAGGCGGCGGAGCGCGCCGCGATGCGGGAGCTGAGCCGCCACGCGCTCCCCGAACCTTCGAACGCGCGGCGAGTGCCCTTTGGACCCGCCGCGTTCCGGCGTACAGGCGGTGCCTACTCGAAGGGGCACTCGCCATTACCGGCCACTGCCCCTCTTTTCTTTGGCCCGGTCACCGCAAGGTGGGCGGGCCTTCTTGTTCTGGGTCTCTTGCCGTGCGGCGCCTACTCGGCGGCTCCGAGCAGAGCACGCCGGTCCTGGACGAGCTGCCGCCAGCGGGCACGGACAGGAACCGGGCCGTCGACCCATGTGGTGGAAGTGAGACCAGGCAGGGGCAGGCTGGCCATGAAGTGGGCGATGTCGGTGAAGTAGGCGAAGTCACCGGACGCGGTGAGCGCGCGGTGCGGCCAGCTCTTGGTCCCTCTGCGGACAGCGTGGTGGAACGCGAGGGTGAGCTCCACGAACCGGTGGAGGAAAGGGAGCCCTGTGACGTCGATGTCGGTGTGCGGGCTTTGCGCGCGGCCGGTCGGGACGTGGGGGCGGGGTAGCCCTACTGTTGCTGACTGCTCAGAAGTTGAGAGACGCGCTGCGGCGAGATGCCGAGGATGAATGCGATGTCTCGTCCCGTCATTCCATGGCCTCTCAGTGACATGGTCGTGCGCCGCATCTCAGCAGCCGCCTCAAGTTGGGCCCTGTGAGCATCAACAGTTGCTTGAGTGGCCGATTTGACGCGCTCATTCAGTTCGTCGCCCAGATCTACTTTGACCTGAACGCCATGCTCCGAACCCGTCACCCCAGCGGCCCGCATTAGCGTGCGACCGTGTTCGCTTACGTCAGACAACCTCTTGACGTAGGCAGGGCCAAGACCTGCAATCTCCAGCTCCCAGCCTTTCTCGGATCGGCGAGCGGTGATCCTTGGCAGATCCATCTCACATCCCTCTCTTTGAAGGCTGGAGTCAATCTAGACCCCCTAGACGCAAGATGTCAAGGGGGCCTAGATTGATCCGGGCCAACTAGTGGCGCCATGCATCTCATGGCGGGGCTCTTCGTCCGCGCTCCGAGTCATTAACGCCAAAACCCATAAAGGTCTGCGGTGTCCTTTACGGCGGACCTGAGCCGTTCAGCCAGAAGGCGCCGTAGATGGCACCGCCAACCGCTGTGACAATTATGAGGGCATAGGCATACAAGGGGCGACCCCGAGCCAGAGCTATTGCGAGCGGCAGCAGTATAGGGAAGGCCGGCATCAGGAGGCGGGGCTTTGACCCGAAATAGCCTGAGGCGCCTACCGCCAATATCGTGACAACTGCAGAGTAAACTATCAGGGGAATCGGATGCTTCTGCCTCAATGCGATCCAGTGAGGCCAAGCGGAGAGGCCAATGATGAAGAGCGCGCACGTGCTCTTGAGTCGCCGCTGGGCGGATCGACGTGCTGCCCAGCCGCACGGCCGACACCCTCACGCGCTCCTGGCCAAGCTCACCGCCACCTGCCCCGAGATGACCCAACTGGCCTCAGCTATCGGCGCTTTCGCCCCGCTCCTTGCCCCCCACGCCGACAATGCCGACGCACTCTCGCGCTGGATCGTCCAGATCCGCGGCGCCGACCTGCCCCACCTGCACGCCTTCGCCCGAGGTCTGGAACGAGACCGCGATGCCGTGACCGCCGCCCTCACGCTGCCGTACAGCAACGGCCCCACCGAGGGCGTCAACACCAAGACCAAGCGGATCGCGCGCCAGATGCACGGACGCGCCGGCTTCACCCTGCTTCGCCACCGCATCCTCCTCGGATAGCAGCACGCGCCGTCACCACCGAATGTGAGACAGGGCCGTTTCTTTTACAGTCCCCCCGGACTCGTTGCGCCAGTGCTCGCGCACCCGCTCCAACTCAGGGCCGCCGAAGAAACGCGGCACTGGCCACGGCGTCACGTTACGCAGTTGCTGGATCGCCGCTTGGACCTTGGCGTCTGACCTCCGGTTCAGAGAAGCGGACGGATCGCGTACGCGCCGAAACTCACGGATACGCGCGGAGAATCAAGAACGAGGCGTCCTGGACCTGGGGGAAGATCGCGGTTGACCGCGTGTCCTGATGTCGTCCGTCCGAGCCGCAGGACAGCATCGACCGGATGAAGCCTCCTGCGGACCCGGAGCGGACTCCGGACGGCAGATACGTGGTCATCGACCACCGCCGATGGCCTGCGACGGATCCGGAGATCCCCGAGGACGTCGCCTCCCGCCTACGGCATCATCTGATGGCGGCGCGCCGCGGGGTGGCTGCCGCACGCCGCGCCGCAGACGCGAAGGCTGAGGGCCGGGCGCGGAAACGCGTGAACACCGCGAAGGTGGCGCTCGGTGAGCGGGGTGATCCCTGGTGGGAGCAGTCTGCCGAGGTTCGCCGTCTGCGCTGGGAGAGGGGGCTCCACGAGCTCGACCAGGCTGAGCGGGAGGAGGGCGGGCGCGCACCGTGAGGCGGGTTGTCTCCTTGGGCGTGGTACGAGGCTCCGGCTCGTGGTGCACGGAGCGATCAGGTCCCTGGACCCCTGCCAATTCGAAGCGGACCGCTGTGCACTCCGGTACGGGCCGCTGAGGGGCGAGGTCCGACATACCTCGCGCGGGAGTTCGCCGAGAAGGCGCCGGCCGTTGCGCGCAGGGATGGGCCCCGGCGGGTCGGTTCGTCCCGGGGGAGCCGGGGCGCCCGGCCGGCGATGCCGCCCTGACCGGTATGACCTCAGCCCCCGGGGAAAGGAGACTCACGTTACCCACCCCGGGCGAGAGGAGTCCACCGATGGCAGCCGACGACATGGGGCACGCCGAGGACGCGTGGTGGCGGTCCGCGGTGGTCTACCAGGTCTATCCGCGCAGCTTCGCCGACTCCGACGGTGACGGCGTCGGCGACCTGGACGGCCTCACCGGACGCCTGGACCACCTGTCCGGGCTCGGCGTCGACGTGCTTTGGCTGTCGCCCGTCAACCCGTCCCCGCAGGCCGACAACGGGTACGACATCAGCGACTACCAGGACATCGACCCCGTCTTCGGTGACCTGGCGGCCTTCGACCGGCTGGTGGGCGCCGTGCACGAGCGCGGGATGAAACTCGTCATGGACCTGGTCGTCAACCACACCTCCGACGAGCATCCGTGGTTCCAGGAGTCACGCGACCCGGCGAGCCCGAAGCGCGACTGGTACTGGTGGCGTCCGCCACGTGAGGGACGCGAACCCAACAACTGGGGCTCCTTCTTCTCCGGTGCCGCCTGGGAGCTGGACGCGGCGAGCGACGCGTACTACCTCCATCTCTTCTCGCCGAAGCAGCCCGACCTCAACTGGGAGAACCCCCGGATGCGTCGGGCCGTGTACGCGATGATGCGCTGGTGGCTGGACCGGGGCGTGGACGGCTTCCGGATGGACGTCGTCAACCTCATCTCCAAGGACCCCGCCCTCCCCGACGGCGAGGTGCACGAACAGGGGCCGTACGGTGACGGCTCGCCCTACTTCGTCTGCGGACCCCGCATACACGACTACCTCCAGGAGATGCACCGCGAGGTGATCGCCCGGTACCCGGGCCGGCTGCTGACCGTCGGGGAGATGCCCGGGGTGACGGTCGAGCAGGCCCGCCTGTTCACCGACCCGGCGCGTGCCGAGCTCGACATGGTCTTCCAGTTCGAGCACGTAGGGCTCGACCACGGGCGGGGCAAGTTCGATCCCCGCCCGCTGCGGCTCACCGACCTCAAGGCCTCGCTCGGCCGCTGGCAGTCCGGCCTCGCCGACGTCGGGTGGAACAGCCTGTACTGGAACAACCACGACCAGCCCCGGGTGGTCTCCCGGTTCGGTGACGACGGACCGAGCCACCGGACCCGGTCCGCGACGATGCTCGCGACCGTGCTCCACCTGCACCGGGGCACGCCGTACGTCTACCAGGGCGAGGAACTCGGCATGGCCAACGCGCCTCTGCGCACCATCGAGGACTTCAGGGACATCGAGTCCCTGAACCACTACACGGAGGCGCTGCGCGCGGGGGCGCAACCCGAAGACGTCCTGCCGGGACTACGGGTGATGGGCCGCGACAACGCCCGTACACCCATGCAGTGGGACGCGTCCCCGCATGCGGGGTTCACCACAGGCACCCCGTGGATCCCCGTCAACCCGGACCACACCGAGGTCAACGCCGAAGCGGCCCTCGCGGACCCCGGCTCCGTCTACCACCACTACCGTCGGCTGATCGCCCTCCGGCACCAGGAACCGGCCGTCGTGCACGGCGACTTCACGATGCTGCTGCCGGACGACGAGCGGATCTACGCGTTCACACGCCGGCATGGCCGCACAGTGCTCCTGGTCGTCGGAAATTTCACCGGCGACACGGCCTCCGCCGTCATGCCCGCCGGATGGGACGGCGCCGAACTCGTCATGAGCAACGGCCCTTCGGTCCCCGCGCGGCCCGGCCGCCTCGTGCTCGCCCCGTGGGAGGCGCGGGTGCACCGGCGCAACGACTGAGCCGGGCGGGCGCGACGGCGATCGATGATCCCTCCGGTACCGGGTATGCGGACCTCATGACCGTCTATGGATTCCACGCCTCCCACGAACAAGTACCTCCCGCCGACCTGCTGGCAGCCGTCGTACGCGCGGAAGGCGCGGGCTTCACCGCCGCGATGTGCTCGGATCACTTCTCGCCCTGGAGTGTCCGGCAGGGTGAGTCCGGCTTCGCCTGGTCCTGGCTCGGCGCGGCGCTCCAGGCCACCGGCCGGATCCCCTTCGGAGTGGTGAACGCCCCGGGCCAGCGCTACCACCCGGCGATCGTCGCGCAGGCGATCGGCAGCCTCGCCGCGATGTACCCAGGCCGCTTCTGGGCGGCGCTGGGAAGCGGTGAGGCGTCCAACGAGCACATAACCGGCGACCGTTGGCCGCGCAAAGACGTCCGGAACGCGCGGCTGCGCGAGTGCGTCGACATCATCCGGGCGCTGCTGTGCGGCGAGGAGGTGAGCCACGACGGGCTGGTGACCGTGGACCGGGCCCGGCTGTGGACGCGCCCGGAGACGGTGCCGCCGTTGGTGGGAGCCGCGTGCAGCGAGGCGACCGCGCGGTGGTGCGCGGAGTGGGCGGACGGCCTGATCACGGTCAACGCGCCGCGCGAGACGCTGCGCCGGATCGTGGATGCCTACCGTTCGGCGGGTGGCGCCGGCCGGCTGCACCTCCAGGTCCACCTCAGCTGGGCCCCCGACCTGGGGACCGCCCAGGAACTCGCCCACGACCAGTGGCGCACCAATGTTCACGGGCCGCCGGCGAGCTGGGACCTGGACTCGGCCGAGCTGTTCGACAACGTCAGCGAGCACGTCTCACCGGACAGGGTCGCGGAGTCCGTCAACATCTCCGACGACCTCGGCCGGCACGCGGCCTGGCTCCAGGAGTACGCCGACCTGGGCTTCGACTCCGTCATGCTGCACCACGTCGGCAAGGAGCAGAGCGCCTTCATCGACGCGTTCGGCGCGAAGGTGCTGCCGCAGCTGGACGTCACCCGTCCCCCGGCCGCCGTCGCGGAGGGTGTCCGATGAGGATGACCCGTACCTCCGACCTGTGGTGGAAGAACGCGGTCGTCTACTGCCTGGACGTGGAGACGTACCAGGACTCCGACGGCGACGGCACCGGCGACTTCGCGGGGCTGACCCAGCGCATCGACCACCTGGTGCGCCTCGGTGTCACCTGCGTGTGGCTGATGCCGTTCTATCCAACGCGGGAACGCGACGACGGCTACGACATCACCGACTTCTACGCCGTCGATCCCCGGCTCGGCACGCTGGGCGACTTCACCGAGTTCGTGCGCACCGCCCGCGACCGGGGCATCCGGGTCATCGCCGACCTGGTCGTCAACCACACCTCCGACCACCATCCGTGGTTCCAGGACGCCCGCTCCAGCCGCACGTCGAAGTACCGCGACTGGTACGTCTGGTGCGACAGCCCGCCGGAGGACGGCCCCGAGGGTGTGGTCTTCCCCGACGTCGAGAAGAGCGTGTGGGAGTACGACGAGACCACCGAGCAGTACTACCTGCACCGGTTCTACAAGCAGCAGCCCGACCTCAACGTCGCCAACCCGGCGGTCCGTGACGAGATAACGCGCATCATGGGCTTCTGGACGCAGCTCGGACTGTCGGGATTCCGGGTCGACGCGGTGCCGTTCCTGCTGGAGACCGACGGCCAGGAGGACGCGGACCAGCTGCCCGACCCGCACGAGTACCTCGCCGACCTGCGGGCCTTCCTCGGACGTCGCAGCGGTGACGCGGTGCTGCTGGGCGAGGTGAACCTGCCCTACCCGGACACCGCGAAGTTCTTCGGCGACTCGGAGTCCTCCCGCGGTGACGAGCTGACCATGTGCTTCGACTTCATCGGTATGCAGCAGATGTACCTGTCGATGGCGCGGGGCGAGGCGGCCCCTCTGGCGGCGGCTCTCCGGGAGCGCCCTGCGGCGCCCCGCGACGCGCACTGGGGGACGTTCGTCCGCAACCACGACGAGCTCACGCTCGACAAACTCGACGACGACGAGCGCGCCGAGGTGTTCGCCGCCTTCGGCCCCGACAAGGACATGCAGCTCTACGACCGGGGCCTGCGCCGCCGCCTGCCGCCGATGGTCGACGGCGACCGGCGGCGCGTGGAACTGGCGTACAGCCTGCTCTTCTCCCTGCCCGGCACACCGGTGCTGTTCTACGGCGAGGAGATAGGCATGGGCGAGAACCTCGCCGCCGAGGGCCGGCAGGCCGTCCGCACCCCGATGCAGTGGACGCCCGACAAGAGTGGCGGTTTCACCGCGGGGGAGGGAGTGGAGCTGCCCAATCCCGTCGTGACGGGTGCGTTCGGCCCGACGAAGGTCAACGCGCACGACCAGGCGCACGACCAGGCTTCGCCGCTGGGTCGGATGCGGACGCTGATCGAACGCTACCGGGAGACCCCCGAGCTGGCCTGGGGCGACTACCGGGTCATCGACGCGGACGATCCGGGCGTGCTGGTCCACCTCAGTTCGATGGAGGGCGGCGCGGTGCTCGTGCTGCACAATTTCTCCGAGCGGTCCGTCACCGCCTCCGTCGAGGTCCCGGGACTGAGGGGCGGCCGGCTGCTCACCGATGTCTTCACCGGTGACACCCTCAAGTCGGCGGCCGCCGGCCTCGTCGATGTCGCGCTGGACCCGTACGGCTACCGGTGGCTGAGGGTCAACACCCCCCTTGACGACCCGGATCGGGCGGCAGCGGTGTGATCCGACGCGCGCGAGGTGTCCGGCCGCACGGAGTGGGCCGGGCACCTCGCGCGATGGTCGTCGTCCCGCCGGCTAAAGAGGTCCTAACAGAAGCCGTTGATGGTGTGACTGGCGGCTTGGACGCTCGTTGCTCTGTTCGTGGGGAAGAGGAACTCTCGTCCGCGGATTGTTTCGGACGAACTGTGGCTGTTGATCGAGCCGTTGCTGCCTGAGCCGACGCCGAAGGTGGTGGCGGGGCGGCCGCGGGTGCCTGACCGGCAGGCTCTGTGCGGGATCCTGTTCGTCCTGCACACCGGCATCCAGTGGGAGTACTTGCCCCAGGAGCTCGGCTTCGGCTCTGGCATGACCTGTTGGCGGCGTTTGGCCGCGTGGAACGAGGCCGGCGTGTGGGACCGGCTCCATGCCGTCCTGTTGACGAAGCTGCGGGCGGCGAAGCAGCTGGACTGGGCCCGGGCGGTGATCGACTCCAGCCACGTGAGGGCCGCTCGGCGGGGCCCAGAAGCGGACCCAGCCCGGTCGATCGCGCACGTCCGGGCAGCAAGCACCACGTCCTCGTCGACGGGCAGGGCATCCCGCTCGCGGTGTCGCTGACCGGAGGCAACCGCAACGACATCACCCAGCTGATGCCCCTGCTCGCCAAGATTCCGTCTGCCCCCGGCCTGGTCGGTCGACCGCGGCGGAGGCCGGAGACCTTGCTCGGCGACCGAGCCTACGACCACGACAAATACCGCCGCCTTGTCCGGTCCCAGGGCATCAAACCGGTGATTGCCCGCCGCGGCGTTCCACACGGCTCTGGTCTGGGCGTGTATCGGTGGGTCGTCGAACGCACCATCTCCTGGCTGCACGGCTTCCGACGCCTACGCGTCCGCTGGGAACGACGCGACGACATCCATGAAGCCTTCCTCGGCCTCGCCACCTGCCTCATCACCCACCGACACGTCCAACGCCTTGTTAGGACCTCTAAGTGAGCGTAGACGGCAACGATCAAGAAACGGGCGCCTCTTGGCCCTTCCGTTACCGCGCCGTGGGCCCCCGGCTGGTCGGCAGGGGCCGCCCGGTGGCTCAGTCGGCAAAAGGGAGGTATACCCGGTTCCCGGCAGCGGCGGAAGCCCTCCGAGACGGCGAGCTTCTGATCACCGCTTCAGGTAACGGATCGGGCAGCTGACGTCGCGGTGAGCGCAGACGGGCGAGGCTGACTTCGGTGCGCCCGCGCCCGCGACGTTTCCTGCAACGAAGGGCGCCCCAGGCGGGCTTCTCGCCGGCGCACCTTGTACCCCGCTCCCCGACCGGTTCGGCCCGGGGCGATCGTGCGCCGGGCCCCGTCGGACGGCCGCGCAGGAACATCCCTGGTGCGAAAACGCACGAGGGGGCGGCGCGCCGTTGGCGTGCCGCCCCGTGGTGCCCTGTGCCTGCGGTCAGGTGGGGGCGGTGTGGCCAGCCGCGGTGGTGGCCGCCGCGGCCCCAGGACTCGGTGTCCACGGTGTGGCGGCGGTCGTTGCGCAGGGTGGCGGTGTCGGAGTGGTTGTCCCACATGTAGTGGTGGCAGTCCATGTAGAGGTCGGTGCGGGTGTCGCGGCCGACACCGGTGTGGATACGGACGGTTGAGCGGCCGGCGAGGCGTACGTCGTGGAAGCGGTAGCGGTTGCCGTCACGGTCGCGCAGGGTCCAGCCGTCCAGGTTCACCGCGCGCCGGTGGCTGTTGGTGATCTCGATCCACTCGCGGTTCAGCGACCGGTTCGAGCGGGTGTCGGGGCCGGGGCTGTCGGCCTGGACGGCACTGATCTCGACGCCCGACCGGCGCTGCTGCCGGTCCTCAGCAGCATGACGAAGTCTGGCTCCCGCGGGGTAGCGGGGCCGGACTTCGAAACTCGTTCAGCGCTGCCGGAGTGCCGGGGTTCAGTCGGTGTCGATGCCGCGCGCGGCGAAGACCTCCGCCGCGTCCGGCACGGCCAGGACGCCGTCCTCCACGAAGGTGACCTCCCGCAGGTTGGGCAGCAGGGCGAGGTCGTCGAGCGAGCGGACGTCGAACAGGTCGTCCTCGCCGTCCCAGGCGGGGGCGCAGTGCCGGAAAACGTCCGCCCCGGCGTCGAAGCACAACTCCTCGACGCGGGCGAGCAGCTCGGCCGGGATCTCCAGGGCCTCGAAATGGGCCCGGGACTCCGGCAGCACCTCCGCGTGGAGGCCGTTCTCCAGGACGTGGGACGCAGGGTCGCCGATCCCCCGCTCGGCCAGCCGCGCGGGCAGGTCGTAGACCGGAAGAAGCGGGGCGGGGCCGTACATGAGCTCCTCGATGACGAGCAGCTTGAGGTTGAAGTCGCGGAACTGGGTCATGGCAGATGAGTACCACGGAGGTACGACACGCCCCCGGCCGGGCCCGGCCCCGCTCAGGCCGCCGTGGGCGGTCAGCCTTCGAAGGCGCATGGGCGTGGCGGACGTGGAGGCGCCGCAGCTCGAAACCGACTCGCGTCATGGCTTCGCTGCTATCGCACTGACATCACGACGCCGAACCACCACCGCCAAAATCGCAGATCATCAGGTGCCGCTCGACATCACCAGCGCGCTCGTCTCGCGCGGCAGCCGGCTCGCCTTGTTCGGCAGACGCTCCAGGATGCGGTGGTCGTGGCTGGCGAGCGCGGTGGTGATCGCCCAGACCGGCTCGTGGGCGGTGGCGAGGATGTCTTCGGGGTCGGCGCCGCGGGGGATGTAGGCGGGGACGACAAGGCTTGCGGTCTTGTGTGGAGGCGCTGCGCTCGTACGGTTTCGGTGCCACCGTCTTCCAGCGGCCCGGCTCTCGGGCGGCCGCCGCTTTGGACACCACGGGGCAGGACTTTCCGAGGCGAAGCGGGCGCCGGCACCGACGTTCCGGGTGAAGCTGGA
Source organism: Streptomyces sp. NPDC046122 (assembly GCF_056429965.1). Lineage (NCBI taxonomy): Bacteria > Bacillati > Actinomycetota > Actinomycetes > Kitasatosporales > Streptomycetaceae > Streptomyces > Streptomyces sp. NPDC046122. The sequence goes on along the minus strand of NZ_JBWKLQ010000021.1, from coordinate 32,758 downwards.
GTTCGAGAGCTTCTACTGCAAGCGGGCGTGCCAGGGAAATGGGCCGGAGCGTTCCTCCAGCTTCGCGGGCGGTATCGAGACCTGGTGCTCGCCGTCATCAGGATGGGCGGCGCGGGTCCGTCTGCCCGACTCGGCGGGTCCGAGCGGTGCGCGGCCGCGGCACCGACCCCAAGCCTCAAGAGACCTGAACAGCATCCGCGAACCGCCCCGCCCGGCCAGCACCACACCAACCGCCTCAACCAAGCGCTGCAGCTCTGGTGTGCGCCGCTGGTAACGCACGGTCAGTCCCGCCACTTGCTCGGCGAAGGTGCCCTTCGAACAAGCTGGGTTTTCGCAGTACAGGCGGCGCACGGACAAGTGGAGGTGCAGAGGCCGGCCTCCGAGAGTGACGTCGGCGAGGCGCCGCATGTAGCGGCTGTGGACCCACGCGCTGGGCTCGCCGCATCCCGTACATCCCGCTGGAACACCGGACCTCGTGCGGGCGCGGACCGTCACGGCAGCATCGGAGACATCAACCGAGACCACCAACACATTTGCCAACTGAGGTAACAGGCTTGCTAGTTCGACAGAGCACAGCCACAGGCTGCCCGCTACGGGGGCTGGCCCACCGTGTCACCGAGACGATCTCCGACTACGAAAATCTTGCCAGAGCCAGCTGAGATCGTACGCCGACACCCGTCGATGTATCGAGTGATCCCTCGCGCTATCTCCGCGAGGCCGACCGCGTCTACATAGCCGACCGGCTACTGGAGAAGGCCACCATCCGGGCGATCGCCGCCGAGCTGGGCCGCAGCCCATCGACGATCAGCCGCGAAGTCCGCCGCGACGGCAGCATCTTGGCCGACGGCCGCTGGCATTACCGGCCCTATACCGCCCAGCGCCGCGCTGACGCCCGCCGGCCTCGCCCCAAGACCGGGAAGATCGGCCAGAACCCGGAACTGCACGACTTCATCCAGTCGCACCTGACCATGCGCTGGAGCCCTGAGCAGATCTGTCACGCTCTGCGCAGACGCTTCACGCATCGGCCGGACATGCACGTGAGCCACGAGACCATCTACCAGGCCCTTTACACCCAAGGCCGCACAGAACTCCGCCGCGAACTGACCCAAACTCTGCGCACCGGACGTGCCAGGCGACGCCCTCGCCGCCTGGCCGACCGCAGGCGCTTCCGTGCAGTCAAGAACATGGTCATGATCAGCCAACGGCCGCCCGAGGCAGCCGACCGGGCTGTCCCCGGGCACTGGGAAGGCGACCTGATCCTCGGCCGCAGGAAGCACTCCGCGATCGCCACTCTGGTCGACCGCAGCACCCGTTACCTGATGCTGGTCCACCTGCCCGACGGCTACAACTCCGCAGCCGTGCGCGACGCCCTCATCGCCACCTTCGAGACCTTGCCGCCCCTGCTGAAGCGGTCCCTGACCTGGGATCAGGGCACCGAGATGGCCGCTCCCCACGGCTTCAGCATTGCTACCAACATCCCGGTCTACTTCTGCGATCCCGGCAGTCCCTGGCAGCGAGGCTCGAACGAGAACACCAACGGCCTGCTACGGCAGTACTTCCCCAGGGGCACCGACCTGTCCACGCACACCCCTGAGGACCTTCAAGCCGTCGCCGCCGAGCTCAACAGCCGCCCGCGCAAGACGCTCGGCTGGCAAACCCCAGCCGAGCGTCTGTCTAAACTGCTCGCAGCTTGATCAACTCACCACGGTGTTGCAACGCCCCCTACAGCGGACCCCTCACCCGAGGGGCGGGCCGGGGGGAAGCTGTTCTGCACCCGGGCGAGTGATAGTGAAGGCTCCGACGGCGGAACACCCGGTAGGCGGCCCGCCTACCGCAGGGAGTGGAACCACCGCACCACGGCGGCGGTTCCCGCCTGCTGGGAACCCAGGTGGCGTGAGCCGCCGTAGTCAGGGGTGCCGAGGTCGATCGGTGGGGCATGGACGCCGCGGGTGCGCAGGGCGGCGTGGCAGCGGCCGCGGGTGCGCAGGGCGGCGTGGCAGCGGGCGGTGTTCGCGGTGACGGCCTGCTCGTCGCCGTCGGCGTAGTAGAGCCGAATCGGAGCGCGCGGCGTCCAGTCGGTACACACGCCATCGGCAATCCGCAGGGCCGCAGCGAGCCGTCCGGTGGGATGGGCCAGCATCGCCCGGCCTCGGGGGGTAAGCAGCGCGTCGACGGAGTCCGGGGTGCCCGCCTCGACCTCCTGACCGGTGTGTGTGCCGTCTAGCAGACCTTCGATCGTCTGGTCGTAAGGCGCGCGGAACACCTGGGCCGGCGTGTCGTACAGGTGGTGCAGGCGGTTGAAGGCGACCAGGGTCAGCGCCGTGTAGATCACGCTTGCCTTCGGCTCCGTCTGCCCGGCCAGCAGCGCGGGCAGTTCCGCGTCGCGGAACGCGTACGCGCCGCTGATGGGCGCCACCGCTCGCAGCCGGAACCATCCGTCGGCGCCTTCCTGCAGCGACCGGGCCAGTCCCAGTGCCGCCGAGGCGCCCTGTGAGAAGCCGGTGACCAGTACGTCGCGCCGCAGCTCCCGGCCCTTCGCCGTCGCGACGGCGCGGGAGGCGCGCAGCATGTCCAGGGCGGCCGTCGTCTCCGAGGGCACGTCCATCCAGGGATGTGGGCCGGGGCCCAAGCCCAACCCGAGGTAGTCGGGGAGCACTGTGGCGAATCCGGCGGAGGCGTAGGTCAGGGCGGGTGCCTGGTCCCAGACGCTGGTCGACACGGAGGCGACGTCGCCCTTGAACAGTTCGGTGCCGTGCGTGAAGGACACGGTCCGCAGCCGCCGTTCACCGCTCCGAGGCAGGGCCAGCAGTCCGCTGGCCGTCGTGGGCCGACCATGAGCGTCAACTGTGCGGTACACGATCCGGAAGGTGTCCAGACCGTACCGTACGGCGCCGGTGTCCCAGGCACCCGCCTTGTCCCCCGCAAGTTCGGCCGCGACCTCGCGGGCGGTGAGCGTACGCAGGTGCTCGACCGACACGAGCGGGCCCCGCGATAAGTCCGCCGCAACGGGCGCGACAGCGGCGGCCCGGGGTTTCTCTGCTGTGTTTGCGACTACGGCCGTCGTGCCGCTCGCCGTCAGCGCCACCGACACCGCCGAGACCATCAGTATCCTGCTCATTCGCTTCATGCCGTGACCGTACGTATCCGCCGACAGAGCCGACCACCCGGCCAACCCTCCGACGTGTGTGGGGTTTTCCCCAGAGTGCGTTCGGTGCTCGCCGTCGCTGTCCCGACGACGGCGTTCCCCGCCAACTTGATCCGGCACACCTGCAGCGACCTCGACGCCGTCACCTCCGAACTCAACAGCCGTCCACGCAAGACGCTCGGCTGGGAACCCCAGCCGAGCGTCTGTCTAAACTGCTCGCGGTTTGATCAACTCACCGCGGTGTTGCAACGACCCCTGGAATTCGCCGTGATCGCCCCGACCATGGCGGCTCGGTGGGCGCTCCGCCCGGGTCATTGTGCTGGGCGACGCGTGCATGATCCGCCCCACAGCAAGCGCGCTCGAGGGCCTGCCCGCCCGGCCAGGGCCGTCACCTCCCCAACGGCGCTCCCGGTCTTTCGCTCACGCGGCGTTCCACTGATGGGGCCGGCCCCCGCGCCACTCCACCCAGCGCGGATCGTCCAGCACCCTGTCCGGGTCGATCACCCCGGCGGCTTCCAGGAAGACGACCAGGTCGTGGTCGGACGCATCGGCGCGGGCGGCCTGGTCGCGGTAGAGGACCTCGCCGTCGGGGTTGTCGAGCGCGGCCGTCAGCGTCTGCTCGCCCTCCCGTCCCAGCCGCCGCCACACCGCCGCGTCCGCGCCGTGCTCCTGGAACTGCTCCAGGGTGGTGAGGACGACGGGCACCGCCTGGCCGTAGGCGCGCATGATCCCCCGGTGGTAGGTCTCGTACCGGCGCGGCGCCCAGTAGCGGCGGCCGGCCCCCTCCAGCACGCCGACCGTGTTGTCGACCTTGGCCTCGGTGCTGTCCGCGAACACGAACGCCACCGGCACCAGGCCCTCCCGGCCGGTCGGCGGGTAAAACCGGCGCCACAGCCGCTTCTCGTGGTCGACGTGGTCGATCGCGCCCGGCCGCGAGCGAACCAGGCCCACGGTGTGCTTGTCCGCGTCCCGTGGCAGCAGCCGGCCCCACTCCCAGTACCGGCGCAGCTTGGTAACCAGGTCGTGCGCGTCTTCGGTGCGGCGGTCGATTTCCACCAGCATTACCGGCACCCCGGCCGTCGGGGCCCGCACCACCAGGTCCGCCCGCTGCACGTAGCCGCCTGCGAGCCGGTGGCCGATCTCGGTCTGGAAGCCGAGCCGGTGACCGACCCCGGCACGGTGGAGTTCGGCGGCCGTCGAGGTGACCGCCGCCGCATGGTCGTCGTAGCTGGCGCCGAGCAGATCCCCGGTAACCGGGTCGTACTTCTCCTCGCGCAGCGCCGAGACCCGTATGCCCTTCGGCTCCAGCAGCTTCTTCGCCTCGCCATGTCCTCGCTTGGTCAGCACCCACACCTGCCGCTGGTCATCCCGTACCAACTCGATCCTCACCAGGTGGTGCTCCTCCAGATACAGGAGGTTGTCCCGTACGAGCTTGTCGTGCTGGTTGTCCGGACGGGTCAGCTTCCACAACTGATCGGGCGTCGCCCTCTGGAAGATCCCCAGCGCTTGCAGCAGTTCCCTCCGCCTGGGCTCTGTCGAGCGTCTGATCAAGGCCGCCGCTTCGGCCGAGCAGGGCTGGTGGGACGGGGTCCTGCCCGACTGCTGGCTGCTGGCTGCTGGCTGCTGGCTGCTGGCTGCTGGCTGCTGGCTGCTGGCTGCTGGCTGCTGGCCGAGTGGCCAGAAGAGGCCCCGGTTCCCACCGATTACTGGCTGTCCAGCCTGCCCGCTGACACCCCGATCGCCGATCTGGTCCGGCTGGCCAAGGTCCGCTGGCGCATCGAGCACGACTCCCAGGTCAGCTTCTCCGACTTCTCGCACAACCCTTGGGCCGCATCAGCGGTCTCCTGTTCGAACCCCGTGCACATCCGAGGACAGCTCCGGCAAACACGGGCGATTCCCACATGCAACAGGAGACTCAACTTGCGTAAGCACCTTGTCACCGCGCTGGCCACCGCCACGGCAGCGGCACTGACCGGCGGTCTGCTCGTCGTCGGCGCGGGCACCGCCGCCGCGGCCGGCTCGGGCGTACCCGGTGACTTCAACAACGACGGTTATCGCGATATCGCCGTCGCCGCCCCCGGCGCCTACGTCAACGGCCGCTCCGGCGCCGGTCAGGTCGTCATCGTCTACGGCGGTGTGAGCGACCCGTCGAACGCCAGGCGTGCCGTCATCAGTCAGGACAGTGCCGGCGTCCCCGGGGCCGCCGAGGCCGGTGACGGATTCGGCGGCGCCATCGTCTCGGAGGACTTCAACGGCGACGGCTACGCCGACCTCGTTGTCGGAGCCCCCGGTGAGGACGTCGGCACCGACACCGACGGCGGCACCGTCGCCATCCTGTGGGGCTCGGACGCTGGCCTTGTCAGCGGTGTGACGGTCGCCGACCCCGCTCCGACCTCGCACGACAAGTTCGGCCGGCTCCTGACCGCGCTCTCCGACAGTGACCAGAAGCCCGACCTGGCGATCGCCTCCGACAAGCCCGTCATCGACGTGTACCGCGGAGGCTTCACCAAGTCGGGCACGAACGGCGGCGGCTACCGCTTCGTCCCGCCTGCCTCGGTCACGACCGCTCCAGCCTCTCTCACCTCGGGAAACTTCGCCGGCTATGACGGGATCGCCGACCTGGTCGTCACCGGCGCCAACACGTACTACGCCCTCGGCTCCCCCTCGGGCCTCAACCCCTCCAGCCACACCAAGCTGCCCACCAGCAGCGCCGCCGCCATCGGCGACTTCGACAACAACAAGTACCAGGACATCGCGCTCGGTTCCCCGGACGAGTCCGGCGGCATCGTCCGCATCTTCAACAGTGACGCGAACGGCCCGGCCGCCGCCGTCTCGTACAGCATCACCCAGGACTCCCCCGGCATCCCCGACACTAGTGAGGCCGGCGACCGCTTCGGCGCCTCACTCGCGGTCACCCGCTGGAACGGGGGCAGCCATCAGGACCTGGTCGTCGGCGCTCCGGGCGAGAGCCTGGGAAGCGCCACGGGAACCGGCGCGGTGACCTATGTGCACGGCAGTGACAACGGGCTCGACGGGGTAAGCAATGACGCCTGGTTCTATGCGCAGAGCACCCCGAACATCGCGGGCAACGACGAGACCGGCGACCGCTTCGGCAGCTCCGTCCACCTCGCCGACACCCACAACGACGGCGTGACCGACATGATCGTCGGCGTCGCCGGCGAGAACTCCTCGGACGGCGCGGTCGTCTACCTGCGCGCGGCCGCCTACTCCGGCACGCCCGGTATCACCCCGGCCGGCACCGGTGTCTCCACCACCGGATCCCCCGCCTTCGGCACACACCTGGCCGGCTGACAACAACAGCGACCCGCCTGGGGCTCCAAAACGAAAGGGGGTCTCAGCCGGTCCAAGTGAGCGAAGTTGCCCGGAACGCTTTGCGTCCCGGGCAGCATGTGCGGGTGGCAGCCACGAACCCTTAAGGAGTTGCGAGTCTCGGCTGTCTCAGGCCGCGGCCGCCGAGGTCGCCGATCCGACGGTACGGCGGTGTTCGGCGTTGATGCGCAGGGCTTCTTCGAGTTGGTCCTCAAGGACGATGATGCGGCACGCGGCCTCGATGGGGATGCCCTGATCAACGAGCTCCCGGGCCCGGGCGGCGATACGCAGCTGGTAGCGGGAGTAGCGGCGGTGACCACCCTCTGAGCGCAGCGGGGTGATGAGACGGGCGTCGCCGAGGGCGCGCAGGAAGCCCTGGGTGGTGCCGAGTATGTCGGCGGCCCGGCCCGTGGTGTAGGCGGGGAAGTCGTCGTCGTCGAGACGGCCGTGGGTGTCGTCTGCGGTCATCGCACCTTCCTGTGGAACATGCTGGAGGGGCCCTGGTGCCATTGGCACCAGGGCCCCGAAGGAACTGCTACACCATCTGCCGGCCCTGGTTACTGCGCCGGCCTCTTGTGTCCGCGTGCCCGACCTGGTTGCTGTCGGGGGTGCGGGGATCGCGGTTGCTTGACCGGAGACCACCTCACTATCGGATGTCCTGCGGTACCCGGGCTCAACGCTTTCCGCCCGGGCGATCCTGATGGCGCTTCGTTCCTCCGTTCTTCCCTCGGTCGTACCAAACGGGAGCTTGTACTGCTGGTACTGCGTATTGCCGGTACTGCTGTACTGCGAATTGCTCGTGGCCTCGCCCAAGCGCCACGTTTCGGCAGCCAGCCCCGTTGCCCGTCCTGCGTCTGCTCTGGCTTAGAACCCCACTGCCGAACCTCCCGGTGCGCGCGCCCGCAGCCGACGCCTTCACCGAGGTACCGCTCACTGACTTCACTGCTGGGTACTGCGGAACTGCACTTGCGGGTACTGCACTGCGGTACTGCTCATGGCGGCCCCTGATCACTTCGGGCCGCCCGGTCCGGTCGTCAGTCCCGTCGCCGTCCTGCAACCGCTCTGGCTTCGAAACTCCACCACCGCACCGTTCTGCACACTGCACTTACGGGTACTGCGGGTACTGCTGCCCGGCAGTTCACGTCTGCCAGGCCCTGCGGTCTCTCTGCTTTACGAGAGAAACCATAACCACGCCGCCACCCAATGTCTACTCCAGCCGACATAGATTTCCGTCCGTTCGACGGTGAGGTAATCGGCCTCGAACGGCGACATGGGCAGGGCGCACTGCGGTCATCGCCGGGTGTACCGCCGCATGCCGGGGCGCAAGCACCAGGCAGACACGGCCGGGCATTCGACGAGCGGGACCAGGTGGCCTGATGGACACGATGAGCATCACCGTTGCACCCGCCTGCTCCTCGACATCCCTCGCCGGCGCCCGCGAGAGCGCCCGGCACTTCCTCGCAGATCTCGTACCGGCGATCGCAGCCGAGGCCGCCGACACGGTGGTCCTGATCGTCTCCGAGCTCGTCACCAATGGCGCGCCACGGCGGCGGCAGCTGCGCCCTGGACCTGACCACGCACCCGGACAGCATCGAGGTGGCCGTGCACGACCCCAGCCCCAAGGTGCCGCGCATGCGCACCGCCGACCTGAACAGCGGCACCGGAGGATTCGGCTGGCCCATGGTCAACCGCCTCGCCCGCGCCACCTCCGTGACCCGCCAGACGACCGGCGGCAAGACCGTAAGCGCCCTCCTCGCCCCGTAACGCCAACGCGCCTCATCGGACACGGCGTTCACGGTGGCGACAGCCCATGCTCGCGGAACAAACCCTCCAGGGCAGCGCTCGTCCGGTTCCCCCTTCTGCAGGGCGGGCCAATCCGTAAGTCAGGCTGGCCAAAGCTCCGAGACGGGGACCACTGACCAGTCCCATGCCCCGTTGGCGTCCGTGTCGGCGAGGAGCACCAGGTCCTCTTCGCTCACGCGGGCCCGCCCGCGGGCCACGGCGAGTTTCGCCAGGTAGGCAAGGTGGAAGTCCTCGGGGAGATCTCTGCCGCCTTGGGTGGCCCGGTGAACCAGAACCACGGTGTCGTCCGAGCCGACGCGGGCCGCGACAAGCTCCTCGGCGGACATGCTGAGGTAGGTGATGGCGTCGGAACGGATCAGACGGCTCTTCCCCGGCTCGTCATGACTTGGACTCAGCACCCAGACGTCGGCCATGGTCCCCTCCGGAACGGTCAGCGGTGATCATTCAGGACCATCCTTACTCACCCGCCCAGGAATCTCGACGAGGAGATCAAGCCCCGACAAGGAGATCGGACCGCTGATCACCCAGGCCGCACTCGGCTCGTCGCGCTGCCCGGGGTCGGCCCCGAAACCGCCGGCCAGCGGCTGACGACCGCAGGTGACAATCCCGACCGGCTCCGTTCCGAAGCAGCCTTCGCACACCTCTGCGGAGCGGCCCCCGTCCCCGCAAGCTCCGGCCGCACCAACCGCCACCGGCTAAGAGGTCCCGTACTCGCGCGTCGTCTGAGGACCCGTTCGCGGTGAAGCCGAGGGTGGCCCGGAACTTGATGACGAGCCCACCCGAGGTGGTCGCGCGCTGCCTCGCCTGTGCCCTGACCTGCGGTTGCCACTCCGACTCGGTCTCCTTCACCAGCGCCTCCAGGAGGCGCTCGGCTTGGTGGAGGCACCCGAGAGGTAGCGCTGAACTGTCTTGCGGGAGACGCCCAGGCGCTCCGCCAGGCTCTTGGTGGAGCCCTCTCCGGCTTGCGAACGAATTTCATCTGGGCTCGCGCGGATTTCGGAGCGGGCCGGGTGAACAGGGCCCGTGTGGGGTCCCGAATCTTGTGTCTTCGTCCGCGTGGCGATGTCCACCTGATGTCCATTTGGGAATGGCTGCGGGATCCATGCCTCCAGTGCTGATACTTCGCCTCTTCGTGTACGGGACCCTTCCGGCTGCCATCGGTGCGTACGGACCGGGGCAGGACCCAGCGGTCGACGGCCGTCCGGGCCGCCTGGCACAACGCGGGTGGGGGGCCGACGGGGACAGCGGAGCCGGCGACACGTCACCCGGGGGCGCCCGGCCGGGCGCCCCCGGGGTTTTGGCGATCAGCGGTTCGGGCGATCCCGGCGGATCACCGGATCACTTGGCCTCCAAGTCGCTCCTGATCATGGACACCGCGGAAGCCAGGATGCCAATGGCCCTCTGCACCTCGCGGATGCCCTCGTTGGTCTGGGGCTCGTCCTTCTGGTCGACCCCGGCGACACACGCGTTGCTTCCGTGCTCGAAGTCGGTAAGGGCTTCCGCCCAGAAACCCTTGGCCTTCTCGCTCGGAGGGGTGCCGTACTTCTTCGCCTTGGCCACCGCTGCCAGCAGCTCCTGACAAGCGGTGCGCTTGTCGTCCATCACTTGCATGCTCGCCGTGTTGACGTGGCTCGAGCTGTCGGACAGCGCCTTGACCCTGTCGTCACCCCCCGAAGACCACCAGTCCTCCAACTCCTCGGCCGGGGTCGAGGAGCAGCCGACGAGCAGCACTCCGGTGGCGACGGTAGCGGTGGCGACAGTGAGCAAGCGGACGCCGAAACGCATGGAACCCCCTATGTTCGAATCCCATTGATGTTGCCAGGAACCACCTTGCCGGGTAGGGCCAACGCGCGAACTGGCCACCGCAAGCGCTCCCGCTGCCCAGCGGCGGCCTCCTCCGGCCGGCGAGGCCTTCTCGAGGACATCGACGCGACCCGAACCGCTTTCTCCGCGGCGTCCACAGCTTCTACTGCCGGTACTTCGCCTACGGCGGGTGAGGAAGGGCGCGCTCGTCATCTGGTCAGTCAGTCCTAGCTATTCCTCTTACGCGAGCGATCCCCCACCAAACGACGGACCCGATCCCTCACCAACCAACGAACATGCTGCTCTGCAGCGGACCGTCCTCGCCTTCGGCGCCGGCTTCTCCGACCCGGGCGAGCAGCACGCGGTCGGCGGGTCCAGCCCCCTGAGAGCAGAGCTCGGGTCGGGAGCACAGAGGACGCAGCTCCCACGGGAAGGCCAGTGAGGTCGCGAGGCCGTTTCCGGGAGTCGGGGTGCCCCTTTACCCATTCGAACCGCTGTGCGCCGCTGCGAGCGCCACTCAGGCCCTTGATCGCCGCTTCGCAGAGCGCCGCAGGAGGCCGTACAGCGCCGGGAAGATTCCTGTGTGCCGAGCGGCAGCCGGGTGGCGATACGACGCTCACCTGCACGCCGCCATCGTCGAGCTCAGCGGTGAGCTGGAGCTCCCAGCTACCCGTAACGGGCGCTTCAGGGGCGCGGTCATCCCAGAAAGGCTGCGCGGTCAGCGACGCCGGCCGCCGCCGATGCGGCGGTCGTCGGCCAGTGCGGTCAGCGGGCCGAACTCGCGGGCAAGCTGGCTCCACGTCAGAACCTCGCCACAGCGGGCCGGGAACTCCTTCGGGTTGAACTCGGGCATGGTCCAGGTGCCAGTGCCCCGATCCCGTAGCCACAAGTCCCCGTCACCGTCGACCACAGTCGGCGGGACCGGTACGGGCTCGGCCTGATCGATGGGCTCCCAGGTGACCCGGCCCGGGTGGGAAACACGGCGCAGCTCGGTGGTGGCCAGCCGCGCCGCCAAGTCACGGGTGGACTCTTCGGCGTCCTTGACCGACGCGAGTCGGAATGCGTCGTCAAGTACGGGCAGGGCTGGATTCTTGCTGCGCTTTGAACTCATACGCTGACTACCTCCGGTGGGGGGCGTCACATCCGTTATGGCACCCCGTAGAGCAACACGGTATCCGAGGCGGGAGCCGGGCCAGGCCTCCTCCGCTGGAACGGTCAGCAAGCCCGCCGACACCCAGGAAGATGCTCTGCGCCAGGTCAGCGACTTGTTGGGTGAGGCGAGGAAGGCACTCGACACGCTGACGAAGTAGCTGGAAGCAACCGTCCAGCCCACGGTTCAGCCCCCGCTCGGTACAACCCTCTCCGGGGCGAGCGCGGCCTCCAGGCGATCCAGCCGTTCGTAGAGAGCGCGAACGAGGCGGGCGCGGTTCTGGACGCAGCGCACGGTGCCCTCCAGCGTCGCGGACAGCCGGTTTTCCGCCTCGCGCAGGACGACGTCGGCGAGCGCCCAAGGGCCGCTGCTCTTCGGCAGCTGGTCGGCGCGGCGCCGTACGTCGGCGGCGACCGCGCGGGCGTGACCGGTGAGCTGGAGGCCGATCTGCTCGTAGTCGCGGGTCGCGAGCGTGTCCTCGCCGGTCCAGGCGAGGACGGCCTTGACGAGGCTTTCGTACGGTTCGCGATCCAGCGGGAGCTCCGCCTCGATCAGACCGTCGGGGTCGTACAGGACCGTGTGGCTGCTGGTGTGCATGGCGGGCCTCGCGGCTGGGGCGTCGTCGCGCGGGTGGCCGGCGGTCACCGCTGAGGGTCCTCGCTGCCGTCGGCCCCGTCGTCCTGGTCCTCGGCCCGCTGGGCGAGGAACCGGGCGAGGCCGCGGTCCGCGCGGGCGAGCAGGGCCGGGGAGGGGGCGCCGTAGGCGGGCGGCTGGAGGCCGCGGCCCAGGACGGATTCCTCCATGAGGACGACGTAGCGGTGGCCGCCCTCGTAGAGGAAGCGAGAGCGGGCGATGCGGGCAGCGACCGCTTCGGCGACGTCGTTGGGGGTGCCCTCGTGCTCGAAGCGGATGTAGTCGGTGACGGGCTCGGACACGACCCGGGCCCGCAGGACCTTCACCCCGCGGGCGACAGTCCGCTCCACCAGCGGCAGCCACCCGCTCCAGTACTCCGAGCCGTCCGCGGGCACGCTCCCGTCCCGCAGGAACGCCTCAAAGACCTCCCGCTCCTCCCTCACGGCGTAAACGTCGCGGAGCTCCAGGTGCAGGGCGTGGGCCTGGGCGGAGTCGAGCAGCTCCTCAAAGCTGGGAGCCGGCGGCCTCTGCGGCATCGCACGCCCTCCTGATCTGCTCCACCATGCTGAGCGGGATCCGGACGATCCCCTCGTCGTCTGCGGGCGGACTGTCCTGGCGGCAGGCGGCCCGGGTCGCCGGGTCGGCGAACTTGCCCTACAGAACCATTTCCGGGCCCTGGGCGGTGTCGGTGTCCACCCACACCGCAGGGCAGTTCCCTCCACCCGAGTTCGGGTCCGTGCCGAAGAAAAGTAACGCCATGATCCCCTCCGAAGCGAGCCGGTTGCGCGTAGTTGCGCATCTGACCGTCCCGCGCGCAGGGCCCTCGGTCAAGACGGGGCCCCGGGCTGCCATCGCACCGGGGCCTCGTGCAGGTCGACGACGACACCCTCGACCGCTTCGAGGCAGTCTTCAAGAAGCTCACAGCCTGAACCTAGACACGGTCGCGGGTTCACCAACCAGCTCCTGCCCGTCGGGGCCGCCAACGCGACGGGCAGGAGCTGGTGTTCATGGGACCAACGGGCCCGGGTGCTGCCTCAGGCTGTGACGCTCGCGGCGGCCCTACTCCGAGTCTGCGAGGGCCGCGAGGTACTGCTCGGCATCGAGGACGGCCTGGCAACCGGAGCCGGCGCCGTGCTGCTGGCAGACACCGACGGGCAGGTCAGGGACCGAGCGCGAAGGTACGTCCAGGAGAGACGGCTGCCCGAATGGCCGCATCCCACGATGCCGCTGAGGCCGAGCGGGTACGGTGTTTCGCCGTTGTCGTCGGAGTGCTCTGCGTCGGCAGGGCGGCCGGGCCGGCAGGGCCGGCGTCAGAAATACTGCTGCACATGAATGATTCCCCACCCGCCGGCAGGCTCGGCAAGCTCGGTCTGTCGCGACGGCTGGTCCCCATGACCGGTCGTGACCCGGAAGAGCACGGCCGGACCGCCTCGCCGCTGGAGCTGCTGTTCGACCTCACCTTCGTGGTCGCCGTCGGCACGGCGGCGTTCCAGTTCGCCGAGATGGTCGCCGAGGGGCACGCCGGCCAGGCGGTCATCGCGTTCGTCCTGGCGATGTTCGCGATCAGCATCGCCTGGATCAGCTTCAGCTGGTTCGCCTCCGCGTTCGCCACCGACGACTGGCTCTACCGGGCCGTGACGATGCTGCAGATGATCGGCGTCGTCGTGTTCTCGCTCGGCCTGCCCGCGATGTTCCACTCCGTCGAGGAGGGCGGCCACCTCGAACTGCGTGCCATGGTCATCGGCTACGTCGTGATGCGGATCGCGATGGTGCTCCAGTGGTGGCGTGCCGCCCGCCAGTCCCCGTCGTTCCACGACGTGGGCATGGCCAACATCCGCTGGACGGTGATCGTCCAGGCCGGTTGGATCGTGGTGGCCTTCGTGCACATGCCGATCGGCGTCGTCTTCGCCGCGTTCGGCGTCCTGGGCGCCCTCGAACTCGTCCTGCCGGTCCTGACACAGGGCTCCGCGGGCGGCACCCCCTGGCACCCGCACCACGTCGCCGAACGGTACGGACTCTTCGCGATCATCGTCCTCGGCGAGGGCGTCGTCGGTACGGTCGCCTCTTCCGGAGATCTCCTGGGGGGCGGGGACGGCACACACTGGACCTGGAACGCCGTCGTCGTCGTCATCGCCGGTGTCGGTCTGACCTTCGGCATGTGGTGGATGTACTTCCTGACGCCTTTCGGCGACATCCTGGTGCACCGCCGCAGCCGCGGATACCTCTTCGGCTACGGCCACATCCCCCTGTTCATCGGCGTTGCTGGGGCCGGCGCCGGGCTGCACGTGGCGGGCCTCTACATGGAACACCACGCCAAGATCTCCGGCACCGCCGTCGTCCTCGCCCTCGCTCTCCCCGTCGGCCTCTACATGCTGATGGTCTACCTCCTGCACACCCTGCTGCTGTCCACAGCAGACCGCTTCCACATCCTTCTGGTCGCCCTCACCATCGCGGTACTGCTCGCGGCAGTCCTCCTGGCCGCCGCCGGTGTGGCCATCGCGGTGTGCCTGCTCGTGGTCATGCTCGCGCCCTTCGTCACCGTGATCGGCTACGAGACGGTCGGCCACCGTCACCAGCAGCAGATGCTGCAAGAACTGGGTGCGCAGTAGGCAGAGCGCCATCATCACCGGACACCGCAGCGGACCCATCAACGCGCCCAATATGGGTGGGACGGATCCCACCCCTCACGGATGCGTCGAGAGACCGGGCTCTCCCCGTTCCGTAGGAAGGAGTATGGAGAGAAGTTCGGCTCGCTCTGCCTCGTCCATTCGGCCTGCCAGCCGAAGGGACGAGCTCGGCGAGGACGGAAGAGCCGATGACGGTGGCGACTTGAGGTCCGGCCCGTCTCGCGGCGACTCCGCTTGCGGCGCTGGTCACGGATCTCCCCGATGACACCGGGGCCGGTGAAGTGGGCGTGCATGCCCCCGGTGATCGCACGGAGCGTCTCGTTCAGCTCGTGCATCGTCTCCGCGCCGGACAACTGCACGCGGGCCACGAGGACGGTGTCGGTGACTGCGGCGAAGGACAGCAGTCCGACCGGGCGGGCGAGCAGCCCGGCGCGGCGCGGCCCACGGGAGCGGGATGGGTGTGCTGGAGCTCGGACAGGGCGTGCCACAGGTCGCCCGGCAGATCCTGGGGTGCGGTCTCTTCTCGGCTGCGTCTCATACGGCCTGTGTAGGGCCTGCGGTGGGCGGGTGCCGTCGGATTGGCCAGCCCGTCCCGCCCGGTGGCGCGGTGACTTCGGGACCGGTCCCGCTGTGCGGCCTGGCGGCTGCCGACCGCACAGCGGGCTCGTGCGGTCGGGCCCGTCGGCGGAACCAGCCGCGGCCCCTGTCCGGCTCGGGGCCGTCCTGCGGCTCCGGCGGAGCGGCGGCCTCGAGGCTTGCGGCTTCGGCGGCGGCCTCCTGGCGGGCGACGTCGTCGGCGCGGCAGGGGCCGCACACGGACTTGTCCCCGGCCCGTACGGCGGTCCGGTGCACGGTGATCTCCTGCCAGCGTTCGTCCGTGAACTTCCGCCCGCAGCGCTTGCACACCGGGCGCTCCGCCTCCCGCTGTGCGGCGCGGCGCTGCTGGTCCGCCGCGTCGGCGCGGGCCTCCTGGTCGCGGTAGAGGGCGTGGCCGTCGAGGTTGTCGAGCGCGGCCGTCAGCGTCTGCTCCCCGGTCCGTCCCAACCGCCTCCACACCGTCGCGTCGGCGCCATGCTCCTGGAGTTGCTCCAGGGTGGTGACGACGACGGGCACCGCCTGGCGGTAGTCCCTCGCGGTGACAGCCTTCGGGTAGAGGGTGTCGTACCGGCGCGGTGCCCAGTAGAGGCGGCCGGCTTCCTCCAGTACGGCGACCGTGTTGGAGACCTTCGCCTCGGTGGTGTCCGCGAACACGAACGCCACCGGGACCAGGCCCTCCCGGCCGGTCGGCGGGTAGCCCCGCCGCCACAGCCGCTGCTCGTGGTCGACGTGCTCGATCCCGTCCGGCCGAGAGCGGACCAGATCCACGGTGTGCTTGGCCGCGTCCTTCGGGAGCAGCCGGCCCCACTCCCAGTACCGGCGCAGCTTGACGACCAGGTCGTGCGCGTCCTCGGAACGGCGGTCGATCTCCAGCAGCATCACCGGCACCCCGGCCTCCGGCGCCCGCACCACCAGGTCCGCCCGCTGCACGTACCCGTCGCCAAGCCGGTGCGGAATCTCGGTGGCGAAGCCGAGCCGGTGACCGATCCCGGCACGGTGGAGTTCGGCGGCCGTGGTGGTGACCGCTGCGGAGTCGTCGTCGTAGCCGGCGCCGAGCAGCCGGCCGGTGTCCGGGGCGTACTTCTCCTCGCGCAGCGCCGAGATGCGTATGCCCTTCGGCTCCAGCAGCTTCTTCGCCTCACGGTGTCCTCGGGTGGTGAGCACCCACACCTGCCGCTGGTCTTCCCGGACCGTCTCGATCCTCACCAGGTGGTGGTCCTCCAGGTCCAGGAGGTTGTCCCGCGTGAGCTTGTCGTGCTGGTTGTCCGGCCGGGTCAGCTTCCACAGCTGGTCGGGCGTAGCCCTCTGGAAGATCCCCAGCGCTTGCAGCAGCTCCCTCCGCCCGGGCCCTGTCGAGTTCTTCCTGTGAGTAGGACGCCTTTGGACATGAGGGTTGTCGGACCTGCGCCGACCCCCTGTCCGCCGGGACTGACCTGCAACAACGCCCGAATCGTGGCGACGGGGCGCGGAGGGGGTGATGGAGGGGGCTACGGAAGGGTCCTTCCGGGGCTGCTCAGGCTCGCTGGTGCTGCTCGCCACAGGGTGCTCCTGGTGGGTGGGGCGGGCCGATCCCGCCGTTCACCTCGTACAGGTGCGGTTTTCGGCTCTCGTGTGACGCCGATCTTGGAAAACCTCTCCGCCGTGACCGCATCGTGATCAGCCGTGTCCTGTGACAGGGAACTTGGACCGATTGCCATCGGGGTTGGACCGCTGTGCAGGCAGCAGACTCCGATAGTGCAGGCTTTGGTGAATTCAGCCTTCCATGTACTGTCGTGGGTGTGCTGACTCTCGCTGCTGACATCGAGGTGCTGGCGCGGTTCGGCCGCGCCCTCGCTGACCCGATCCGCTGCCGGATTCTCCTCGCCCTGCGTGAGGCGCCGGCCCACCCCGCCGACCTGGCCGACGCTCTGGAGATCTCCCGGACCCGGCTGTCGAACCACCTGGCGTGCCTGCGCGACTGCGGCCTTGTCGTCGCGGTGCCGGTGGGCCGGCGCACCCGCTACGAGCTCGCCGACGAACGCCTCGGTCACGCGCTGGACGACCTGCGCACCGCCGTGGTCGCCGTCGAAGCCGACAAGACGTGTGCGGACGCGGAGCAGAAGGGCTGCTGCTGATGACCGCCGAGATATCCATCGGCATAGGCCCCTCCCCGGCCCGCCGCGACGTCCTCGCCAGGCGGATCCGGCTGCTGGTCGCGGCCACCATCACCTACAACGTCATCGAAGCAGTCGTCGCGATCACCGCCGGGACGATCGCCTCCTCCACCGCGCTGATCGGCTTCGGGCTCGACTCCGTCATCGAGGTCTCCTCCGCCGCCGCGGTCGCCTGGCAGTTCTCCGCCTCCGACCACGCCACCCGAGAGGCGCGGGAGAAGCGGACGCTGCGCTTCATCGCGGTGTCGTTCTTCGCGCTCGCCGCGTTCGTCGGCATCGATGCTGTCTGCGCGTTGGCCGGCACCGGCGAGGCCGAACGCTCCATCCCCGGCATCGTCATCGCCACCCTCTCCCTCGCGGTCATGCCGTTCCTGTCCGCCGCCCAGCGCCGGGCCGGACGCGAACTCGGCTCCGCCAGCGCGGTCGCCGACTCCAAGCAAACCCTGCTGTGCACGTACCTGTCCGCCGTGCTCCTCGTCGGCCTGGTCCTCAACGCCACCCTCGGCTGGTCCTGGGCCGACCCCATCGCCGCCCTCGTCATCGCCGCCATCGCCGTCAAGGAAGGCCGCGACGCCTGGCAGGGCAAGGGCTGCTGCGCGGCCCCGGCCGCAGCGGTGCCGCCTGCCGGTGCCGAGCAGAGCGACATCTGCGGGTGCCGCCCCGGCTGCGACTGCTGCGGCTGAACCGCACCCACCGAACACAGCGGGCCCCGGCAAGCACACCGTCGGGGCCCGCTGCCGTCCAAGGGGCACGGGCACGAACCGGCATCGGATGCTCCGAGACCGGGGCCCTAAGCTGACCCGGGCATTGGCCGTGGGACGGAACAGGAAGGCGCTGCGGCGTGGCGAACACCGAAAACGACCTGGCGGGCGCGCAGCGCGAGCACTGGCAGGGCACCTATGCCGCCCACCCGGGCATGTACGGCGAGCAGCCCTCCGCGCCCGCGGTCCATGCCGCGGAGGTGTTCAGGGCCGCCAGCGCGCGGGAGGTGCTGGAGCTCGGTGCCGGCCACGGCCGAGACGCCCTCTACTTCGCTCGCGAAGGCTTCACCGTGCAGGCCACCGACTTCAGCCCCGTCGGTCTGGAGCAGCTGCGGGAGGCCGCCCGGGCCCAAGGCGTCGCGGAGCAGGTCACCACCGCCGTCCATGACGTCCGTGAGGCGCTGCCGCTTCCGGACGGCTCCGTGGACGCCGTCTTCGCGCACATGCTGCTGTGCATGGCGCTGTCCACCGACGATATCCACGCGGCGGTGGGCGAGATCCGCCGTGTCCTGCGGCCCGGCGGCGTGCTCGTCTACACCGTCCGGCACACCGGCGACGCCCACTACGGCGCGGGCACCGCGCACGGCGACGGAATCTACGAGCACGGCGGCTTCGCCGTCCACTTCTTCGACCGCGACCTGGTCGACGCCCTCGCCGACGGCTGGACCCTGAACGAGGTCCACTCCTTCGAGGAGGGCGACCTGCCCCGCCGCCTGTGGCGCGTCGCCCAGGCCCTGCCCCGATGAGCCCGAATCCGGTCCCGGCCGCGGACATCACCGTCGACGGCACCGGCCTGCTCTGCGTGACCCTCCTGCTCCGCCTGCGCGCCCGCATCGCCACCGCCGGACCCGGCACGGTCGTCCACGTCCTCGCCACCGACCCGGCCGCGCCCCTCGACTTCCCGGCCTGGTGCCACATGACCCGGCACGAATACCTCGGTCCCGTCCCCGGCGAGCGGCCGGTGTACGCGCTGAGGCTCGCCCCCGACGCCGTACCCACCCGACCCGACACGCCCTGGCACCGAGCCGGCTCCTGAACGCCGCACGAACCATTCCGGTCGGCGGTCAGCCTGTCCAACTTCAACGGCACATGATCCAACTTCACTGTCACGGGACACTCGGCAGGGGGAGAGTTCTCCCCCGTCGGCGCCGGACTCTGTCCACAGGGCCGCGAGTCGAGCATCGGTTCCGAGGCCGCCGCGATCCGCGGGGCGGCCCGTACGTGAGGAGCCGAGATACCTGACACCACGCCGCTCGCCCCGATGACCCAGCACACGGCCATCAGCGCCTTCAACTACATCCGGGCCGTCCAGGCCGACGACGTCGACCCGTCAGCGCCCTCCTCGCCCGGCAACGCCAACGCGCCTCATCGGACACGGCGTTCACGGTGGCGACAGCCCATGCTCGCGGAACAAACCCTCCAGGGCAGCGCTCGTCCGGTTCCCCCTTCTGCAGGGCGGGCCAATCCGTAAGTCAGGCTGGCCAAAGCTCCGAGACGGGGACCACTGACCAGTCCCATGCCCCGTTGGCGTCCGTGTCGGCGAGGAGCACCAGGTCCTCTTCGCTCACGCGGGCCCGCCCGCGGGCCACGGCGAGTTTCGCCAGGTAGGCAAGGTGGAAGTCCTCGGGGAGATCTCTGCCGCCTTGGGTGGCCCGGTGAACCAGAACCACGGTGTCGTCCGAGCCGACGCGGGCCGCGACAAGCTCCTCGGCGGACGTGCTGAGGTAGGTGATGGCGTCGGAACGGATCAGACGGCTCTTCTCCGGCTCGTCATGACTTGGACTCAGCACCCAGACGTCGGCCATGGTCCCCTCCCGGAACGGTCAGCGGTGATCATTCAGGACCATCTTTACTCACCCGCCCAGGAATCGTCTGTCATAGGGCGGCTGTGTGAGTCGTCTTCGCTGGCCAGTGCCAGGGCTGCTTGCCCAGGTCGGTTCCCGCGGAACCCCTCGCACATAGCCCCGTTCGCTGCCCCCCCGCTGGGCCCAGAAACAGCAGCGCGGCTGGCTACTCCTCCACCCCCACCAACAACACCTCCTGGCCAGCATCGGGCATCGTCAGCATCCGAAACCTCTAGCTACGCCCGGCGGCACTCGACACAGGAGTGCCCCAGCAGCCAACTGCCGTTGCCCCGCCCCAGACGGCAGACGGCAGACGGCAGACGGCAGACGGCAGACGGCGCATCCAAGCGCCGCCGCATACCAACGATCACTGAACCTGCACCTTGCGCAGCCCATGACACGACCTGATCAACCAACCAGTTGACTGACAAATCCGCAGGTCAGATCCCCGCCCCCAGCCCAGCACCCAAATCACCGCACCTACTGACACCCCACGATCACCCGGCCACAGACCCACCGCAAACTGATCAACGCAGGCCAAACCACCAACGACTGATCAGAAAAACCACTCCTGGACATCGCCGCACTCGCGAAGCTGGGCATGGACTGGGCAGGGTCGGTGAGGATCCCCCAGGCCGCCCCGGACAGCGTCTGACCGCTTCCTGCGCCGTGACCGGCCCCCGGGCCTCTTGAGGTTCGGGGGCCGGTGCTGTGGCCGCGCGCCAGCCTTCCGGAGGGCGCGCTGTCAGGAGGGTGGTTGGGCAGGTGATCGGAGCTTCACCAGTTCCCAAAGGGTCTCTCAGTGAAGTAGTCGGCGTCGTCGACTCCCCTTGACCTCATGGTCTGGCGTGCGCCGTTGTCCAGCCGCCGCACGGCCGTGAAGCGCCCTGTGAAGCGCCCCCCAGGACGCCTTGGCGAACGCCCTGCTGAACGTCCTGAAAGGCGCCCTGCCAGGCGCCCTGCCAGGCGCCCCAGCATGAGCATCGGCTCTGTCGCGCAAGAGGGGGCCAGCCCGGCGAAACCCGCCCCGTAGGCTCGCTTCATGCGAGGAGTCCAGAGCTTCCACAACTTGTCCTTCGCCGCCCTGTACATCGAGGCGCGGTACCGCTCCCGGGGTGAGGCCCCGGACAAGTGCCTCGGGCCGGCCACCGGCTTTCTCATGGGGGTCCCCCGGGGACTACTGGCTCGTCACCGCTCGCCATGTAGGGAACGGACGCCGCTCCGATACCGGGAAGACCATAAGCCCGGACGGACTGTGCCCCGACTACATCGAAACGGCGCGGCTCCGACCTCGCGCACGTCGTACCCAGTGGGCGGGTGTTCGGGACGTTCATGCCGCGCGCCCCGATAAAGCGTCGCTGCCCCGGATCTACTGATCAGTCCAGCTCGCGCGATCGAGACCACCGCGCACTCGCCCTGGAGCACTGAGAGGTCGGCCGTCAATCGTTCAGGGCATCTGCGGTACGGCGGGTGGTGCGGCGGAGGTAGTGGGTGACGGCGGGGTCCGCGTCGAGGGTGTATTCGGCATCGAGGGCGGTGAGGGTCTGGGCGATGCGGGTGAGGGAGTCGCTGGAGGTGTCCAGGGCACAGGTGGTGCCGGTGACGGCGCGGACGCGGTCGGCGAGTGCTCCGGTGCGGGCCCGTACGGTCTCGGCGGGGGCCTGGACGGTGGCGACGGCCCGGTAGCGCGCCGGGGCTCCGGCGATTTTCGAGGCGAGGTAAGCGGCGGGGTCGGGGCCCGGTGCGGGGAGTTCCCGGGCGGGGACGCGGCGGCCGGTGGGGGCGGGGTCGGTGATGCGGTCGAGGCGGTAGATGCGCCAGGCGTCCTGGTGGGTGTCGTGAGCGATGAGGTACCAGAGGCTGCCGTAGGCGACCAGGCGGTGCGGCTCGACGCGGCGGGAGGCGTGGGCGTGGTGCCGGGTGGTGTAGTCGAAGGTGATGATCTCGTGGTCGCGGCAGGCGGCGGCCAGGGTGGTGAGGACGGCGGGGGCGGCCCGGGGTGAGGGGGTGTACCAGGCGAGGGTGGTGGTGGCGTCCTGGAGGGCGGCGGCCTGGATGCGGAGGCGGGCGGGAAGGACCTGTTCGAGTTTGGCCAGCGCGCGCAGGGCGGCCTCCTCGAAGCCGGTGACATGTCCGGCCGCGGTACGCAGGGCGACCGTGAGCGCGACGGCTTCGTCGTCGTCGAGCAGGAGCGGGGGCATGTCGGCGCCGGAGGCGAGGCGGTAGCCGCCGGCGTGGCCGCTGACGCTGTCGACCGGGTAGCCCAGTTCGCGCAGGCGGTCCATGTCGCGGCGGACGGTGCGCACGGTGACGCCGAGGCGGTCGGAGAGTTCGGCGCCCGACCATTCGCGGCGGGTCTGGAGCAGGGTGAGCAGCCGCAGCATCCGGGCGGGCATGTCGGTCGTCATGGCCCCAGTGTGCCGTTCTTGGAGGACACCTGATGTCCTCGAAGAAACCTAGCGTGGAGTCATGCCCGATGGTCGGCCACGGCCACTGCCGGCCCCAGGAGAAGATCACCCCCGCTCCAGGAGACACTCTTATGAAGATCGCACTGCTCGGTACCGGATTCGGTATCGCTCACGCCGGCGTCTACGCCTCCCGCCCCGACGTCGAGGTCGTCGTCTTCGGACGGACCCCGCAGAAGCTGGAGGGCTTCGCGGACAAGTTCGGCTTCGCCACCACGACCGACCTCGACTCCGTCTACGACGACCCGGCCGTCGACCTGGTCGACATCTGCCTGCCCACGCACCTGCACACCGAGCACATCCTGCGCGCCCTCGACGCGGGCAAGCACATGCTGTGCGAGCTGCCCCTCGCCCCCAGCGTCGAGGAGGCCGAGCGGATCTGCGCCGCGGCCGAGGCGAGCGGGAAGCGGGTGTTCGTCGACCTGTTCATGCGCCTGCACCCCGCCGTGCGCCACCTGCACGAGACGATCGCCGACGGTTCGCTGGGACAGCTGAAGTCGCTGCGCTCCTACCGCAAGGCGGGCCCGATCTGGGGGCCGGTGCCACTGGGCGTGGACAAGCTGGCGCTGGAGGTCATGCTCTCCGACCTCGACTACGTCGTCGCCGCCCTGGGCCTGCCCCGCACCTTCCACACCCGCGCCGTGGCCGCGGACGCGCAGCGGGCCGGGGCGGAAACGATCCTCGCCTACGACGACGCGGTGGTCGAATTCACCGCCTCCACCATGGTCCCGGCCGCCTACGGCGTCACCCACGGCTTCGAGGCGACCTTCACCAACGGCGTCCTGGAACTGCACGAACGCCCCTTCGAGCAGACCGGGCCGCAGATGCGGCTGACCGAGTACACGGCCGCCGGCCGCCGCGAGATCGAGCTCACCCCCACCGACAACTACAGCGCCGCGATCAACCACGTCCTGAACTGCCTCACCACGGGCGCCCCGGACACACTGCTCACCCCCCGTGCGGCGACCGACAGCCTGCGCCTGGCCCTCGACATCCACCAGGCCCTCACCACCGCCCCCTGACCCTCGCGGCCCCGGCCGGCCCACCGTATGCGCCCGGCCGGACAGCCTGCCGCACCGCCTCGGATGCAGGACCTGGGGGTGCTGTTCGAGGGCGACGACCTGGGCAAATGGCTGGAGCGGCAGAAGAACCCGGGTACCTGGGCGCAGCTTCTCCCCGAGCAGCAGGAACGGCTGTCCAAGCTCGGCGTACAGCCCGACCAGACCCCGTCTCCCGCCCCGGCAGCCGCTCGTGCGACGAAGGGGGCCCGAGCAAGGAGCAGGCGGCGTTCCAGCGGGGCCTGGCGGCCCTCACGCAGTGGGTGGAGCGGGCAGGTGCGGACCGGCCCGTGCCGAGGGGTCACAGCGAACAGATCACAGTCAACGGCGAGACGGAGCCAGTGGACCAAATCGAGGCGCGACAGGCTCACGGAGGAGCAGCTGGAGGCGCTGCGGAAGCTGGGTATCGCCTGGGCGTGACGCCGGAAAGCGAGACCCCGGGGCCGCGACGGTCCCGGGGCCTCGTGCGTGGGGGCCGCTGCAACGCGGTGGTGCAACAGCGGCTCCGAGTGGCCATTCGGGATCTGTCACCGCAGGCCAGGCGTGCAACACGGTTCGATATTGCAATAACGGTGGCGCCGTCGCCCATCGACCACAACGGACACGGGCGGCGAGACCCGGACGAAGAGCGTCGTCATCATCGAGGACATCAACGTCGGCGTTCCCGTGCGCCAGGCCTACGACCAGGGGACCCAGTTCCAGCACTTCAGCCGCTTCGCCAAGGGCGCGGTCAATGTGGAACGGGCCGACGACACCACCTCCAACTGGCAGGTGAAGGTCGCCAAGTCCAACCGCAGCTGGAAGGCGAAGATCACCGAACAGGTGCCGGACGAACGCATCGCCTGGTCTTCCGAAGGAGCCAAGGGCACGACCAAGGGCGCCGTCACCTTCCACTCGCTCGACGACAACCTCACCAAGGTGCTCGTCGTGGTCGAGTACTTCCCGAAGGGGCTGTTCGAGAAGACCGGCAACATCTGGCGCGCCCAGGGCCGCCGTCTGCGCCTCGACCTGAAGCTGTTCCGCAAGTTCGTCACCATGCAGGACGAGCCGGCCGAGGGCTGGCGCGGCGAGATCCGCGACGGCGAGGTGGTGCGTGAGCACGACGAGGCCGTCGAGGAGGAAGAGAAGGAGAAGCGCCGCGCGGAGGACGAGGACGGCGACGGGGAGGACCACCGCGACGAGGAGGACGAGGGGGACGCCCGCGACAAGGACGACGACTACGAGGGCGACGAAGAAGGCCAGGACGGCCACTGGGACGAAGCCGAGGACGAGGAGGACGAGGACGAGTCCGCGAGGGCCGGCAGGGCGCGGGACGAGGACTCCGGCGAAGAGCCCTACGACGAGGAGCCGCTCGACGAGGAGGAAGGGCCGTCCGACGAGGAACGTCCGCGCCGCCGCACCGCCGGCCGGCGCTGAGCAACGCCGGATCGAGGTCGAACGGCCGTGACCGAACCAGCCCCCAGCAACCTCGGCTCCTTCCCGTCGAGGGCGACCCCCCGCGCCCCCTCCGCCGTACGGCCAGGGCACGTCGGCCAACCTGGCCGACATCCTGGAGCGCGTACTGGACAAGGGCATCGTGATCGCCGGCGACATCCAGATCAACCTCCTCGACATCGAGCTGCTCACCGTCAAGCTGCGCCTGCTCGTGGTCTCGGTCGACAAGGCCAAGGAGATGGGCATCGACTGGTGGGAACACGACCCGTCCCTGTCCTCCCGCGCCGAGGGCGGCGCCCGCGATCTGGCCGAGGAGAACCGGCTGCTGCGCGAGGAGATCGCCGCCCTGCGCGACGCCCGGGCACTTCCGCCGTCCGACCGGCGGCCCGCCGGGCGGGCGGTCGAGCGGCGGCCCGCCGAGCGGGCGTCGGAAGGCGCGCCGGAACGGAGGCCCCGGCGGATGGCGGAGGGTGCGCCGGAGCGGACGCCCGAGAGCGCGCCGGAGCGGAGACCGGAGGACGCGCCGGAGCGGACGCCCGAGCGGCCCCGGCGCAGGGCGGCTCCGTCCAAGGCCGCTCGCCCCGGTGAGAAGCGGCCGCCGAGGACCGACCGGTGACCGGCTCCACGCTGCTCACCGGGCCCACCGCGCCCTCGGCGACCTCCGAGACCGTGACCTACGTGTACGGCGTGGCGGCCCGCGCGACGGGCTGCTGCAAGGCGGTGGCATCCCTGCGGGGCGTCACCAGCCGCACCGGTGCGGCTGGTGACGGGAGAAGGGGAGGCGGAGGGCCCGGCAGCTATCGCCAGTGACGTTCCGGCCGGCGACTTCGAGGCGGCGCCCCTCGCGGCCCATTTCGAGGACCTCACCTGGCTGGAGGCTGTGGCTCGGGCCCACCACGGCGTCATCGACGCCGTTGCGGCCGGCGGCACCGTCCTGCCGCTGCGGCTGGCGACCATCTACCGCGACGACGACCGCGTCCGCGCCATGATCACGGCCGACCGCACCGCGTTCGAGCGCCGCCTCGCCCGCCTGGCCGACAGCGTGAAATGGGGAGTCAAGGTGTACTTCGCACCGCCGCCGGAGTCGGCCGCCGCCACGCCCCCACCCCCGGGGCGGACCTCAGCCCGGTCGACGCGTCCTGGTGCCCGCGGTGGCCAGTCGCCTGGCAACGCGCCTTCCACCTCACCCGCCCCACCTTGAGGCCGGCCACCCGCTGCCCACTGAGCCCGGACAGGTCAGCGTCCAGGGCGAGGATCTCGGCAAGTAGGTACGCACACAATCACTCCCGTGCGAGCAGCTGAGCACCGTGCAGCAGTGGATGTGCGAGCAAGTCCTCGCCCGCACCGAGGACAGCAAACCGAAACCGAGGATTACTCAAGCTGAGTGGGCCGCGCACCTCGCCGCTGCCCGGCAGTTCTACGAGCGCGAACACCACCTGCGCGTACCCCGCCAACACCTTGAGATCGTGGACGGCATCGAGTACAAGACCGGCGGCTGGGTCACCAAGCTGGCACCCGAGCGGATCGCGGAACTGTCAGCGATCGATATGCGCGGGCATAAGGGGGCTACTGTCACTTGGCCTGTCGGGTCCGCGTTACCCATCCATTCAAGCGCTTCTAGTGAGGGGCCAGCGGCGGAATGCCGGATCGGGGAGTCGGCATGGGCGAGCGTGACGGGCCGCGGGCAGGGCCCTGCGCGGCGGTGGCGGCTACCGCCCCAGAGCCATGCCCTTGCAGCCCGGGGCCCCAATCGGCCAAAGCTCCTCAGTTCGGCGCGCGCCTTTGCAGCTGCTCCACGGTGCCCGTGTCACGTGGTTGACCAGCGTGTGTGGGCCAGGCGTGGCCCGGGTTGCGCGCGGTTGGCCCGCCCGTCGCCGCAACATCTCGATGCGGCCGCCCTGGCGCCGTGAGCTGAGGGTAAAGCGCGTTCGTGCTGAGCGGCGCCGACGGTCGGCCCGGGTGCGCCAGTCGACCGTCGGCGTCGGAGGTCAGTGCTTGAGAGCGTCCTTGCCCTTTTCCACTGCCTGCTTCGCGTCGCCCTTGGCCTGCTTTCCCCTTCCCTTCGTTTCGAGGGATTCGTTGCCTACCGCCCTGCCGGTCGCTTCCTTTGCCTTACCCCGGGCGGTCTCGGCCGTGTGCTTGACTTTCTTGCCTGCGCCCATGTGCGTCACCTTCTGGGCAGGTGTCCCGCGTCGACGAGTCCGCCGACACGGGAAGTGGCTTATTGGCCCAGTATCCCACCATTAGGGTTAAATACGACGAAGTCTCTGACGTCAAGCTTCTGCGGGGCTGGGCCAGCGGCGTCCCCACAAGGCCATGCTCGGCATCGCCCAACTTCTCAACCTCGCCCTCGCTGGAAAACTCACATCGCATATGGGCAACCTTTAGGCGACGCGGTGGGCGCGGTGGCGGACTTCCCGGAGTCGGACCTTCGACGGGAGGCGGCCCAGGCCTGCGGAATCCCGGGCGTGCGCGAGCGTTTCCCGGCTCAACTGCCCCAGAGTCTCCGCCGGTTCCGCGTGAGGCTCCAGCAACAGCCGCACTCGTGCGGCCGGAGCAGTACGCCCGCCCGTCAACCGGACATGAGCCTGCGAGACTCCGTCCAGGGCTTGCGATTCTGACTCGATCGCGTCCTCCAGCGCCCGGCCGTTGAGTCGGGCTGCCGCGCCGTCTTTGCTGTCGACCAGGACCTGGGCCAGCCGGTGCCTGCGGAGTTGCGCGAGGAGCCACCACAGCAGCAGCGCCAACAATACGGCGAGCACCCCGATGACGACCGGCCACCACCAGTTCTCGTCCCGCCATCGGCTACGTCCCTCGGTGCCCAGTACCACATCGTCCGGCCCACGGAAGGGCCACCAGCCCGGCACGTCGAAACCCCAGCGGCGCTGCAGATCCAGCCCGCCCAGCAGCACGCCGCCCCCCAGGGCGAACAGTCCAAGGCCGACCAATCCCAGCAGCACTCGGTTCACTGTCTTGAGCACCGGGATCACCTCAGCCCTTCTTCGGGCGCTGGACGCGCACCGCCACTTTGGGCTGCCGGGCGAGACCCAAGGTCGTCACGGCTTCGCCCAGCGCCGTCTCCAGTTCCGCGCGGACCTCGTCGAGATCGCGGAAATGCGCCTGCACCCGGCCTTTGACCTTCCGGCGGCCGACATCGACTCGCGCCGACTGGACACCGGGCACGCGCATGGCCCGGTCGCGCAGAATCAGGGCAGCTGCACGGCGGTCGAGCCCGGCGCGGACCTCCCCTGTCCCGGAGACACCGGTGGGCGGCCGCATCGGTAGCAGCCCACGCCTTCCCGGCGTCACCGCGAGCAGGAAAAGCCACACGCCGAGGGCCATCGCCACTGCGGCCCCGGCGATCATCCAGATGTCATCCAGCGGCCGTGTTGCCAGCTCGTCGGCGAGCCGCCGTCGCCAGTGCATCGCGGACCGGCCTGCCCGCACCGAGACCACGTCGTACAGGAGCAATCCGATGGCCGCGGCGGACAGCAGGGCCACCACGGCTGCGGAAATCCGCCGCGCAGACCAGAAACGGCGCGCCGACCGGCCCGATTCATGCAGCTCTGCCTTCGTCGAGCCCTTGCCCAGGGAGTCACCGACGGGCGAAGCTGCCCGTCCCGGACCGGAGGATGGATTGCTGTCGCTGGTCGGCTGCCGCCGGGTGTTCGCGCTCATCTCACCCTCTCCTGATCTGTGTGCCGCGAGTGCCCCGAATGAAGCCTCTCGACCGACACTGTGAGGTCGGAGACGTCCATGCCGGCCCAGGCTCTGAGCCGTTCGGTGATTTCTCGGTGCAGCGCGGCGCACTGCGCCCCGATGTCGGACGGATAGCCGAGTTCGACGATGATGCGCAGCCGTGCCTCGCCGAGCACCGCCTGCCGTCCGGTGGCAGACTCGTCGGCTCGTCCTGCGGTATTCCGCTCCGGTGCCCACCGCACGGCTGCGGTCACGTGCGGCGTCCGGCGGCCGGGTGGCACGTGGCTGGACTCGGTGAACTGGCTCAGCGCCTCGCGGGCCACCTGGGAGGCGATCTTCGCAACGACCCGGTCGGTGACGGTGGTCGCACCGCGCTCCCAGCGGGGTACGCCCGGACGCCCTTCGGCTTCACCGGCCACTGCCGCCAGTCTCATCGTGCCCGTCGCCGGTCGTCGCGGATCCGCTCCTGCCGGTCTCGGCGGCGGACGAAGTCACCCGGTTCGAGATCACCCTCCACAACCCGCCCGACCACGAGCCCGACAACGCCCAGCCCCAGCACCAGCAGGAAAGCCCACAAGCCACCGAAATACGCGGCGAAACCCAGCGCCATTCCGGCAATCAAGCCCACCATGGCCCTGCTCATCACGCGCTCCTTCACTCAAGCAGCGGCTCCGTCCCCGTCCCGGCTACTGGATCCGCTGCCGCTCTTCCCCTTCGTCCTGCTCGTCGGGCAGCTTCACATCACTGACCATGATGTTGACTTCCACGACTTCCCGACCCGCCATCCGCTCCACTGCGGAGATCACGTTCTCCCGCACCGCACCGGCCACATCCGTGATCGAAACGCCGTAGTCGACGACGATCTCCAAATCGATGGCCGCCTGCACCTCTCCCACCTCGACACTGACCCCCCGCGTGACGGACGGGCCGCTCCCGGCGCCCGGCATCCGCTCCCGCATGGAGCCCATCGAGCGCGCGAAGCCACTGCCCAGGGCATAGACGCCGCGCACGTCCCCCGCCGCCATTCCGGCGATCTTCTCCACCACCACATCGGCGATGGTCGTCCGGCCACGAGAACCGGGCGCACCGCCATACTTTGCGCCGGCGTTCTCGGTCATCAGGACATTCCTCCTTTGAGGCACACATCTCGCACTCTGTATTCATTTTATACTCGCTTTAGCGCCTTTTGTTCGCTGTGGATCATGGAGACAGGTGGTCAACTAGGTGACGCGAATGCCCCTGCCCGGAGCCCTCGCGGACACTCCGGGCACAGTTGCGCCAGAGTGAAGCGCGGGCATGGAAAAAAGAGGGTGAGAGGTGATGAAAACCGAGGCGTGGACGCAGGCAGTACGGCACCAGCTGCACCTGGGCCGGCTGCTCCCGCTCGGCGGTCCCGACGACGGCACATGGATCACCGAACAAGCCGCCGTCCGGGTCCTCGGGCTCGCGGCAGCTGAGATTCATGGTGTCCGGCTGGAATCTCTGCGCATCGGACCGGCACCGCTCGAGCCCGTGTCCGAGCCAGCCGTCCGTCCGCCGGCCAGCGCGCTACCGCCGGGCCCGCTCAGAATCGAGGCCGCCTTCACAGCATCCCCCGGGCAGCCGCTGGATGAGACCGCCGAACAGTTGAGGAACGCACTGCTCAACGCGGCCGCTGAACGGCTCGGCCTGGCCGCCGTGAGTGCTGACCTGCGCGTCACGGATCTCCATGAGGGCCCGGAGACAGGCGTGACGTCGCGGACCGCGGCGAGGGCCATGATGCCCGCGCCGGAAGCTGGAGTCACGCGAAGCTCGCCCCCAGCGCCCGGAACCGGCTCCATGCGGGGGCCTGTCGGGGAGCTGGCGGACGTCGCGACGAGTGTTCCGGGGGTCGCCCGCCTCACCGCCGTGCTGGGAAGCCGCCCGGTCAAGGTGGAGCAACATGACGATCCGCCCGGCCGCCACATCCAGATCCAGCTCGCAGTCGCCCCCGGACACCACCCTCTGGAAGTCGCCCGCGCCGTCCGGGACGCCGTAGGCGACGCAGCCACCACCGACAGCTCGGGGCCGGTCACCACCGCCGTCCTCATCACAGAAACCGCGGCCTAGCCAGGCGCCAACGGCAGCTCACGCGTTGGGCCCCGGTCCCGCTCATCTGGCCTCACCCTCAGCGCAGGCCACACCGCGGCCACCGCCTGGCCCGAACGCGCAGACACCCGCCTCGGCCTCGCCATCTTCACTGTCGGCGCCTCAGCACTCTCCGGATCAGCATGAAGGCCGCAATGGCGATCACGGCAATCCCCATGAGGATCACGATTGCCCCGACGACGACCAGGACCGTCCCAAGCAGGATCAAGATTGCCCCGATGACAAGAAGAAACATCGCAAGGACGGTCACGGTCGCCTCCTTTCCCCCTCCCGACTCTGACTCCTTCCCGCCCCCTATCGCAAACATTTCCGGCGGTCGCGCGGGGAAATCGGCCAGCCCGGCCGACCCACCGCGACGGCCTGCGACGCCGGCAACCTCACCGCCGAAGACCGCGTCGGCGCTCCGCGTACCGAGCTCGACGGTGCAGGCCTCACCTCCATGACACCCACCCTCAAGCTGGCCCTCACCTTCCACCAGACCGTCCTGCACGACCATGACGCACGGACCGCCACGATCTCCCGCCTACGCGAACTGGCCCAGGGCGGGGACTTCGCGTTACTACGTCGACACCGCGCACTTCATGGCCGACCTCCCGCTACCTGCCAAGCACGCGGCGCCACAATCGGCTGGTCGACGAACAGGCCACCCGGCGCGGTAGCACCAGCTCGTCACCACCCGGCGCGATATTCTGCGCACCAGGCCGTAGGCATCGGGGCTTCCGCGTGCGTCTGACCGAAGCGTTCGGCCGCTGACCAGCCGTCGCGGTACGCGCTGCGTCAAAGCCTGCACCGCAGCCCTGCCTGTACCAACCCCACCGATCCGGACGAGCCCGCAGCGCCGAGGCCACATCGGCGGGGCGCCGAGCCGCAGAGATCAGCCCGGCTGGGCGAGCGCAGTGGAAGGCCAAGCCCAGTCCTGCCCTGCGATGCGTACGCGAAGCCACCTCGATGTTGACGACGTACGACGTGGAGCCGGAGGTAGCACGCGCGTGGCGGCGAACTTCAATCCCACCGTCGGAAGACGCCGCCTGGGGGCGGAGCTTCGTCGGCTCCGCCAGGCCAAGGGGCTCAAGGCCACCGAAGCGGCCGAACGGCTCATGGTCTCCCAGCCCAAGATCAGCCACATCGAGATCGGGCGCCGCTCCGTCAGCCCCCGCGATGTACGCGACCTGTGCGTGCTCTACGAAGTGACGAACCAGCAGGTCATCGACTCCCTGATGGAAATGGCCCGCAAATCCGGGCAGCAGGGCTGGTGGCACGCCTACGGCGACATCCCCCACAGCATCTACATCGGCGTGGAGACGGACGCCGCATCCATCCACTCCTACGAGCCCATGGTGATCCCCAGCCTGCTGCAGACCCCCGCCTACGCCGACGCGGTCATCGGGGAAACAATCCCCCTTCTCACCGCCGAGCAGGCCACCTTCGGGTACGGCTTCGCCGCCAGCACCGGATCTACGACCCGGCCCGCCCCCTGCGGCTGTGGGTCGTCCTGGACGAATCGGCCCTACGCAGCGCCGTCGGCAGCCGCAACATCATGCGCGAACAACTCGAACACCTCCACGTCCTCAGCACCGAACCGCACATCACCGTGCAGTTCCTCCCCCACCACATGGGAGCCCACCCCGGCCTCTCGGGACAGTTCTCCATCCTGGACTTCGCCGACAGCCCCCAGGCAGGGGTAGTCCACCTGGAACGGTTCACCCACGACCTCTACCTGGAAAAACCACCCGACCTACAGCTCTACAGCGTGCTGTACGACCACCTCCAGGCCCAAGCCTCGGGGTCAGGCGGCCCTCGAAGGCAATCTGGAACGCGTTGGGGGGCCTTCCAGCGCATGGTCCACCGCTTGCAGCCTTTCATCGTCGGGTCCAGGCTCATCAGCGCCATGTATATGCACTTCAACGCGGCGGCCTCGTTGGGGAAGTGTCCGCGGGCGCGGACAGCCCTGCGGATGCGGGCGTTGAGGGTCTGTCCAGTAAACGGTGTAACCGTGGTTGGCTCGTGGGTCAGATTCGGTTGTTGGTGAGGCGACCGTCGAAGGCGATGTCGAAGGCCTGGAGGGCTCGCTTCCAGCGGGTGGTCCAGCGTTTGCGGCCGGCGCCGGTCGGGTCGAGGGACATCACCGC
>NZ_JBWKLQ010000020.1:0-79451 GCF_056429965.1 Streptomyces sp. NPDC046122 | reverse complement strand
ACACCTCCCTCAACGGCACGGGGGCTTTGTGCGTTGCGGCCCTCACCTCGACCTGACCGGCGTCACCCGATCAGTGGCCACGCTGAAAACGCTCAGTGAACGGCAACATGAGGCTAATTAGGTCGTTCGCGTCAGGACAAGGGGTGGAGGAATTACAAGTTGATCCATCGGTTCACACTGGCCACAATGCCAACTCGTGCAAGAAACGTCGTGACTTAGGAAGGGGGCAAGCTTGACTGCTTACCCCCTTCTTCACTTCCTAGCGCGCTGCGACGAGCGCCCCGGCCGTGCCGTCGTCATCCGGCCGTTTCGTCTCGGCTTCCAGATCAGGCCGTCCACCTGCCTCGCGATGTCCGTCCGCACGGCGTCCACCATGTGCTGGTAGCGGGCGGCCATGGCGGTGGTCGACCATCCCATGAGCCCCATGACGGCGCGCTCGGGAACTCCGAGGATCAGCAGCACCGTCGCGGCCGTATGGCGGGCGTCGTGCAGCCGCCCGTCTCGCACCTTCGCCTCCGCGAGCAGTTGCTTCCACTCTGACCAGTCCCGGCGGTGAGACGGGCTGCGGCCGAGTTCGTCCGGGAAGACCAGCCGGTTGTCTTCCCAACGCTTCCCGGCCACCGCCCGCTCCGCCTCCTGTGCCTTGCGGTGATCACGGAGTAGGTCAACAAGCTGTTCGGGGAGACCAACCGCGCGACGGCCGGCACGGGACTTGGTGGTGGACAGCTCTGGGTTCGTGCGCCGCCTCTGCGGGCAGTACCCGGCGGCCATGCGCCCGCACGGGTCAACGCACCCATGGGCGTACTGCGGCCGGTGGCGACTACGGCGGACCACGAGGAACCCACCTGCGAGGTCCACGTCGTCCCACGTGAGCCCCAGGACCTCCCCTTGACGCAGTCCGAGTGCGAGGGCGACGGCCCATCGTGCCGAATTGCGGTGCTGCTCAGCGGCCTTCAACAGCCGTTGTACCTCTTGCACGCTGTAGGGCTCCACCTCGTACTCCCCCGTCTTCGGCGCCTTGGCCAACTGAACGGGGTTCTTCCCGAGGTGTCCGCGTCGCACGGCTTCGTTGAGGGCGGTACGGAAAGTTCGGTGCACCTGATGAGCGGTGGCCGGCTTGCTGCCAGCGGCCTGAACCCTCGCGTAGAACGCCTCGATTTGCTCGGGATTGAGCCTCTCGAGTCGATGCGCCCCCAGGCTGGGGACCAGGTGCTTCCGCACCGCGACCCGGTACCCGACCATCGTGTTGTCGTTGACCGCGAGGGGCGCGACGTTCTCAATCCAGTGCGTCAGCCACGTCTTGACCGTCCACGCCCTGCCAGGCTTACGTACCGTCTAGCGAGTTACGCGGGTTCGATTCCCGCCACGGCCTCCAGGTCACACCGGCAGTACGCACACCGGGACCGGTACCGCGAGTGCCGCGCCGGTTCGGGCGAGGCGGCCCGTACGCCGGTCCACCCGGAACGCCGTCACCGTGCCCGACTTCTGGTGGGCGGCGAACAGGAGCCCGCCGGACGGGTCGAGGGCGATGTGCCGGGGATACGAGCCGCCGGACGGCGTGACGGACACCGGCCGCAGCGTCGCGCCGCCGCATTCGGCGGCGAAGAGCGCGATGCTGTCGTGGCCCCGGTTGGAGACGTACACGAACCGCCCGTCGGGCGAGACCACCACGCCCGCCGGGTAGTTGCGCCCCGTGCGGGCGCCCAGCGGAACGGTCGGCCGCGGAGTGCCGGGGGTCAGGACGCCGTCGCGCGCGTCGTAGCCGCACACCACCACGGTGCTGTCCAGCTCGTTGACGACGTACGCGTACCGGCCGGAGGGGTGGAACGCGAGGTGCCGGGGCCCCGCGCCCGGCCTCGCCGCGGCGCGGGCGTGTTCCCGCAGCGTCCCGGTGCGCGGGTCGAGCCGGTACGTGTGGAGCGTGTCCGTCCCCAGGTCGACGGCGACGACGTACCGCCCGCCGGGGTCCGTGACCACCATGTGCGCGTGCGGGCCCTCCTGCCGCTCGGGGTCGGGCCCGGATCCGGTGTGCCGTACGACGTCGGTGGCCTCCCCGAGCACGCCGCCCCGCCCGACGGGGTGTACGGACACGCTCCCGCCGGTGTAGTTGGCGGTCAGCAGGAACCGGCCGCCGGGGTGGACCGAGAGGTGGCAGGGGTCCGCGCCCCCGGTGGCGCGGGCGGGCCCCAGCACCTCGGGAGCCCCGTCTCCGACGCGCACGGCCGTGACAGCGCCCTCGGTTCGCTCGTCGACGGCGTACAGCGTGCGGCGGTCGGGCGAGAGCGCGAGGTAGGAGGGATTCTGCACACCGGCGAGCACACCGGTGGAGACCAGGCGCCCACCGCGAGGCCGGTACGCCGCGAGCCCGATGCCGCTGCCGCCGCCGGGCTGCGTGGTGTACGTGCCGAGATACGCGCGCCGTAGCGCCTCACCGGCCGACGCCTTCCCGGGCACCGCCGCCCCGGCGACTCCCGCGCCGACCAGCGCTCCGAACCGCCGCCGGCTCAAATCCGCCGCTCGCAGGTGGCTGCTCATCGAACCTCACGCCCTCGGGTCGCCGGTCAGTGTCCCGCACTCACGCTCGCATGGTGACCCGGACCGGGACACCGGGCAAGGAGACGTGCCGACGTACAGAGCTCTTACGCCTCCCGCAGCGCCCCGCGAAGCCGTACCGCCCTGCGAGACCTTTCCGGAGCCCCGCTACGCGGAGGGCGTCGCGACCGCCGCCTGCGGGCGGATCGGCAGGCGGTTGACCGGGCGGCCGGTGGCCGCCCGGACCGCTGAGGCGATCGCGGCCGGCGACGTGACCACGGGGACCGCGCTGGCCGGCTTCGCGCCGAAGGGGGCGACCACGTCGCGCTCCTCCACCAGCTTCACGATGCGGATGTCCGGCGCGTCCAGGGAGGTCGGAAGCGCGTAGTGCGTGAGGTCCGGGTGACGGACGAGGCCCCGGGGGGTCCGGAGGTTCTCCGTCAGCGCCGCGCCCACGCCCTGCGTGACGCCCGCCTCGATGCGGGTGGCGAGCTGGGCCGGGTTCAGCACGCGGCCCACGTCCTGCGCCACCGCCATCTCCACCACGCGGATCGAGCCCAGCTCGATGTCCACGTCCACGATCGCGCGGATCGCGCAGAAGGCGAGACCCACGAAGGCGTCGCCCTGACCCGTCTCGTCGAGCGGCTCGGTGGGGTGCGGACGGCATTGGGCCGTGGCCCACAGTTCCTTGCCCTCCATCGCCTCCATCACCGTGGTCGACAGGACTCCGTCGTACGACGTGATCTTGCCGTCGGCGATCTGGAGCAGCTCCGTGGACATGCCGAACTTGTGCGCCAGGGGCTGGAGCAGCTGCGTGCGGACCATCTTCGCCGCGCGTTCCACCGCGCCGCCCGACACCCAGGTGTGGCGGCCGTGCGTCGCGGCGCCCGCCGGGGGCTGGTCCGTGTCCACGGAGGCCACGTGGACCTCTTCGATGCCGAGGACCTCCTGGACGATCTGGCGCGCGAGGGTGGTGAAGCCCTGGCCCGTCTCGACCGCCGCGCACAGCACCGTCGCCACGCCGTCGTGGACCTTCACCGTCGCCGTGGAGACCTCGTCCGCGCCCTCCGCGCCCAGCATGTGCACCATGCCCACCGCGTAGCCGACGCCCCGGCGCACGGCGCTCGGCTCGCCCGCGCCCTCCGGGCCGCCCGGCAGCAGCCAGTCGTCCTGCGGGGTGTCCTTGGGGAGGGTGGGCAGCGGGTAGTCCCGTACGGAACGCAGCAGTTCGGCCACCGGGGCGGGGCAGGTCACCGTCTGGCCGGTGGGGAGCAGGTCGCCCGTCGCCAGGACGTTGCGCAGCCGCAGTTCCGCCGGGTCGAGGCCCAGCTTCGCCGCGAGCTTGTCCATCTGGCCCTCGTACGCGGCGCAGACCTGGAGGGCGCCCTCGCCGCGGACGTGGCCCGACGGGGGGTTGTTCGTACGGACCGCCCAGCCCTCGATGAAGGCGTGCGGGACCACGTACGGGCCACAGGCGAAGGAGACCGCCGCCGCGAGGGACTCGGACGACGCGTCGGCGTACGCGCCCGCGTCCAGGAGGATCTGGGCCTCGACCTTGACCAGGCGGCCCTCCGCGTCCGCGTGGTGGCGGTAGCGCAGGAGGGTGGGGTGGCGGTGGGCGTGGCCGAGGAAGGACTCCTCGCGGGTGGCGGCGAGCTTGACCGGGCAGCCGGTCCGCAGGGCCAGCAGGCCCAGCGGGATCTGGAAGCTGCCGTCCTCGCGGTCGCCGGTCGCGCCCGGGACGCCCGTGACGACGACCTTCACCCGTTCCTGCTCCAGGCCGAAGCACGCGGCGGCGCGGTCGCGGTCGGTGTGCGGGTCGGTGGAGGCCGTGTAGATCTCCACGCCGCCGTCCGGGCGCGGGACCGCGAGGCCGGCCTCGGCGCCGATGGGCGCCGGGTCCTGGCGGCCGATGCGGTACAGGCCCTCGACGATCACCTCGCCGACGGCCTCCGGGTCGCCGAAGCGCAGCGGGATGTGGCGGATCAGGTTGCCGTCGGGGTGCAGCGGCTCGGCGGCGAAGGCCTGCTCCGGGTCGGTGACCGGTTCGAGGATCTCGTACTCGACGGCGATGGCGGCGGCGGCCAGGCGGGCCGTGTCGGGGTGGTCGGCGGCCACGGCGGCGATCGCCTCGCCGTGGTGGCGGACCAGGTCGGCGGCGAAGACGGGGCGGTCGGCCACGCCGCGGCCGTGGGCGGGGTCGCCCGGGACGTCCTGGTGGGTCACCACGGCCCGCACACCGGGCATGTCGAGCGCGGCGGAGGTGTCGATGGAGACGATCCGGGCGTGGGCGTGCGGCGAGCGCAGCACGGCGGCCCACAGCAGGCCCTCCGCCCACAGGTCGGCCGCGTACGGGAACGTGCCCTCGGTCTTGGCGCGGGCGTCGGCCGGCGGGAGGGACGCGCCGAGGCCGTGGGAGGGCGCCTCGGAGCCGCGCTCGGGCTGGGCGCCGTCGACCGCCGTCGCGCTGGTCGCGGTGGCCGCGTCGTTGCTCACGCCATGCCTCCGTCGTGCGGGTGTTCGTGGTGTCCGTGCGGGTCGCTCTGCGGCTGGGGCTGGACGCCGCCCGCGCCGGGGGGCGCCTGGTGCGGGATGCGGGCCTCCTCGGCTGCGGCGGTCGCCTCGCGCTCGGCGACGACCTCGCGGACCGCTTCGAGCACGCCGCGGTAGCCCGAGCAGCGGCAGAGGTTGCCGCACAGGGCCTGTCTGGTCTCCAGGTCGCTGGGGGCGTGGTTCCCCTCCAGCAGGTCGTGGACGGTCATCGCCATGCCGGGTACGCAGAAACCGCACTGGACGGCGCCGCAGTTGGCCAGGGCCCGCTGGACGTCGGACGGTTCGCCGTCGGTGGCCAGGCCCTCGACCGTACGGACCTCGCTGCCGGCGGTCGTGGCGGCGGGCACCAGGCAGGAGGCCACGAGGCGGCCGTCGACCTGCACCGCGCAGGCGCCGCACTCGCCCTGGGAGCAGCCGTCCTTGGCGCCGGCGAGACCGAGGCGCTCGCGGAGCACGTAGAGGAGGGATTCGCCGATCCAGGCGTCCGTGACGGGGCGGTCGGCGCCGTTGACGCGCAGGACGTAGGAGGCGTGGGGGTGCTCGCTGTGGGCGTCTTCGGCGACGGGGTCCGGGCTGCCGGCGAGGTCCGTGGCGAGGGGGTCGGCGGCGAGGACCTCGGGGCCCGGGTGCTCGGCGCCCGAGTGCTCGGCTTCCGGGGCGTTGTGGTCGGTGCCGCGCCCGTGCGTCTC
This sequence comes from Streptomyces sp. NPDC046122, assembly GCF_056429965.1. NCBI lineage: Bacteria > Bacillati > Actinomycetota > Actinomycetes > Kitasatosporales > Streptomycetaceae > Streptomyces > Streptomyces sp. NPDC046122. The sequence continues at coordinate 73,677 of NZ_JBWKLQ010000020.1, read as the reverse complement.
CTCGGGCGTCGAACGGTCGGGTACGGCGGCTTCCGCGGGGTGCTCGCGTTCGTCACCCTGCGTGGCGTGCCCGGGCACGTCCCCTCCCGGCGCCGCGGGGTGCTGGGGGGCGGCTTCGGGCGTGGGCGGCTGGGCCGGTCGCGGCTGGTGCTCCGGCTCCTCGGCCTGCTCCTGGCCGGGAGTGGCCGGGGGGGCGAAGGGGTGCGGTTCGAAGTCCTGGGCGGGGGGTGTGGTCGCCCAGGGAGCCGCGGCGCCGCCGGGCAGCGTCCGGGACGCCTCGGAGGTGTTCGCCCAGGGGGCGGGGGCGCCGCCCGGCAGCGTCGCCGGAGGGTGCCCGGTGTTCCAGTGGGACGCCAGGGCCGAGGTAGTGAACTCGCCCGACTCGTCCGGGAGGTCGCCCCGGGCCACCGGGATCGTCCACTGGCCGGTGAGTTCGGACGCCACGGGCGGCGTCGGCTCGGGGACCGTCTCGAAGCTCCACTGGCCGGTCGCCCCGGCCTCGTACGGCTGCGCGGTCTCCGGCTCCGGCCAGCGCGTGTCGCCCGGCACTGGGGACCAGGCGCCGGTGGCCGAAGGGTCGGTCGCGGCCGGGATCTGCGGCGGTACGTAGTCGTGGCCGGGCGCCGCCAGGGGGTCGCCGTACGCGCCGAAGTCCGTCATGCCCTCGGGCAGGTGGACGAACGCCGTGGCCTCGGCGTCGTACTCGCCGCCCTGCGGGGTCGGCTGCCAGCCGCCGGGGTTCGGCGTTCCGGGGGTCTCGTTCTCGCTCACGCCAGTGCCCTCCCCAGCGCTCGTCGGGCCAGTGCGGCGACGGTGCGCCGCAGGTGCAGTACAGCGGGCGGGAGCGCGGCCGGCTCCGAGCCGTCGGCCGGCGGGGCCGGGTCAGGGATGCACGCGGCGGCCACGTACTCGCCGAAGGCCGCGCAGGCGTCCGGGGCCAGCTTGCGGTCCGCGTCCCAGTCGATCAGCGAGGCGATCCAGCGCTCCGCCTCCAGCGGCCGCAGCGGCATCGGCGCGATGGCGCCCACCGCGCACCGCACCTCGCGCCGCGCCGGGTCGAGGACGAGGGCGAGGGACGCGGTGGCGCGGCCGGGGCCGGTGCGCCCGGTGGCCTTGAAGAACACCTGGGGGGCGTGCAGCAGCGGTACGCGCACGAAGCCGATCAGCTCGCCCGCGCCCAGCATCTCCCGGCCCGCGAGGAGGTGGGAGACGGGGATCTCGCGGCGGCCGCCGGGGCCCGCGATCACCAGCGTCGCCTCCATCGCGGCCAGGACGGGCAGGGTGTCGCCGGTCGGCGCCGCGGTGACGATGTTGCCGCCGAGGGTTCCCGCGTTGCGGATCTGGGGCGGGCCCGCGGCGCGCGCGGCCGCCGCGAGCGCCGGGATGAGGGCCGCGAAGTCGGGCCGTCCCATCCGGGCGTGCGTGAGACCGGCGCCGAGCAGTGCGTTTCCGTCCTGGTACTGCCAGCCCCTGATCTCGCTGATCCGGCCGAGTCCGACCAGTGCGGCGGGCCGCAGGCGTCCGGAGTTCACGGATGCCATGAGGTCCGTGCCGCCCGCGACGGGCACGGCGGCAGGCATGGCGGTGAGTGCCGCCACGGCCTCGTCGAGCGAGGACGGGAGCGTCACGAACTGCGCCGCCTGCGGTGCGTGCGTGGTCAACCCAGCTGCCCCTTCCCGGTGTCCCGGCTGTCCCGCCTGTTGCGCCGTACGGTACGTGCTCACAGTCCGGACGAGGCAACTCTGGCACATCTTGCGAACCGACCGACGCGAGGGTCCCCTGGGGGTCCCTCGTCCCCGGCCAGGGCATAGGTCCGCTTTCGTACTACGTGGGCGGTCAGAGCTGGTTGGTCGTCTTGGGCTGGTCTTGCGGTACTTGCGACTCGTGCCGGGCCGGGGTGCCTCCACGGTCCCAGGCCCGGCACACCGGGGCACGCTCCTTGCTCCGCGGCTCACACGTTTGGGGGCGACCCCTCGATCGGGCGTCCGAGAATCGCCGGGTCGCCGCCGGGCGCGGGGCGCTTGTGCCACGGCAGCGGGCCGCCCGGGGGGCGGTACTCGACGCCGAGCGCGTCGAGCCGTGCGTAGTGGGCCGCCATGCGCGCCTCGAATCCGGCGAAGTCGCGTTCGGCGGGCGCCGGCAGCTCCGACCAGGCGACCTCGGCGAACGCGGCGAGGCGGGGGAACGTCTGGTAGTCGACGCGCCGCTGGTCCTCCATCACCTCCGTCCAGACGTTGGCCTGGGCGCCCAGGACGTGCCGCGCCTCCTCGGGCGTGAGTTCCGGCGGCACGGGCTCGAAGCGGTAGACGTCCTCCAGCGTGCGCACGTACCCGATGGGCATCGGCTCGTCCGGGCCGCCGTCCTGGCGGTGGTCCAGGTACACGTGCTGCTGGGGGCACATGACGACGTCGTGACCGGCCCGGGCGGCGGCGATTCCGCCCGCGTAGCCGCGCCAGGAGGAGACGGCCGCCCCCGGCGCGAGACCGCCCTCCAGGATCTCGTCCCAGCCGATCAGGCGGCGCCCGCGCGCGGTGAGCCAGGTGTCGAAGTGCCGGATGAACCACGACTGGAGCTCGTCCTCGTCCGCGAGGCCGAGCTCCTTGATCCGGGCCTGCGCGACGGGGGACCGCCGCCACTGGTCCTTCAGCGCCTCGTCGCCGCCGACGTGGATGAAAGCGGAGGGGAAGAGGGCGAGGACTTCTTCGAAGACGCCCTCGTAGAAGCGGAGGGTGTCGTCGGTGGGCGCGAGCACGTTCCGGCTGATGCCCCAGGTGTCCCAGACGGCGGGGGCGTCGGCCACGTCCGTGTTGCCGAGTTCCGGATATGCCGCGATGGCCGCCTGCGAATGGCCGGGAACGTCGATCTCGGGGACGACGGTGATGTGCCGTTCGGCGGCGTACGCGACGATCTCGCGGATGTCGTCCTGCGTGTAGTAACCGCCGTGCGGGGTCTCGGTCCACAGGTCCGACGCCCGGTGCCCCCATTTGGTGCGCGCCCGCCACGCGCCCGTCTCCGTCAGTTTCGGATGGCGTGTGATCTCGATGCGCCAGCCCTGGTCGTCGGTGAGGTGGAAGTGGAAGACGTTGAGCTTGTGCGCGGCGAGCAGATCCAGGTAACGCAGCACCCCGTCCTTGGGCATGAAATGGCGTGACACGTCGAGCATCAGTCCGCGCCAGGCGAAGCGTGGCTTGTCCTCGATGGCCACCATCGGTACGGACCATTTCCGCGCGGGGTCGACGGGCGCCCGCCGGAACGCGTCGGGGCCGAGCAGTTGACGGAGTGTCTGCGCTCCCCAGAAGACGCCCGCCGCGCTGCCAGCCTCGATGAGCACCAGGTAGCCGTCGACGACGAGGCGGTAGCCCTCGGGGCCGAGTTCCCGGCCGGTCTCGTGGTCGATGCGCAGCTCCACGCGGTTGCTGCCGCTGTCGCGTTCGGTGTCGCTGTCCGTGCCGTCCGGGAACGGCAGCCCGGTGGCGGCGCCGATCGTGGCGCGCAGCCAGCGGGCGACGCCCTCGGTGCCGGGGCGGGCGAACAGGGCGGTGTCGTGGCCGAGGGGGTAGTGGCCCTGGGCGGGGGGCGCCCAGGGCGCGGCTCCGGGAGCCGGTACCAGATCGAGCATGGCGTCAGTCCTTAACCGCTCCGCCGAGTCCCGAGACCAGGCGTCGCTGTACGAGTACGAAGAAGACGAGCACCGGGACGGTCATCACCGTCGACGCTGCCATGATCCCGCCCCAGTCGTTCTCCTCCGGTTTGAAGAAGACCAGCAGGGCCATCGGGAGTGTCGACTGCGAGGTGTCGCTGATGATGAACGACTTGGCGAAGAGGAAGTCGTTCCAGGTGGAGATGAAGGAGAAGACGCTCGTCGCGACGAGGCCCGGAAAGACCAGCGGGAAAAGGATCTGCCACAGGAAGCGGGAGCGGCTGGCGCCGTCGAGGCAGGCCGCTTCCTCCAGCGCCTCGGGAACGGCCTTCACGAAGCCGCGCAGCATCCACACGGCGAACGGCAGCGAGAAGGCGATGTGCGGCAGGATCAGCGAACCGAGCGTGTTGAGCTGTCCGAAATCCCGCATCAGGAAGAACAGCGGGATGGTGAGCGCCTCGATCGGCACCGTCTGGGCCACCAGGAACATGATCAGAAGTGTGGTGCGGAATGTGAAGCGGAACCGGGTGACCGCCGTGGCCGCCAGGAATGCGATCAGGGCGGAGGCGATCACCACGACCGACGCCACGAGCAGGCTGTTGAGGAAATAACGGCCGAATTCCTGCTGCTCGAAGACGCGCCGGAAGGAATCGAGTGACGGGGAAAGCGTCCACGGTCTCGCGTCCGGCGACTGGATCTCGCCCGCCGGCTTTAAGGCGGAAAGCACCATCCAGTACAGCGGGAAGGCGACGGCCAGCGCGATCAGCAGGGCCGCCGCCTCGGCGGCGAGGCGCCAGGGGCGGCGTACGAAGGTCATATCTCTTCTCCCTGACGGCGCAGCAGTCGCAGGTACACGAGCGTGACCGCGAGCAGGATCAGCAGCATGACGACGCCGATCGCCGAGCCCAGGCTGTACTGCGAGGAGGCGAACGCCTTCTGGTAGGCGTAGACGTTGAGGACGAGGTTCTGGCCGGCGATGCCGCCGCCGTTGGTCATGACGTAGATCTGGGTGAAGATCTTGAAGTCCCAGATGACCGACTGGATCGTGACGACCACCAGGATCGGCCGCAGCATCGGCGCCATGACCGACCGCCAGGTCCGCCACTGCGAGGCGCCGTCGAGCGACGCCGCCTCCAGCACCTCGCCCGGGATCGCCCTGATGCCCGCGTACACGGTCACCATCACGAACGGGAACGAGCACCAGACGACTTCCAGGAGTACGAGCGCGAAGGCGCTCCAGCGCCCGTACGTCCACGAGTGGTCGCCCAGCCCCAGCACCTTGTTGACGGGGCCGAAGTCCGGGTCGAAGAGAAACACCCAGACGGTGGACCCCGTGATCGCCGGAGTGGCCCACGCGCCGAGCGCAGCCGTCATCAGCGCGAGCCGGGGCACGGCCCGTACGCGCGTCAGCAGCACGGCCAGCGCGCAGCCGGTCGACAGCGTCGCCACGACGCAAGCCGCCGCGAAGACGACCGTCGCAAGGAGCACCTGCCAGAACTGCGGGTCCTCGAAGAGGGTCGCGTAGTTGCCCAACCCCTTGAAGGTGGTCGGCTCACCGCCGCTGACCTGCGCCTGGGTGTACTCCAGGAAGGAGATCAGGCCGAGCTGGTAGATGGGGTAGACGAGCAGGCCGCCCAGGACGACCAGCGCGGGCGCGAGGTAGAGCCAGGGCGTCCAGCCGCCGCGTGCGCCCGGGTGCGTACCGCTCAACGCGCCGCGCCGAACGCGTCGTCCATCTTCTTCGCCGCGTCGCCGGAGGCCGCCGCCACGTCCTTGCGGCCGCTGACGATCTCCTGGAACATCGTCGGCAGCACGAGCGACGAGTCGATCTGCGCCCATCCGGCCGACGCCGGAGCCGCCTTGGCGCCTGCCGCGAGCGTCTTGATGAACGGCTCGACGAAGGGCTCCTTCTTCGCCGCCGCCTCGCGCACGTCGGTGTACGTCGGCAGGAAGCCCATCGCGTCGAAGAGCTCGCCCTGCGTCTTCTTGCCGGCCAGTTCCTTCATCAGGCCGACGGCCAGCGTGCGGTGCGAACTGCTCCGGAGCACGCCGAGGTTGTTGCCGCCCGCGAAGGCCGGCGCGATCTCGCCGGCCCTGACGCCGGGCAGCGGCACCACGGCGTACTTACCCCTCACCTCGCCCGCCTCCACGGCGGCGTGGCTGAAGTCGCCGCCGATCGCCATGCCCGCCCTGCCGGACGCGAAGGCGGTGACGGTGTCGTTGCCGCCCATCTCGGCGCACTTGGCGGCCGGGCAGTTGTCGGGCCCGAAGAGCGAGGTGTACGCCGTGATGCCCTCGCGGGCCGCGGGGCTGTCGATGGCGGAGGTGTACCTGCCGTCGCGCTCCTCGGCGAGTTCGCCGCCGTGCGCCCAGATGAACGGCATCGCGCCGTACGTGTACGCGCCTCCGACCGCCAGCCCGTACATCCGCGGCTTCGCCTTGCGGATCTTCTTTGCGGTGGCGACGAGTTCGACCTGCGACGCCGGCGGCTTCAGCCCGAGCTCCCGGAAGACGTCGGTGCGGTAGTACAGCGCCCGTACGCCGACGAAGAGCGGGGCGCCGTACACCTTCCCGCCGACGGTGACCGAGCGCTCGGCCGTCGGGTCGGTGTCGCGGGCGTCCGGCCAGGCGCCGAACTCCTCGGTGATGTCGGCGAGTCCGCCGTCCTTCACGTATCCGGCGGTGTCGGTGTTGCCGTACTCGATCAGGTCGGGGGCGCTCTTCGGGTCGTTGAAGGCGGCCTTGATCCTCTGGGCGCGGGTCTCGACCGGTATGTACTCGATCTCGACGTCGGCGCCCCGGTGCCGGGCGCGGAAGGCGTCGACGGCGCGGTCCACGACCTTCTGCTTGGGGCCGTTGGTGACCTCCTGGAAGAGCCAGACGCGCAGCGTGCCGCTCTTCTCGTCGTTCTTCGCGCTGTTGTCGGAGGTCTGGGGGGCGCACGCGGTGAGGCCGGCCAGTACGAGGGCGGCCGTGAGGGGTACGGCCATGCGGGCGGAGAGCTTCATCCGGGACTCCTGTCGAGTCGGCGTTGCACCATACGCAACGTCGGTTTCGCGCTGCACAACAGGCAGGAATCTAGATCGGCCCCCAGCGAGCCGACAAGAGGTCTGAACCACCTCTCCACCACCTTGTGACCGGCAGGAGCACCCCGTGCAACGCGAACGGCCCCCGCAGCGCGCCTGTGCGCGCCGCGGGGGCCGTCCCGTACCTACCGCTTGCTGCTACTTCTTGCCGCTGCTGTCCTTGCCGCCCTTGCCGCCCTTGTCCTTGTCGCCGCCGGCGCCCAGGGACTCGAAGATCTCCTTGCACATCGGACAGACCGGATACTTCTTCGGGTCGCGGCCCGGAACCCAGACCTTGCCGCAGAGCGCGACGACGGGCGTACCGTCGAGGGCGCTCGCCATGATCTTGTCCTTCTGGACGTAATGGGCGTACCGCTCGTGGTCTCCGTCGCCGCGCGAGGTCTGCGGCGTCGGCTCGACGAGGGTCCCCGTACCTGCCCCGCGCTCGGGCTCGGGCTCAAGAGTGCTCATGGCGTCCAAGGGTACCCACCCCCGGCCCGTTCAGTTCAGGCTCGGATCGTCCGGATACGTCGCGATCATCGCGAGCTTGCTGCGCTGGCGCCGCAGCACGGCCCGCCACAGACTCTCCGGCTCCGGCGACGACACGTCGCCCGGCTCCGACTCCACGACGTACCAGGCGCCGGACTGCAGTTCCTCCTCCAGCTGGCCGGGGCCCCACCCCGAGTACCCGGCGAAGATGCGCAGCGAACCGAGCGCCGCCGCGAGGAGTTCCGGCGGGGCCTCCAGGTCGACCAGGCCGATCGCGCCGTGCACGCGCCGCCAGCCGAGCGGTCCCTCGTCGCCGGGTATCACCGCGACGCCGAGCGCGGAGTCCAGCGCGACCGGGCCGCCCTGGAAGACGACGCCCGGGTCCCCCGCGAGCCCCGCCCAGGGCAGCAGGATGTCTCCGACGCCCACCGGCGTGGGGCGGTTGAGGACCACGCCGAGCGACCCCTCGTCGTCGTGGTCGATGAGGAGCACCACCGCGCGGTCGAAATTCGGGTCCGCCAGGGCCGGGCTGGCCACCAGCAGCCGTCCTGTGAGCGAGGACACCTCCGTCATGGCAGACATGATCCCGCACATTCGCCCTCCGGGGGGAGCGGACGGCGGTGCGGGACGGTGCGCAGCTCAGGGCGCATCGCAGCAGCGGGAGCGCGCACACCCGGAACGTCACCCTCCGCAGAGGCTGCTGTGCGGAGCGTGTTGTGGCCGATTCATGACATACGTGAAGCCCGCTTGGCCTTACGGGACAGGGGTAGTCGCCCCTTACTCTTTTCTCTGGCCACCTGTCCGACAACTCCGGAACGCGAGATCCATGACCGGCACTGACGATGTACTGCTTGTCCACGGCGGCACCCCGCTCGAGGGCGAGATCCGCGTCCGCGGCGCGAAGAACCTGGTGCCGAAGGCGATGGTCGCCGCGCTGCTCGGCAGCGGACCCAGCCGGCTGCGCAACGTGCCCGACATCCGGGACGTGCGCGTCGTACGCGGACTGCTCCAGCTGCACGGCGTGACGGTCCGGCCCGGCGAGGAACCGGGTGAGCTGATCCTCGACCCGTCCCACGTCGAGTCCGCCAACGTCGCCGACATCGACGCGCACGCGGGCTCCTCGCGCATCCCGATCCTGTTCTGCGGCCCGCTGCTGCACCGCCTCGGCCACGCCTTCATCCCGGGCCTCGGCGGCTGCGACATCGGCGGCCGGCCGATCGACTTCCACTTCGAGGTGCTGCGGCAGTTCGGCGCGACGATCGAGAAGCGCGCGGACGGCCAGTACCTGGAGGCCCCGCAGCGGCTGCGCGGCTGCAAGATCCGGCTGCCGTACCCGTCGGTCGGCTCGACGGAGCAGGTGCTGCTGACGGCCGTGCTGGCCGAGGGCGTGACCGAGCTGTCGAACGCCGCCGTGGAGCCGGAGATCGAGGACCTCATCTGCGTACTGCAGAAGATGGGCGCGATCATCTCCATGGACACCGACCGGACCATCCGGATCACCGGTGTGGACTCGCTCGGCGGCTACAACCACCGCGCGCTCCCGGACCGCCTGGAGGCGGCCTCCTGGGCGTCCGCGGCGCTCGCGACCGAGGGCAACATCTACGTGCGCGGCGCCCAGCAGCGCTCGATGATGACCTTCCTGAACACCTACCGCCGGGTCGGCGGCGCCTTCGAGATCGACGACGAGGGCATCCGCTTCTGGCACCCGGGCGGCCCGCTCAACGCCATCGCCCTGGAGACCGACGTCCACCCCGGTTTCCAGACCGACTGGCAGCAGCCGCTGGTCGTCGCCCTCACGCAGGCGTCGGGGCTGTCCATCGTCCACGAGACGGTGTACGAGTCGCGGCTGGGCTTCACCTCCGCGCTGAACCAGATGGGCGCGCACATCCAGCTGTACCGCGAGTGCCTCGGCGGCTCCGACTGCCGCTTCGGCCAGCGCAACTTCCTGCACTCGGCGGTCGTCAGCGGCCCGACGAAGCTCCAGGGCGCCGATCTGGTCATCCCCGACCTGCGCGGCGGCTTCTCGTACCTGATCGCGGCCCTCGCGGCTCAGGGCACGTCCCGGGTCCACGGCATCGACCTGATCAACCGCGGCTACGAGAACTTCATGGAGAAGCTCGTGGAACTCGGCGCCAAGGTCGAGCTGCCGGGCGGCGCGCTCGTCTGAGGATCTCCCGTCACGCCGAAGGGGCGGCCGTCCGGATCACCGGGCGGCCGCCCCTTCGGCGCGTACGGGGCCCGTGGGGCCGTCAGTCCTCCTCGGCCGGCACCGAGGCGCTCTTCGCGGCCCGGCCGCCGTCGCCGGAGGAGTCCGGCGCCGAGCCGAGACTGGCGGCGAGCGTCGCCGTCAGGAGGGCGGCGCCCACGACGAGGAGGGAGCGGCTCGGTCGGACCGGGTGTGATTCGCGCACGGTTTCTCCAGGGTCGGTGAGTCGGCGAACGCGCGCCTTACCAGTTCCGCGGGGCGCAAACCTGTCGCACACCCTCAATTTCCCGGCTCTCCCGAGGGGCCGGAAGCCGTGTGCGGCTCTCTGCGGCGGTACGGCGGCCCGCCCGGCCCCGAGAGGCGGCGGGGCGGCTCGCGGCCCTCCACCGGCGGAGCAGGCACGCCGAAGGGGGCGGCCACCCGGCGTGTTCCGGATGACCGCCCCCTTCGGGTCTGCCTTGGGGTGTTACTTGCCCTTGGCGGCTTCCTTGAGCTTGGAGCCCGCGGAGACCTTCACGCTGTAGCCGGCCGGGATCTGGATCGGGTCGCCGGTCTGCGGGTTACGAGCGGTGCGAGCGGCACGGTGGGTGCGCTCGAAGGTCAGGAAGCCGGGGATGGTGACCTTCTCGTCGCCCTTGGCGACAATCTCGCCGACGGTCTCGGCGAGCGCGGCCAGCACGGCGTCGGCGTCCTTGCGGGTCACGTCGGCGCGGTCGGCCAGGGCGGCCACCAGCTCACTGCGGTTCATGTTTGTACTCCCGTGTTCTTCTTGCCTGTAAGGCGTGAGATCGAAGCCGATGCTGCCAGGGCCCTCGGACAGTCCCCGGACCCGGGTCTGTCGTCAGACCCTCGCGCCCAAATACGCATCCTGCCCCCACCAGCGGCGGGAAAGCCAATCCGGCACCCTCCGGAGTCACACGAAAAGCGCCACAGGCCAGATGTGGTGACGCTCCGTCCGCTGCCGGAAGCGGACCGCAGGGCTCTGCACGGGCCCTGCGGGGTCATTGCCCGCCACCCTAGAGGGGCCCGAGAGGCCCTGCGACCCACGACGCGCCGGGTGATCCCCGAGGCCACCGGGAAACGTCAGGCGGACGTGGCACCCGTCACAGCGGAGCCCACGGCCTTCGCCGCCGTCCGGACGGCGCCGGCGACCGCGCCCGCCACCTTGTCGTTGAAGACGGACGGGATGATGTAGTTCGCGTTGAGCTCGTCCTCGGTGACGACGTCGGCGAGCGCCGCGGCGGCCGCGAGCATCATCTCCGTGTTGACGGTCCGGGACTGCGCGTCCAGGAGGCCGCGGAAGACGCCGGGGAAGACCAGCACGTTGTTGATCTGGTTCGGGAAGTCGGAGCGGCCCGTGGCCACAACGGCCGCCGTCTGACGGGCGATTGCGGGCTCGACCTCGGGGTCCGGATTCGCGAGCGCGAAGACGATCGCGCCGTCCGCCATCGCCGCGACGTCGTCGCCGTTCAGGACGTTGGGGGCGGAGACGCCGATGAAGACGTCCGCGTCGACCACGGCCTCCTTGAGGGTGCCGGTGACGCCCTCCGGGTTGGTGTTGTCGGCGATCCAGCGCAGCGGCGATTCGGGTGCGGCGTCGACGAGGTCCTCGCGGGCGGCGTGCACCACGCCGTGGATGTCGGCGACGACCGCGTGCTTGACGCCGGCGGCGATCAGGAGCTTGAGGATGGCCGTACCGGCCGCGCCGGCGCCGGACATGACGACCCGTACGTCGCCGATCGACTTGGCGACCACGCGCAGCGCGTTCGTCAGCGAGGCGAGGACCACGATCGCCGTGCCGTGCTGGTCGTCGTGGAAGACGGGGATGTCGAGGGCCTCGCGCAGGCGCGCCTCGATCTCGAAGCAGCGGGGCGCGGAGATGTCCTCCAGGTTGATGCCCGCGAAGCCGGGGGCCACGGCCTTGACGATCGCGACGATCTCGTCGGTGTCCTGGGTGTCCAGGCAGATCGGCCACGCGTCGATGCCGGCGAAGCGCTTGAAGAGGGCCGCCTTGCCCTCCATGACGGGCAGCGCGGCCATCGGGCCGATGTTGCCCAGGCCGAGCACGGCGGAGCCGTCCGTCACCACGGCGACGGAGTTGCGCTTGATGGTCAGGCGGCGGGCGTCCTCGGGGTTCTCGGCGATCGCCATGCACACGCGGGCCACGCCCGGCGTGTAGATCATCGACAGGTCGTCACGGTTGCGGATGGGGTGCTTGGACGCCATCTCGATCTTGCCGCCGAGGTGCATCAGGAACGTACGGTCGGAGACCTTGCCCAGGGTGACGCCCTCGATGCCGCGCAGGCCCTCGACGATCTCGTCGGCGTGGGCGGTCGAGGTCGCCGCGATGGTGACGTCGATCCGCAGCTTCTCGTGGCCGGAGGCTGTCACGTCGAGGCCGGTCACGGACCCGCCGTGGGACTCGACGGCCGTGGTGAGCTGGCTGACCGCGGTCCCGCTGGCGGGGACCTCCAGTCGGACCGTCATCGAGTACGAGACGCTGGGCGCCGTTGCCATGGCCGACTTCCTCTGCTTTCCCTAGCTTCATTGCTACGCCGCCGCGACTGTTGCCCGGCGGCGCCTTCCGATGGTCGCACCTACCTGCGGGTAGCAGGTAATGCGGTCATTTTGTTTTCGGAAAGTGTTTTCCACCATACGAGAACCGCAGGTCAAACAGAAGAGGCCCGCGGTACCCGAAGGTTCCGCGGACCTCTTCTTGTAGCTACGTACAGGTGGCACCGGCCCGCCATGCTCGCCTCGCGGCAAGTGGTCGCTCGAAGCGACGAAGGTTGGGCCCGGGGGCTTGGATCGAGCCGGTGCCAACCCCAGGCTAACAAACCACTCCGGCAAGTGGTTCCCCCGTGACAGGCCGGCCTCTGTTCAGTCCTTGAGCAGGGCCGGAACCCCGTCCGCGTCCGGCTTGTCGCGCTCCCCCGAGACGACCGTGAGCTGCTGCGTCGCGCGCGTCAGCGCCACGTACAGCACCCGCAGGCCGGCCGGCGACTCCTCGGCGATCTCGGCCGGCGACACGACGACCGTCGCGTCGTACTCCAGGCCCTTCGCCTCCAGGCTGCCGAGCGCCACGACCCGGTCGCCGAGCGGCGCGAGCCACTTGCGGGCCTGCGCGCGCCGGTGCATCGCGACCACCACGCCGACCGTGCCGTCCACGCGGTCCAGGAGGCGCTGCGCCTCCTCGCGGGTGGTGGCGGCGAGGTCGGCGCCCCTGGCGTCCCGTACGGCGGTGAAGCGCGGCTCCACGCCCGTGGAGCGGACGGCGGCGGGCGACTCCATGCCCGGCATGGCCCGCTCCAGCACCTTGGCCGCGAGGGCGGCGATCTCCGCCGGGTTGCGGTAGTTCACCGTGAGGGTGAAGCGGCGGCGCGGACGGGCCCCCAGGGCCTCGTCCCGGGCCGCGGCCGCCTCGTCCGGGTCGGTCCAGGACGACTGCGCCGCGTCGCCCACGATGGTCCAGGTCGCGTGCCGGCCACGCCGGCCGACCATCCGCCACTGCATCGGCGTGAGGTCCTGCGCCTCGTCGACGATCACGTGCGCGTACTCGGTGCGCTCCTGCGCGAGCCGCTCGGCCCGCTCCCACTGCGTCTCCTCGCGCTGCGGCATGAGCTCCTCCAGGCCGCTGAGCTGGTCGAGCGGGTCGTACTCGCGCTTGCGCTTCGGGCGGGCCGGGGTGCCGAGCAGCGTGCTGAGCTCGTCGAGGAGCGCCACGTCGTGCACGGACAGGGGGCCCTCGCCCGCCGCGTCCAGGCGGCGCAGGGAGCGGGCGAGCTGGCGCGTCTCGCGCGGGTTCAGGACGCGGCGGGACCAGCGGCCGAGGCGCCTCTCGTCGGCCATGGCGGCGAGCACGCGGCGCGGGGTCAGCTCGGGCCACCACGCGTCGAGGAAGCCGATGAACTCGGGCTCGGTGGAGATGTCCTCGTCGAAGCCCGAGCGCAGTTCGGCGATCAGCTCCTGGTCCGTGTATCTGCCCCGGCCGCTGGACTTCGACCACAGGGCGTCCAGCAGCAGCTTGCGGGCGCGGGGGCGCAGCAGGTTGACGGGGGCGGCGCCGCCGAGGACGTTGTGGCGGATGCGGTTCAGCTCGTCGGCGTCCAGCTCCACGCGCTGGCCGAAGGCGACCACCCGCAGGCCGGTAGGGGTGCCGGCGTCCCGCTCCTCCGGCTCCTCGCCGAAGGCCAGCTGGCCCTCCTCGGCCGGGGCCGGCGCGGGCGGGGCGTCCAGGGCCCCGCGCGCGGCGTTGCGCAGCACCTTGAGCATGCGCGAGGAGCCCTTGATGCGGGCGATGTTCGGTTCGTCGTACGTCGACGCCTCGGCGCCGTCGACGAGCGAGCCCACCGCGCGGATCGCGACCTGGCCCTCCTCGCCGAGGGAGGGCAGCACGCCCTCGGTGTACGCGACGAGCAGCGGCGTCGGGGACACGATGAGGATGCCGCCCGCGTACTTCCGCCGGTTCTGGTAGAGCAGGTACGCGGCGCGGTGCAGGGCCACTGCGGTCTTGCCGGTGCCCGGACCGCCGGAGACCTCCGTGACGGAGGCGGCGGGGGCGCGGATGACCATGTCCTGCTCGGCCTGGATAGACGACACGATGTCGCGCATGGTGTGGCTGCGCGCCTGGCCGAGGGCCGCCATGAGCGCGCCGTCGCCGATGACGGGCAGAACGGCGCCGTCGAGGGTCGCGGTGAGCTCCGGGCGCATCAGGTCGTCCTCCACGCCGAGGACCTTGCGGCCCTTGGACCGGATGACCCGGCGGCGTACGACCCGGCCCGGCTCCTTGGGCGTGGAGCGGTAGAACGGCGCGGCGGCCGGCGCGCGCCAGTCGATGACCAGCGGGCTGTAGTCGGAGTCCAGTACGCCGATGCGCCCGATGTGCAGGGTCTCGGCGATCTCCGCGGTGAGGTCGGGGCGTACCGCGTCGTCGGCCGGCTCCACCGAGGTGAACGCGCCGTCCGGGCCCTTCTCGCCGTCCTTGCCCCGGAGCAGGTCGATGCGCCCGAAGAGGAAGTCCTCGAACTCGTTGTTGAGCCGGTTGAGGTGGATTCCGGCACGGAAGACCTGCGCGTCCCGCTCCGCGAGCGCGCCCGGCGTACCGACCTGGCCGCGCTTGGCGGCGTCGTTCATGAGGAATTCCGCCTCGTGGATCTTCTCCTCCAGACGGCGGTACACCTGATCCAGATGATCCTGTTCCACACCGATCTCGCGGCTCCGTGCCGACTCCTGCGAGGAGGAGTCGGCGACGGAGTTCACGGAATCGACAGCGGCATCCTGCGCGGCCACCGAGGCCCCCTTCTGACGTGCTGCGGGCAGCCGTCAACCGTACGCGACGGTGGGCGGCGGCCGCACCTGTCCGGAGCGGGCGATTGTGGTGATCTGTGTGAATTTCTCCGGGACGGGGGCGTCCCTGCCGTCAGGCCTGCAGTTCGACGAGGCGCTTTCCGTCGAACGTACGGACCTCGAAATGATCGATCTCGCTGCGGTTCATCGCCGCCCCGCCGTGGACGTACAGCGGGTTCTTGGCCATCTTGTGCGTGCTGTCCGGGATGCCGTAGCCCCACTTCGGGACGGCCCAGCTCGTGACCGTCTCCTCCTGGCCGTCCTTCGAGACGGCGATCAGGCTGCACTTCAGCGGGCCCTTGACGTTCTTGAGCTCCAGGACGGTGTGGGTGCCCCACGCCTTCTTCTCCATGCCGACCGTCGCGCTGACCTTCGTGGAGGCGTCGGTCGCGACGATCTTCTCCTCCATGTGGTTGAAGAAGGCGTCCTCGGCGGGGCTCGTCGGGTGCGGCTCGCCCGCGACGTGGCGCTGCCCGTCGTCGCCGCCGGACGTGGCCACCACGGCGACCGTGGGACCGCCGATCACCAGCACGGCGGCAGCCGCCACCAGGTACAGCCCGCGGCGCCGGCGGCGGGCCCGGCCGGCCGCGACCTCGTCCGTGAGCCGCGTCAGGAGCTGCGGGCTCGGCTCGGTCAGCCGCGGGGGCGGGCCGGGGGACTCGGCGAGGGCCGACATCATGGGCTCCATGCCCGCGAGGTCGTCGAGTTGGGCGGCGCAGTACTCGCAGTAGGCCAGGTGGGCCTCGAAGGCGGTGGCGTCCGCGTCGTCCAGGATGCCGAGTACGTAGGCGCCCACGGCGTCGTGCTCGGAATGCCGGTCGTACGTCGTCATGCCGACACCCCTCGTTCCTCCAGTGCGAGTTTCATGGAGCGCAGTGCGTAGAAGACCCGGGACCTGACGGTCCCGCTGGGTATGCCGAGCACTTCGGCCGCCTCATTGACGGTACGCCCTCTGAAGTACGTCTCGACAAGTGCTTCCCGGTGGGCGGGAGTCAAATCGTCGAGTGCGTCGGAGAGCGTCATCAGCCACAACGCCTTGTCGATCTCGTCCTCCGCGGGCATGACCTCCAGCGGTGACGGATCGACCTCCTGCGGCCGGGACTGCCGGCTGCGATGGTTGTCGATGACGATGCGTCGCGCGACCGTCACCAGCCAGGGGCGGACAGAGCCGGTCGCCCGGTTGAGCTGACCGGCGTTCTTCCAGGCACGAATGAGCGTCTCCTGCACGACGTCCTCGGCGCGCTGGCGGTCGCCCGCGACGAGACGGAGTACATAGGCGAGCAGCGGTCCCGCGTGTTCTCGGTAGAGCGCACGCATCAACTCCTCGTCGGGGGTCGCTTTTTCGGCGCGCGGCCGCTCGCTGCGATGTCGAGCTCTGTGCTGACGGCTATCTGCCACGGCCGCATCCTCGCGCACCCGAACCTCCCGGTCGAGACCCTGTGTGGCTCCCTCCCCCATCACTACGAGCGGGTTCGGCGATCGACTCAACGCGATCCGAAAAACTTTTCAGGCGGTGGTGGGGGCGGGTTCGGTTGCGGGGGGTGGGGGCGGTGCGCCCGGTGCGGTCGTCGTCCGGCGGCGGTGGCGGGCCACTCGCTCGCGGTTTCCGCACACCTCGCTGGAGCACCAGCGCCTGCGGCGGCCCCGGGACGTGTCGAGGTACAGGCGGCGGCAGTTGCCGGCTTCGCACTGGCGCAGCAGTGCGCGGGCGGCGGGGTCGGTCAGCAGATCCACCGTGTCGCGGGCGACGGCGGCGAGCAGCGGTGCGCACGCGGGGGCGTCGCTGAGGCTCCTCAACCACGTGCCCTCTCGGGTGCGTTCGGCCCTGACACCGGGGGGCGGGGTGGCGGCGAGCGCGTTGATGCGGTGCAGGGCATGGGGGGCGGGGCGGCCCGTCAGTGCGGCGTGGGCCAGTTCTGTGACGTACGCCCGGACTTCGGTGAAGCGGCGGAGCCATGCGTCGTCCACCGCGTCCAGTGCCGCCCCGCGGGGCACGAGTCCGGTACCGACGAGCCATGCGCGGAGATGGTCGGGGTGGCTCAGCTGGTCGGTGCTGTGCGCGCCCGTCGCCACCAGGTCCAGACAGACCCGGCCGGAATCGAACCGCATGTCGCACGCGCCAGTGCGGGCTGTCATGCGCCTGTCACCGCCTCGGGGTCACCGGTGGGTGTGTCGCCCCCCAGAGTGCCCGTCGGCGGGGGCCGCCGGAACCCCTCCTACCGGCACGGGATGCGGCGGCGGTGGGCCGTGCTGCCGGAGCGGGGCCTTGGGGGCGGTGCGGCGTCGGGGGGCGTCGGGGTGGTGCGGTCGGCCCGGGGGCGGGGGCTTCGGGGTCGGTGCCGCGCTCGGGCGTCGAACCTTCGGGCACCGCCGCGGTCGGTTCGGGGCGGGTTACGTGTCCGCGTACTTGGTGTCGGCTGTCGGGTCCAGGGCCAGGCGGTAGCCGCGCTTGACCACCGTCTGGATCACATTGGGCGCGCCCAGGGCCGTGCGCAGGCGGGCCATCGCCGTTTCCACCGCGTGCTCGTCGCGGCCGGAGCCAGGGAGCGCGCGCAGGAGGTCGGCGCGGGAGACCACCCAGCCGGGGCGTCGGACCAGGGCCCGCAGCAGGGACATGCCGGCGGGCGGCACGGGGCGCAGTTCGCCGTCGACCACGACCGCGTGGCCGCGGATCTCGATGCTGCGGCCCGCGACCGGCAGGGTGCGGCCGCGACCCGGGAGTTCGCGGCAGATCAGCTGGACCAGGGGCCCGAGGCGGAAGCGCTCGGGCTGGACCGTGTCGATGCCCTGCGCCTGGAGCGGGAGGGCGGTGACCGGGCCGACGCAGGCCGCCAGCACGTCGTGGCCGAGGGCCGCGAGGAGGTCCGGCAGCAGACCGCGTTCCTCCGCCCGGGACATGAGCGACGCCGCCGCGGGCGCGCTGGTGAAGGCCAGGGCGTCCACGCCCCGGGAGACCGTCGCGTCGATGAGGCGGTCCAGCGGTGTGATGTCCTCCGGCGGCATCCAGCGGTAGACGGGCACGCCCACCACTTCAGCGCCGCCGGCCTCCAGCGCCTCCACGAAGCCGGGCAGCGGTTCGCCGTGCAGCTGGATCGCGATACGGCGCTCCGCCACTCCCTCGGCGAGCAGGCGGTCGAGGACCTCGGCCATGGACTCGGAGGACGGCGACCACTCCTCGGTGAGGCCGGCCGCCCGGATCGCGCCCTTCACCTTGGGGCCACGGGCGAGGAGCTCGACGTCCTGCAGGCGTGCGAGAAGCGCCTCGCCGAGGCCCCAGCCGTCCGCCGCCTCCACCCAGCCCCGGAAGCCGATCGCCGTCGTCGCGATGACCACGTCGGGTGCGTCGTCGATCAGCTGCTTCGTGGTGGCCAGCAGCTCGCTGTCGTCGGCCAGCGGGACGATCCGCAGGGCGGGCGCGTGCAGGACGGCGGCTCCGCGCCGTGTCAGCAGGGTGCCCAGTTCGTCGGCGCGCCGGGCGGCGGTGACGCCCACGGTGAAGCCCGCGAGGGGACCGTGCTGCGGTTCGGGGGTGGTGGTGTTCACGGACATGGCGTACCCGGCTCTCATACCGCTGTGCTGGTGGTGCGGAGGGCCGAGCCTGTCAACCTCACATGACGGGCTCGGTTCCACCGTATTTCCCGGCCGTTACGGACCTGCGCGCCTCACACCTCGGCATACGTGAGCTGCGGCTTCGCCGGTACGGCCACCGGACGCCGAAGGTATACCGCCCAGGTGACCGTGAAGCACGCGGCGTAGAAGGCCAGGAAGGCCGCGAAGGCCGCCGTGCCCGTGCCGGCCGTCTGGAAGGACTGGCGGAAGGCCAGGTTGATCGCGAGCCCGCCCAGCGCGCCGACCGCGCCGATCAGTCCCATGGAGGCCCCGGACAGCCGCCGACCGTACGCCGCCGCCGCCTCGCCCTCCATGCCCTTCGCCAGCGCCTTCGCCTGGAAGATCGCGGGGATCATCTTGTACGTCGACCCGTTGCCGAGACCGGACAGGACGAAGAGCGCGGTGAAGCCGGTCAGGAAGATCGGCAGCGACTTGGTGGTGGAGGCGTAGACGACCACCGAGGTGGCGGCGGCCATCGCCGCGAAGTTCCACAGGGTGATGCGCGCGCCGCCGAAGCGGTCGGCGAGGGAGCCGCCGAGGGGGCGGATGAGCGAGCCCAGGAGCGGGCCGATGAAGGTGAGCGAGGCCGCCTGGAGCGGCGTACGGCCGAACTGGGTCTGCAGGACCAGTCCGAAGGCGAAGCTGTAGCCGATGAAGGAGCCGAACGTCCCGATGTACAGGAAGGCCATGATCCAGGTGTGCCGGTCGCGCACGGCCGCCTTCGCCGCCCCGGTGTCGTTGCGTACGGGCGCCAGGTTGTCCATGTAACGGGCCGCGCACACCGCCGCCAGGACGATCAGCGGGATGTAGAGGCCCAGCAGGAGGCGCGGCTGGTTGGCGCCGGCGACGGCGATGACCAGCAGGCCCATGAGCTGGACCACGGGGACGCCGATGTTGCCGCCGCCCGCGTTCAGGCCCAGCGCCCAGCCCTTCTTGCGGAGCGGGAAGAAGGAGTTGATGTTCGTCATGGAGGAGGCGAAGTTGCCGCCGCCGACGCCGGTGAGCGCCGCGACCACCATGAAGGTCGTGTAGGAGGTGCCGGGCTCCATGACCGCGAACGCCGCGCCCGTGGGCAGGAGCAGCATCAGCGCGCTGAAGACGGTCCAGTTGCGGCCGCCGAACCGGGCCACGGCGAAGGTGTACGGCACCCGGACGACCGCCCCGACGAGGGTGGCGGTTCCGATCAGGAAGAACTTGCCCGCCGGGTCGATGCCGTACTCCGGGCCCATGAACAGCACCATGACGGACCACAGGGTCCAGATCGAGAACCCGATGTGCTCGGACAGCACGGAGAAGATCAGGTTGCGGCGGGCGATCCGCTCCCCTGACTCCTTCCAGAAGGTGTCGTCCTCGGGGTCCCACTGTTCGATCCACCGGCCTGCCATGACGCGCCTCCACGAGTTCTCGGGTCGTGGAGGCGACGCTATGGACAGTGGATTTCAGGCCCGTGCCGTGAGGTGACCGGCGCGAAACCTTGCTCTCACCCGGCGGTCAGCGCGGGTGTGAGCGCTTCCTGGGCGCGCCGTTCGGCCACAGCCGCGGCTTGCGCTGGGCGGCTACGTCCTCCAGCCAGCCGACCGCCATGATCATCAGGCCGATCAGCGGCCAGACGACGATCAGCATCAGGGTCGTGTACGCGCTCTCGATGTAACCGGAGTACGTCGGCCAGACGCCCGGGATCTGGAAGAGCAGGTCGATGACCGGGATGGTCGCCATGATCAGCAGGTTGTGCCAGAGATAGATCGTCACCGCCCGGTTGTTGGCGAGGGTGATGACCGTGTCGAAGCCCTTGAGCCGGGCCGGCAGTTCCTTCCAGGCCGGGGAGTACTGGAGGAGGATCACGCAGAAGCCGAACGACCAGGCCGCCTGGGCGAGCGGGATGTCGTTGAGGTCCCAGCCGTCCGCCGTCAGGTGCCAGGAGGCCCACCACAGGCCGAACGCCATGATCAGCGTCGACACGGACACCGAGATGTACCGCGGGACCTTCTGGAACAGGCCGTCGTTGTGCGCGAACCCGAGCACCCAGCAGGAGCCGTAGACCGCGAAGTCGGTGAGGGCGTTGCCGAACTCGCCCGGGATCGTGAACAGGCCCGAACCGATGACGGCGGTGATGGCGAGCGGGGCCAGCAGCGTCACCCACGGCAGCTTGCGGAACGCCCACAGGAGGACGGGGGACGCGATGACGAACCAGAGGTACGCGCGGATGTACCAGAGGGGGCCGGCGGCCTGGACCGCCCAGGTGTCCTCCAGCAGGCCCGCCTTGTCACCGCTGTGCCAGGGGAACGGCGGTGCGCCGACGGGGAAGACGTAGTTGGCGAGTTTCAGGAACCACCAGATGCCCTCCTCCTTCAGCGGCTCCCAGCCGAAATAGAACATGATCGGTACGACGGTGAGCGAGAACGCCCACATCGGCGGCAGCAGCCGTCGGATGCGGCCCCGGATCACGCCGGCGGCCGGCCGCTTCAGCGAACGCGCCATGAGCGACCCGGCCAGCGCGAACATCACGCCCATGGACGGGAAGAGGATCGTCAGCCAGGCCCAGCCGAAGATGTGGTAGACGACGACGCGCACGAGCGCGATGGTCCGCAGTACGTCGAGGTACCGGTCGCGGCCCGGGCGGGCCGCCGCGGTCGCGGGTCCCTCCGCGGCCCCGGCGTCGGCCCCGCGCCTGGCGCGGGGCATCTGCGCGGTCGCGTCGGTGTCGCCGGGGGCGGCCACGGGAGGCGCGGCGTGGTGGGCCGCCCCGGCGCCGTACGCCGGCTGGGTGCCGTACGCGGGGACGGAGCCGTACGCCGGCTCCGTGCCGTACGCGGGACCTGGGGTGGTGCCGGGAGTCATGCGACGGGCCTCTTCTCGTTGCTCCGCTGGCGCTGGCCGGGGATGGAGCCCGGAGCCTCGACCGCGCCGGTGCGGCGCAGCTTCTGCCAGCGCAGCCGGCCGCCGGTCAGCGCGGTGATCCAGGACTGGAGCAGCACGACGTACATCAGCTGCCGGTAGAGGATCTGCTGGAGGGGCAGCGAGATCAGGTGGGTCATCTTCTCCCGGTCGAGCCGGAAGGCGTACGCCGCGCAGACCGCCTGGATGGCGAGCACGCCGAGCCAGGCGACGACGGTCTTCTGGGTGGGGCCGAAGACCAGGCCGTACAGCAGGAACACGTCGATGAGCGGCGCGAGCAGCGGGAACAGCACCATGAACAGCGAGACGAGCGGAAGGCCCACACGGCCGAAGCGCCCCGAGGGGCCGCTCTCGATGACCGCGCGGCGGTGCTTCCAGATCGCCTGCATCGTGCCGTAGCTCCAGCGGTAGCGCTGCGACCACAGCTGCTGGACGCTCTCCGGCGCCTCGGTCCAGGCGCGCGCCTTCTCGGCGTACACGACCCGCCAGCCGTCGCGGTGCAGGGCCATGGTGACGTCGGTGTCCTCGGCGAGGGTGTCCTCGCTCATGCCGCCGAACCGCTGGAGGGCGTCGGCGCGGAAGGCGCCGACCGCTCCGGGGATCGTCGGCATGCAGCCCAGCAGGTCGTACATGCGCCGGTCGAGGTTGAAGCCCATCACGTACTCGATGTGCTGCCAGGCGCCGATCAGCGAATCGCGGTTGCCGACCTTGGCGTTGCCCGCGACGGCGCCGACGCGCGGGTCGCCGAAGGGCTGGACCAGCTCGCGGACGGTGGCGGGCTCGAAGACCGTGTCGCCGTCCATCATCACGACGATGTTGTAGCGGGCGTGCGCGAGACCGTTGTTGAGCGCGGCGGGCTTGCCCGAGTTCTGCTGGCGTACGACGCGTACGTTCGGCAGGCGCATCGCCTCGACGATGTCCGCGGTGCCGTCCGTCGAACCGTCGTCGATGACGATGATCTCGATGGGGTGCTCGCTGGTCATCAGCGAGCGGACCGTGTTGGCGATGCACTCGCGCTCGTTGTACGCGGGGACCAGCACCGAGACGGGCTCGGTGAACTCCGGCCCCCAGCTGAAGTCCCGCCGGCGGACCTTGCGCGCGTGCAGGAAGGACAGCAGCAGCATCATCCCGAAGCGCAGCATGACCAGGACGCCGATCGCGGCGAGGCCCGCGACGAGGACGCTGGTGGTCTTCTCCGAGACGGCCACGGCGTAGACCCAGGCCTTGCCCTTCCACAGCTCGGGGCCGGTGACCTGGGTGTGCGCGGTGGGCGCGCCCAGGGCCTCGGTGAGGTTGGTGAAGTCGTAACCGCGGTCCTGCATCGTCGGCAGGAAGCGGTCGAGGGCCGCCACAGTCTGCGAGCGGTCGCCGCCGGAGTCGTGCATCAGCACGATCGAACCGGCGGTGCCTTTGGGCGTGGCTCGCTTGATGATCGCCTCGACGCCGGGGCGCTTCCAGTCCTCGGAGTCGGTGTTGTTGAACGCCGTGATGTAGCCGCGGCTGCCGATGTACTGCGTGACCGGCCACGACTTGTTGTCGAGGGCGTCGGAGAACGAGGAGTACGGCGGACGGAACAGCGAGGTCCGGATGCCGGCCGCGCCCGCGATGGCGAGCTGGTTCTGGGACAGCTCCCAGTCGATGCGGTCCGTGGACTGGTAGGAGAGGTCGGGGTGGTTGAACGTGTGCAGCCCGATCTCGTGCCCCTCCTCCACCATGCGCTCGACGAGGCCGGGGTGGCGGGAGGCCATCGTGCCGGTGACGAAGAAGACGCCGTGCGCGTCGTACTGCTTGAGCTTGTCGAGGACCTTCGGCGTCCACTCGGGATCGGGGCCGTCGTCGAAGGTCAGCACGAGTTTGCGGTCGGGGACGCTGAGCGCCTTGGGCGACTTCGCGTCCCGGGCGTCGATGACGGGGCCGCCCTTGAGGATGTCCTCGGGGACCTTGTCGATCGGGGCGGGCGGACGTACGCGGTGGTCGGCGAGGATCTCGCTGTGCACGTAACCGCGCAGCATCAGCATCGCGAGCAGCGCGACCAGGAGGAGCGAGGGCAGCAGATAGCGCATGGGTATGCGTCGCCGGACGGTGCGCCGGCCGCGGGCCGCGCGCGGCACCCCGGTGGGGCGCGGTGCGCGGTGGGCGCGGTGCGCGCGCCTGCCGTGGGATGCCATGTGTGCTACGTGCCTTTCGCGGCAAATTGACTGGTGGTGCCGCCTGCGGCGGGGTCCGTCTGCGGGTCTGCCGGCTCCGTGCCGGGATCGGTGTCGCCCGGGTCGGTGCCGGGGGCGGGGTCCGTGCCGGGATCGGTGCCGGGGTCGGGCTCCGCGCCCGGGTCGGTGTCGCCGGGGTCCGTGCCCACGTCGTCGTCGGGGTCGGTGCCGGGAGCCGGGTCCGCGCCGGGGTCGGTGCCCGGGGCCGGGTTCGTTCCGGAGCCGGCGCCGCCGGTGGCCTGGGTCGGGCGGTTCTCCTTGGGGACGCGGGCGCTCTTGGAGGAGCTCGCACCGGGCTCCGGGGCCAGGACGCCGGTGCCCGCCGGTCCGTCGGCGGACGGCGCCTCGGGGCCGGACACCGAGGCGGAGGGCGTCGCGCCCGGCGTCACCGGCGGTGTCGCGCCGGGCAGCGACTCCTCGGGGGCCGGGGATATCTGGACGGTGTCCGTCTTCTTCTTGTCGTCGGCGAGCCCGGGTATCTGGAGGAACGGCGCCGCGGAGTTGCCACCGGCGAGGGCGACGACCAGCGTGACGGCGTAGCAGGCGCAGGCGAAGGCGAGAACCCAGCCGATGCGGCGCAGCTTCTTGCTCCTGCGGCCGCTCTCGTCGACGAAGACGGGGCCGTCGGAGCCCTCCTGGAGCTCCACGGCCTGCGGCGGCCGGTGGTCCGAGGGGTCGAGCCGCACGGTGCCGAGCTGGACCGTGATCTCACTCGGGATCGGGTCTTGGGGATACCCGGATCGGGCATCGTCTCGCCAATTTTCCACAGTTGTACGCACATCCCCCACTGAAGTGACTGGGGTGCGCACGACCGCCTGATTCGTCTGTTGCGCGGAACGGGCCCCCACCCACTCCGAGCGCCCCCTATCACACCGCACCCAGGCGATGAATGTAGCGCACGCCGACAGCGGGAGGGCTCCTGAGTCAGGTGTTGTTGAGCATCAGTGACATATCCGTTTCGGGAAGCCAGCCACCGGGGGGCATTTCCAGCCACCCCCTTCGCTCACCGAGCTCTGAAATCGACCGATTTAGTACGTCAAGCCCCTTATGACGGAGACCTTTTCGCCACACAAGTGAGATGGGCGACAGTGGTACGGGATCCACGATCGGCCGCAGCTCCATGCCGGGTACCGCGATGAATTCGGTACTCGCAAGTACGGACCAACGCCGCTTGCCGATGAACCGCACGAACTCCTCGGCCCCCTCGATCTCCGGGAACGGCGCGGCCACCTCGACGCCCCGCCCGGCGAAGAGCCGCTCCGCCAGGTCGGTCCATTCGGCGGTGGCCGCGTTGCCCGCCGCCGCGTAGAGGGTCTCGCCCGCGAGGGCGTCGAGCGGCACCTCGTCCAGCGCGGCCAGCGGATGGTCCTCGGCCAGGAGCACGGCCATCCGCTCGAAGCGCACCGGCCGGTGCTCCAACTGGTCGAGCAGCGCGGGATCGAGCCCGGCGACGCGCCCCGAGGACACGTCGAGCCGGCCGGCGACGATCGCGGCCGCCGCTCCCGTGAGGCCGCTGTGGAAGCGGGCCACGAACTCCACGTCGGGCGCGGCCGACCGCGCCGCCTCCAGCACCTGGTACGCGGTGCCGACATGAGCCCCGACGTCGACGACCAGCGGGCGCTCGTCGGGCGCCCAGGCCGCGCCCAGTGCGTCGTACGCCGCCAGGACCCGCCGCGCGTACGGCAGGAGCCGCTCGCCGTCCGCCGTGAGCGACACGCTCCGGGTGGACCGTACGAACAACTCGGAGCCCAGCTCCCGCTCCAGACGCCGGACGTCGCGGCTCAGCGCCTGCTGGGCCGTGTAGAGCCTGGCCGCGGCGCGGGTGAAGTGGAGGTCCTCGGCGACAGCCTCGAAGGCGCGCAGGAGCCGGGGTTCGATGTCGTGGGGCACGGCGTGAATTTACAACGCGGGTGCGTCAATCGCCGCCCGGAAGGTGTTGGACCTCCCGCGCCTCCCGCCCGGAAGCTTGATCCATGCCCGTCCAAGAAACCTTTCCCCCGCTCCTGACCGTGTCCGGCGACGTCCTGATCGCCGCCGACCGCCCCGGTCACCCCCGTGCGCCGCGCCGCGCGCCCGGCCGCTTCTCCCCCTACCGACGCCTCTTCACCGTCCCCGGCGCCCGCGCGTTCACCGCGGGCAATCTCCTGGCCCGCCTCCCGATGGGCATGTTCAGCGTGAGCGCGGTCATGATGATCGCCGGTTCGCGCGGCTCGTACGCCCTGGCGGGCGCCGTCACCGCGGCCGGTCTCCTCGTCACCGCCCTCGTGGCGCCCTGGACGGCCCGGCTCGTCGACCGGCACGGCCAGGCCCGCGTCGCGGTGCCCGCCACCGCCGTGGCCGTACTGGGCTCGCTCGCCCTGGTGCTGTGCGTCCGTTACGACGCGCCCGACTGGACGCTCTTCGCCGCGTACGCCGCCACCGCCACCACTCCCAACACGGGCGGCATGTCCCGCGCCCGCTGGGCCCACCTGTTCCGCGACGATCCGGCGGCGCGGCACACGGCCAACTCCTTCGAGCAGGCCGCCGACGAGCTGTGCTTCATGCTCGGCCCGGTCGCCGCCGCCTTCCTGTGCACGGCGCTCTTCCCCGAGGCCGGCACGCTGACCGGCGCGGTGCTCATGATGACCGGCGTCCTGATCTTCGCCGCCCAGCGCGCCACCGAGCCGCCCGCGGCGCCCCGTACGGCGAACACGCGCTCCCCGCTCCGCCTGCCCGGCATCCCCGCGCTGCTCGCGGTCTTCCTCGCCACCGGCGCGGTCTTCGGCTCCATGGAGGTCGTCACCCTGGCCTTCGCCGACGGTCTGGGACACGGCGCGGCGGCCGGCCCGGTCCTCGCCCTCCAGGCGGGCGGATCGTGCGTGGCCGGGCTGCTGTACGGCTCCGTGCGCCCGGCGGCCGACCCGCGCCGCCGCCTGCTCGCGTGCGTCGCCGCGATGACCGTGCTGATGTCCCTGCCCCTGTTCGCCGCCTCCACCGGATCGCTGGCGGCGGTCGCCGGAGCACTGCTGCTGGCGGGCGCGGCCACGGCCCCGACGATGGTCACGGGCATGACCCTGCTCCAGGGAGCGGTCCCCGGGGCCCGGTTGAACGAGGGCATGACGCTGGCCGTCACCGCGCTCCTGGGCGGCATAGCCGCGGGTTCGGCGGCCGGCGGGTGGCTGGCGGAACACGCGACCCCGGCCGAGGGCTACCTGGCGCCCGTGGCCTCGGCGGCCGTGGCACTGCTGCTGTGCGCGGCGCTCAAGGGCACGACGAAGGCCCCGCCGTCCTAGGACGGCGGGGCCTCGGCCTCACATGGGAATTGTGGAGATGGCGGGAATCGAACCCGCGTCCAACGGTGCAGAACCAGGGCTTCTCCGAGTGCAGTCCGCTGCGATTTTCTCGGCCCCGGAGATCACACGGACAAGTCTCCGACGGGCTCAGTCACTGTTTGATTTCCCACCCGATCCCGTGACCGGACCGAGTGGTTTAGTTCCCTTGATGATGCCAGGATCCGGGTCGGGAACACCCCCGGGCTGACACTTCGCTAGGTCGCTACTTAGGCAGCGAGGGCGAAGGAATCGCGCTTGGAATCGGCGATTATTGGTTGCGACATATGGTTAACGAGATCATTGCCGCTTCCTCGACTCGCTTCCCCTGCCTCGACATCCGCTGTCGAAACCGATCATCCCCATGTTGTTTTATCAAGGTGGTACACGTGCCCCGAGGGGCACAGGTGCCATCGTACGTGAACAACGCACGACCGTGCCAGCCTATTCCCCCCGGGCGGCGGCGCGCCCTCAGAGCTGCCCGCGCTCCTTGCGCTTGACCGCCGAGATCGCCCGGTTCGTCTCCCGCAGGTCCTGCTTCTCCCGCAGCGTCTGCCGCTTGTCGTACTCCTTCTTGCCCTTGGCCAGCGCGATCTCGATCTTGGCCCGACCGTCCTTGAAGTACATCGCGAGCGGCACGATCGTGTGGCCCGACTCGGACGACTTGCTCAGCAGCTTGTCGATCTCCGCCCGGTTCAGCAGCAGCTTGCGCTTGCGCCGCGCGGAGTGGTTGGTCCAGGTCCCCTGCGAGTACTCCGGTACGTGCACGTTGTGCAGCCACGCCTCGCCGCCGTCGAGCTGGACGAAGCCGTCCACCAGCGAGGCGCGTCCCTGGCGCAGGGACTTCACCTCGGTGCCGGTCAGGACCATGCCGGCCTCGTACGTGTCGATGATGAGGTAGTCGTGTCGCGCCTTCTTGTTCTGCGCGATCAGCTTGCGCCCTTTTTCCTTAGCCATAGTGCGGCCATTTTCGCACTACGACCCTCCCCCGAGGCCACTCAATACTGTCCGGGCCCGCTCCTGTGCCCGCTCGCTCACCGCGAGGTCCGGGCTGATGCCCCGCCCGTCGACGCTGTGGCCCGCCGGAGTCCGGTAGTGGCCGACGGTCAGCTCGGCCACGGAACCGTCCGGCAGGCGGCTCGGCATCTGCACCGAGCCCTTCCCGAACGTCCGCGAACCGACGGTCACCGCCCGGCCGCGGTCCTGGAGCGCCCCCGTGACGAGCTCCGCCGCGCTCATGGTGCCGCCGTCGACGAGCGCCACGACCGGCCGGTCGGTGTCCCCGCCCGGCTTCGCGTACAGCGCGCGCTGCTCGCCGTCCATGTCGTACGTCGCCACCAGGCCGCCGTCGAGGAAGGCGGAGGCGGCGGTGACGGCCTCGGTGACGAGCCCGCCGCCGTTGCCCCGCAGGTCCAGCAGTACGCCGTGGTCCTTGGGGACGGCGCGGACGGCTTCCCGCACCCGCTCGCCCGAGCCCCTGGTGAAGGACGCCACCTTGATCAGCGTGGCGCCGTCCGCGAGCCGCTCGACGGTGACGGCCTCGGTGCTCAGCCGCGCCCGCCGCAGCCGCTCGCTCCACCGGCGCTCACCGCGCTCCAGGCCGAGCACCACCGAGCTGCCGGCCCGGGCCGTGTCGCCGCCGTCGCCGCGCAGCAGCTGGACGACCTCGGTGACCGGGCGGTTCTCCACCGGCTGCCCGTCGACCGTACGCAGCCGGTCGCCCGCCCGGACGCCGGCCCGTTCGGCGGGCCCGCCGCGTTGCACCCGGGACACCTCGACGCGGCCGTCGCCGGCCCGCTCGGCCCAGAGGCCGACGCCCGTGTACTCGCCGCCGAGCGCCTGCTCGAACTCCTCGTACTCCGCCGGGTCGTAGACCGCGCCCCACCGGTCGCCGCTGCGACTGACGACCTCTTCGGCCGCCTCCTTGCCGGATTTGCCGTCGGCCATCGCCTCGGCCGCCGCGTCCGCGACCGCTGCCCGGTCGGCCGCGGACGCGACGGAACGGGCGGCCAGCGGCGGCGACTTCTCGTCGTCCCCCGGCCAGGCGTCGGTGACGGCGGCGGTGACGATCACGGTCGCGAAAACCAGTGTCAGGGCCGCCCCGCGGCGGACACCGCGGGGACGAAAGGTGACTTCAGGGCCCAACATGGCGCCGAGTCTAGGACAAACGAAGGGCGCCGTACGGTCGGTTGACCGTACGGCGCCAGGGGCTCATGTCACACCTTGAGGTACTTGCGCAGGGCCACGAAGCCCGCCAGCGCGGGCATCAGCAGGGCGATCGCGAGCACCAGCGGCAGCTTGGCCAGCACCGCGTCCCACCCGATGAAGTTGACGAGCGTCAGCTTGTCGGCGAGCGCCAGGCCGTGGTCGATCAGGAAATACCGCCCGACGAGCAGCATGGCGCAGGCGAACACTCCGCCGATCAGGCCGGCGAAAGCGGCCTCCATGATGAACGGCATCTGGATGTAGAAGCTCGACGCGCCGACGAGCCGCATGATGCCCGTCTCACGCCGCCGGCTGAACGCGGAGACGCGCACGGTGTTGACGATCAGCATCAGCGCGATGACGAGCATGAGGGCCATCACGCAGAGCGCGGCCACGTTCATGCCGTTCATCAGCTCGAAGAGGTTGTCCAGGATGCCGCGTTGGTCCTCGACCGACTGGACGCCGTCGCGGCCCTCGAAGGCGGTGGCGACCACCTTGTACTTCTCCGGGTCCTTGAGCTTGACCCGGTACGACTCCTGCATCTGGTCCGGGGTGATGGTGTCGGCCATCGACGTGTCCCCGAACTGCTCCTTGTAGTGCTTGAACGCCTGGTCGGCGGACTCGTACGTGACCGTGTCGACGATGTCCATCTTCTCGAGATCGGTTTCGATCTCCTTCTTCTGCTCCGCGGTGACCGCCCCCTTGGAACACCTGGGGATGGTCTCGGCGTCGTTCTTGTTGCAGAAGAAGATGGAGACGTTGACCTTGTCGTACCAGTAGCCCTTCATCGTGCTCACCTGCTCGCGCATGAGCAGCGCCCCGCCGAAGAGGGCGAGGGAGAGGGCGACCGAGATGACCACCGCGAAGGTCATGGTGAGGTTCCGGCGGAGACCGACGCCGATCTCCGACAGGACGAACTGGGCGCGCATGGCGTCCTTTCAGTGCTGGTAGCCGTAGACGCCGCGAGACTGGTCGCGCACGAGGCGGCCACCCTCGAGTTCGATGACGCGCTTGCGCATCTGGTCGACGATCTGCTGGTCGTGGGTCGCCATCACCACAGTGGTGCCGGTGCGGTTGATGCGGTCCAGCAGCTTCATGATGCCGACGGAGGTCTGCGGGTCGAGGTTGCCGGTCGGCTCGTCCGCGATCAGCAGCATCGGGCGGTTGACGAACGCCCTCGCGATCGCCACGCGCTGCTGCTCACCACCGGAGAGCTCACCGGGCATCCGGTCCTCCTTGCCGCCGAGGCCGACGAGATCGAGGACCTGGGGCACGGACTTGCGGATCTCTCCGCGCGACTTGCCGATGACCTCCTGCGCGAACGCGACGTTCTCACCAACGGTCTTGTTGGGGAGAAGGCGGAAGTCCTGGAAGACGGTGCCGAGCTGGCGCCGCATCTGCGGCACCTTCCAGTTGGACAGGCGCGCGAGGTCCTTGCCCAGGACGTGCACCATGCCGTGGCTGGCGCGCTCCTCACGCAGCAGGAGCCGCAGGAAGGTTGACTTGCCGGAGCCCGAAGAACCCACGAGGAAGACAAATTCGCCCTTCTCGACCTCCAGGGATACATCCCTGAGGGCGGGGCGGCTCTGCTTCGGGTAGGTCTTGGAGACGTTGTCGAATCGGATCACGGGTGCACCACGGTCGCCGGGAGTAGGTGAGCGTGACCATACGCGACGTGGGCAGGGACGCGCAGTCGGCGTCCTGGGATGGGCGATTTATCACGGAACGGCGACGCCTTCCGACCGGAACAGAACGGCCGTAACCCGGCGGGGCGCGCCGGAACCCGCGGAAGCTGGCACAGTGGGACGGGGAACAGTCACGTTCCCCTGAGCGTTGGCGGGAGAACGGCCGCAGGCGGCTCCGCCGCGCGGGAGGAGGAAAGCGCATGACCTATGACCGACTGGTGTGCGCGAACTGCGCGGCGCCCGTGAACCAGGGCCGCTGCCCGGTCTGCCGGGCGAACAGGGCGAGGATGCAGCAGGAGGGCGGCCCGCTGGCCGGGCTGACCCCCGCGGCGCTGGTGGTGCTCGTGGCCCTGCTGGTGGCGGTGGTGGCCCTGCTGGCGCACCAGACCGCCTAGGACCGCGCCGTACCGCCTCCACGGCCCTCCTCGGGCCCCCGGGAGACATGAGAGGGGCCCGGAGCGCTCAGTGCGCTCCGGGCCCCTCTTGTACGTCTAAGCGGTTCAGGCGACCGTACGGCCGCTGACCAGGCGCGGCAGCATGCGGAAGCCGATGCCGCCGGCGATCATCGTCGCGGCGCCGATCAGCAGGAACGAGGTCTCGGCGGCGCCCGTCTCTGCGAGCTCCTCCTTGGCCTTGCCCTGCTCGACCGGCTTGGAGCCGGCGCTGTCGGTGTCGGTGTTGTCCTCGCACTCGGCACCGTCGAGGTCGAGGGTGCAGGTGCCGGCGTCGCCGTCGGAGCCGCCGTTGTCGTCGCCGCCGGTCACGGTGCCACCGGCGTCGTTGCCGCCGGTCACGGTGCCACCGGCGTCGTTGCCGCCGTTGCCGCCGCCACCGTTGCCGCCGCCACCGTTGCCGTTGCCGCCGTTGCCGCCGTTCCCGCCGTTGCCGCCGTTGCCGCCGTTGCCGCCGTTGCCGTTGCCGCCGTTCCCGTTGCCGCCGTTCCCGCCGGGGTCGGTCGGGTCAGAGGGGTCGGTCGGGTCGGTCGGGTCCGTGGGATCGGTCGGGTCCGTCGGGTCCGTGGGGTCCGTCGGGTCCAGCGGGTCCGTCGGGTCCGTGGGGTCCAGCGGGTCGGTCGGGTCCGTGGGGTCCAGCGGGTCCGCCGGGTCCAGCGGGTCCGCCGGGTCCGCCGGGTCCGCCGGGTCGGCCGGGTCCGCCGGGTCGGCCGGGTCCGCCGGGTCGGCCGGGTCCGCCGGGTCGGCCGGGTCCGCCGGGTCGGCCGGGTCGGCCGGGTCGGCGGCGATGGAGACGTCGACGCCCTCCTTGTCGACGCTGGCGTCGGCGCTGAGGCCGGCCACGTCGACGCCGATGCCGACGGCCGAAGCGGCGCCCGCGGCGGTCAGCGAAGCACCGGCGGCGATCACCGCACCGGCTGCTATACGCGCAACGCGGATCCGCGTCTTCTTGGTCATATGGCTGCTACCCCCAGTAGCTGAATTCGTCAGTGGAGCAGCGCAAGGGGCATCGGACCATGGGGGTTTGAAATTCCTCCCCCGTCGCACACGCCCCAGAGATACGCATGCCGCGCGTCAGCTTTGCCACTTTTAAAGGGAGCGTCAAGGTCATTGCGGGCGCGATGTCCGGATTGCAGGCACTTGCCCGTCGTACGAGCATACGACTGTGACAGAAAACGCAACTGCCGCCTCGCGGGCGGCAGTTACTGTGTCGACAAAGCGAGTTTACTTCTCCTGCTGCTTGCGCCAGCGAATTCCCGCTTCCAGGAAGCCGTCGATCTCCCCGTCGAGAACCGCCTGCGGGTTGCCGACCTCGAACTCCGTACGGAGGTCCTTGACCATCTGGTACGGATGCAGGACGTACGAACGCATCTGGTTGCCCCAGGAGTTGCCGCCGTCGCCCTTGAGCGAGTCCATCAGCGCCTGCTCCTCCTGACGGCGGCGCTCGAGGAGCTTCGCCTGGAGGACGTTCATGGCGCTCGCCTTGTTCTGGATCTGGGAGCGCTCGTTCTGACAGGAGACGACGATGCCGGTCGGAACGTGCGTCAGACGGACAGCGGAGTCCGTCGTGTTGACGCCCTGACCACCGGGACCGGACGCGCGGTAGACGTCGACCCGCAGCTCCGACTCGTCGATCTCGATGTGGTCGGTCTTCTCGACCACCGGCAGCACCTCGACGCCCGCGAAGGACGTCTGGCGGCGGCCCTGGTTGTCGAAGGGGGAGATGCGGACCAGGCGGTGCGTGCCCTGCTCGACGGAGAGCGTTCCGTAGGCGTACGGCGCCTTGACGACGAAGGTCGCGGACTTGATTCCGGCCTCCTCCGCGTACGACGTCTCGTAGACCTCGGTCGCGTACCCGTGCCGCTCGGCCCAGCGCAGGTACATGCGCATCAGCCGCTCGGCGAAGTCGGACGCGTCGACGCCGCCGGCCTCGGCGCGGATGTTGACGAGGGCCTCGCGCTCGTCGTACTTGCCGGACAGGAGCGTCCGCACTTCCATCTCGTCCAGCGCCTTGCGGACGGAGATCAGCTCGGCCTCCGCCTCCACGAGGGTGTCGGCGTCGTCCTCCATCTCGGCGAGCTCGAAGAGCACGGAGAGATCGTCGATGCGGCTGCGGAGCGCCTCGGTCTTGCGCAGCTCCGCCTGGAGGTGGGAGAGCTTGCTCGTGATCTTCTGCGCGGCCTCGGGGTCGTCCCACAGGGACGGGGCCGCGGCCTGCTCCTCGAGCACGGCGATATCGGCCCTCATCCTGTCGAGGTCCAGGACGGCCTCGATCGACCCCATGGTCGAGGAGAGGGACTTGAGCTCTTCGGATACATCGACGACTGCCACGGGTCCAGCGTAACGGCTGGGCGGCCGTACGTTCCCCTCGCCCGCGGGAGCGCCTCGTCACCCCCGTGGGCTACGGCTGCGCGGGGGACGACTGCTCGGTGTCCCGCGGGGCCCCGTCCGCGCCGTCCCCGGTCACCGCCAGCCAGCCGCCCACCCCTATCGCGGCCGCCACCAGCACCGCGGTCCCGCCGAGGACCAGGCGCCGCCTGCGTACGGCGTCGGGCCTGTTGCGGGCCGAGCCGGGGCGGCGCTGGCCCGCCGCCCGAGGAGCGCGCGCCGTGCCACGCGCACCGCCGGCCAGCTCGTCGGGGGCGGGGACGCGCATGCTCGTGTGCGTGTCGCGGTTGGAGTCGGGGGCGGAGCCGGGCACCAGCGGGACGGCGCCGCGGCGGCGCGGCTCGGCCGCGAGGGACTGCGGTTCGTCGTACGCCGGATACGCGGGGTGGTCCGCCTCCTCGTCCTCCGAGCCCGGCTCGTCCACGTCGAGCGGCGGCATGCCGGCGAGGAGCGGCAGCTGGTCGCGCAGACGGGCGGAGAGCTCGGAGGCGCGCAGCCGGGAGGCCGGGGCCTTCGCCAGGCACTGGACGAGGAGCTGCCACAGCTCTTCGGGGATGCCGGGGAGGGGGACGACGGTCTCGGTGACGTGGCGGCGCAGTACGGCGCCGGGGTGGCCGCCGCCGAAGGGCGTGAAGCCGGCGAGCAGCTCGTACAGGACCGTCGCGAGGGCGTAGATGTCGACGGCGGCGCGGGGCGGCAGGCCCTCGACGATCTCGGGGGCGAGGTAGTCGGGCGTACCGATGATCTTCGTGGCGCGGGTGCGGCGGGGAGTGTCGATGAGTTTGGCGACCCCGAAGTCGGTCAGCAGCGCGGGGTGCGCGCCGCCGGGACCGAGCGGGCCCTCCATGTCCAGGAGAATGTTCTCGGGCTTCACGTCGCGGTGCACGACGCCGGCCGCGTGGGCGGCGGCGAGTCCGTCGGCGACGTCCGCGGCGATGGCGACGGCCGCCTCGGGCGCCAGGCGGCGCTCGCGGTCGAGCCGGGTCCGCAGATCCGTGCCGCGCACGAGATCCATCACCAGCGCGAGATCGGTCCCGTCGACCACGAGGTCGCGCACGCCGACGACGCGGGGGTGGTCGAGTCCGAGCAGCGCGGTGCGCTCCTGGACGAAGCGTCCGACGAGTTCCTGGTCGGACGCGAGGTCCTCACGCAGGAGCTTGACGGCGACGGGCCCCTCGGGTCCGTCACCGAGCCACACCGTGCCGGCGCTGCCCCGCCCAAGGATCTGGTGGGCCGTGTACCGGCTGCCGATTTTCCGTGCCAAGACTGCTCCCTCAGCGGTGAGAGGGCGTCTCGCTTCTCCGGGGGTATCAGCCGCAGGCCCCGCCGGAGAAGCGAGACGCCCTCTGACGGTCGGCCCTGAGGCTACGCGGGTGGAGGCCCGTCCGGTGCCGCGTATGGCGTCAACCTCGACTTCTGGGGGCGAAATCCACCCCCAGAAGTCGATAAATCAACGAACTCGGCCTGCTACGCGCCGGTGGAGCCCGTGGAACTGGTCAGGTCCTCGACGAACTTCGTGACGCTGTCGATCCAGTCGCCGATCTGCGCGAAGAAGCTCTTCGTCGTGCCGATCCACTCCTGGAGACCGGAGAACTCCCAGATCAGCCAGGAGGCCACGAACAGCAGGACGAGCGTGAAGAGGCAGCCCTTGAGGCAGCCGAGGCCCGGGATCCGCATCGGGTTGGCGCTGCGGCGGCGCGGCTCACGGGGCTCGCGCGGCGGCCTCGGGGCCGGCGGGGCCGGCTGCTGCGGCGGCGGTGCGTACCGCTGCTGCGGGGGCGGCGCCTGGGGCTGCTGGTACTGCGGCGGGGCGTACCGCTGAGGCTGCTGCTGCGGCTGCTGCCGACGCTGAGGGGGCTGCGGGGGCTGCTGCTGCGGCTGGCGCTGGGGGCGGCGGCGCAGCGGGTCCTGGCTCGGGTCGAGGTACTGGACCTGTGTCTGCTCGTTGCGGTCGCGAGCGGCCCGCAGCTGGTTCTGCCAGGGGTGGGGGTCCTCGGGGCCGGGGCCGCCGGGTGCGCCGTCGGGGCGCGGCGGCACGGGCGGCATGACGGCGGTCGGGTCCGCCGCTCCGGGGCCGCCGTACTGCGGCGCCCCGGTGGACGGCAGGACGCTGGTCGCGGCGGCCGGGTCGTACGAACCGGCGTTGCTCGGCAGCACCTGGGTGGGATCGGCGGCGCCGGGCACGCCGGGGACCGGCGCCGGGGACGGGTCGGGGGCGAGCAGGGCGCCGACGCCCATGGCCGCCTCGACCTGAGCGGACGACGAGTGCACGCCCACGCCGGCCGCGACGGTGCGCAGGGCGCGGGCGAGGTTCTCGGCGCTGGGCCGCTCGTCCGGTTCCTTGCGCAGGCAGCGCTCTATGACCGTCCACAGCGGCTCGGGAACGGTGGTGGGGCGGCGGGGCTCCTCGCTCAGGTGCCGGTGCAGCACCTCGAGCGCCGTGGCCCCGGCGAACGGTGGGCGCCCGGTGACCAGCTCGTACAGCAGGATGCCGGCGCCGTAGATGTCGACGGCCGACGTCTGCGGGCGGCCCTCGGCCGACTCCGGGGCGACGTAGGCGGGCGTGCCGACGAACTCGTGCGTACGCGTGAGGCCCGGGGAGTCGGCGAGGCGCGCGATGCCGAAGTCGGTGAGCATCGGGTGCATCTGGCCGTCGCGCTCGTCGAGCAGGACGTTCGCGGGCTTGAGGTCCCGGTGGACGACGCCGTCGGCGTGACTTGCGGCGAGAGCGTCCGCGATCTGAGCGGTGAGCAGGGACGCGGCGACCGGCGAGAACGGACCGTTCTCCCGGAGGTAGCGGTGCAGGTCGGGGCCGTCGACGAGGTCCATCACCAGAGCGAGCAGATCGCCCTCGACCACCAGATCGCGGGTCCGCACGATGTTGGGATGCGTCAGGCGCAGCAGCACGGACCGCTCGCGCAGGAAGCGCATCACCACATCGGCGTCGTTGGCGAGCTCCTCCTTGAGGACCTTGATCGCCACGGTCTCGCCGGGCTGGCCCGCCACGGCCGCCTCGGCGCCCGCGGTCTCACGCTGGCGGGCTCGCCAGACGGTGCCCGTGGCGCCGCGCCCGAGCGGCTCCTCGAGCAGGTATTTACTGCCGACCGGCCGCACGTCATGCGCTCCCTGCTGCTCGTGTCCTCGTGGTCCTGCGTGCTCCCGGGCGCGCGGCCCGTGGTTCCGGTCCACTGTAGTGCCGCCCGCCCGCCTCCCACCGGGGCCGCGTACCGAGGGTAGACGCGCCCCTGGCACCGATGGTTGCCGAACGTGCGTACCGCATATGTCCAACCCTGCACTTTTGCGCCCACAGCCGACCATTCAAGATCACTTGGAGGTGGCCGCCGGGCGTGTTGTCAGTGGCAGGTGCGAGGATGCCCGGAGCACGGACTGCGGGGTCGGGAGCCCCGCGCTGCGTGCCGACCTGTACCGGACGACGCGTCCGTGCCGGGTGGGGGGAATCACAGGGCGGCACCCCTGCCGGGCACTTCGCGCAGAAGGGACCGCTGACGCGATGCAGATCCGGCTGACCGTCCTCGCGCCGAGCGCGCAGAGCACGCGTGCCACCGGGGGCCCCCAGGCCGCCGGGCGCGTGTGCGACGTGCTCGTCACCGCGCCCGCGGGGACCGCGCTGGCCGCGGTCGCCTCCGGCCTGGCCGCCGCGGTGGCCGGTCCCGGCTCGGCGCCGGAGACCACGGGCGCCGTCGTGGTCTACGCCGGCCGGGAACGGCTCGACGCCCAGCGCACGGCGCTGGGCGAACCGCCCCTGGTCGACGGGGCCGTGCTGTCCCTCCACGCACCCGCACCCGAGCCCGACGCGGCGCCCGACGCCCCGGCCCGGCTCCACGTGGTGGCGGGCCCGGACGCGGGCGGCGTCCACCTGCTCCACGGCGGCCAGGTCCGCGTCGGCCGCTCGGCGGAGGCGGACGTCCCGCTGAACGACCCGGACGTGTCACGACTGCACTGCGCGGTGACGCTGGCCCAGGACGGCCGGGTCTCCGTGGCGGACCTGAACTCCACGAACGGCACCTCGCTGGACGGCGAGGACCTCACGGCCGACCCCGTCCCGTTTCCTCACGGCGCACTCCTGCGCGTGGGCGAATCAGCCCTCCGCCTCGCCCAGGACGCCCCCGCTCCGCCGCTGCGCACCACCCCCGACGGCGAGGGCCACCTGCGCCTGCCCGCCATGAGCGAGCCCCCCGCGCCCCCCGGACTCGCCGGCCGCAGAGTCTCGGGCCAAACCCCGCCCGCGCCAACGGGGCCGGCCGGCAGCCATACCCACTCCACCACTCCCGGGTCGTCGTCCGCGGTGGCGGCGGGAGGTGACGTGCCGGAGCGCTCCCCGCAGGGCGCCGAACGCAGCACGCCCGAACAGTCCGATCACCCGGACGTTCGGCACCCGAGGAGACGCCCCGACGCGGCACCGACCACGGAGCCCCCGCACCCGGGGCCGCCGCACGCGGACCCCTCGCGCCCCGGCCCCGAGCGCCCCTACTCCTCGCATCGCGACCCCTCGCATCCCGAAGCCGCACCGGCCCCGGACCCGGCAGCGACACCCCCCGCCCCCCGCCGGGGCGGCATAGGGGCCTGGGCCCGCCGCCTCACCGGCGCCCGCTCCAGCGCCCTGGACGAGTACGCCCCCGCCGAGGCCACTCCCCTCGGCATGCCCCCGACCGCCCAGAGCCCCGCGGCGCACGGCCCCCACGCCCGGTCCGACGCGCGCCCCCAGGCCCGCGCCGACGCCTGGCCCGACCCCGCGACCCTCCTGCTCACGGCACTGGGCCCCGGCCCGCGCCTGTGGGAGCGCATCCCCGCCCACCCGGAAGCACTGGCCCTGCGTCTGGGCACCGCCGACCGCCCCGCCCCCGACGGCGGCCGCCCGCTCCCCGCCGTGCCCGTGACCGTGGGCCTGCGCGAGGTCGGCTCGCTGGGCCTGGCCGGCCCCCGTGACCGCCTGGCCGGGCTCGCCAGGTCCACCGTGGCCCAGCTGGCCGCACTGCACGCCCCGGCCGACCTGGAAATCGTCCTGATCAGTACGGACAGGGCAAGGCCGCTGCGGGAGCGCACCGCCGAGTGGGCCTGGCTCGGCTGGCTGCCGCACCTGCGGCCCGCCCACGGCCAGGACTGCCGCCTGCTCCTCGCGTACGACCGCGACCAGGCGACGGCCCGCATCGCTGAGCTGATCCGCCGTACGGAGGACGAGGAGCCGCAGAGCCCGCACAGCGGGCCGTACACCGTCGTCGTCCTCGACGGCGACCCCGGCCCCGCCGCGCTCCGCGAGGCGGCCGCCCGCCTGGCCGCGACCGGAGCGGCGTCCGGCATCCACCTCATCTGCCTGGCCGAGACGCCCGCCGCCTCGCCGCTCTCCCCCGTCGCCGCGACGTACGAGGCCGCCTGCGCCGCGTCGCCCGCGTTCCGCGCGTGCGGAGCCGCAGGGCTGCTCAGCGGCGACGTGGCCACCGCCCTGCGTCTGCTGCGCACGGCCGGCGGCGAACCGGCGGGCCACGGCACGCTGGCCACGGTGGACGCGGTCTCCGAAGCCTGGGCCGACCGCTTCGCCCGGGCGCTGGCCCCCCTCCGCACGGACGGCCCCGCCCCGGCCGTCCACCCCGCCTCCGCGCCCCACAGCTCCCGCGCCACCCAGCCCGCGCGAGCCACTCCCCTCCCCGCCACCTCCCGCCTCCTGGACGAGCTGGGCCTGGCCAGGGCCACCCCCGCCTCCCTGATGGCCCGCTGGGCGGCGGCGGCCGACGACGGCCAGGCCCCCGGCGCCACCCGTGCCTGGGCGGTGCTCGGCGCCGGCCCGCGCGGCCCGCTGTGCGTGGACCTGACCGCCGAGGGGCCGCACCTCCTGATCGAGGGCCCGGCGGGCAGCGGCCGCACCGAGCTGCTGCGTTCCGTGGCGGCGTCGCTCTCGGCGGCGGCGCGCCCCGACCGCCTGGGCCTCGTCCTGGTCGACGGCGCGGGCGGCGAACGCGGCGACGGCCTGCGCGCCTGCACGGAACTCCCCCACGTCTCCACCCACCTGGTGGCGTCCGACCCCGTCCGCATGAGGGAGTTCGCCCAGGCCCTGGGCGCCGAGCTGAAGCGCCGCCACGAGTTGCTCGGCGGCCTGGGCTTCGCCGAGTGGCACGCGCGCCAGGAGGTGTCCGGCCGGATGATCGGCCAGCGCCGCCCCAGCGCCGCCGAACAGAACGGCGACCTGGACTCGCCCCCCAGCGGCACCCTGCGCCTGCGGACCACGACGTCCCGGGAGCGCCAGGCCCGCGCCGACACCGCGCCGTCGCCCCTGCCCCGCCTCGTCGTCCTGGTCGACGACCTCGACGCGCTGGTCGCACCCGCCCTCGGCAGTACGGGCAGGCCGGCGGCCGGTTCCGTCGTACGGGCGCTGGAAGCCGTGGCCCGAGAGGGCGAGCGGCTCGGCGTACACCTGGTGGCGACGTCCGCCAGGCCGGACCGTACGGCCGGCACGGAGCTGGCGCGCGGCGCGCGGCTGCGCGTGGTGCTGGACGCCCCGCCGTCGGCACCCGCCCCTGACGGGCCCGCGCCCGGCCGCGGCAGGCTGCTCCACCGTGCCGCGACGGACGGGTCCGGCGGAGCGGAGCCGGACGCGGACGCCCCGGCGACCCCGTTCCAGGCCGGCCGGGTGACCGGCCGGATTCCGCGCACGGCGACCCTGCGCCCCACGGTCGTCCCCCTGGAGTGGGAGCGGATGGGCGACCCGCCGACCCGCCGCCCGGTGCGCGAACTCGGCAACGGGCCGACCGACCTCGCCCTGCTGGCCAGCGCCCTGGACCGCGCCGCCCGTACGGTCAACGCGACCCCGCTGCCCCCCCTCGGCGCTCCTCGGGAGGGCTGACTCAACGTCACGAGCCCATCACGATCACCCGGTTGACACGGAAGGCACTATTGCCGGGGCCGACCGCCGGGCGTAGGACTGAGCACGGGACAGCTAGACCGGCATCGGCGCCAGCGGTTCTCCAGGGGCTGCGCCGGTCCGTACGCGCACAGGAGAGACGGGGCAGTGATGCGCACAACTCTTCGTACACACCGGGGTCGCAGGGCTCGAAGGGCTGCGCTGGCGATGATCGCCGCGAGCACGCTCGCCCTCACCGCCTGCGGCGGCGACAAGGAGAAGGACAAGGGGAACGAGGGAAGCGGGGCCACCACCCAGCCCTCCTCCGTGGAACTGCCGAAGCTGGACGGCGAGGAGGTACAGGTCGCCGCCGTCTGGAC
Organism: Streptomyces sp. NPDC046122; assembly: GCF_056429965.1. Classification (NCBI taxonomy): domain Bacteria; kingdom Bacillati; phylum Actinomycetota; class Actinomycetes; order Kitasatosporales; family Streptomycetaceae; genus Streptomyces; species Streptomyces sp. NPDC046122. The sequence goes on along the minus strand of NZ_JBWKLQ010000020.1, from coordinate 32,949 downwards.
GGGCCCCGAGCAGGAGAACTTCACCAAGGTCCTCGACGAGTTCGAGAAGCGCACGGGCGCGAAGGTCACCTTCGTACCGGCCCAGGACCCGATCGTGAACTTCCTCGGCACGAAGATCGCCGGCGGCGCGCCGCCGGACGTGGCGATGCTGCCGCAGGTCGGCGCGCTCCAGCAGGCCGTCGAGCGCAAGTGGGCGAAGCCCGTCGACGCGGCGACGCAGGCGCAGCTCGACAAGAACTACTCGCAGGGCTGGAAGGACATCGGCGCCGTCGGCGGCAAGCAGTACGGCGTGTACTTCAAGGCCGCCAACAAGTCGCTGGTCTGGTACAACGCCCAGGTCTTCGAGGACGCCGGCGCCGAGGAGCCCAAGACCTGGAAGGACTTCCTGACGACGGCCGAGACGATCTCCGCCTCCGGCGTCACGCCGGTCTCGGTGGGCGGCGCGGACGGCTGGACCCTCACCGACTGGTTCGAGAACGTCTACCTCTCCCAGGCGGGTCCCGAGAAGTACGACCAGCTCGCCAAGCACGAGATCAAGTGGACGGACCCGTCCGTCAAGAACGCGCTGACGACGCTCGCCGAGCTGTTCGGCAAGAAGGAGCTCATCGCGGGCGGCCAGGACGGGGCCCTGCAGACGGAGTTCCCGGCGTCCGTCACCCAGACGTTCGCCGCGGACCCGAAGGCCGCGATGGTCTTCGAGGGCGACTTCGTCGCGGTCAACATCGCGCAGACGAAGGCGAAGATCGGCACGGACGCCAAGGTGTTCCCGTTCCCGGCGGTGGGCAGCGAGTCGCCCGTCGTGACCGGCGGCGACGCGGCCGTGGCGCTCAAGGACTCGAAGGGCGCGAAGGCGCTGCTGACGTTCCTGGCGTCGACGGACGCGGCGGGGATCTGGGCCGGGGCGGGCGGTTTCGTGTCGCCGAACAAGTCCCTCGACGTGGCGGCGTACCCCAACGACGTGCAGCGGGACATCGCGAAGGCGCTGATCGCGGCGGGGGACGACTTCCGCTTCGACATGTCGGACCAGGCTCCGCAGTCGTTCGGCGGCACGCCGGGCAAGGGTGAGTGGAAGGCGCTCCAGGACTTCCTGAAGAACCCTAAGGACATCGCGGGGACCCAGCAGCGGCTGGAGTCCGACGCGGCCAAGGCGTACAAGAGCTGACGGGTTGACGTCATGACGTCAGCGACCGCGGGGGGCGCCGCGAAGGTCACGCCGCCCCCCGCCGGCAACGGCACACGCAAGAGCGTGACGGGCACCCGCAGGTTGATGGCGGCCGGCTTCCTGCTGCCCGCCCTGGTGCTGCTCGGCGCGCTCGTGGTCTACCCGATCGGGTACTCGGTCTACCGGAGCTTCTTCGACAAGTCGGGCGACAGCTTCGCCGGGCTCGACAACTTCGTCGAGATCTTCACCGACGACACCATCCTGACCGCCGTCAAGAACAACGCGGTCTGGGTGGTGGTGGCCCCCGCCGTCTCGACCGCGCTGGGCCTCATATTCGCGGTGCTCACCGAACGCATCCGCTGGGGTACGGCGTTCAAACTGCTGGTCTTCATGCCGATGGCGATCTCGATGCTCGCCGCGGGCATCATCTTCCGCCTGGTGTACGAGCAGAATCCGGAGCGCGGGGTCGCGAACGCCGTCGCGGTGAGCGTCCACGACATGTTCTCCGAGTCGGCCGGCTTCCCGAAGGCCCGCCCCTTGCCGGTCCATCCGCTGGAAGCGGGCGGCGGGGGCTCCTTCGTCACCAAGCAGCCGGTCAGAGCGGGTGAGCAGGTTCTGCTGCCGCTGGTCGGCGTACCGCCCGCCAAGATGCCGGGGGGCGCCGAGATCGCGGCGCCGGCCGAGACCGCGCCGGACAAGGTCACCGGCACCGCCTGGCTGGACTTCACCAAGGGCGGCAGCGGCAAACCGAACACCCTCGACCCCGAGGAGCTGGGCCTCGAGGGGATCAAGGTCGAGGCCGTCAAGGACGGCAGGGTCGTCGACTCGGCCACGGCCGCCGCGAACGGCACGTTCACCCTCTCCGCCGAGGCGGACGGCGCCGTACTGCGCTTCCCGGCGTCGAACTTCCGCGAGCCGTACAACGGCGTCGACTGGCTCGGCCCGAGCCTGGTGACCCCCGCCATCATCGGCAGCTACGTCTGGATGTGGGCGGGCTTCGCGATGGTCCTGATCGCGGCCGGACTCGCGGGCCTGCCGCGCGAGCTCCTGGAGGCGGCCCGCGTCGACGGCGCCAACGAGTGGCAGGTGTTCCGCCGGGTGACGGTCCCGCTGCTTGCGCCCGTCCTCGCCGTCGTCCTGGTCACGCTGATGATCAACGTACTGAAGATCTTCGACCTGGTGTTCATCATCGCGCCGGGATCGTCCCAGGACGACGCGAACGTGCTGGCGCTCCAGCTCTACCGTTCGTCGTTCGGCACCGACGCGGACCCGGGCATCGGCAGCGCAATCGCCGTCCTGCTCCTGCTGCTGGTCGTTCCGGTGATGCTCTTCAACATCCGCAGGATGCGAAAGGAGAGCCGCCGATGACCACCACGGCCCCCACGTCGGCCACCCCTGCGACCGGCCAGGGCCCCGACCGGCCCAAGCGGTCCCTGCCGGCGCGGATCGCGGCCCGCGCGAGCGGCGGCGCGGTGAGTTTCTTCCTCGTCCTGGTGGCGCTGTTCTGGCTGATGCCGACGATCGGCCTGCTGTTCTCGTCGCTGCGCAGCCCCACGGACATCGCGGAGACGGGCTGGTGGAAGGTCTTCACCGCCCCCTCCCAGCTCACCCTCGACAACTACGCCAATCTCCTCGACAACAGCACCATCGTCGACTCCCTGCTCAGCACGATCATGATCACTGTCCCGTCGACCGTCCTGGTCGTGGTGATCGGCTCGCTGGCCGGGTACGCCTTCGCGTGGATGGACTTCCCGGGCCGCGACTGGTGGTTCCTGGTGGTCGTCGGCCTGCTGGTGGTCCCGGTGCAGGTGGCCCTCGTCCCGGTGTCGGAACTCTTCGGCAAGATCGGCATCTTCGAGACGACGGCCGGCGTGGTCCTCTTCCACGTGGCCTTCGGCCTGCCGTTCGCCATCTTCCTGCTGCGCAACTTCTTCGCGGAGATCCCCAGAGAGCTCCTGGAGGCGGCGCGACTCGACGGCGCGGGCGAGATCCGGCTGTTCACCCGCGTCGTGATGCCGCTGGGCGGTCCCGCCATCGCCTCGCTCGGCATCTTCCAGTTCCTGTGGGTCTGGAACGACATGCTGGTCGCGCTGATCTTCGCCGACTCGGCCAACCCGCCGATCACGGTGGCGCTCCAGCGTCAGGTCCGCCAGTTCGGCAACAACATCGACATCCTGGCGCCCGGCGCCTTCATCTCGATGATCATCCCCCTGATCGTCTTCTTCGCCTTCCAGCGCCAGTTCGTCTCCGGCGTCATGGCAGGCGCGGTGAAGTAGCCCGGCTCGACCGCCCACGAAGGCGGCCCGGTCTCCGCGGCGACCGGCCGCCTTCGCGCGCCCTCCACGGGCCCGTCAGGCCCTGAGCGCGGCGACCGCGGACGCGGCGAGGTCGTCGAGGTAACCGTCGGCGCACAGGGGCGAGGCCGTCGGCATCGTCGGTTCGAACGGATCCGGCAAGTCCACCCTGCTCAAGGCGGTCGCCGGGTTGATCCCACCGGCGCGCGGACGCGTCTACACCCGGGGGCAGCCCTCGCTCCTCGGCGTCAACGCCGCGCTGATGAACGACCTGACCGGCGAGCGCAACGTCGTACTCGGCTGTCTGGCGATGGGCATGACGCGCCGCCAGGTCCGTGAGCGTTACCAGCGGATCGTCGACTTCTCCGGCGTCGACGACGAGGGCGACTTCACCACGCTGCCGATGCGTACGTACTCCTCCGGCATGGCCGCCCGCCTCCGCTTCTCGATCGCCGCTGCCAAGAGCCACGACGTCCTCATGATCGACGAGGCGCTGGCCACCGGTGACGCCGCCTTCCAGCGCCGCAGCAGGGCCCGCATCGCCGAGCTCCGCGCGTCGGCGGGCACCGTCTTCCTGGTCAGCCACCACCACAGGACCGTCACCGAGACCTGCGACCGCGCCCTGTGGCTGGAGGCGGGCGTGCTGCGGATGGACGGGCCCGCGGCAGACGTCGTCGCCGCCTACGAGGCGGACGGGAAAGCGAAAAAACAGCGCAAAGCTGGCTAAAGTGCGCCGTGATGACGATCGATCGGATTCCGGCCTCCGACGCGGACACCGGCCCCGGCACCGACGCGTCCGCGGCAGGCGTGCGGCGGTTCGTGTGGCGGCTCGGCGGCGTCTGGGTCGGTACCCGGCTGGGCATGCTCGCCCTGCTCGCGCAGCCGCTCGCCGCCTTCGACGTGGGGACCATCAGCGGCGAGGTGCACCAGATCTACTACGGCTGGTTCAGGCAGCTCACCCGGGGCGGCTTCCCCCTCGACGACGCCATGTGGCAGTACCCGCCCGGCGCCGCGCTGGTGATCCTCGGACCGGGGGCGCTGCCCTGGCTCACCTACTTCCAGGGGTTTCTCGTCCTCACCCTCGCCGCCGACGCGCTCGTGGCCGGCGCGCTCGCCCGCGCCGGACTGCGACCCGGGCACGGCAGGGACGGTGCGTGGCTGTGGGTGGGCGCGCTGCCGCTGCTCCTGCACCTGCCCCTCGTGCGGTACGACGTCCAGGCCACCGCGCTCGCCGTCCTGGCCCTGCTCGCGCTGGGGCGCCACCCGCGCGTCGGCGGTGTGCTCGCCGGGCTCGGTGCGACCGTGAAGGTCTGGCCGGTCCTCGTCCTGCTGGGCGCCCCGCGCGGGCGTACCACCCGGAACGCGTGGCTGTCCGCGGCCGCCGGTGCGGCGGTGCTGCTCGCGGTCCTCGCGTTCGGCTTCTCGCACACTCTCGGGTTCCTGCGTCAGCAGGGCGGCAGAGGCGTGCAGATCGAGTCGATGGCCGGAACTGTTCTGTCCCTGGGGCGGCTGGCCGGCTGGCCGGGCACGGTGGAATACCGTTACGGCGCGATGGAGCTGACCGGGCCGTACGTCTCCGCCCTCGCCCACGCCTCCCTCCTCCTCACCGCCGCCGCCCTCGGCTGGCTGCTGCTGTGGCGGCTGCGAGCCCGCCGCTGGACGCCGGCGACGCCCTTCGACGCCGCGCTCGCCGCCGTGCTCCTGTTCACGGTCACCAGCCGGGTCATCAGCCCGCAGTACCTGGTCTGGCTGCTCGGCCTGGCCGCCGTCTGCCTCACCTCGCACGCCACCACCCAGCGCCCGGTCGTCGCCCTGCTGCTGCCCGCGGCCGCGCTGAGCGCGCTCGCGTACCCCGTGCTGTACGACGACGTCGTCTCGGGCACCCCACTGGGCTGCGCGCTCATGGTCGTACGCAATCTCCTGCTCCTCGCCGCCGCCGCGCTGTCCTGCCGCAGGCTGTGGACGTCGTCGCGCGGGGTGTGAACGAGAAGGACGCAGGAGCGAGGAGACGCGAAAGAGGGCGCCCCCGCACCGGAGATCCCGGTGCGGGGGCGCCCTCCTGCACATACCGGTCAGACGCGCGTACGCAGCATGGTCCGCATGGTCCGCATGGCCACCGACAGGTTCGCCAGGTCGAACGCGTCCGAGCCGTGGATCTCCTCCAGCGTCGTGCGCGCGCGGCCCAGGATCGCGGCGTTCTTCTCCTCCCAGGCCTTGAAGCGCTCCTCCGGCGTCGAGGCGCCGTCGCCCACGGAGAGCACGTCCTGCGTCAGGCCGGCGTGCGCCGCGTACAGGTCCTCACGGATGGAGGCACGGGCCATGGACTGCCAGCGGTCGGCCCGCGGCAGCTCGATGATCCGGTCCATCAGCTGGGTGATGGACAGCCGGTCGGCCAGGTCGTAGTACACCTCGGCGACCTGCATCGGCGCCTTGCCGGTGCGCTCCGCGATCGCGACGATGTCGAGCGTCGGGAAGGCCGACGAGAACCCGGCCACCCGCAGCGCCAGCTCCTGCGGCACGCCCGCGTCCGTCAGCTCGTCCAGGATGCTCTGGTACCACTCCAGGTCCGCGCCGCGCAGCAGCTTCGGCAGCTCGTCCCAGACCCGCGCGACACCGGCGCTGAAGAACTCGATGGTCTCGGCGAGCTGCAACGGCTGCGGCCGGTTGCCCAGCAGCCAGCGCGTGCCGCGCTCCACGAGGCGGCGCGAATGGAGCCGGATCCGGGTCTGGACGTCGGCCGCGACCTGGTTGTCGAGCGCCTCCACGGCGTCCCAGACCTCGCTGAGCCCGAAGATCGCGCGGGCCGCGAACTGCGCCCGTACGACCTCCTCGATCGACGCCCCGGTCTCCTCCCGCAGACGGTGCAGGAAGGTCGAGCCACCGGTGTTCACGGTGTCGTTGACCAGCACCGTCGTGATGATCTCGCGGCGCAGCGCGTGCGCGTCGATCTGCTCGCCGAACTGCTCGCGCAGCGCCTGCGGGAAGTACGCGTGCAGCAGGCCCCGCAGGTGCGGGTCGTCCGGCAGACCGGTGTGGATCAGCTCCTCCGCCACCGTGATCTTGGTGTACGCCATGAGGACGGCGAGCTCCGGCTGGCTCAGGCCGCGGCCGGCGCTCAGCAGCTCGCGGATCTGCCGGTCGGTGGGCAGGAACTCCAGCGGGCGGTTCAGGTGCCCGTCGCGCTCCAGCCGGCGCATGAAGCGCTGGTGGGCGTGGAGCAGGGACGGCGCCTGGGCGACGGCGTTCGCCAGGGCGACGTTCTGCGCGTAGTTGTTGCGCAGGACGAGCGAACCGACCTCGTCGGTCATCGTGGCGAGCAGCTGGTTGCGCTGCTTGACGGTCATGTCGCCGTCCGCGACGAGCCCGTTGAGCAGGATCTTGATGTTCACCTCGTGGTCGGAGGTGTCCACGCCCGCGCTGTTGTCGATGGCGTCGGTGTTGATCCGCCCGCCCTCGCCGCCGGCGCCGCGCCGGGCGAACTCGATGCGGCCGAGCTGGGTCGCGCCCAGGTTGCCACCCTCGCCGACGACCTTGACCCGCAGGTCCTCGCCGTTGACGCGGATCGCGTCGTTCGCCTTGTCGCCGACGTCGGCGTTCGCCTCCGCCGAGGACTTGACGTACGTACCGATGCCGCCGTTCCACAGCAGATCGACCGGCGCCTGGAGGATCGCCTTCATCAGGTCGGCCGGGGTCATCTTGGTGATGCCCCGCTCGATGCCGAGCGCCTCGCGGATGTGCGAGTTGATCGGGATCGCCTTGGCGCTGCGCGGGTGGACGCCGCCGCCGGCCGACAGCAGGTCCGTGTTGTAGTCGGCCCACGAGGAGCGCGGCAGCTCGAAGAGACGGCGGCGCTCGGCGTACGACGTGGCCGCGTCCGGCGTCGGGTCGATGAAGATGTGCCGGTGGTCGAAGGCCGCGACGAGACGGATGTGCTCGGAGAGCAGCATGCCGTTGCCGAACACGTCGCCGGACATGTCACCGACGCCGACGACCGTGAAGTCCTCGCTCTGCGTGTCGTGGCCGAGCTCGCGGAAGTGCCGCTTCACGGACTCCCAGGCGCCGCGGGCGGTGATGCCCATGCCCTTGTGGTCGTAGCCGACCGAGCCGCCGGACGCGAAGGCGTCGCCGAGCCAGAAGTCGTAGGCGACCGCGATCTCGTTGGCGATGTCGGAGAAGGTCGCGGTGCCCTTGTCGGCGGCGACGACGAGGTACGTGTCGTCCTCGTCGTGGCGCACGACGTCCTTCGGCGGCACGACCTCGCCGGCCACCATGTTGTCGGTGATGTCGAGCAGCGCCGAGATGAACGTCTTGTACGAGGCGATGCCCTCGGCCATCCACGCGTCACGGTCGACGGACGGGTCCGGCAGGTTCTTCGCGACGAAGCCGCCCTTGGCGCCGACCGGCACGATGACGGTGTTCTTCACCATCTGTGCCTTGACCAGGCCGAGCACCTCGGTACGGAAGTCCTCACGGCGGTCGGACCAGCGCAGACCGCCGCGGGCGACCTTGCCGAAGCGCAGGTGCACGCCCTCGACGCGCGGCGAGTACACCCAGATCTCGTACGCCGGTCGGGGCGCGGGGAGGTCCGGGATCGCCTGCGGGTCGAACTTCATCGACACGTAGCCGTGCGGCTCACCGGTCGCGGTCTTCTGGAAGAAGCTGGTGCGCAGCGTCGCCTTGATGACGGTCAGGAACGACCGCAGGATCCGGTCCTCGTCGAGGGACGCGACCTGGTCCAGCGCGCCGTCGAGCTCCTCGAGCAGCCCGTCGGTCAGCTCGGTGCCCGCGATCTGGCGCTCCGGCGACATCCGCGCCTCGAAGAGCGAGACCAGCAGCCGGGTGGTGTGGACGTTGTTGCGGAGGGTGTCCTCCATGTAGTCCTGGCTGAAGGTGGAACCGGCCTGGCGCAGGTACTTCGCGTAGGCGCGCAGCACCATCGCCTGCCGCCAGTCCAGGCCGGCGCTCAGGACGAGGGCGTTGAAGCCGTCGTTCTCGGCCTGCCCGGTCCACACGGCGGAGAACGCTTCCTGGAAGCGGTGGCGCGCGTCGTCGGCGAGGTAGCCGTCGTTCCCGTTCGACTTGGGCATGCGCAGGCCGAAGTCGTAGATCCAGGCGTGCGTGCGGTCGGTGCAGCGCAGCTCGTACGGACGCTCGTCGACGACCTCGACGCCGAGGCGCTGGAGCACGGGCAGCACGGCGGACAGGGAGACCTGCTCGCCGATCCGGTAAATCTTGAAGCGCCGCTCGTTCGGGCCGGCGCCCACCGGCTCGTACAGGGACAGCGAGAAGCTGTTGCGCCCGTGCGTCAGCTCTTCGAGGTGGACGAGGTCGGCGACGGCGGCGCGCGGCGAGTGGTCGGCCTTGTAGCCCTCGGGGAAGGCGTGACCGTACCGGCGCAGCAGCTCGGCGGCGCGCTCCTCGCCCAGCTCGGCGTTCATGGCCTCGGCGAAGCCGTCGGCCCAGGAGCGCGCGGCCTCGACGAGCCGGCCCTCGATGCGCTCGGTGTCGGCGTCGGTCAGGGTCGGCAGCTCGGTGCCGGCCGGGACGCGCACGACGAAGTGCAGGCGGGAGAGGATCGACTCGGTGTTCCACGCGGTGAAGTCGACGCTGGTGCCGCCGAGCTCCTCCTTGAGGATGTCGATGAGCCGCAGGCGCACGCTGGTCGTGTAGCGGTCGCGGGGCAGGTAGATCAGGGCGGAGTAGTAGCGCCCGTACTCGTCCTGACGCAGGTAGAGCCGCAGCCGGCGCCGCTCCTGCAGGTAGAGCACGCTGGTGACGATCGACGTCAGCTGGTCGACTGGCGTCTGGAAGAGCTCGTCGCGCGGATACGTCTCCAGGATCTGGAGCAGGTCGCGGCCGTCGTGGCTGTTGGGCGAGAAGCCCGCCGTCTCCAGGACCTCCGCGACCTTGCGGCGGACGACGGGGACGCGGCGCACGGACTCGGTGTACGCGGCCGAGGAGAACAGGCCGAGGAAGCGGCGCTCGCCGACGACGTTGCCGTCGGCGTCGAACTTCTTCACGCCGACGTAGTCGAGGTAGCTGGGCCGGTGCACGGTCGAGCGGCTGTTGGCCTTCGTCAGTACGAGCAGCTTGTGCTCACGGGCCTTCGCCCGGACGTCGGCGGGCAGCCGGCTGAACGACGGGCTCACCGGGTGGTCCTCGGCGCCGCTGTGGTGCGGGTCGGAACGCAGGATGCCGAGGCCGGTGCCGGGGACGGCGGACAGCGCGTCGTCCGCCGTCAGCTCGTACTCGCGGTAGCCGAGGAAGGTGAAGTGGTCGGCGGCCAGCCAGCGCAGCAGCTCGCGGGCCTCGTCGACCTCCAGGTCGCGCAGGTCGTCGGCGGTGGGCTCGCTCGGCAGCTCGTCCGCGATGCGCAGCGCCGAGTCGCGCATCTTCTCCCAGTCCTCGACGGCCTCGCGGACGTCGTTCAGGACACGCAGCAGGTCGGCGGTGATCTGCTTGAGGTCGGAGCGGTCGGTCTCGCGGTCGATCTCGACGTGGATCCAGCTCTCCACGCACGCGTCGTGCGGGAGCTGCTCGTCGCGGCGCGCGCCGTCGGCGGGGAGGACCTCGATCAGCTTGCCGGTGACGTCACGGCGCACGGTGACCTGCGGGTGGATCACGACGTGGATGCCGCGGCCCTGGCGGGACAGCTCGTTGGTGACCGAGTCGACCAGGAAGGGCATGTCGTCGGTGACCACCTCGACGACGGAGTGGCTGCAGGTCCAGCCGTTCTCCTCGACGGTCGGGGTGTGCACCCGGACGTTGGCCGTGCCCTGCGGACGCTTCTCCGCCAGCCGGTAGTGCGACAGCGCCGCGCCGAACACGTCGACCGGGTCGCGGTCGGCGAGGTCCTCGGGGGCCGTGTGCAGGTAGTAGCGCTGGAGGTACCCGAGGAGCGTCTCCCTGTCGGGAGTGCCTTCACTCGTGGACCCAGTCGAAGGTTGCCCCCCGGCCGGGCTGTTCTCAGCTACCCGGGCCGCCCGTACGAGCAGCTCGGCCTTGGCTTCGTCCAGCTTGGTCTGCATGTCCTCTGGCTCCTGTCGCGCGCCGTTGCGTGACGTAGGTGAAGAAAGGTGGCACAACGCCACGACGCGGGGTATCCGGTCGGGTCGACGTTATGCCGCGATGAGAGATACCCGTGACGTTATTGGCCAATTTTGACGGCCGGCCGGGGTTTCGGGGACCAGCGATCACCCGGGCACGTGGGTGCTCCGGGCGCATGCCGGGGGCTTCACTGCCCCCGAGGGCTATCGCGCTGATCACGGCACCAGGCTATCCCCCCGCACGGGGGCCCCGTCATGTCCGATCGGTGTACAAAACCAGCCTGGAAGTTTGACACTCTGGACAGCGACGGCCGCGGCGATGCCCCTTACCGGGTCCGGCGGGGCGCCTTGGCAAACGCCGCCGACGGGTGCACGTTGAAGCGGACGGTACGGCACCGGCCGCCCGAGGGGAGCACTCAGCCATGGCACCCAAGATCCTCGTCGTCACCGGCGACGCCGCGGAATCGCTGGAAGTCCTCTACCCGTACCAGCGCCTGCGGGAGGAGGGGTACGAGGTCCACATCGCCGCCCCGGCCCGCAAGCAGCTCCGGTTCGTGGTCCACGACTTCGAGCCCGGCTTCGACACGTACACCGAGAAGCCCGGCTACACCTGGCCCGCCGACCTGGCCTTCTCGGAGGTCGAACCCAGCCAGTACGCCGCTTTGGTGATTCCGGGCGGACGGGCTCCGGAGTACCTGCGCAACGACCTGGAACTGCGCAAGATCCTCAAGGCGTTCTTCGACGCGGACAAGCCGGTCGCCCAGATCTGCCACGGGCCCCTCCTGACGGCCGCCGTGGACGGCCTGGCCGGGCGCCGGGTCACCGCCTACCCGGCCCTGGAGCTGGACATGCAGGCCGCCGGGGCGACCTTCCAGGACGCGGAGACGGTGGTCGACGGCACTCTGGTCTCGGCCCGCGCCTGGCCGGACCACCCGACGTGGATGCGCGAGTTCCTGAAGGTCCTGCGCGCGAAGAGCCCTGCGTCGTAGGCCGGCGGACACTCGGTGCGCCGGGCTACGGCGGGCCGGGGGCGCGGTCGGCCTGACCGGGTGGCGCGGTGGTCAGGGCTCCGGTGGACGGCGGGTCACGCCGTCCACCGCTCCGCCAGCTCCACCGCCTCCGCGAGCGTGTCCACCACGGGCACCCCGGCTGGCTCCAGGCTGGCCCGGCTGTGCGAGCCGCCCGTGTAGAGCACGGCCCGCGCACCCACGTGCGCCGCCGCCACCGCGTCGTCGACCGCGTCACCGATCACGACCACCCGCTGCGGCGGGACACCGCCGAGCGCCGCGACGTGCCGGGCCATGTGCGCGGCCTTGCTGCCGCCCGACGGCCCGGTCCGGCCGTCGACGCGTACGAAGTGGCGCTCGATCCCGTACTGCCGCACCACCGGCACCAGCTGCTCGTGCCCGTACATGCTCAGCAGCGACTGGCTCCGCCCCGCGGCCCCCCACTCGACGAGCAGCTCCTCCACCCCCTGGGCCAGCGCGCACACCACGCGCAGCTCGGTGTAGTGCCGGTGGAAGGCCTCGTCCATGACCAGCCACTCCGCCTCCGTCGGCAGCCGCCCCATCAGCCGCTCGTAGAAGCGGGGGATGGGCACGCAGTACAGCTCCCGGTAGCGCGCCAGCGTGATCGGCTCGATGCCGATCTCCGCGAACGCGGCGTTCGTCGCGCCGATGACCGCACTGATGTCGTCGAGCAGCGTGCCGTTCCAGTCCCAGACCAGATGCGTCGTCGTGTGCTTCCCCATTCCAAGAAGGTACCCGTGGAGTACGACAGCGCATTCGGGCCGTCAGCCGATCAGATTCGGGATCTCCTGCACCCCGAACCAGAGCAGCTCGTGGTCCTCCGCCCCGTCCACCGTGAACTGCGCGTCGTCGTCCCCGTGGTCGGCCGCGCCCAGCGCCTCGGCCGCCGCGGTGACGTCCGCCTCGGCGTCGTCGGCGTCGGCGTGCACCGCCGCCGCCTTCTTCAGCGGCACCGCGGCGGCGATCCGCACCTCGCCGATCCCGGCGGCGTCCAGCCCGCGGTCCGGGTCGGCCACCGCCTCCCCGTCCGGTACGTCGACGGCCACGACGACCCGGCGCCGGGCTGCGCCCGGGTCACCGGCGAGCAGCCGCAGCGAGGCGGCGGCGGCGCGGTTGAGCGCGGCGTACTCGAGCTCCTCGATGTCGTCCGACACGTACCACTCGCGCAGGCCGGGCGTCACGGCGTAGGCCGTCAGCGGGCCGGGGCCCAGTTGTCCCGCCTTGTGCGCCTCAGCGAGACCGGGAAGGGTCAGGGGGACGTAGACGCGCATCGGCAGGCCGCTTTCGTAGTCGGGAGACGGCCTCAAGGATACGTACGGAGTCCCCCTTCGGGGTGGTGGTCCCCGGCCTCCGCGCCGTCCACTCCGTACGCCGCCGGTCGGCCCGCGGCCGCTCCAGCACTGCCCCGCGTCACTCTGATAGGTGATTCCCGCCGCCGGCGCCTCGGGCCCCGGCCGCTCCTTGCCGTCACCGGCCCGCCGCCCGTAGAAGATCACCAGCAGAAGTTACTGCCCGGTAAAGCACCGGGCCGGCAGAGCGGGGCACACCGATGCACCAGGACAAGACCCGGCCGCAGGGACGACGCGACCAGCGCAGGCCCGGCGCACCCGCGCCCAGGACCGCCACCAGTCCCACAGCCACCAACCGCACGCCCAGCCCCGTCCGCACCCCGGCACCCGCGCCCGCCGCCACCGTCCCGGCCCAGCGCCGCCCTCCGCACCGGCACCGCCCGACCCCGCACGCACAGTTCGCCGAGCGCCTGCTGGCAGTGCTCAGCGGCCGTCGCCCCGTGCACTGGATGCTGGGCCACACCATCGGCGAGGCGTACGAGCAACTCGTCCAGCTCGCTCCCCGCACCCCGCTGCGCACGCGCGGCGTCCTGCCCGTCGTGCGTACCTGTGGCGGCTTCCACCCGCGTCCCGGCGTCGTGGAGGCGTTCGCGAGCATCGCGGCCGGTGAGCAGGTACGGGCTATTGCGTTCCGCCTGGAGCAGGGCCGCGACCTGCGGTGGCGCTGCGCCGCCGTCGAACTGGGCGAGACCCCGGCGGCCACCGCCGGCACCCCGGCCTAGTGCCGCGTCACGCACACCCTGGACCGGAAGCGGCAGCGGCGGGCCGGACACGGCCGGGCACGCCGGAACACAGCCGGGGCCGGACACCACGTCGGTGTCCGGCCCCGGCCGGGAAAGCGGCGCGTACCCGCCAGCCCTACTTCTTGCGGCGGCGGCTGCCGCCCTTCTGCGCCTTGCGGCGCTCGGCACGCGTCATGCCGTCCGACTCCGACCGCGCCGGCCCGTCGCCGTTGTCGAAGTCGCCTTCGACGACGCCGCCCTCACCGTCGACCGTGGGCGCGGAGAAGTGCAGCCGGTCGGGCCGCTGCGGGGCGTCGAGCCCCTTCGCCCGGATCTCCGGCCGGCCGGCTCCCGCACCCGCGGGCACCGCGTCCTCCTTGCGGAGCGACGGCCTCTCGCCGGCCGCCTGGTCCGGAACGGCCTGCACCGGAACCTCCTCAACCTGCTGCTCGACCTGGACCTCCAGGTTGAACAGGTAGCCGACGGACTCCTCCTTGATGCCGTCCATCATGGCGTTGAACATGTCGAAGCCCTCGCGCTGGTACTCGACCAGCGGGTCCTTCTGGGCCATCGCGCGCAGGCCGATGCCCTCCTGGAGGTAGTCCATCTCGTAGAGGTGCTCACGCCACTTGCGGTCCAGGACGGACAGCACCACGCGCCGCTCCAGCTCACGCATGATGTCGGAGCCGAGCTGCGCCTCGCGCTGCGCGTACTGCTCGTAGATGTCGTCCTTGATGGACTCGGCGATGAACTCGGCGGTGATGCCCGCGCGGTCGCCCGCCGCCTCCTCCAGCTCCTCCACCGTGACCTTCACCGGGTAGAGCTGCTTGAACGCGCTCCACAGCCGGTCGAGGTCCCACTCCTCGGCGAAGCCCTCGACGGTCTCCGCCTGGATGTACGCGTCGATGGTGTCGTCCATGAAGTGGCGGATCTGCTCCTGGAGGTCCTCGCCCTCCAGGACGCGGCGGCGCTCGCCGTAGATCACCTGGCGCTGCCGGTTGAGCACTTCGTCGTACTTCAGGACGTTCTTACGCGACTCGAAGTTCTGCTGCTCGACCTGCGACTGAGCGGACGCGATCGCCCGTGTCACCATCTTGTTCTCGATCGGCACGTCGTCGGGGACGTTCGCCATCGACATCACGCGCTCGACCATCGCGGCCTTGAACAGGCGCATCAGGTCGTCGCCCAGCGACAGGTAGAAGCGGGACTCGCCCGGGTCGCCCTGACGGCCGGAACGACCGCGCAGCTGGTTGTCGATACGCCGCGACTCGTGCCGCTCCGTACCCAGCACGTACAGCCCGCCGAGCGCCTTGACCTCTTCGAACTCGGCCTTGACGGCCTGCTCGGCCCGCTCGAGGGCGGCGGGCAGCGCGGCGGCCCACTCCTCGATGTGCTCCTCCGGGTCGAGGCCGCGCTGGCGCAGCTCCGCCTCGGCGAGGTCGTCCGGGTTGCCGCCGAGCTTGATGTCCGTACCGCGTCCCGCCATGTTCGTGGCGACGGTGACGGCGCCCTTGCGGCCGGCCTGGGCGACGATCGACGCCTCCCGGTCGTGCTGCTTGGCGTTGAGGACCTCGTGCTGCACACCTCGCTTGGAGAGCTGCTGCGAGAGGTACTCCGACTTCTCCACGGAGGTCGTGCCAACCAGGATCGGCTGGCCCTTCTCGTGCTTCTCCACGATGTCGTCGACCACGGCGGCGAACTTCGCGACCTCGGTGCGGTAGATCAGGTCGGACTGGTCGGCGCGGACCATCGGCCGGTTCGTCGGGATCGGCACGACGCCCAGCTTGTAGATCTGGTGGAACTCCGCGGCCTCGGTCATGGCCGTACCGGTCATGCCGGAGAGCTTGTCGTACAGGCGGAAGAAGTTCTGCAGGGTGATCGTGGCGAGCGTCTGGTTCTCGTCCTTGATGTCCACCCCTTCCTTCGCCTCGATCGCCTGGTGCATGCCCTCGTTGTAGCGGCGGCCGGCGAGGATACGGCCGGTGTGCTCGTCGACGATCATGACCTCGCCGTCGATGACGACGTAGTCCTTGTCCTTCTTGAACAGTTCCTTCGCCTTGATGGCGTTGTTCAGGTACCCGACGAGCGGCGTGTTCACCGACTCGTAGAGGTTGTCGATGCCCAGCCAGTCCTCGACCTTGGCGACGCCCGCCTCGTGGATGGCGACGGTGCGCTTCTTCTCGTCGACCTCGTAGTCGCCGGTCTCCTCGATGCCCTTGAGCGGGTTGCCCGGCTCGCCCTTCTTCAGGCGGACGACGAGCTTGGCGAAGTCGCCGTACCACTTGGTGGCCTGGTCGGCCGGGCCCGAGATGATCAGCGGCGTACGGGCCTCGTCGACCAGGATCGAGTCGACCTCGTCGACGATCGCGAAGTTGTGGCCGCGCTGGACGAGCTCGTCCTGCGACCACGCCATGTTGTCGCGCAGGTAGTCGAAGCCGAACTCGTTGTTCGTGCCGTACGTGATGTCGCAGGCGTACATCTCACGGCGCTGCGCGGGCGTCATGTTGGCGAGGATGCAGCCGACCTCGAGGCCGAGGAACTTGTGCACCCGGCCCATCATCTCGGAGTCGCGCTCGGCCAGGTAGTCGTTCACCGTGATCAGGTGGACGCCCTTGCCGGACAGCGCGTTCAGGTACGCGGGCAGCGTGCCGACCAGCGTCTTTCCCTCACCGGTCTTCATTTCGGCGACATAACCGAGATGGAGGGCGGCGCCACCCATCATCTGGACGTCGTAATGGCGCTGACCGAGAACACGCTTGGCGGCCTCGCGAACGGTCGCGAAGGCCTCGGGAAGCAGGTCGTCCAGGCTCTCGCCGTCGGTGTACCGCTGCTTGTACTCATCGGTGAGCGCCCGCAACTCGGCGTCGGAGAGGTTGACGAAGTCCTCTTCGATGGAGTTGACCTGGTCCGCGATGCGGTGCAGTTTGCGCAGGATCTTGCCTTCGCCTGCACGCATGAGCTTGTTGAAGACGGACACTGAGGCTGGTCTCCTTGCCGGTCGGGCCTGTGCACTGAGTCATGTAGGGACGCTGGCGCGGGCACGGCAGGTGGTCCCCACCGCATCGGCCATCGTAAGCGAGGACCCCGCCACGCCGGGAGGTCCGCCCGCAGGAAGGCCCACTGTTACCCGCAAAGAGAACGGACAGGGAGCCCGGAAGGTGCCGGGCCATCCCGAAAAGGTCTGGCGCGCCCCGCCCGCCGAGCCGAGAATCAGCCGATGGAGCCCACGATCCTCACCACCGAGCGGCTGCTGCTGCGCCCCTTCGAGCCCGTCGACGCCGAGGCCGTCTTCCAGGCGTGTCAGGACCCCGACATCCAGCGCTGGACGTCGGTCCCCGCGCCGTACGAACGCGAGCACGCGGAGGGCTTCGTCGGCCGGATCGTGCCGGACGGCTGGCGCTACGGCACGGTGTACGCCTTCGCGGTCCTCACCCGGGACGGCGGCGAACTGGTGGCCGCCGTGTCATCGATCACGCGCGGCGAGGGGGCGGCGGAGATCGGTTACTGGACGGCCAAGGAGCACCGCGGCCGGGGCTACATCACGGAGGCGGTGCGGGCCGTCGCCCACTGGGCCTTCACCAGGGCGGGCGTCGAACGTCTGGAGTGGCGCGCCGAGATCGGCAACGACTCGTCGCGCGCGGTGGCCGAGAAGGCCGGCTTCGTCGTCGAGGGCGTCCAGCGCTCCGGCATCGCCAACAAGGGCGTCCGGCGCGACGGCTGGTCCGGCGCGCTGCTCCCGTCGGACCTCGGTCTCCCGGCGGCCTGCCCGTACCTGCCCGCGAGGCCCGGGGCCCCGCACGCCTGAGGCCCGCGCCGGGTTCCGGCACGTCCGATCGCGGCGGGTCCGGCGAACCGCCACCGCCGGACGCGGGCCGCGCGGGGGCGGCACCGCCCCGGTTCGGACGTCCTCGCCCCGGCCCGGACGCATTCGCCCGGTCGCCCGTCGCGATCCCCGCAGGCCAGGGCCCGTTGTCAGTGGCGGCCCCTAGGCTGCGGCCATGACCAGTCTGCTGCCGACGCCCATCGCCTCGCTCTCCGCCGACGAAGCCCGAAGGATCGCCCTGCGCGCCCAGGGCTTCCTGGGCGCGCCCGACCGTCGGGGCGGGGTGCGCGGAGTCCTGCGCCACCTGGGCGCGGTGCAGCTCGACACGATCTCCGTACTGGCCCGCTCGCACGAGCTGATTCCGTACGCCCGCCTCGGCGCGGTGGGCCGCGCGACCGTCGACAGCGCCTACTGGACCGGCGCCCACGCCTTCGAGTACTGGTCGCACGCAGCCTGCATCCTGCCCATGGAGGAGTGGCCGCACTTCGCCTTCCGCCGCCGTGCGTACCGCGACCGTCCGCACTGGCACCACGACCTTCCGGACGGCGCGTACGGCGCCGTGATCAAGCAGCTGCGCGCAGAAGGTCCGCTGACCGCCACCGATTTGGGCGGCGCGAAGAACAAGGGCGAGTGGTGGGACTGGTCGGCGTCGAAGGTCGCCGTCGAGCGCGCGCTGATGTACGGCGAGGTGGTGTGCATCGAGCGGCGCGGCTGGAAGCGGGTGTACGACCTGGCCGAGCGCGCCGTTCCGGACGCCGTCTACCACGACGACCTGGACGACACCGAGTGCCTGCGCCGGCTCGTGCGGCTGGCCGGCCGGTCGCTCGGCGTCGGCACCCGCGCCGACATCGCGGACTACCACCGCCTCAAGGGCGAGCAGGTCGACTCCGTGATCGCCGATTCGGGGCTCGTCCCGGTCGAGGTCGAGGGCTGGGCCAAGGCCGCCTGGGCGGATCCCGAGGCCCTGGCGAGCACGCCGCGCGGCCGCCACCGCACGACCCTGCTGTCGCCCTTCGACTCCCTCATCTGGGACCGCCCGCGCACTGAGCGGATCTTCGGGTTCACGCACCGGCTCGAGGCGTACGTCCCCAAGCCCAAGCGGATACACGGGTACTTCGCGATGCCGCTGCTCGCGGGCGGCCGGCTGCTCGGTCGCGTGGACCCGGCGCGTGAGGGGAAGACGCTGGTGGCCCGGCAGGTCTCGCTTGAGGGCCGCAAGGCGGTGCGGCCGATGGCGGAGGCGCTGGTCGAGGCGGCTCAGTGGGTCGGCTGCGCGGACGTACGACTGGAGCGCGTGGACACACCGGACCTGCGCGAGGCGCTGACCGCCGAACTGGCCCGGCTCACCTGATCTCGAGGATCTTCTCCCGCATCGCGTAGACCACGGCCTCCATCCTGGAGTGCAGCTGCAGCTTCTCCAGGATGTTGCGGACGTGGTTCTTCACGGTGTTCTCGGAGATGAACAACTCCTTGGCGATGTCACGGTTGTTCATGCCGGTCGCGACGAGCTTGAGGACCTCGAGCTCCCGCTCGGTCAGCCGCGGCGCGGGCACGAGCCGGCGCTCGTCGGTGCGCTGGATCATCGACTTGAACTCGGTGAGGAGCTTCGACGCCATCGACGGGCTGATCTGGGACTGCCCGTCGGCCACCGCGCGGATCGCGGTGGCCACCTCGTCCGTGGAGATCTCCTTCAGGAGATAGCCGGTCGCACCCGCCTTGATCGCGTCGTAGAGGTCCGCCTCCTCGTCACTGATCGTCAGCATGATGATCTTCGCGCTGGGGGCCACCTCCTTGATGGAGGTGCAGGCCTCGATCCCACCGCGCTTGGGCATCCGTACATCCATCAGCACGATGTCGGGCAGCAGATCGGCGGCCTTGTCCACGGCCTCCGCGCCGTCCCCGGCCTCACCGACGACCTGGATGTCCTCCTCCTGGGCGAGGACGATCTCCAGCCCCCGGCGGAACAGGGCGTGGTCGTCGACGACCAGCACCCTGATGGGCTCCCTGCGCGTTCCCCCGGCGTCCGCCATGTCGGACTCGTCGTGCACCGGACCGAAGCTGTCCGCCATCGTTCCTCCCCCTGAAGGCCGTGGCCCGAAAATCATGAGCTGCCCCAACCACAGTGTGCAGAGCACCGATTGGCTTGCGACGCCATGATTTCATGCCCGGACGACAAGGCGGTGATCCTGCGGTCGCACGATGGTGCCCCTGGGGGGCGCACAGGCGCTCCAGGGGCACCACCACAGTGGGATACGGCACGCTGCCCTCGTCGGTTCAACGTGCCCGGCGGATCACCCGCCGAGTGCACCACCGGCGCCGCCCGCCTCGGTCTCGGCGAGAGGGTCGGTCGTCAGACGGATGACACCGTAGTCGTAGGCGTGCCGCCGGTAGACGACACTCGGCTCCTTCGTCTCGGAGTCGACGTAGAGGTAGAAGTCGTGCCCGACCAGTTCCATCTCGTACAGCGCCTGGTCGAGCGACATCGGGGCCGCGACGTGGGTCTTCTCGCGGACCACCAACGGTCCTTCGCCCTGCACCTCGAGCGATCCGATCCTGGTGGTGGGGATGGTGGGCGGTGCCTCCTCGGCAACGAGCACACCATTGCCGTTGATGGCCGCGGCGCCGGGTACGGTCGCACCGACCTCGGCCGCCGAAATCCTGCCGTTGCCCCGACGCGTGTGGCGCTTGTCGTGCTGCTTGCGCATGCGCGCCTCGAGCTTGCCCGTGGCGAGGTCCAGTGCCGCGTACGGGTCTCCGGCCGACGCTTCGGCCCGGATGACCGGGCCCCGCGAGCGGAGGGTGATCTCCACACGGTCGGAACGGTCGGCCTGCCGCGGATTCGGCTCCTTGGACACCTCGACGTCCAGGCTGATCACCTTGCCGTCGAGCTTCTGGATCTTCTCCAGGTTCAGCTTCTCGGCCACGTGCTTGCGGAACCTCTCGGGCACCTCGGTCTTGCGGCCCTTGACGACGATGTCCACGCAGAACTCCGTTCCCGGATAGCCCCGCTCAGCGGCGGAGCGTCTCCCTTTCGCACCAGGTTCCGATGAGCACCGGAACCTCGGACTTGGTGACTTTCACCTCCTCCTCCCCAGTCGACAAGATCCCCACCCCATCGACTTCGGGCTGAAGGGAAAACCCGAGCGCAGCCGTCCGAATCTTTGAGGACCAGGGTCTGCTTTCCTCACAACCGAACATAGCTCGCTCGGACGCCTGTCGGCACCCGCTACCGGCGCGTACCTCCGATCCGGCGAATTTCCCTTCTCCCTACCTGCAACGATGCAAGTTCCCCGTCAGTTCCGGTTTATTACGAACGACAGCGCGGGAGCGGCCACGACGGCGGCGCTCAGCTGCACGTACACCGGATTCGGCCATCCTCGGACGGCACTCAGTGCACGGGCGGACTCCGCCAACGAGGCCCCGGTCGTCATGAGGTCGTCCACCAGTACGGCCCGGCGGCCCTCCAGGAGCCGTGCCCCGCCGGGCACCACCTCCAGGGCCCCCGCCAGGTTCGCCGCCCGCTCACGGGCGCCCAGGCCCGCCTGGTCGCTCACCGGCCGCCGCTGCCGGAGCGTCGCCAGCACCCGGGCAGGCACCCCCGCGCGCCGCAGCTCCCCCGCCGCGGCCCGGGCGATCCGGAGCGTCGGATCGTGCCCGCGCGCCCGTACCGCCGAGCGCGCCGAGGGCACGGGCACGAGCAGCAGTGGCCCCGCCGCCCCGGCCCACCCGGCCGCAGCGGCTTGCACCGCGCCCGCCAGTGCGCCCCCGAGCGCCCCCGCAAGCCCCAATGCGCCCCGCTCCTTGTGGCCGAGCAGCACCGCCCGCACCGCGTCCTCGTACGGAGCGGCGGCATGGACCGCGGGCAGGCCGGGCGGCTCCGGCCACGGACGCACCCGGCGCGCCCCGGCTCCGTACAACGCCTGCCCGCACACCTCGCACAGCAGCGTGCGCGGCCTGCCGCAGCCGCCGCAGCCGACGGGCAGCACCAGACCGGCCACTTCCCGCCCCGTCTCCCGCCACCGTCCGCGCACGGGATCCACTGTGGCCGCCCACGGCGGTGGCAACCACCCCTGTGGACAACCCGGTTGCGGACGCTCAGGCCGGCGGCGGAAGGCGGGGGGCGGAAGGCGGGCGGCTACCCGGGGTAGACCGGTGACGAGCCCTTGCTGACCACGGTCTTCCAGTTCGCACCGGGGGGCAGCCGCACGATGCCGTCCTCCAGCGAATGCGCCAGCAGCGGCAGCCGGTCGTCGTCCGCCGAGGCGACGGCCGTCACCCGGTTCGCGCCCGGCACCGACTGGGCGTCCGACGTCGAACCGTCCGTCTGGAGATACCGCAGCTGCTGCACCCCGCCGGACTCCCGTCCGACCACCACGAGGCGGCTGCGCCCGGCCCAGGACACGGCCGTCACTTCTTCCATCTGCGGCGCGATGGGCCGCAGGTCGGCGACGGACACCTCCGGCTCGTCCTGCGGCCCGTGCCGCTCGATCCGGCCGAGCTTCAGCGTCGTGCGGCCGTCCTCGGTCACGAGCAGCGCGATCCGCACACCGTCCGCCGACACCTTGAGCGCCTCGATGCGGGCCCCGTCGAGGCCGTCGACGACCTTGACCTCCTTCGGCTCGCCCGCACCGCCCGCCAGTCGCAGCAGCCGCGGCCGGCGCGGGTCCCGGTCGGCCACCCACAGGTCGTCCCGGCCATCCCAGCTCGGCGCCGAGAGCCTGTCCTTCTGCTGCTTGGCGCCGCTGGTCACGGCCGGCTCCTGCGGCTCGCTGTCCGCGACGACGGACGCCACGTACAGCGAGCGCGCGTCCTGCGACACCCCGGCCGCCTGCCGTTCTTTGCGCGCCACCGCCACAGCGCCCAGGAGCCGCTCACCGCTGCCGAGCGGCCCGGGCACGGGTTCGGCCTCCTCGTCGTCACCGGTGTTCTCGGTGCTTCCCACCATCCGCACGAGACGCTGCTTCGTGTCGAGGAAGTACTGGTAGTCCGGGCTGCCGGAGGCGCGTTCCGGAGCGAAGTCCTCCGCTTGGTCGCCGCCGAGCACGCACAGCGTCGAACCGTCCGACCTCTGGAGCTCCACCTGCCCGATCCGGTACGACGTCAGGTCGCGCAGCGTGAAGAGCAGTTGGGCGGCCATCTCCCTGCACCGCTTCTGCCCGACGTTGGACGCCTTGTCGTTGAGCGGCACCTTGAGCGCGTTGCGGTCGTCGAACGCCAGGGACTTCTCGCCGTCCTCGAGCTCCAGCGCCGTACCCGTGGGGAAGCTCGAACCCACCACCGGTTTCAACCAGTTGGTGGGGCCGTTCAGGAGCGCCTCGACCGTCTGCGTCACCTGGTCCATCTGGGTCTGCGGGTCCATGCGCTTGCGCACGTAGACCGGGTCGGCCACCAGCCACGGATGGGCCGCGCCGGTCCGCTCCGAGGACGTGCCGGATGCGAAGTAGTACGTGTTGACGGAGCGATAGATGCGCTCGAAGTCCGACTCGCCGAGCACCAGGCCCTGCGGCAGCCCGTCGATGCGCCATTCCTTGCCGTCGGGGCCGTTCTGCCTGCTGAGATAGAGCGTCTCGTGATACGAGCCCTTGACCGGCCGGTACGCGCGCTGCCCGTTCACCTCGGCGATCTTCTTGCCGGTCAGCGCGAACGTGTAGGCCCCGCCCTCGCGGTCGTTGGCCCGCTGGTCCTGCGGCACGGGGCCGTCGTCCAGCACCGTGACCTGCGTGGGGTTCCAGTTCTTGGACGCCTTCTTCGTCAGGTACTTGCGGGCCGTGGCGAACTGGGGGTCGTCGCCCGTCATCGCCTCCAGGAAGCCCTCGACGATCTCGTTGGGCTGCGCCCCCTTCCTCGGCGCCATCCCGTACACCCGCACCTGCGAGTCGCCCCGCGGGGACGCCTCGACGGCCTCCACGTCGCCGCTGTCCGGCATGGAGGCGCAGCCCGCCAGCAGGAGACCGGCGCATCCCAGCAGCACCGTCGTCCGCGGCACCCCCCACCGGCCGCCGCGACTTCGCTCAGTGCCCACGCGTGCTGTCCTTCCGCTCCGCCTGCGATGAACCGTCTCTGTCGCCCGCCGGGCGCGCCACCACCCGGGCGCCGCTGCCCGGCAGAGCCGTCGGGTCCGCTGACGGCGCCGCGCGGGGCGGCACCGGCAGCGGCGACCGGTCGGCCCTCGGCTGGGCGGGCACCGTCGCGAGGCGGTTCGCACCGCCGCCCGGCCCGGTCCCCATGACCCGGCTGTCGGCCTCCGCGCGCTCCCGCGAGCGCCGCGAGTCCTCGGGCTCCAGCGGGATGGGCGAACCGCGCAGCGACTCGTCCGCCGTACGCGGCAGGGTCAGCCGGAACTGCGACCCGCCGCCCGGCTCCCCCCACGCCTGCAGCCAGCCACCGTGCAGCCGGGCGTCCTCCACGGCGATGGACAGGCCGAGGCCCGTACCGCCGGTGGTCCGGGCGCGCGCCGGGTCGGCCCGCCAGAAGCGGTTGAACACCCGGGTCGCCTCGCCCGGCTTGAGTCCCACGCCGTAGTCCCGCACCGCCACGGCCACCGCGCCACCCGCGGCTCCCAGCCGGACCACGACATCCCGGCCCTCACCGTGCTCCACGGCGTTGACCACGAGGTTGCGCAGCACGCGCTCCACCCGCCGGGCGTCCGCCTCGGCGACCACCGGCTGCTCGTCGCCGGTCACCCGTATCCGCGTGCCCTTGCGCTCGGCCAGCGGCTCGGCGCCCTCGATGACCCGGCGCACGACCTCGCGCAGATCTATCGGCTCCGCTTCCAGAGCCGCCGCCCCCGCGTCGAACCGGCTGATCTCCAGCAGGTCGGCCAGCAGCGACTCGAAGCGGTCCAGTTGCCCGGCGAGCAGCTCGGCGGACCGCGCCGTCACCGGGTCGAAGTCGGCACGCGCCTCATGAATGACGTCGGCGGCCATCCGTACGGTCGTCAGCGGTGTCCGCAGCTCGTGCGAGACGTCGGAGACGAAGCGGCGCTGGAGCCGGGACAGCTCCTCCAGCTGCTGGATCTTGACCTGCAGGTTCTGCGCCATCTTGTTGAAGGCCTCGCCCAGGCGGGCGATGTCGTCCTCGCCGGTGACCTTCATGCGCTCCTGGAGCCGGCCGGCGGACAGCCGCTCGGCGACCCCGGCGGCCATGCGCACCGGCGTGACGACCTGCCGCACGACGAGCCACGCGATGCCGCCGAACAGGACGACGACGAACACCCCGGCCGTGGCGAGCGTGGTCTTCACCAGGCTGAGCGACTCCTCCTCCTGCGTCAGCGGGAAGAGGTAGTACAGCTGGTAGGGCTGGCCGCTGTTGTCATTCAGCTGCTTGCCGATCACCAGGCCCGGCTCGGGCTCCTGATCGTCCGTGTACGTGATCCGGACGAAAGCCTTGTACGCCTTGCCTGTCCCCCGGTCGATCTCGTCGCGCAGCTGCTGCGGGACGCTCGCGCTCTGGTTCACGCCGCCCGAGGCGCGCGGGCCCCGGTTGCTCGAACTCTCGTCGTCCGAGTCGGCGCTCAGCGCCACCACGTGGAACGCCTGCCGGCCACCGCTGGCGAGCTGCTCCACGAGCTCGGTCCTCCAGTTGGTGGAGTTCCGCGTGGCGGCCCTCGCCTGCGCGCTGTCGCCGGCGCCCGATCCCGCGACGGTACGGGCCTTCTCCTCCGCCACGTCGAACCCACCGGCCGCCTGACTCTGCGCGGCCTCCTGCTTCGCGTCGAGCAGGCCGTTGCGCACCTGCCACATCACGACGAACCCGAGCAGCAGCACCACTCCGAGCGACATCAGCAGCGAGCCGACGACGACCCGCAGCTGGATGTTCCGCCGCCACAGCCGCAACGACGGCAGCAGTGGCCGGCGCACCCAGCGCGAGAAGAGCCGCAGGGCGGGGCCGCCCTGCAGGAACCGTCCGGCACTGGACATCTTTGGCCGTGTACCGACAGCCCGCCCCGTACGGACTCCCGGGCCCCCGGGCATCGGAGCAGTGCTGCTTCGGGTCATGTCAGCTCGGTCCCGCCTTGTAGCCGACACCGCGTACGGTCACGACGATCTCCGGCCGCTCGGGGTCCTTCTCGACCTTCGAGCGCAGCCGCTGGACATGGACGTTGACCAGCCGCGTGTCCGCGGCGTGGCGGTAGCCCCACACCTGCTCCAGCAGCACCTCGCGGGTGAACACCTGCCAGGGCTTACGGGCGAGCGCGACCAGCAGGTCGAACTCGAGCGGGGTCAGGGCGATCGACTGCCCGTCCCGCTTCACCGAATGACCGGCCACGTCGATGACCAGGTCCCCGATTGCCAGCTGTTCCGGCGCCGGCTCCTCCGACCTCCTCAGTCGCGCCCTGATACGGGCGACGAGCTCCTTGGGCTTGAACGGCTTGACGATGTAGTCGTCAGCGCCGGACTCCAGCCCCACCACCACATCTACGGTGTCGCTCTTGGCGGTGAGCATGACGATCGGCACTCCGGACTCGGCCCGGATCAGCCGGCAGACTTCGATGCCGTCCCGTCCGGGCAGCATGAGATCCAGCAGCACCAGGTCAGGCTTGGCCTCCCTGAATGCGGCCAGTGCCTTGTCGCCATCCGCTACAAAAGACGGCTCAAAACCTTCACCACGCAGCACAATGCCGAGCATCTCGGCCAGTGCGGTGTCGTCGTCGACGACAAGGACGCGTCCTTTCATAAACGACATCATCCCATTAGCTAATCGTTACCTGGCGTGACCTGGCACACAGGTCCGCCAGCGCGGCCCCCGTGACCGGGGAAATTGCACCCTGCTCCGTGACGATCGCGGTCACCAGTTCTGGCGGCGTCACGTCGAAGGCCGGGTTGTACGCCTGTGTCCCCAGCGGTGCCACAGGCATCCCGGCCCCCATCCCGGCATCAGTTCCAGCCACCGGGATCAACGGCACCGTGAACTCTGTCACCTCCTGGCCCGACCGCTGCTCCACCTCGATGGAGGCGCCGTCCGGGGTACCGAGGTCGACCGTGGTCACCGGCGCGACCACGATGAACGGCACATGGTGATACTTGGCCAGCACCGCGAGCGGATAGCTCCCCACCTTGTTCGCCACCGAACCGTCGGCCGCGATCCGGTCCGCCCCGATGAGCACGGCGTCCACCTCACCCGCCGCGAAGAGCGACCCAGCGGCGTTGTCCGTGAGCAAGGTGTACGCCATGCCGTGCCGAGCGGCCTCGTACGTCGTGAGCCTGGCCCCCTGCAGCAGCGGACGCGTCTCGTCGACCCACAGCCGCCGCAGCCTGCCCGTCCGGTGCGCGGCCAGCGCCACGGCGAACGCCGTGCCCTCACCGCCCGACACCAGTGCGCCCGTGTTGCAGTGGGTGAGGATCCGGTGCCCGCCGCCCGGCACGAGCTCTTCCAAGAGAGCGAGCCCGTGCTGCGCCATCCGCGCGCTCGCCTCGGCGTCGGCCCGGTGCAGCTCCCGAGCCGCGGCCAGCGCGGAAGCCGCCGCCCTCTCGGCCCCGGCGCCCTTCTGCAGCGCCGCCCGGTACGCCGCCGAGGCGTGCCGCACCCCGTACCCGAGGTTCACGGCGGTGGGCCGCGCCCGCTCCAGCAGCCCCACGGCCTCGTCCACGTCGTACCCGCGCGCGGCCGCCAGGGCCACGCCGTAGGCACCGGCCAGCCCGAGCACGGGAGCACCGCGGACCGCCAGCGTCTGGATGGCACCCACCAGGGCAGGCACGTCCGTACAGACCAGCTCGACCTCCTCGGCGGGGAGCCTCGTCTGGTCGAGCAGCACCAGCACGGGCCCCTCGGGCGGCTCCTCCCAGCACAGCGTAGGGAGCGCGGGCGGCTCGGCGCCCGCGGGGAATTGCGCGTCCTGATCAGCCATCCGCCCAGTCTGCCCGCTGAGGCACCGACAATTGAAGGTGCCAAGGAGATACGGGGCCCGGTCCATCGGCGGGCACCCCATGACACGATGGCTGCCAACCTGCCGCCGCGCCCGCGGACGGGCACCGTGAAGGAGCGACAATGAACGAGTCTCCGGGCTGGGCCTCGCCCGGATCCGCACCCTCCGACGGCGAGAAGCCGGGCGTGCCCCGGCCCGCCGAGCCCACCGACCAGGGCGAAGCCGCGTCGAAGTGGTCCAAGGAGCAGCCGCCGGCCGCCCAGTGGTCCGCTCCCAGCGGCCAGGGCGCGCCCTCGGGCCCCCCGCAGCAGCCTGCCCCGAACTGGGGCGGCAAGCCGCAGGGCGGCGGCTGGGGCGGTCCTCCGCCGGCCGCCAAGCCCGGCGTGATCCCCCTGCGCCCGCTCGGCGTCGGCGAGATCCTGGACGGAGCGGTGTCGACCCTGCGCGCCCACTGGCGCACCGTCCTCGGCATCACGGTCACCGTCGCGGTGATCTCCCAGATCTGCGACATCCTGGTCCAGCGCTACCTGATGCCCGCACCGCCCGAGCTCGACCCGAACGCCACGGCGTCCGAGGCCCTCAGCCAGTCCGTCGACGCGATGCAGAGCAGCCTGATCACCTCGGCGCCCACGTTCGCGATCACGCTCATCGGCACGCTCTTCACCACGGCGCTCCTGACCATGGTGATCAGCCGCTCGGTACTCGGCCGCCCGGTCACACTCGCCGACGCCTGGCGCGAGGCGAAGCCGCAGCTGCCGCGCCTGCTCGGCCTGACCCTGCTGCTGCCCCTCGTGGCCGCCGCCATCATGACGGTCGGCATCCTGCCCGGCGTTCTGCTGGGCGGCTCGGCGGGCGTCGCTCTCTCGCTGGCCGTCGGTCTCCCGGCCTTCGTCGTCGTCGTGTGGCTGATGATCCGCTTCAGCCTCGCCTCCCCTGCGCTGATGCTGGAGCGGCAGAGCGTCATGAAGTCCCTGAGCCGCTCGGCGAAGCTGGTCAGCGGCGCCTGGTGGCGGATCTTCGGCATCATGCTGCTCACCATCGTGCTGACGTTCATCGTGTCGATGATCATCGCTGTGCCGTTCGGGCTCATGGCGTACGCCGCGG
This sequence comes from Streptomyces sp. NPDC046122, assembly GCF_056429965.1. NCBI lineage: Bacteria > Bacillati > Actinomycetota > Actinomycetes > Kitasatosporales > Streptomycetaceae > Streptomyces > Streptomyces sp. NPDC046122. The sequence continues at coordinate 4,556 of NZ_JBWKLQ010000020.1, read as the reverse complement.
ACGACGGCCTGGGCAGCCTGCTCTCCGGCGAGACCCCCGAGTTCGGCTGGCCCTTCCTGATCATCACGGGCATCGGCGCGGTGATCGCCGCCTCGATCACCTACCCGATCTCCGCCGGCGTGAGCGTCCTCCTCTACATCGACCAGCGCATCCGCCGCGAGGCGCTCGACCTCGAGCTCGCTCGCGCCGCAGGCCTCCCGGGCTACGGCCCCGAGCAGTCGACCGACGCCGCCTCCGGGAGCTGATGCGGTGTCCACAGCGGGGGGCAGGACAGCAGCGGGCCTGTGGGCGCGCACAAGCGACGACGTACCGGTGGACACTCCACGCGTCCCGGCCCGCGAGGCCGCGGAGCGCGAGCTGTCGAAGCCGATGTACCACGAGAACGACCCGAGCTTTCTTGAACGCGTCATCGACCGCTTCTGGGGATGGGTCGACGACCTCTTCAGCGCGGCTTCGGGAGCCACGCCCGGCGGTGCGGTGGGCCTGGTGGTCGTCGTCGTGCTCGTCCTGCTCCTCGCCGTCGCCCTGTGGCTGCGACTCGGCACCCCACAGCGCGACCCGGGGACAGCGGGCACACTGTTCGACGAAGGCCCGCGCAGCGCGGCCGACCACCGCACCGCCGCCGAGGCGCACGCCGCCGCGCACCGCTGGAACCAGGCCGTCCAAGAACGGATGCGAGCCGTCGTCCGCTCCCTGGAGGAGCGCGCCCTCCTCGACCCGCGCCCCGGTCGCACCGCGGACGAGGCCGCCGCGGAAGCCGGACAGTCCCTGCCCGCCCATGTCGGCCGACTGCGCGCCGCCGCCCGCGAGTTCGACGACGTCACGTACGGCGGACGCACAGCCGACGACCAGGCGTACCAGCGCCTGAGCGCCCTCGACTCTGACGTCGAACGTGAGAAGCCGCTGCTCAGCGGCGCCCCCCGAGGAGCCGCCGAATGACCGGAGCTCCCACCGGCTCCACCTCGGCCTCCCCCACCGCCCGTCAGGTCTGGACACGCACCCGCGGTCTCCTGCTGGGCCTGGTCGCCGTCCTGGCCGCCGGCATCGCCATCGCGGCCGTACGCTCCGGCGACCAGCACGGCCGGCTCGACCCCCGCTCCGCGGACCCCTCGGGCAGCCGCGCCGTAGCCGAACTGCTCAAGGACAGAGGCGTCACCACGCGCGTGGTCACCACCCTCGCCGAGGCGACCGAAGCGACCACCGAGGGCAGCACCCTCCTGGTGACCAACCCCGACCTCCTGACGGACCGACAGCAGAACCAACTCCGGACCGCCGTACGGGAATCCGCATCCCGGACGGTGCTCGTCGCTCCCGGCGCCCCTTCCGCCCCGCGCCTCGTCCCCGGGGTACGTACCGAGAAGCGCACCACCGTGTCGCCCCGCTCCCCCCAGTGCTCGCTGCCCGCCGCCGTCCGCGCCGGCGACGCCGACACCGGCGGAACCCGTTACACCGCCGAAGCGAGCGACGCGGACGCCTGTTACCTCAGCGACGGCCTCGCCACCGTCCTCCGCGTACCGCACCCCACAGGCGGCGACACCGTCCTCCTGGGGGCGCCGGACATCCTCTACAACAACCGTCTCGACCAGCGGGGCAACGCCTCGCTCGCCCTGCAACTCCTCGGCTCCCGGCCTCATCTCGTCTGGTACCTCCCCTCGCTGGACGACGCCTCCGCCACCGACGGCGGCACAAGCACCTTCTACGACCTGATCCCTCCCGGCTGGCTCTGGGGCACACTCCAACTCGCACTCGCCGCCGTACTCGCCGCCGTCTGGCGTGCCCGCAGGCTCGGCCCCCTCGTGACCGAACGCCTCCCCGTAGCCGTCCGCGCCTCCGAAACCACTGAGGGCCGTGCCCGCCTGTACCGCAGAGCCGACGCCCGCGACCGCGCGGCGGAGGTCCTGCGCTCGGCGACCCGCACCCGTCTCGCCCCCCTTCTCGGCGTGCCCGCCTCCCTGGCCCACGCTCCCGACGCGCTCGTCCCGGCCGTCTCATCGCACTTGCCGACGACCGGCCGGGACCTCCCGGCCCTCCTCTTCGGACCCGCCCCCTCGAACGACGCCGGCCTCATCCGCCTGGCAGACGAACTCGACGCCCTCGAAAGAGAGGTACGCGCTTCATGAGCGCCCAGCCCGCAGAGACCCCTGACAGCGCCCGAGCCGCCCTCGAAGCTCTGCGCACCGAGATCGCTAAGGCAGTGGTCGGCCAGGACCCCGCTGTCACCGGACTCGTCGTTGCCCTGCTCTGCCGAGGCCATGTCCTGCTCGAAGGAGTTCCGGGAGTGGCCAAGACGCTCCTCGTCCGCGCACTGGCGGCCTCCCTCGAACTGGACACCAAGCGCGTTCAGTTCACCCCCGACCTCATGCCCAGCGACGTCACCGGCTCCCTGGTCTACGACGCCCGCACAGCGGAGTTCTCCTTCCAGCCCGGACCGGTTTTCACCAACCTGCTGCTCGCGGACGAAATCAACCGCACTCCCCCCAAGACCCAGGCGTCCCTCCTGGAAGCGATGGAGGAGCGTCAGGTCACCGTCGACGGCACGCCCCGCCCTCTGCCCGACCCCTTCCTGGTCGCGGCGACCCAGAACCCCGTGGAGTACGAGGGCACTTACCCCCTCCCCGAAGCCCAGCTGGACCGCTTCCTGCTGAAACTCACGGTCCCGCTCCCGTCCCGCGAGGACGAGATCGGCGTGCTGACCCGCCACGCGGACGGCTTCAACCCCCGCGACCTGCACGCGGCCGGACTACGCCCGGCCGCTGGCCCCGCCGACCTGGAGGCAGCCCGCGCCGCCGTGGCCAAGACCGCCGTCTCCGCCGAGATCACCGGTTACGTCGTCGATATCTGCCGTGCCACTCGAGAATCCCCCTCGCTCACTCTCGGCGTCTCACCGCGAGGCGCCACCGCCCTGCTCTCCACCGCCCGCGCCTGGGCCTGGCTCACCGGCAGGGACTACGTCATCCCCGACGACGTGAAGGCCTTGGCCCTTCCCACCCTGCGCCACCGCATCCAGCTCCGGCCCGAGGCGGAGATGGAGGGAGTCACCGCGGACTCCGTCATCACCGCGATCCTCGCCCACGTCCCCGTGCCCCGCTGAGGCGCCGACCGTGGCTCTTACCGGACGAACCGCACTCCTCGCCGCCCTCGGCGCCATCCCCATCGGCGTCCTCGCGCCGAACTGGTCCGGGGTCCTCGCCGTGAACACCCCCCTCGCACTCGCAATTGTGTGCGACTACGCTCTGGCCGCACCAGTGCGAAAGCTCCGTTTCACCCGAAGTGGTGACACCTCAGTTCGGCTGGGTGACGATGCCCAGATCGAGCTGACCGTCACCAACCCTTCTGGCCGGCCCCTGCGTGGCCGGCTCCGCGACGCCTGGCCGCCCAGCAGCTGGGCCCCCGGCACCGAGCAGACAGCGTCCCGGCACGAGCTGCGCGTCCCGGCGGGAGAACGCCGCCGCCTGACAACCGCCCTGCGCCCGACGCGTCGCGGCGACCGCCACCCCGACCGCGTCACCGTTCGCTCGTACGGCCCACTCGGTCTCGCGGCTCGCCAGGGCAGCCACCAGGCCCCCTGGACGGTTCGTGTCCTCCCGCCTTTCCACAGCAGGAAGCATCTCCCCTCGAAACTGGCTCGCCTGCGCGAACTCGACGGCCGCACCAGCGTCCTGACCCGTGGCGAAGGCACGGAGTTCGACAGCCTCCGCGATTACGTACCCGGCGACGACACCCGTTCCATCGACTGGCGCGCGACAGCTCGACAGAACTCGGTGGCCGTACGGACTTGGCGCCCGGAACGTGACCGCCACATCCTGATCGTCCTCGACACCGGCCGCACATCCGCCGGGCGCGTCGGCGACGTACCCCGACTGGACGCCTCCATGGACGCGGCCCTTCTCGTGGCAGCTCTGGCCTCCCGGGCCGGCGACCGCGTGGACCTGCTGGCCTACGACCGTCGCACCCGCACCCAGGTACAGGGCCGCACCGGAGGGGACGTCCTGCCGGCTCTGGTCAACGCCATGGCTCCGCTGGAACCCGCGCTGGTGGAAACCGACGCCCGAGGTCTGAGCGCGACCGCCCTGGCCAACGCCCCCCGCGGCTCCTTGATCGTGCTGCTCACGGGCCTGGACGCCGCCCCCGTCGAAGAGGGCATCCTCCCGGTGCTCCCCCAGCTCACCCGGCGGCACACCGTCGTGGTGGCCTCGGTGTCCGACCCCCGCGTCGAGCACATGGCAGCCGGTCGGAGCACCGTGGACGCGGTGTACGAAGCCGCCGCCGCCTACCAGGCCAAGGAACAGCGCCGCCGCACGGCGGAGAAACTCACCCGCCACAACGTCACGGTCGTAGACGCCACACCTGACGGTCTGGCCCCCGCTCTGGCCGACGCATACCTCGCGCTCAAAGCGGGAGGCCGCCTCTAGCGGCAGACGGGTCACTCGGTCGCCGGGCCCTGCCCATGCGCGGCAGGGACGCCGGCCCCGGAACGCAGAAAAGCCCCGCACCATAAAGGTGCGGGGCTTTCCCACAATGATTGTTCGGCGGCGTCCTACTCTCCCACAGGGTCC
>NZ_JBWKLQ010000019.1:83101-89755 GCF_056429965.1 Streptomyces sp. NPDC046122 | reverse complement strand
AACACCTCCCTCAACGGCACGGGGGCTTTGTGCGTTGCGGCCCTCACCTCGACCTGACCGGCGTCACCCGATCAGTGGCCACGCTGAAAACGCTCACTGGTTACGTGCTGGCAGCGGACGAGTCTGAAGCCATTGCCCTCAAAGGACTGACCGTTGGCAGGCTTGCGGACAAGTGTCGCAAATATGCGCGAGACGCCTCATACCTCAATGAATCCATGCGAAAGGTTCTTGTCGCAATTCTGGATGACACCAAGGCGTCGATGGACCTTCGTAACGCCTACGTGCATGCCGCCTGGGCATCCGAGCGAGATGGTTCGCTCGTAGCTTTGAATAGTAAGCCAGCTGGATATCGGACGTCACCGCTCACGGTCGACCACCTTGATGCTGTGACAACCCAGTTGCTGGCGATCTCTCGCCGGCTGCACTTGTGGATGCGGCGCGCTATAGAGTTGAAAGAGCCCGGCAGGATTTCGAGCCTGCCGGGGATGAAGGATACGTCACCGCCGTATCCTGCATGAGTTGCCAGCGACGAGATCACGAGAGTCAGGATCGCCCTGTAGAACGACAATCTAGCTTCGGCCTTTATGGCGCCCTCAGGTAGTTAACTTCGAGCTTGATTGAACCATCGACTACCGAGTCCTCGCTCGACATCCGGACTAGCACCCATCGCTGTTCGCTGGTCTGCACACAGAGCCCTTCGCCTCCCTGCAACTGACCGACGGACACATACGCGCTGGCCCCCCGGTGTTCTGCGCAGTTCGGGATGTCCTCTGAGCCCAATAGGCCAAATTTGACTGCTGCCGATCCTGGGGAACCGTCCTTTGTGGTGAATTGAAAGGACTGCCCCGCCCCAGTTACGTAGAATTCATGGCTGCTGGGATCTGGCTCTGGTGCCGTTTCGCGTCCGTCCAAGTCAACGTACTCTTCGGCCCTGACGTATAGCTTGCTTCGAGAAACGACCGACATAACATGAGATCCCGGAGATTCGGGAGCAGGCTTAGAGCTCGGTGGCGGCACAGAAGGCTTCGTCGAGGGCTCATTTGGTTCGTGGGGAGTCGCAGACTCACTGGTCGGAGGCCGTGAAACTGGCTCACTGGTGGTCGGCGCCGCCGGGGTCTGCTGCTGTTTACTCTCCGAGACGCGGTTACGGTTGCCACAGTTATAGGTATTGACGCAGGAGTTGTTCTGCTCGGAGCACCCAGTAACTCCACCCACCACTACCAGCAGCGTCGCCGTGCAGTAACTGGCGGCGCGTCGCCTGAGACGGTTCACGTTCGTCGTCCCGCTCGCCTCTCACGAAGACGGGCGGGCGGAGGTCGCCGTCGGTGAGGCTGGTGTGGACGTCTCCGTGTCGATGTTGATTTCGTTGCCCTGGCCGCAGTTCTGCGCAGTTTGCTGCTCGTTCTTGCACGAGTTGTTCTGCTCGGAACCGCCGCCCAACAACGCGACGGCCGCGGCGATCACTAGGGCGACTCCGCCGATGATCGCTGCGATGATCGTCGCCTTGGCATGTGTCACTCCGGCCACAGTCCCAGCCCCCTGCCTTCCGATGCGCTTGGCGGGAGTCTGACACGCCCAACTATGAATCTCATAGCGAACTTTGGCAGAGCGATGAGTAAGCAAGTTCACTTGCTCATCACCCGTCACACCAGCCCACCTAATCCGCTCATGCCTCATGCAGCGGGCAGGCCACCCGCATATGAGATCCCCAGAAGGAGCGTGTAGCTGCTTGCTGAGGCTCCCAAGGCTCAGTCCCACCACATCAGGCCGTACCAAGCGCGCAGAGACCATGCCACTGCATCGAAGCTCGGCCGCCGACTGCGCAAAGCGGCGACCCAACTACTTGCAAAGTGTTGCTGGTCATCATCTGCGCGCTCGCCTCGATCATCGTGGCCACTGTGGCCGGCATCCTCACCTACGCCACCAGGACATTCCCTGGCCGAAGCCGTCCCCTACGGGGGAGGCGCGTTTGCCGTTTCCATGGGGCTCTGCCCTGACCACGCTGTCAGCGCTCGGCCTCGTGTGAAAACCAATGAGCCCCGTCGGTCGTGACACTCGTCGGGGCTCAGGTCGCGTAGAGCAGGGCGGCACTGCCCTGCGCTCACTGGACGGTCAACAGCCGGAAGTTTGATTCTCGGCAGCGGGACCGCGCCACCGTCGATTTCTTAGTCAGCTGTCCGCCCTCTGGGCCGGCAGATCGAAGTCTTCGCTGCCGGTGACGTGTTGTATAGCGGCCATAATGCTTCCCATTGCTCACTCAGCGAGTATCTGTGGGTTGCCTGGCGGTAGGGGTGTAGCGGCAGGCGCGGGTTGCTACCGCCTCAAGACACCGCTCGCTCAGCGCTGGTGTAGCAGCCCAACCGCCCCGTCGCGACACAAGTCGCGGTCGCTGGCCATCGGAGTGACGATGGACGAGGAGGCTCATGCAGTAGCTGGGCCCTCGAACCTCCATTGCTTTCCAGCCGTCAGTGGCAAGGCGGCAGGGCCGTTCGCCGACACCAAGCGGTGTGCCTTGGTACGAGAAATTTGAGCATGAGGGGGCCGTGACGCAAATGGAGCCAACACAGCTGCAAACGCAACCGGTAGAGCCCAAGCCCCGGGCGCAGATGGGATCGGGCGTGGCAGGGTTCATCGGCTACGTTATCGCCGGCGTCGGCTACGGCTTGGCCTTCGGGGTACATATCTGGTTCTTCGACAAGGCTGATCCGTATCGGGTCGCTGGAAACGTCAGTATGTTCGCCATGCTGTTCGTCTTCGCCCTTGCTATCGAGCGCCTCATCCAGCCATTCGCACCGAAGCTTGGGCCTGACAGTGAAGTCGCCAGGACGGATCTTGACGCGAAGAAAGTTGTGGGAGCCAGTGCTGAGGAGCTCAGCACGGCCGAAAGGACTCTGAGTGCGGCTCGCAACGCAACCGCGTTGATCACCTGGGGAGTTGCCTCCGCCATCGGCTTTCTCTTGGTGGCATCGAGCAACATCCTCTTGCTCAGGACAATCTTGCACGCCGATGCCAGGCCCTGGTATTGGCTGGACCTGTTGGTGACTGGCTTGGTTATCGGGGCTGGTACCAAGCCGCTCAATGATCTGGTCACCCGCCTGGAGCGGAAGCCCTGAGCAAGTCGATGCACTCCGGGACGCCGAGCTAGTAATGGGACAGATTCCATTGGTGCGGCCATATAAAGACAACCAACCGAGGCTCCCCGCGCGGGGAACAATGTAGGTTGCTTCGGTTGGCACAAGATACTAAGCAGTCAGCTGACCTGCCCAGAAGTTCAGTCAGCTATTGACTATCATCGGCGAACAAAGTACGAATACTGTTAGCGACCGCCCGCCAAGAAGAACGAGAAGCCCCAACCGGGGCTTTTTTCGTCTTCCCAGAGTCGGAATCGCCTTGTCCGAATTTATCGTTTCCGGGTCCCGCCATCGGCAGGACTTCGTCCAGTAGCCAGGCGGCACGTGGGTTGTAGACCGGCTGTAGCTGTTCACCGTCAAGAGCGAGCTTGTCAAACAGCTCAGTGATCAACTCACGCTTTCGGTCGCCATCCGTGGACTTTGTAAACTCATCAGCCGCCTGCTGAGTCATCTCAACAAAGCTAAAGGCGCTTTCGAGGTAGGACATGTCTTCCGACTCTAGTGATCGGAGCTGTCGAGAGATGTCCGCCTGCTGAGAGTGAAGCGAGACCGCTTTCATGTCGTACTCGCCCGCACTGACCCGACCTTCAAGACGGTCGTCGTAGAGCAGGGTTAGCTTGGCCTTGATTCGGCTTTCTTCGTGCTTGAGACCCTCCGCGGCAGCCTGTTGCAGCGACAACTGGGATCGCAGGCCGGCCTCAAGCTCCCTCTTGAGCCAAGCGGTGAGGCGAGGCCGGGGGGCTTTGAGTCGGTTCAAGCAGATGGTCAGCTGTTGCTCAACTACCTCCTGCCTGACGAAGCGCCGCCGGCTGCACGCTCGCGGTTTCGGGCACTTGCCGTACCAGTAGCCCTTAGCGGTTTCCCAGACAACCAAACCCTTGCACGCCGAGCATGTGACCAGCCCCTGAAACAGAGGATGGTGCTTGCGGTAGTGCTGAATCTGTGTGGCACTCCGCGACAACGTCCGCTGGACTCTTTCGAACAGCTCCACTGCAATGATCGGCTCATGGCTGCCGGGGGATTGCCTTCCATTCCACTGGATCACGCCGACGTAGTACGGGTTGTGCAGCATCCGGAAGACCCGGTCACCCTTGATTGGCTTCCCGTTTATCAACAGCCCGCGTTTCGTCATCTCCCGCGCTAAGGACTTCACGGTGTAGCGCTTAGTCGTAGCTAGCTTGAACATTTCGACGACGAGTGGTGCAACCTTCGGTACGACCTGCTGGATCCGCTTGCCGCCCTCCACCACGTTCTCGTAGCCGGGTGGCGGGGTTGCCGGAAACCAGCCCTGTCGGATCTTCTCCAGTTGCCCTTTACGTACTTCCTCGCTCAGGTTGTCGGTGTAGTTCTTGGCTACCACCACATGCATGCCCCAGACGAACTTGTCCTGTGAAGACGAGTTCTTGTGAAGCACGAGCGAGTTCTTGGGACAGTGCAGCCGGCGCATGTCGTCGCCCTCCAGCCACTCCTCCACCATGACGGTGTCTTTGAAGTTTCGCAGCAGGCGATCCACCTTCTCGCAGACAAAGTGCAAGATGTGGTGCTTCTTCAGATAGGCCATGGTCTCGTTGAACGTCTTGCGCTGATCGACCTTCGACGCCGTCTCGGAAATATGGAACGGCTTAACAGCTTTCAAGCCAGCTCGCTCGCAGTAGTCGCGCAGAAAGCGCTCCTGGGCTTGTAGCGAGTAGCCCTCTTGTTCTTGCTCTTTGCTCGACACCCTGACCAGGATGACAGCTAATGGTAATTTTTCATTGTTGCTCGTAGAACCTCCTTCTCCGGCAATTCCGGATAGTTAATGGGTTCCCCGCCCGGCCATTATGCGACCTTCCTGGAATTATTCAAGAGTTGTCGCCCTTGACGGCTTCATGCTCAGCCACTCGACGCTGCACAGCCAGCTTGATTAAGGCGGTGTAGAACCGCGTGAGCCAGTCGGCAATTTCTGTAACCTCGGCCAGGTCAAATTCTTGGCCGTAGTCTTCACGAAGGATCGCTCGGAGTTCGTCCAGGCGCTGAGTATGAGTCCGGGAAGTTGTAGGCATGATGAAAACCCTCGTTTATTTGATGGAAAGGACCCGGACCGACAGAAGCCGGTCCGGGTCACATTGGAAGCGTGTTGTCAGGCCGCTACCACCTTCCGCGCCAGCTTTAGCGCGTGAGCCTTGAGCGGCTCCGGCCGGATGAGCGTGCGGTTGAGCTTGGTTTCCCAAGTGCGGGAGCGGCGGACGTGATCCAAGTACTCGCCAGCGGCCTGGACGAGCCCGTAGGCGGTGTGTGAGACCGAAACCGAAGTGGGAGACGCCAGAATGTCTCGAATGGCCTTACGGGCCTCCTCGACGTTGCTGGCGACCCGATCAGTCGTCAGGCCGGCGGGCGGCATGGGGATGAACTCGGCTATGAACAGCTCACGTTGCCGGGTAGAGATGGGCAGCGTCAGCAGTTCACGGGCCAGGACCTGGCACAGCCGCTTCACCTCGTAGGTGGCCCGGTGGTCGTCAACGAACTGGAAGCGGCTGGTCACCAGTTCGTCTCTCCGGCGAAATACTTGGCCGCCTTGCGAAGAATGTCCCGCTCGGTGGCGAGCTTGCGCTCACTGGCCTCGAGCTCGGCCACCCGAGCCTCCAGCCGCCGGACCCGCTCGTCCGGATCAGCGGACGGCACCGCCGCCCGGTGGCCGGCGGCCGGCTTCGCACCCGCAGCGGTGACGCCACGGCGCTCGCGGTCCCGCAGCACCCACTCCCGCAGGGTCGCCCGGTTGATGCCCAGGTCAGCGGCGATGCTCTTGTACGTCGCCCCGGGTGTGGACTCGTACAGGGCCACAGCGTCGGCCTTGAACTCGTCCGAATAGTCCTTTAGCGCCATCGGCGGTCTTCTCGCTTCCTCCGGATCAAGCAGATCCAGTATCAGCGTGTCCACCACTCAGGGGGAGGCCCCAGCCCCCTCCCGCATCTGCTCCCATACCACTGAGATTTTCATGTGCTCGTGGATGTTGTTGGGTGCTGTCATCCCCACTTGAAACTTTCGTGCTTGTTGACTCGCTCCCAGGCCGTGGTTGATTCGGGTCATGTCATCGTGAGCGCAGGCTGCATCCGCCGTTGGACGCTTGCGTGTTCGAGGTTGTTGGCGTTCGACTTGATGCCCAGCACTATCAAGCGCAGCCGTGCTAGCACCGGGCTAACGGCGGCGCCGGACCGCCCCGTCGAGAACCGGTTGTGGCCGGTACGAACTGACACCGGTTGACCTGCGAAAACGGTCCGGCGCGGCATCATTCGGCACCGTCCGACTCCTCCTCCATCGGACTCTTAATCAGCGGGTCCGGGGTTCGAGTCCCTGGCGGCGCACAGACGGAAAAGACCCTCGCGGAAGCGGGGGTCTTTCTCGTGTTCCCCTCAGCAGCTGCCGCCAGGGCAGGTGACGGGCGCGCCGGAGTGGGGGGGGGGGAGGGGGGGGGGGGGCCGGAGACCCGAAGCGGAGGGGGTACCAGCCCCAGGAGGGGAGCGGTCCTCCGTTGGAACAAGAATCC
>NZ_JBWKLQ010000019.1:0-83091 GCF_056429965.1 Streptomyces sp. NPDC046122 | reverse complement strand
CTTCCAGAGGGGGCGTTGAATTCCCAGAGGGGCGTCAGGACACAGCTTTTCCCCTCCCCCCCCCCCCCCCCCCCGGCGGGGCTCCTCGGCCCCGGGAGTGAGCTGTCCGGCGTCAGAACTGGACGTCGGAGCAGGCGTAGAAGGCGTTCGTCGTGTCCGCCACGTTCCAGACCGCCAGAATGATGTGCCGCCCGGTCTTCTGGGTGGGGACCGTGCCCTGGTGGGTCAGGGTGGAGGGCGGCTGCTGACCGCCGTACGGGACCGTCATGAAGGGCTGCGATTCCAGGGCCGCGCGGGTGAGCGGCCTGCTGGAGTCCCAGCCGTTCTTGGTGATGTAGTAGCGGAAGTCGCTGGTGGCGTGCCGGGCGGTGAACTGCCAGCGGAAGCCGTAGCCCTGGCCCGGAGTGAGCCTGGTGGCGGGCCAGGCGCCTCCGCGCGGGTCGTCGAGCTGGGCGAACTGGCTGTTGCCGCCGGAGCAGATCCTGCCGTCCGCCGGACCGGAGGCGGGGAATCCCTTCGGCCCTTCGACGCTCTGCGGTTCCCATTGGATGTTGCCGCAGCCGGTCACCGTGCCGTTGGCACAGAGTTTCTGACGGCTGATGGGGGCGTCGGTGTAGCCGTGGCTGCTCGCGCTGCCGGTGGCGAGGAAGGACACCCCGGCCATCGCGAGGCCGACCACGGCCGCACCTGTCTTTATTCGCATGCTTGCTCCTGAACGTGGGGGCAGTTCTGTGAGCTGTGCTGCGCGCGCGTCTTGCGGTCTAGACCAAGTTCCAATGTATTAACGCGTCATGAACATGTCCAGACCAATCGCGGGGGCGTTCACAGACCCTCCCCACGCCCCGTGTAGAAGGCGACCGTCAGATCCTTCACGAGCGCCTTGCGCTCGTAGTCGTCCAGTTCGACCAGCCCGCGCGAGGTCAGCCGCGTCACCGTGTCGTCCACCGCGTCCACCACCGACGTCAGCACGCTGTCGCGGTGCTGCGCGTCGAGCGCCGCGACCCGCCTGCGCCGCATCGCCGCCGCGACCTCGGGGGCGTACTCGATCCGCGTCGGCTGCGCCGAGAAGACATCGATGCCGACCGGCGCCGCCTCCGCCGCCAGCATCCCGGTCAGCCTGCCGCCGACCGCCTCCGCGTCGCGCAGGGTCGGCGCGCTGTCGTGGAAGGCGTCGGCCGGCAGCTGGGACAGCACCCGCGCCATCGCCGCCTCCACCTGCTCGCGCAGGTACTGGACGTGGTCCTCGACGGCGAGCACCGCCCGCGCCGTGTCCTTGATCCGCCACACCACGAGCACAACGACCCGCAGCGCGACCCCGTGCGCGTCCACGGCCTCCATCGGCTCGCTGCGCCAGTGCCGCAGCCGTACGTCGACCCGGCGGCGCAACAGCAGCGGGCTCACCCACACCAGGCCGCTGCGGCGCACGGTCCCCCGGTAGTCGCCGAACAGCGAGAGCACCCAGGCGTGCCCGACCCGCCCCCGGGCCAGACCGCCGAACGCGAACAGCACGACCGTCACCAGGGCGGCCAGCACCGCCCAGGACCCGAGCGCGATCCCGTCGTACGGACGGACGGGCAGCCCCAGCAGTACGGCGGCCGGCGGCGGCACCGCCCCCGTCCACCACACCAGCGCCGCGCCCGCCCCGAGCGCCCCCGTCCCCACCGCGACCCCGCACCAGCCGGGCAGCGCGGGCCCGGGCCGCTCGACGAGCCCCGGGTCGGGGGGCGCGGCGGGCCGGGGGGCCCGCGTGCGGGCGGACGCGGGCGCGCCGGGGCCCGGCCGGGCGGCGCCCGCAACGCGCGGCTGTTCGCCGGTGCCCCTGCGGCGGCTGATCACCGACGCGCCCGGCGGCAGGGTGAGCCCGGCCGGACCGCTGTCGTCGCGGAACAGCAGGTGCACCGGGATCTCGACGGTGGACTCGTTCCTGATGACCGGGGCCCTCGACGCGGTGTCGGCGCCCGGACGCCCGGGAGCGGCCGCCGCGCCGGAGCCGTCCGGCTCCGAGGTCTCTGAAGTCGTGGTGCTCATCGTTCCTCCGTCATGCCGTCATCCGAAGAGCCGCCGCCAGGTCTGCGGGCCCGGGTATCCGTCGGCCGCCGCACCGCGCCAGCCCTGGGCGCGCTGGAACGCCTCGACGTTGCGCCGGTCCGCCTCGGTCCAGCGCGGGCCGGGTCCCGAGGTGTAGTGCTTGCCGTATCCCTTCTTCACCAGTTGCCTGCCGAGCTTCTCGACGTACTCGTTCGACCGGCCGGGCCTGAAGAACTGGCGGCCGGGGAACGCCGTGGCGCCGACCGCCGGGCCGGTGCCGGTGCCGCCGCCTCCGTCGCCCTGGCCGGGCCCGTCCGCCGGCGGGATGTCCTTGCCCAGGTTCTGGACGAGCAGCCGCCAGGTGTGCGGGCCCGGCAGACCGTCCGCCTCCGCGCCGCGCCAGCCCTGCGCGCGCTGGAACGCCTCGGTGGCGCCCCGGTCCGCCTCGCCCCAGCCCGGCCCGGGGCCCTGGCTGTAGAACCGCTTGCCGCCGCGGGCGACGAGCATCTTGCCGAGCCGGGTGACGTACCGGTTGTTGGCGCCCGGCCCGAAGAACTTCGCGCCCGGATAGGCCGTCGCGGTGGCCCCGCCGCCGGCGGCCCCGCCGCTGAGCCCGTTGTAGCGGTAGCCGACGTAGCGCGAGGAGTTGTTCCAGTAGGCATACGGGGTGGCCAGCCTGCGGGTGTGCGGGCGGGTCTGCTCGTACGCGATGTAGTGGGTCAGGGAGGAGTCGGTCCAGCCGCCGAAGATCGTGACGTGCGATCCCTTGTTCGGATCGGCCGGGTTGTGGAAGAGCAGGATGTCGCCGGGCTCCAGCTGCTCCTTGGCGGTGAGCGTGCCGTACTGGGCGAGGCTCCCCGTCCACTCGTTGCCGTCGAGGTTCCAGGCCATCGAGACGTAGCCCGAGCAGTCCTGCCGGTACCCGTCGCCCCAGTACCGCTCCATGCTGTACGGCACCCTGGCGTCCAGCCAGCGCTTGGCGCGTTCGATGATCTCCGCCCTGGTCGTGAACCGCAGGGCCGGTCGCGTGGTGGTCGTGGTCGCGTGCGCGGTCGGGGTCGCCTGGCCGGGCCGGCCGCCGTGCAGCGGGCCCGGGCCGCCCTGCGGAGTCGCCGGGTCGTGGTCGGCTCCCGTGTGGGCCGGCGCGTGTCCGGGGGCGACGGCGCTCGCCGCGCCGCCCGCGCCGCCGCCGAGCACCACGCCCGCGGCGGTGGCGAGCACCAGCGCGCGGCGGGCCCCGTGGGCGGCCGGGTGGCCACCGGCCGCGACCGTCAGGCCGAGGGCGGCGGCCCGGCGTTCCTGGGCGCAGCCGGGGCAGCCGCAGTCGGCCGCGGGTTCGTACTCCTCGAAAACCGGCATCGTCATGCGGTTCCCCTCCCGTGGGTTTTTCTGGCGGATCTGCACGGGTGACAGTGTTTCAACTGTCCGGACATAACGCATGTTGACGGTCCAAATGATAATCAAATGGACAGTACGCGGCGTGGCCGGTTCCGAGCACCCGCGACGGTCGGGTAAAGTTCTCCGGGTCAGACAGGCGCCGCTAGCTCAGTTGGTTAGAGCAGCTGACTCTTAATCAGCGGGTCCGGGGTTCGAGTCCCTGGCGGCGCACATGGCGTCGAAGCCCCCTCACCGAGCGTGAGGGGGCTTCGGTGATTTACGGACACTCCGGGCGTGTCGCCCTCGCGTCGAACCCATGTCGCAAGGCGATCACAGACGGCCCCCAAAGCCCTCGTATGACCGGTAAACACCTTGTATCGCCCTTGCGATCAAGGCGGGGGTCGTAGACCCTGTCCTGGAGTCTGCGGCGCCCACGGGGCGCGGGGCTCCGGCGAGTTGGGGGGCGGGGCCGGCAGCCGGGGGGCTGACGGAACGCAGGGGGCGGGGGCCCGGTTCATGAACGGATTCCGGGACGGGCATCATGCAACCGGAAGGTTGTCGTCCCATGTCTGAAGGGATGACAGCAGGCCACCTGTGCGTCCGGCATGGTCGAGGGGGACCGGCACCGGGCGAAGAGACCGACGAACACACGCAGCCAGCATGCGTGCGGGGGGATGACTCATGACGTCGACGCCGACCGGCGCCCGGCACAACAACGACCCTTCCCGGACGGCGCAGCTCCGGGTGCCCCCGCAGCTGCGGACCGGCGGGTCGCGCATACGGCAGAAGAAGCCGCTGCCGCGGTACGACTACGAGCACTACAGCCGGCTCGCCGGACCGCTGACCCAGCCCGACCCGGCCAAGCCGTACACCGTGCAGTACCGCTCGCTGCTCTCCCAGGAGCCGCACCGCGTTCGCGCCGCCCTGCTGCTGTGCGCCGCGCCGCTGGTGTCCCTCGGCCTGTTCGTCTGGCTGATGCAGCCCGGGCACTGGACCGAGCGCGATCCCAACCTCAAGAACGACACGCTGCTGATCCTCGACATCGTCATGCTGGTCTCGATCGGCCTGATCGAGCTCTTCCGCACGATGAACGTCCTGTCGAACGCGCACGCGACCCTGGTCGCCCGGGACCCCGTCCCCGTCGTGCCCGAGACCGGCACCCGCGTCGCCTTCCTCACCTCCTTCGTGCCCGGCAAGGAGCCGCTGGAGATGGTGACGAAGACGCTGGAGGCGGCGGTCAGGATCCGCCACCGCGGCCTGATGCACGTCTGGCTCCTCGACGAGGGCGACGACCCGGCGGTCAAGGAGGTCTGCGAGCGCCTCGGCGTGCACCACTTCTCCCGCAAGGGCGTCGCGAAGTGGAACCAGGCCAAGGGCCCGCACCGCGCCAAGACCAAGCACGGCAACTACAACGCCTGGCTCGACGCGCACGGCGACGCCTACGACTTCTTCGCGTCCGTCGACACCGACCACGTGCCGCTGCCGAACTACCTGGAGCGGATGCTCGGCTACTTCCGCGACCCCGACATCGGGTTCGTCATCGGCCCGCAGGTCTACGGCAACTACGACACCTTCGTCACCAAGGCCGCCGAGTCGCAGCAGTTCCTGTTCCACGCCCTGATCCAGCGCGCGGGCAACCGCTACGGCGCCCCGATGTTCGTCGGCACGTCCAACGCCGTACGCATCAGCGCGCTCAAGCAGATCGGCGGCCTGTACGACTCGATCACCGAGGACATGGCGACGGGCTTCGAGATCCACCGCGCCAAGAACCCGGCCACCGGCCGGAAGTGGCGCTCGGTCTACACGCCCGACGTGCTGGCCGTCGGCGAGGGCCCGACCGCGTGGACGGACTTCTTCACGCAGCAGCTGCGCTGGTCGCGCGGTACGTACGAGACGATCCTCAAGCAGTACTGGAGGGGCTACGGCTCGCTGCCCGCGGGCAAGCTCTTCAACTACACGATGATGATCATCTTCTACCCGATGTCCGCCCTGAACTGGATCCTCGCGGCACTCAGCTGTGCCCTGTTCCTGGGCATGGGCGCCTCGGGCGTCCAGATCGACCCGGCGATCTGGATGATGCTGTACGGCAACGCCTCCGCGCTCCAGATCGGCCTCTACATCTGGAACCGCCGCCACAACGTCTCGCCGCACGAGCCCGAGGGCTCCGGCGGCCTGGCCGGCATGGTGATGTCCGCGCTCTCCGCGCCGATCTACGCGCGCTCGCTGATGGACGCCGTGCTGCGCCGCAAGTCCGGCTTCGTGGTGACGCCGAAGGGCGACTCCTCCAGCCCCGACACGCTCTTCGGCACCTTCCGTATCCACCTGTTCTTCATCCTGGTCTTCGGCGGGTCCCTCGTCTCCTCCTTCTTCCTCGGCCACGACCACCCCGCGATGATCACCTGGGCCACGCTCGCCCTGACGATCACGGCGGCGCCGATCTTCGCCTGGCGCTGGACCGTCCGCGACGAGAAGAAGAAGCGGAAGGGGCGCGGCAGGCACGGGGCGCCGCCGAACCAGTCCGAGCCGCCTGCCGGTCCCCCGCCCGAGGCTCACCTGCCGCAGCAGAAGCCCACGTGGGCCGATTCCGACCAGACCATGCAGATCGCCCTTGGGGGACGTAAGAAATGAAGTACCGTCCGAGCCGCCGCACCCGCCGCCTGGCGATAACGGGTGTGGTGGTGCTCGCTCTGGCGGGGATGAACGGGCCCGCGCTCTACCGTTTCGGTTCGGAGCAGTACCACGACTACAAGATCAACCGGCCCGAGTACAAGGCCGCCAACGGCCATTGGGACTTCCTCGACGTGCCGTCGGAGTTCCGGATCAACACGATCCACGCGGCCCTGCTGCACACCGGGAAGGTGCTGCTGATCGCCGGGTCGGGCAACAACCAGAAGAACTTCGACGCCAAGAAGTTCGAGTCGGTGCTCTGGGACCCCGAGACCGACACGTACAAGAAGATCCCGACGCCCAAGGACATGTTCTGCGCCGGGCACACCCAGCTGCCCGACGGGAAACTGCTGGTGGCGGGCGGCACCAAGCGGTACGAGAAGCTCGAGGGCGACGTCACCAAGGCCGGCGGCCTGATGATCGTGCACAACGAGGACCCGGACGCCCCGAAGACGCTGCCCGCGGGCACGATCTTCACCGGCAAGAAGAACGGCAAGACGTACGTCTCCAAGGACCCGGTCCTCGTGGAGAAGGCGAAGAAGATCTTCGACAAGCAGACCGGCCGCTTCCTGCGCACGGAGGCCGGGCTCGGCCGCATCTACGTCGAGGCCAAGGCGTCGGGCAAGAAGTACGAGTCCGGCACCGAGGACAACTACCGGGTCCACGGCCTGACGGGCACCGACGCCAAGAACGTCTACGGCATCGCGCAGAAGCTGGCCCTCGACAAGAAGGACTTCCAGGGCATCAAGGAGGCCTACGAGTTCGACCCGGTGGCGGAGAAGTACATCACCGTCGACCCGATGAACGAGGCCCGCTGGTATCCGACGCTCACCACGCTGGAGGACGGCAAGGTCCTGTCCCTGTCCGGCCTGGACGAGATCGGCCAGATCGTCCCCGGCAAGGACGAGATCTACGACCCCGCCACGAAGAAGTGGAAGTACACCGGGGTCATCAGGAAGTTCCCGACGTACCCCGCGATCTTCCTGATGAACGACGGCAAGCTCTTCTACTCGGGCTCCAACGCCGGGTACGGACCCGCCGACGAGGGCCGCGAGCCGGGCGTCTGGGACCTGAAGACCAACAAGTTCAAGAAGATCCCCGGCCTGAGCGACCCGGACATGATGGAGACCTCCGCGACCGTGCGGCTGCCTCCCGCTCAGGACGAGAAATACATGGTCATCGGCGGCGGCGGCGTCGGCGAGTCCGAGAAGTCCAGCGAGAAGTCACGGCTCGTCGACCTCAAGGAGGCGAACCCGCGCTTCCGGGACGGCGACTCGCTCGACCAGGGCACCCGCTACCCCAGCGCGTCCCTGATGCCGGACGACACCGTCCTGATCACCGGCGGCTCCAACGACTACCGCGGGCGCGGCGGCTCGGACATCCTCCAGGCGCGGCTGTACGACGCCGAGACCGGCAGGTACCGCCGGGTGGCCGACCCGGCCGTGGGCCGCAACTACCACTCGGGGTCGCTGCTGCTCCCCGACGGGCGCGTCATGATCTTCGGGTCCGACTCGCTGTACTCCGACAAGGCCAACACCCGGCCCGGCGTCTTCGAGCAGCGCATCGAGATCTACACGCCGCCGTACCTCTTCCGCGACGCGCGGCCGAAGCTCACGGGCGGACCGAAGAAGATCGAGCGGGGCGGCACCGCGACCTTCACGTCGGCGCACGCCGCCTCCATCAAGGACGCGAAGCTGATGCGGCCGAGCGCCGTCACCCACGTCACCGACGTCGACCAGCGCACGGTCGCGCTGGAGATGAAGAAGACGAAGGGCGGCATCTCGGTCACGGTGCCGGAGAACCGGGCGCTCGTGCCGTCCGGTTACTACATGCTGTTCGTGACGGACGATCAGGGCACGCCGTCCGAGGGCACCTGGATCGAGGTCCCCTAGGCCCGTACGGCCCCTGGGGTCCCTGACTCGTCAGGGCCCGCGGGCACACCGGGCCTCCCGGCACGGAGGTACGGAAAAGGGAGGGCCGCCCCGCGGGGCGGCCCTCCCTTCGCGTTCCCGCGCGGCTACTTCGCGTTGCGGGCCAGTTCGAGCGCGTACTCCTCGTACCACTCGCCGGCCTTCGGGCCGCCCTTGCAGTCGCCGTCCGACTCGCCGGGGCGCTTGATCCACAGGAACGCGTCGACCAGTTCGTCACCGGTCTTGGTGGTCGGCTTCTCACCGAGCGCGCGGCCCGGCGGGTTGCACCAGCTCTCCGCGGGGTCGCCCCCGGTGTACGGGCCGTTGCCGTTGCGGCTGGTGTCGATGACGAAGGGCTTGTCGCCCACCTTCGCCGACAGCTTCTTGCCGAATTCCTTGCTGACCCCGGTGGTCTGGAAGTTGGAGACGTTCACCGAGAAGCCGTCCGCGTCCGCGATGCCCGCCCACTGGAGCGGCTCGAACAGCGCGTCGGGGGACTTCCAGCCCGCGTTGCCCGCGTCCAGGTACACCTTCACCTTCGGCTGCTGCTTGAGGCGCTTGATGGCGCCCTTGAGGAGGTCGTACCGCTCCTCGTGGAACTCGTCGGGCGTGCAGCCGTCGACCAGGTGCAGCACCGCGTCCGGCTCCAGGACGACGGTGGCCGGGCGGTCCCCGACGCCCTTCGCCACCTGGTCGACCCAGGTGCGGTAGGCGTTGCCGTCGGCGGCGCCGCCCTTCGAGAACTGGCCGCAGTCGCGGTGCGGGATGTTGTAGAGGACGAGCAGGGCGTCGCGGTCGGCCTTCTCGGCCGCCTCGGTGTATCCCCTCGCCTGCGCCTCCGCGTTGTCCGGGCCGATCCACTCGGCGGTCGGCTGCTCGGCGATCTTCCGGATGAGACGGGCCTTCTCGTCGTCACCGTCCTCGGTGTACGCCGCCACCTGCTTCGCGGCGTTTCCTTCCGGATTGACCCAGTACGGGTCGCTGCCCTTCGGCTGCTGCTTCAGCGGCGGCAGGCTCGTGCCGTCCTCGCCGTCACCCCCGGAGGAGGAACAGCCCGCCAGGAGCAGCGCGGCCCCCACGGCCCCCACCGCGGCCACCCGGACACCCTTGCGCCTACGGCCGGTGTAACTGCCGTACATCCACTCCCCCTTGGCTGCGCCCAAGACGCGCTGAAGATTTCCTGAAGGCCCCCCGGCCCCTCCCCGGACACATCCGGTCGAAACCATCCTGACACACGGGCCGGGGGCCGGGGGCGTGCGGGCACCGGCCTGTTGACAGTGCTCAGCCGGGCTGGGACTCTCCGTGAGGACAACTCCACACACATCGAGGCGACGGTGGACAGGAACCCGGTGAGAGCCCGGGACGGTCCCGCCACTGTGACCGTACGAGAGCCGAAGGCCTGCCCGTACGGAAGTCAGGAACTGACCCGTCGTCCTCCTGATTTGGGGCGTGGAAACCCCAGAAGGAGGCACACCGGTATGTCACTGCACACGGCGCAGCACACCGACACCGCGGCGGTCGAGTCCGCCACGACCACCACCCGTGACTGGCTGATCATGGCCGCCGCCGCGATCATCGCCCTGGTCGCGCTCTACGCGGTCTTCATGGACAACGGCACGGTCGTCTCCGCGACCGGCGACTACCTGCACGAGTTCTCGCACGACGGCCGGCACCTCTTCGGTGCCCCCTGCCACTGATCGGGGCCGCAAGCACCATGTCGACCCCTCTACTGCCCCTGCTCGGCCGCGGGCTCGCGGCGGGCGGGGCGGCCGGTCTAGCCGCCGGTCTCTTCTCGCTCCTGCTGGCCGAGCCCCTGATGGACCGTGCGATCCGCCTGGAGGAGGCACGGTCCGCCGGGGAGCACACGCACGACGCGGCCGCCACGGCCGTGCAGCACCACGAAGAACTGTTCTCCCGTTCCACCCAGCACCTCGGGCTCGTCGTCACGGCGGTCGTCGCGGGGCTCGCGCTGGGCGTCCTGTTCGCCCTCGCGTACGCCCTGGTGCACCGCCGGACGGGTCTCGGCGAGCGGCCGTGGCCGCGCGCCCTGACCTTCGGCGCCGCCGCCTTCGTGGCGGTCTCGCTGCTGCCGGGGTTGCGGTACCCGGCCAACCCGCCGGGCGTCGGCGACTCCGGCACCGTCCAGGACCGCCAGTCCCTGTGGCTGGCCGCCGTCGTCATCGGCGTCCTCGGCATGGTGCTGGCGTGGCAGGTGTACGTACGCCTCGCCGACCGGTCGCTGCCGGTGCGCCAGGTCGCGGTGGCCGTCACGGCGGTCGCCACGCTCGCGGTGCTCTTCGCGCTGCCGGGCAACCCGGACGAGGTCCCGGTGGCGGCGACGCTGCTGTGGGACTTCCGGATGCTGTCGCTGGCCTCGCACGCGGTGCTGTGGGCCGTGTTCGCCGGGGTCTTCGGGGCGCTGGGCCTGCGGGCCGCCGGACGCACGGCTCCGGCGGCCGCGCCGGTGGCGGCGTAACGGCGGCCGGTCAGCCCTTGCCCGTACCGGTGAGGTAGGCCGACACCACGACGTTGGCCGTGTAGGTGCGGGCCTTCTTGTCGTATGTGCCCCCGCAGGTGATCAGGCGCAGTTCCGCCCGGTCGCTCCGGCGGGGGCCGTACACCTTCTGCGGGTCGAAGCGTTCGCGGGTGAAGACCTGGATGTCGTCGACGGTGAACTCCAGGCTTTGGCCGCCGGCCCCCGCGACCCGGACCTTCTCGCCCGGGCGGGCGGCGCTCAGACCGTAGAAGACGGCCGGTTTGCTCTCGGTGTCGACATGGCCGACGAACAGGGCGACCCCCGCGGCGCCGGGCAGCGTTCCGCCCTCGTACCAGCCGACCTGCGTCGGCTGGTGGTACGGCGGCGGATCGACGGCGCCCGACGCGTCGAGCCCTCGGGGCACGATCGGGGCGGAGACGCCGATGGAGGGCACCGCCAGGCTCTTCGGCGCCGCGCCCCCGACGGGGGCGTGCGCGGGAGGCAGCGGTGCTCCCAGCGGGCGGCCGACCGCGGCCACGTCTCCGGTGGTGGGCGCCGAGCTGCCGCCGGGCCCGTCGGTCACGCCCCGGCCCCACAGCCACAGCCCGAGCAGCAGCACGGCCCACGCGACACCCGTCAGCAGCCGTCCGCCGCCCCCGGCCGGGCGGTCCTCGGCGGACATGTCAGTCCGAGTCCGTACGACGACGGCGTACGGACCGGTATGCCACGGCCACCGCGGCGACGCCCGCGAGCACGAGGCCGATCACGGTGTGCGGCGTACCCGGGCCGCCCTCCTCGGCAGCGGCCACCTCGGCCGTGCCGCCGCCGCCCGCGTGGACGGGTGCGATGGGGGTCGCGTGGTGGGTCGGGTGGTGCGTCGGGTTGTGGTGGTGCACCACCGTGACGGTGCCGGTGGCCCGGCCGCCGTCCTTGCACCGGACCCAGATGTCGTAGTCGCCGGCCTCGGCGTCCGACCGGACGCGGGCCTCGGCGAACAGGTCGCCCCGGTCCGCCGCGGGGCTGAAGTGGGCGGGCGAGGCGAAGGCGTCGGACGTACCGGTGGCGTGTCTGCCCCGGCACACGTCGACCCGCAGATCCACCTCTCCGCCCGGAGCGATGGTGGACGGGGTGACGTGGACCCGCCCCTCGGCGTCGTCGCCGGCGGGGGCGGCGTGTGCGGCGGCCGCGGGCGCCATGACCGCCGCAGCCGCCACGCCGGCACACAGAGCAAGTTGTATCGAACGCATAGTGAACCTCCTGGTACTAGGAAGATTCACCGGTACGGGCCGTTTCCGCATCTCCAGAGGCCCGGCCTTGGGCCGTACGGGCCCCTGGAGCCACCTGCGGAACGGGTGACGGCCGTCAGACGCGGTCGACGAGGTCCGCGATCGAGTCGACGATCGTCGAGGGCCGGAACGGGTAGCGGTCGACGTCGGCGGGGCCGGTCAGACCGGTCAGCACCAGGAACGTCTCCATGCCCGCCTCCAGGCCGGCGAGCACGTCGGTGTCCATCCGGTCACCGATCATCGCGCTGGTCTCGGAGTGCGCGCCGATCGCGTTGAGCCCGGTCCGCATCATCAGCGGGTTGGGCTTGCCGGCGAAGTACGGCTCCTTGCCGGTCGCCTTGGTGATCAGCGCGGCGACGGCGCCGGTGGCGGGCAGCGGCCCCTCCCGGCTCGGGCCGGTCTCGTCGGGGTTGGTGCAGATGAAGCGGGCGCCGGCGTTGATGAGCCGGATGGCCTTGGTGAGCGCCTCGAAGCTGTACGTGCGCGTCTCGCCCAGGACCACGTAGTCGGGATCGTGGTCGGTCAGGACGTAACCGATGTCGTGCAGCGCGGTGGTCAGGCCCGCCTCGCCGATGACGTACGCCGTGCCGCCGGGCCGCTGGTCGTCGAGGAACCGGGCGGTGGCGAGCGCCGAGGTCCAGATGTTCTCGACCGGCACGTCCAGGCCCATGCGGAAGAGCCGGGCGTGCAGGTCGCGGGCGGTGTAGATCGAGTTGTTCGTCAGGACCAGGAAGGGCCTGCCCGACTCGCGGAGCCGCTTGATGAAGGCATCGGCGCCCGGAATGGGCGTGCCCTCGTGGATGAGGACGCCGTCCATGTCGGTGAGCCATGATTCGATCGGCTTGCGCTCTGCCATGTGCCGGACTCCTGCCGTACGCAAAAAAACGCTGGGGGCGCCCGGACCACGCCGTCCGGGCGCCCCCAGCCTAATCAGGCTGCCGCGATCCCGGCCCCGCCGATCACCGGGTACCGGTCGTCGCCGCCTCCCGGACGACGAGGTACGTCCCCGCGGCCACGGTGCAGGCCGCGACCAGGCCGGTCAGCGGGACGGCCCAGTGCCCGGCGAAGCTCGCGGGCAGGACCAGCAGCGCGCCCGCCGGAAGGACCAGGTTCTCGGCCGCGCCGCGCTTGAAGTGGCGGGCGTGCACCAGCCACACCGTGACCATGAACAGGGCGGTGGGCAACGTGACGGCGAGCGAGGCCGCGAGCGTGGAGATGTGGGCGTGGTGGGTGACCTGCTCGACCGCCACCTCGATGCCCGCGCCGATCGCCGCGGCAGAGCCGAAGATCAGGTAGTGGCCGTAGCCCCTGACGAACGCCTGCCGGTCGGAGCGCAGGTGCGCGTGGATCGGCACCGCGAAGTAGATCCGGAACGCGGCGAAGACGATGACCAGTCCGCCCGCGGCGATCGGCAGCAGCTCGTCGAGCGCCGCCGACTCGTCCAGGGCCGACTGCACGGCCACGGTGGCGGCGGCGATGGTCTCGCCGAGCACGATGATGGTGAACAGGCCGTAGCGTTCCGCGGTGTGGTGCGGATGCCAGCTCGTCTCGTGGCGGCTCTCGGCGTAGACCGGCACGGCGAGTTCGGCCACCACCAGGACCAGGAACCCCCAGGTCCTCGCGCTGTCGGGCAGCCACAGCAGCCCCACCCAGCCCACCTGCACCACGACGAGTCCGGCGGCGAAGCGCAGCGCGGCCACGCGCGCCGCCCCCGTCTCGCCGTGCGCGGCCCGCAGCCACTGGAGGGTGAGCGCCACCCGCATGATCAGGTAGCCGACGACGGCCACCGCGAAGTCGGCGTCGTCGAAGGCGCGGGGCACTCCGGCGGCGAGTACGAGTACGCCCGCGTTCTGCACCAGCGTGGCGAGCGGGTACGGGACGTCGTCGCAGTCGTACGCCGAGGCGAACCAGGTGAAGTTGACCCACGCTCAGAAGATGGCGAAGAAGACGACGCAGTAGCCCGTGACTCCGTGCCCGGGGTCCCCCTCGGCCACCGCGTGCACCAGCCGCGCTCCGGCCTGCGCGACGGCCACGACGAAACAGAGGTCGAAGAACAGCTCCAGCGGGGTCGCGGCCCGGTGCGCCTCGTCGCGGCGGCGGGCGGTCATCCGCACACGGGGGACGACGGTGCGGCCGTGCCCGGCGCCGGCGGGCGTGTGGTCAGCCATGGGCGCTCACCGGGGCCGCCGCACCACTGGGTGCGACCGCCTCACGAGCGCCGCCGTCATGGGTGCGACGCCGTCATGAGCGGCTTCGCGTGCGGCTGCTGTGCGGCGCGGGGCGCCCGTACCGGCGCCGGACTCCGGCCGTCAGCGCCACGCCCGCGAGGAGCAGTGCTCCGGCGGTGGTGCCGAGGGCGAGGAGCGGCCCGGGGCCGCGGCCCGTCATGGCGAGGGAGTGGGGGTGCTCGCGGACGCTCGGCGTTCCGTCGTCGCCGGTGCGGGGGCCGGGCGTGGCGTCGGATTCGGGGACGCGGCCGGGCTCGCGGGAGCGGCCGGGGTCGGGTTCCGGTTCGGGTTCCGGTTCGGTTTCCGCCTCAGCCTCGCGGCCCGGGTCCCGGCTCACGACGGCGAAGCGGTAGTCGTTCGACGCGCCGACCCACTCGCCGTCGGCGGGCTGCCGCTGCACGACGGCGGCGTTGAGGACGGCGCGGGCGGGGGCGGTGCCTGCGTCGAAGGCGAGCCGCACCTTGACGGTGACGGTGCGGTCGGGGGCGACGGTGAAGCCGGGGAAGCCGCCGTCGAAGACGCCGATGTGCTCGTCCTCGTCGGTGGTTTCGAAAGGTACGTCCATCCACCGCCCGTCGTCGTCCTGGAACTGCAAATCGACCTGCTCGGAGGCGAGTTCGCGGTCTCCGTCCATGAGGACGACGACCGGGTGGATGTTGCGGCAGCTGCTGCGCGTGGTGTTGGTGAGCTCCAGCGACCATGTGCCGGCCGCCCCGCCCGCCCGGTAGGTGTCGGGGCCGCCGCGCAGGCGGGTGGTGATCGGGAACTCGGGGGAGGCGGGGTCGCCGCAGCTGAGCCGCAGGTCCGGGGTGACCCGGAGGTGCTCGGCGTACTCGGCGGGTTCGTCGTCGACGCGCAGGAACTCGGCGTACTCCGCCCGTCGGACCGGCAGAGCGGCACGGGGGAACCCGGCGTTCTTCACCAGCGGTTGGTCGGCGCGGAGAGGGTTCGCGCCCGCCGCCCGTCGCGTGTCGGCGAGGGCGGCGGACGCGGCGCCTACGACCGCGCGCGCGGTCGGCGGGGCGGCGGCGTGCGCGTCCGGCGGGGCGGCGGCAGCCGCCGGTGCGGCGAGGGCGGCAGCCGCGACTCCGAGGGCGAGGGCACTGCGCAATCGCATGAGGAGCCTTTGCAGGTCGGGTCACCCGGTCATCGCCCGCGACCCTGCCACCCCCGCGCGACGGTCCCTCGTACGCCACGCCCCGGTACGTTCATATGCCTCCGGGGAATCCCTCCAACGGCCCACCGCCGTCCCCTCCACCGGCGCCGCCGGACCCGCTCGCCGCGCCGGGGAACGCGACGTCCGCGTGCCCGAAGACCGGCGCGAGCAGGAGCTGCGCCGCCCCGTCGGCGACGGCGCGCCCGCCGCCCCCCGCGACGGCCACCGGTACGGCGGGCCCGCTGCCCTCACGCCGGGCGAGCGCGGCCAGTACCGCCGCCACGCCCCGTACGAACACGTCCTCGTGCGCGGCGACGACGCGGCCACCGAGCAGCACCCGGTCGATGTCGAGCAGCCCGACGAGGTTGGCGGCCCCGGCCCCCAGGACCCGCGCGGCCTCCGTGACGTCACCGCGGGCGACGGCGGCCAGGCACAGCGCCTCGACGCAGCCGCGACCGCCGCAGGAGCAGGGCGGCCCGTCCAGTTGGAGGGTCTGGTGACCGAACTCGCCCGCGCCGGTGCGCGCCCCGCGGTAGAGCGCCCCGCCGAGCACGAGCCCGCACCCCAGCCCCGTACCGAGGTGGAGGTACGCGAAGGACCCGCCGCCGGGGCGGGCGCGCAGGGCGAGCCCGAGCGCGGCGGCGTTCGTGTCCTTGTCCACCACCACGGGCAGGCCGAACCGCTCGCTCAGCACGTCCCGCAGCGCGAACCCGTCCCACTGCGGAAACCCGGTGACCCGGTGCAGCACCCCACGCCCGTGGTCGAGCGGCCCGGGCGCGGCGACCCCGACCCCGAGCAGCACCTGCCCCGCGCGGGGAGGGGTGAGCGCGGCGACCTCGCGGGTCGCCGCCTCCAGCACCACGTCCGCGTCCGCCCCCAGATCGAGCGGCGATCTCCGCACGGCGACCGTCGTGCCCGCCAGATCCACCAGGACCCCGGTCAGCTCGTCGCGGTCCAGGTGCAGCCCGACCGCGTACCCGGCGTCGGGGACCAGCCGCAGCACCGTCCGCGGCTTGCCGCCCGTCGACGGGCGGCGACCGGCCTCGGCCACCAGGCCCTCCGCCCGCAGCCGGGCGGTGATCTTGCTGACGGCCTGCGGCGTGAGGCCCGTGCCGTCGGCGAGCTCCAGGCGGCTGATGCCGGCCTCGCCGGCCGTGCGCAGCAGGTCGAGGACCAGCGCGGCGTTGTGGCTGCGCAGCGTCGGCAGATTAGCGCCCGTATAGCTCCTGTTCACGGACCCATTGTCCACTGCGCTTGCACTTTGGCAACAGCGTTGTTTAAGTGGAGTCATGACTGGCACCGACACCCGCGCCCCCCTGCGCGTCGGACTCGTGGGCTACGGCCTCGCGGGCTCCGTCTTCCACGCCCCGCTCATCGCCGCGACCGGGGACCTCGTCCTCGACACGGTCGTCACCTCGAACCCGGAGCGGCAGGACCAGGCCCGCGCCGAGCACCCCGGCGTCCGGGTCGCGGCCTCGTCCGACGAGCTGTGGGCGCGCGCGGACGCACTCGATCTGATCGTCGTCGCGTCCCCGAACAAGACCCACGTCCCGCTCGCCACAGCCGCCCTCGAGGCGGGGCTGCCGGTCGTCGTCGACAAGCCGGTGGCCGGCACCGCCGCCGAGGCGCACGCCCTCGCGGCGCTCGCGCAGGAGCGCGGCCTGCTGCTGTCCGTATTCCAGAACCGCCGCTGGGACAACGACTTCCTCACCCTCCAGCAGCTGATCGCCTCCGGTGAGCTGGGCGACGTACAACGCTTCGAGTCGCGCTTCGAGCGGTGGCGTCCGCAGATCAAGGGCGGCTGGCGCGAGTCGGGCGACCCGGCGGAGATCGGCGGGCTGCTGTACGACCTGGGCAGCCACGTCGTCGACCAGGCGCTGGTGCTCTTCGGCCCGGCGGTCCGGGTGTACGCCGAGTCCGACGTGCGCCGCCCGGGCGCGGAGGCCGACGACGACACGTTCATCGCGATCACGCACGAGAACGGCGTCCGCTCCCACCTGTACGTCAGCGCCACCACCGCCCAGCTCGGCCCGCGCTTTCGCGTACTCGGCTCGAAGGCGGGCTACGTGAAGTACGGACTGGACCCGCAGGAGGGCGCGCTGCGCGAGGGCAGGCGGCCCACGGCCGACGAGACCTGGGGCGAGGAGCCGGAGTCGGCGTGGGGCCGCCTCGGCGCGGGCGAGTCCCCGGCGACGGGCGGCGGCAGCCCGGTCCCGACGCTGCCGGGCGAGTCCCCGGCGACGGGCGGCGGCAGCCCGGTCCCGACGCTGCCGGGCGACTACCCGGCGTACTACGCGGCCGTCGCCTCGGCCGTACGCGCGGGCACGGCTCCGCCGGTCACCGCCGCGCAGGCGGCGGCGGCACTCGACGTATTGGAGGCGGCGCGGCGCTCGGCCCGCGACGGCGTGACGGTGGAGGTACGGCGATGACGCCGACCGGCCCGGCCCCCTCCTCCCCCACCCCGCCCGCGCCCGTGCCCGCCGGATCGCACGCCGAACTCCTCGCCGAACTGGCCGCTCAGGAGAAGCGGCTGGTGCTCCCCCGTTTCACCCACGAGGACGCGTGGGTCCTCGGCGGCCTCCTCGTGGGCCTCGCCAAGGAGCGCGGGGCGCCCGTTGCGATCGACATCCGGCGCGGGGCGCAGCAGCTCTTCCACTGCGCGCTGCCCGGGTCGAGCGCGGACAACGACGCGTGGATCGACCGCAAGCGCCGGGTCGTGGAGCGGTACGCGGAGAGCTCGTACCGCGTCGGCACGCGCTTTCGCGCCAAGGGCACGACGTTCGAGGACGCGTCACGCCTGGATCCGGACGTGTACGCGGCCCACGGCGGATCGTTCCCGATCGCGGTGGAGGGCGCGGGCGTGATCGGCACGGTCACGGTCTCCGGCCTCCCGCAGGCGGACGACCACGCGATGGTGGTCGAGGCGCTGGAGCGGTTCGTGTCCTAGCCCCACCGCCACCGCCCGGCCGCCACCGCCCGGCGACAGACCGCCGTCACCGCCCCTCGGCAGTCCGCCGTCACGCCCCTCGACGGTCCCCCGCCACGAGCTGCCCGCCCTGAGCCGGGGTTCTGGAACCTCAGCTCGGGCCGGGGACGGGGTGGTACGGCGAGCCCCACTCGAGTCGGCGTGGACGACGACGAAGCGGTGGAGCTGAGCACCGGCTCGGGCCGGGGGCGCTCGGCGGCGGGTGGCGGCTCTCGGGACCACCCTGCCTTCTCCCGTGCCTACGCGCCCTCCTCTTCCCGTGCCTACGCGTCCTTCAGCTCCTGGCGCTGGCGGCCCAGGCCCTCCACCTCGAGTTCCACGACATCCCCGGACCTCAGGTACGGCTTGGGCTCCGCCTGGCCCATGGCCACACCCGCCGGCGTGCCCGTGTTGATCACGTCACCGGGGTAGAGCGTCATGAACTGGCTGACGTACCGGACCACCTCGCCCACCGCGAAGATCTGGTCGGCGGTCGTCCCGTTCTGCTTCAGTTCGCCGTTCACCCACAGCTTCAGGCCCAGCGCCTGCGGGTCCGGTATCTCGTCCGCCGTCACGAGCCACGGGCCCAGCGGGTTGAACGTCTCGCAGTTCTTGCCCTTGTCCCAGGTGCCGCCGCGCTCGATCTGCCACTCGCGCTCCGACACGTCGTGCGCGACCGCGTAGCCCGCGACATGCGCGAGGCCGTCCCCGGCCGAGTCGAGGTAGCGCGCGGTACGGCCGATGACGACGGCCAGCTCGACCTCCCAGTCGGTCTTCGTGCTGCCGCGCGGCACGAGAACCGTGTCGTCGGGGCCGACGACCGTGTCAGGAGCCTTGAAGAAGATGATCGGCTCCGGCGGGATCGGCGCCCCCGTCTCGGCCGCGTGGTCGTGGTAGTTCAGGCCGATACACACGATCTTGCCGATACGGCCGAGCGGCGGCCCGATCCGCAGCGTCCCCGCCGCGTCGTCGATCACCGGCAGCTCGCCACCCGCCGCCGCCTCGCGCACCCTGGCCAGTGCCGCCTCGTCGGCGAGCAGGCCGCCGTCGATGTCGGTGACGAGACCGGACAGATCCCGCAGCGTCCCGTCCTGGTCGAGCAGCGCCGGACGTTCGGCACCCGCCGTTCCCACCCGCAGCAGCTTCATGGTCAGTCTCCTCTGGTCGAGAGTCGCTTTCGGCCCCGGCCGATGGGTGCGGCCATCGGAGGATTGGCTGATCCTCCAAGTTGCGGGTGCAGTCCGCAAGACCCCGTTCACGGACTGGACCCTTACCGAGCGGTAGCCACGGCGCTCCCGCCGACCGGAATATCCCGGTACAGCCACGCCCGCTCGACCGCGCTCCACGTCGTGCTCGTCACCACGTACAGCGCGGCGGCCAGCGGCACCACAGCCACCGTGATCAGCGTCGCGAAGGACATCAGCGGCATCACCTTGGCCATCGCGCCCATCGCTCCGGCCCCCGGCAGCTCCACCCCGTCCGGCCCCGCGACCGGCATACCGGGAGACGCCGCCATCTGCTGCTTGGTGCGCCGGTACGTGAACGTGGCCACCACCGCCACGATCGCGAACAGCGCCACGTACAGCAGTCCCTGCGCTCCGAAGGCCCCGCCGTCCGCCAGCGCGTCGGTCCAGCGGTCGCCGAGCGGACTCGCGAAGAGGGTGTGGCCGAGGAGCTGGTTGGGTTCGCCTCCGATCTGTGTGCTGGAGAAGAGGTGGTACATCAGGAAGAACGCCGGCAACTGGAACAGGCTGGGCAGGCAGCCCGACAGCGGCGAGACCTTCTCCGTCGCGTGCAGCTCCAAGATCGCCTTCTGGAGGCGTTCCGGGTTCTTGCCGTGCTTCTTGCGCAGCTCGGCTATCTGCGGCGCGAGCCTGGTACGGGCTTGCTGGCCCCGGGCTGTGGCCCGTGACAGGGGATGGATGGCGAGTCGTACGCACGCGGTGAACACAACGATCGCGGCGGCCGCGGCGGAGGCGTGGAAGAACGGTTCGAGCAGTTCCGCGAGGCGTGCGACCAGGTTGGCGAATACGGACATGGTGAGCCCTCCGAGGGTCTCGTCGTGCCGGGAGAGAAAACAGATCGGCATGACGACCCACGCGAGGCGGGGCAGACGGCTGCACGAGCGGGCAGGCGGGCGGCCGTCGGCCGGCCGGGCGGCCGGGCGAGTACCTACGCGACTGCGCGAAGTCCGCCGGTCGCGTGCGTGGCCCCCGACCGCGCACACAACGCCGGTCGTGCGCGCGACGCCCAGTGCCCGTACAAGGCCGGTCGTGTGCGCGAAACCGGCGATGCCGCTGCGCACAACGCCGCCCCAGGCGGAACGCCGACTGCTCACTGGCACATCGCCCGTCGCGTGCGTGGCGCCCGTCACGCCGCTTGCCCCGCCGGTACCGGACGCGTCAAGCAGGGCGAGCCGCGCGGCATACGCTGCGTGGCACGCTCCTGGTCGAGCGGCGTGAGCCCCTACGCGGTGGTCGTCGAGAGACGGCGCCCCGGCGCACGCGGCCTGGTCCGCCCGCGAGCATCGGGGTCTCGCTGGGGCAGGAAGGCGGTGCGTATCTCCCGGTCCCGTATCGCCGTGCGCACCCGCGTCGGCGGCACGGCGGGAACGGAGCGCGCGGAAAGCAGCGCGCACGCGGTGAGGGCCGAGCCGGCCGCCGCGGTGGCGGCGAGCGCGACGGCGGCGGAGAAGCTGCCGTTGTCGATGAGGAGGACTTCCGTCAGCAGGAAGAGGGCAAGGCCGACCGTGCGCAACAACCGCGCCGAACACCTGATCATGGTCCCCCTCCTCTCACCGACTCGTACACGACGCTAGCGCCCGGCACTGACAACACTCTCCGCCAGCTCCTTCGCCCCAACTCGGCGAGGGCGAGGGCGAGCACCACACCTCGGACCGCGGCGCATCGACGTACCGCGGCAGACAGAACCAGCAGACGAAACCAAGCGGCCACCCGGCCGCACGGCCCGATATGACTGACGCACAACGCGGCCCTTGAGTTCCCCACGAGCGCCACAATTCCCGCGCTCCTTCCCACACCGGGTCGCGCCGCTCCCCGACCGCCCCGGCCCCCACCCCCCCTCAGCGCGGCCGCATCGACCGCAGCTTCCCCCACACCACCAGCCGGTAGGTGGAGGTGTACTCGGGCGTGCAGGTGGTCAGCGTCAGGTAGTAACCGGGTTCCCGGTACCCCACGTCCGTCCGCACATTGCTCCTCGGCACCTTCGCGATCACCCCGCCGTCGCGCGGGGAGGTCTGCGCGAGCCCCTTGTCGACGACGTACGTGAAGACCGCCTCCCGGGTCTCGACCCGCAGCTCGTCCCCGGGGCGCAGCCGGTTGATGTGGCGGAACGGTTCGCCATGGGTGTTGCGGTGCCCCGCGACCGCGAAGTTCCCGGGCCGACCGGGCTGCGCGCTCCGCGGATAGTGGCCGACGTACCCCTTGTCGAGTACGCCGCTCTTGCTCACACCCTCCGCGACGGGCGCGGTGACGCCCAGGCGCGGAATGCGGAGGACGGCGTACGCCTGGTCCCACCGGGGAGGCGGCGGCGTACGGCCGGTGACGGACGGCGAGGGCCTGCCGGAACCGCCCCCACCGGGCCGGCCGCCCACCTCACCGCCGGCCCGTGCCCCTTCTGGCGCCTCGTGCGACGCTGCGACGCCCACCTCGCCGCCGGCTCCTCCCCCACCCCCCGCCCACTCCCTCTCCAGTGCCCGCACCTTCCGCTCGGCGCCGTCGCGGGCCTGCCGGTTGGTCCACCACAGCTGATGTACGACGAGGAGCAGCACGACGACACCGAACGTCACCGCGGCCTCCGCCCCCGCCCACAGCCCGCGGGCGGCCACCGTGCGCGCCGGGGAGGCGCCCCGCACCACCACCGCGCGCCCCCGGGAGGCGCCCTGCACCATCACCGGAATCCGCCGCCGCTCCCACCGCCGCTGCCGCACGGCGCGCACGATAGGGGCTGCCCCGCCAAGTCGCCAGACCCGTACCGCCGCCCCCGCGCCGGAGCCACGTACGCCATCTCCCGCACGGCCCCCCGTCCGGCCGCACTCCTCCGGCAGCGGTCGAGAGGAAACCGCCGCCGAGGGCCGACCGCCGTACGAACGCCTCCCCCGCACGTCGCCCGCGCCCCACCCGCCTCCGCCGACGCGCGCCACGACGGAGCACGCCGCATCCTGCTCCCGTCGAGAACCGACCGCTTCTCGGCCCGTGCGGTACCGGACACTCTCGCCCGCACCCCGTACAGCAGTACGGTGTGGACCATGCGCCCCGACACGTCTGCCGATCACGCCGATCACACCGCCGAAGCCGAGCGCCTGCTGCGTACCGCGGCCCAGTACCCCGAGGACCAGGAGCCGCTGTACCTCCAGGCCGCGGCCCACCTGGAGCTGGCCGGCGACCGCGCCCGCGCGGCCACCCTGTACGACCACCTCCTGGCGAGGACTCCGGACAACCCGCCGCTGGTTAAGGCCCTCAAGGCCGCCAACCTTTGGGAGTACGGCCACGAGGCCGAGGCCCGCGCGATCATCGACGGCATCCGCGCCGCGGCCCCGCGCGAGGCGGCGCCGTGGGAGATCATCGCGGAGGCCCTGGAGTCCCACGACGAACTGCACGCGGCCCACGACGCGTTCACGACCGCGCTGAACCTCCTCATCGACCCGTCGGAGGAGATCCCGTACACGACCCACTCGCTGCTCACCGGCCGCCACCGCGTACGCCGCATGCTGGGTCTGCCGCACGACGAGTGGGACGCGACGGCGGACACGGTGAACGCCGGTCCCATCGCCCTGGACGAGCTGCACGACCCGAAGCGGCTGTGGGCGCTGGGCTCGGACAACCCGGTGGAACTCCGGGCCGAGATCGCCCGCCTGCGCGCCGAACTGGGCACGTACCGCACGGCGCTGTCGCGCCCGTTCCCCGTGGCGATGCTGCACTGGCCGGAGGAGGAACTGCGCGAACTCGTCACGGCGTACCCGTCGCTGACGACGGACTACCCGACCCACGAGGCACACTTGAGCGCGATCGAGTCGGCGCTGCGCGACCTGTCCTCGACCGGCACGCGGAACCTGGGCGTCGTGCGGGGCACGGTCCCCTCGTACGAGGCGTTCGCCGCATCGGAGTCAGCGTCCCCCGCCGACCCGGACCTCCTCCCCCAGTACGCCACCACCCTGGCAGCCCGAGGCCGCGCCACCTCCTGGCCCCCGGCCCGCAACGCCCCGTGCTGGTGCGGCTCGAACGCCCCTTACCGCGACTGCCACGGGACCACTGATCTCCAATGACTCCTTCCCGCCCCGACAGCGACTCCAGGACATCACGCCATGCGCATGGATGCAGGCGGCACTGAGCCGCCCAGCGGTCCGGCCGGCGGGGAGCCCCGCCGGCACACTGCGCTGGTGCCTCATCCCATCCCTTCCTCCGCCGCCGTCTCGGCCCGCATGAGCCGCCAGGGCTCACGCGACACAGCCGCCGAGATCGCCGTGCGCAAACTCCTCCACTCCTCGGGCCTGCGCTACCGGAGGACCGCCGTGCGTGATTCGAAGGTGCCTAGTGGACGGCGTTTCAGCGTCCGGGATGAGGCGTGGGCCAGGTTCGTGCGTGGCGTGCGGTGCGGTGACTTCGGTGTGAGGTAGCTCCGGCGTCTGCCTTCGACAGCAGACGACCGGGCTGCCGGGCTGATCAGGAAGGTCAGCCCGGCAGCCCGGTCAGTCGTGGTGTGGGAGAGGAGTGGTCAGCCGAGGTGCTTGTTGAGGGTGGCCAGGAGGAGGTTCGGGTCCTGCATCGTGAAGAAGGCGGTGCTCGGTACGTAGACCGTCTTGCCGCGTACTGCCACGGAGGAGGGGTTCGACAGGCCGTCCTGCGCCGTCAGTACGACCTTGTGCGTGCCGTTGGGGCGTACGAGTGCCACCTCGCTGTCGGGGAGCAGCGCGGCCAGGACGGTGTCGCCGCGCCCGGTGAAAGCGAAGTCGTCGATGCCCGTGAGACCGGTGGCCTTGGTCTGGATGCGCCCGGCGGTCCCGTTCTGCTGCACGGGGATGCGCAGCAGCAGGCCCTTGTCGAAGTTGGTCGCCCATACGGCGCCGTTGCGCACCCGGAGGCCGTTGGCGCCCACCATTCCGGTCGGCGCGGCGGACCGCTCCAGCTTGCTGCCGGTCGCCCATGCCTTCGGCTTGGCGCAGCTGTGGCCCGGCTTGGTCTTCGTCGGGATGCGCCACACGGTGGCACGGGTCGAGTCGGCGACGTACAGCACGCCGCGGCGCTCATCGAGCGCCAGGCCGTTGGGGAAGCCGTCCTTCGGCAGGCAGGCGATCTGCTTGACCGCGTGGTTCTTGGGGCTGATGCGCCAGACGCCGGTCAGCTTGGTTCCAGTGGCGTAGTTGACGTACAGGGTGCCGTCGTGGGCCCGGGCGATGCCAGAGGTGACCGGGTTCTCGGTGATGGGGGTGTTCGTGGTCGCCACCTCGGGCAGCTCCGCGATGACGCGCGGCTCGTGGTGCGGGGAGAGGCGGGCGACCTGGCGGGCGAAGGCGAACGTCACGTTGGCAGAGCCGTCGGGTTCCAGCGCGATGCTCTCCGGCGTCTGGCCCGCGGCGAAGTCGAAGTGCTCGACGACACGGGGGTCCGTCAGCGTCGGCTCCTCGGCGGAGGTGGGAGCCGCCGCGAGCGCCGCGAGGGCGACGGCGGCCGTGGTGATGCCGGCCAGACGGGGGATGCGGGGCATGGGGGTTCCTCCGGGTTGCGCTCAGGGCGGCGCTCGGGGTGAGAGGGGCTGGGGCGCTCAGCAGAACATGACGGGCCGTCAGTCACAGAGTGCCGTTCCCTGGGGAGAGGGAGAGATCGCCCGAGTGGCCGATACGCCGCCGGGGGGCAACGGACACTTCTGCTGCCCGCTGCCCGCTGAACGGGCCCCGGCGTCCGTACGTACTTACTGGCAACTCCCCCATGGGCTGGGCGCGTGACCGACGACAGGCGGTCCCGCGCCCAGCGCGCGTGCGGCGGCGACCGGCTCGGCCCTCTGCGGAGCAGAGGCCTGTACCGGGCGGGATGCGGTCTCCCACCCGCCTGAGCGGGGGAGCCGCCTCGACCCCGCATGCGCCGGTACGCGGTCGGACCGGCGCTGCCGGCGTCCGCAGCCGCTGGGACCGCAACGCAAAAGCCGGCGGCTCCGCCGCAGCGGATCCGCCGGCCGGTGGCCGGGTGTCAGTGCGCCGACCGTGCCGCCCAGAGCCGAGCGCCCAAGCCGCTCTGAGTCGAGCGCACCGGGGTGGGGCAGAGAACCGGCCCGTTCGGCCGGTCACTCCACCCCTCCCCGGCCGGGGCCCGACCCCTCTGAGTCGTGCCCCCGGGCTCGCGTGCCCGCCCTCGTGCCTCCGGGCTCAGCTGCCCGCAGTCGGACGCCCGAGCGCAAGTGCCCGCAGTCGGACCCCCGGGCTCAACTGCCCGCATTCATGCCCCGGGCCCGGGTGCCTGGAGTCGTGCCCCCCGGCTCAAGTGCCAGGGGCCGGGCGTCCCCGGTCCCTGGCGTTCGGGTCGACGCCCCGGGGGCGGGCTCCGCCGAGCCCGGTTTCCAGGGGCGCCGGCCGGTTAGAAGACGCTGACCCCGTAGGCGCTCAGGGCCTCCGTGACCGGCTGGAAGAACGTCGTGCCGCCCGAGGAGCAGTTGCCGCTGCCGCCCGAGGTCAGGCCCAGGGCCGTGCTGCCCGCGAACAGGGAGCCGCCGCTGTCGCCCGGCTCGGCGCAGACGTTGGTCTGGATCAGGCCGTACACGACATCGCCGCCGCCGTAGTTGACGGTGGCGTTGAGGCCGGTGACCGTTCCGCCGCGCAGGCCCGTGGTGCTGCCGCTGCGCTGGACCGACTGGCCGACGGAGGCGTTGCCCGCGCCGGTGATGTCGCGGTACGAGCCGTTGTAGAGGTAGACCCGGCCGTCGGCGGCGGAGGCGTTGGAGTGGCGGATGAGGCCGTAGTCGTTGCCCGGGAAGCTGGAACCGGCGGTCGAACCGAGCACCGTCGTCCGGCCGGAGTTGGTGTACCAGGTGCCCGCGCCCTCGGTGCAGTGGCCGGCCGTGAGGGCGTAGTACGTCGAGCCGCTGCGCACGTTGAAGCCCAGCGAGCAGCGACCGCTGCCGCTGTAGATGGCCTGGCCGCCCGCGATGAGCTTGTTGAACGTGCCGGGCGTGCGCTTGATCTCCAGGTTGTCGGCCTGTGCGCCGGCCGCCTTCTTGATCTTGGCTATCTCGGCGGCCGAGACGGTGGTGTCCGCCGTGACGACGAGCTTGCCCGACGCCTTGTCGGTGTACCACGCGGTACCGGCCACGTCCGCACCGAGCACCGCGTCGCCGGCCTTGGCGAGTTGGGCGGCGGTCGCCCGTACGTCGCCCGATTCGGCCGAGGCGATCGGGGTGGCAAGCGCGGACGCGGTCAGCAGAGCCGAGGCGACGGCGATCAGCCGTGCACGTCTCGTGACGCCGCCGAGGGGAGAGAGGCGCTTGAAGTTCACTACATCCTCCGGTGGGGGATTCCATGGGCCCGCTGGGTGGGCGGGCCCTTCAGTACGCGGTGCGGGCCGACCATCCATAGCGGTCATGGGCCTGACAACCGGCGTGGTAGGAATCCTGGGGTTCGGTTGAGACCTCAACAAGAGCGCCTTTCGGCCGCTCTACGCGCGCCCATCAGCGGCGCGGAACGCACGCCGCCGCGAAGTCCGCGACGGCCCTCGAGGTCCGCGGACAGCGCGGCGGCGGGAGGCGCCGGGGCGCGGTCGCCTCCGGGGATGCGTGGCGACACCATGATTGTTTGCTGATTGGCCGTCAGCTGAGTCGCGGGTCAGGAGTGCCGGGCCGCTCGGCGCACGGAGTGGACGGGCAGCAACCGGAGTGTGTAATGCCGCTTCTGCTGCTCAGCGCCACCGGGTCCTGACGGTTCGCCACCGGACGGTCGCGCGGACGCCTCCGCCCCCGCGGGCCGTACCCCCGTTTTCATAGCGCCGGGGGGCGTGGCTTCTGCACATACGCCCCTCCCGCACCGGGCTCCCCACTGGCGCGCAACCTGCCCCGCACCACCCCGCCGCGCACTCCTCGGATCGCCCCCTGGGGGCCGCTCCGCCGCGCCGGCTCCCGCGAGGTGCAACACGCCGACGCAGCGTTATGCCGCGATCCCTCCTGTTCGTACGCCGGACACACGTGTCCGATTCTGGTCCGTTGCGCGAACGCGGGCGTTCGTGCCTGCGTCGACCGTGATCGCGGTGCTCGTGATGAACCGGCCGCCGGGACCCTCCCCGGAAGGGATCGCGGACCGTGCGAAGAGCCCGTGGGACGCCGTCACCACCCAGCCCGAGCCCCCCGGTCGACGGCGGCGGGACGACGCGCGGGCGCGGCACGCCGGACGTACGGAGCCGCCCCCGCCCGCACTCCCCGGCCCGCGTCCCGACCCCCCGCTCACCTTCTCCAGCCGGCGTTGAACGCCCCGCGCCCGCCGCCCGTACTACTCGGCAAGTCCCCCACAGCCGGGCGCGGCACCACCGACCGGTGGTGCCGCGCCCGGCGCACGTACCGGCGTGTCCGGTCGCGCGTTCAGCCGCCCACCGAGTGCGACACGGTATAGATGAGCAGCCCCGCCAGCGCGCCCACCACCGTGCCGTTGATCCTGATGAACTGCAGGTCACGGCCGATGTGCGCCTCGATCTTCTTCGACGTGTGCTCCGCGTCCCAGCCCGCCACCGTGTCGCTGATCAGCGAGGTGATCTCACCCCGGTACGTCGTCACGACGTACACCGCCGCGTCCTCCAGCCAGCCGTCCAGCTTGCCCTGGAGCCGTCCGTCCGTCGCCAGCCGCCGGCCCAGGGAGAGCAGCGAGGACCGTACCCGCAGGCGCAGTTCGCTCTGCTCGTCCTCGGCGGCCGAAATGATCATCGTACGTACGGACGCCCACGCCGAGGCGATGACATCCTGCACCTCGCCCCGCCCCAGGATCTCGGACTTCAGCCGCTCGACCCGCGCCCGCGTGTCCGCGTCCGACTGGAGGTCCGAGGCGAAGTCCGTCAGGAAGCGGTCGATCGCGCCGCGGGCCGGGTGGTCGGGCTCGTCGCGCATCTCGGAGATGAAGCGCAGCAGTTCCTTGTAGACGCGGTCGCCGACCTTCCGGTCCACGAAGCGCGGCGTCCAGCCGGGCGCGCCGCCCTCGATCGCCTCCATCACGGAGTCGCCGTGGAGCACCAGCCAGGCGTACGCGCGCGTGCAGACGAGGTCGACGGCGCGGTCGTGGGCGCCGTCCGCGACGATGTTCTCCAGCGCCCTGCCGATCCCCGGGGCGACCTCCGCGGCGTCAGCCCGCCGCGTGATCGCCTCCCCGACGACCGCCTGGACGTCCGAGTCGCGCAGGACGGTCAGCGCGCCGCGCAGGGCCGTGGACAGTTCGTCCGTCACCCGGTCGGCATGGTCCGGCTCCCCGAGCCATGCGCCGACCCGCGAGCCGATGCCGATGGCCCGCAGGCGGGTGCGTACGACGTCCGCCGAGAGGAAGTTCTCACCGACGAAGGACCCCAGCGTCGTGCCGAGCTGGTCCTTCTTCGTCGGGATGATGGCGGTGTGCGGGATGGGCAGCCCCATCGGGCGTTTGAAGAGGGCCGTCACGGCGAACCAGTCCGCCAGCGCGCCCACCATGCCGGCCTCGGCGGCCGCCGCGACGTACGCCGGCCAGCCGTCGACGCCCGACCGCTCCGCCCAGGTGGCCAGGACATAAATCACAGCGACCAGGAGCAGCAGGCCGGTCGCCGTGGCCTTCATACGGCGTACGCCCCGGCGCTTCTCCTCGTCGGCCGCGCTGTACGCGAAGGCCGGGAGCGGGGCGGCCGAGGACCCGGAAACCTCCTGGTCGGACATGTCGTCAGTTCCCGTCGTCGTGCGATCCATCCGCTCCACCCGTCCGCCTCGTACGCACCGTCTCGTACCCGATTTTCCCTACCTGACCTACTCGTGGAACGCATGAGGAGTTCCCGGCGTCTACCAGGGGGGTGCAATGGCGCATCATGGAGTGAGTTCGAACGGAGCCCCGGGCTCCCTGCGCCCGAGGAGATACACCGAGCATGACCAAGCGCAACGGTTATGCCTTGCTCGCCGCGCTCGCCGCGGTGGTTGTCCTCATTTCGGGGGCCATATTCGCCGGAGCGACGCTCGGCGGTCACGGCCCTGACGATGACACACAGGCCCGTCCCCGTACGCCGCTCCGTTCCGCGGCGCCCGCCACCTCCGCCTCCTGGATCGGCACCTGGTCCTCCGCGCCCGCGTTCGCGGAGCCCGGTACGGAGCAAGGTTTCCCCGGGCGTTCGATTCGTAACGTCGTGCACACCAGCATCGGCGGCACCAGTGCCCGCATCACCCTCTCCAACCTCTTCGGCGTACAGCCACTGCGCATCACGCACGCCTCGATCGCCGTCGCCGCCACCCCCGGCGCGCCGACCGCTGCGAACGGCACCATGCGCCGCCTGCTCTTCGGCGGCTCGTCCTCGGTCGTGATCCCGCCCGGCGGACAGGTCGTCAGCGACCCGGCCCTGCTGAAGGTGCCGTACGACGCGGACCTGCTGGTCACCACCTACTCCCCCACGCCCAGCGGCCCGGTGACGCACCATCCGCGCGCCCGCCAGACGTCGTACGTCGCCAACGGGGACCGCACCGAGGACCTGCTGGGGACCGCCTACACCGGGCAGACGCCGTACTGGCGCTACCTCACCGCCGTCGACGTCCTCAGCGGCCGGGCGGAGGGCGCCGTCGTCGTCATCGGCGACTCGATCACCGACGGCGTCACATCCACGGCCGGCGCGAACCGCCGCTGGACGGACGTCCTCGCCGACCGCCTCGACGGGCGTTACAGCGTCCTCAACGCCGGTATCAGCGGAAACCGGCTGCTGAGCGACGGCACGGGCCCCAGCGGTCTCGCCCGCTTCGACCGTGACGTGCTCTCACGCTCCGGCGTGAAGGCGGTCGTCGTCGTCCTCGGCATCAACGACATCCTGCGACCGCCGCACGAGCTCGACGCGGCGCGCATCACCATGGGCCTGGAGGACCTCGCGGCCCGGGCACGGGCACGCGGGCTGCGGGTCGTCGGCTCGACGATCATGCCGTTCGAGGGGACGCGCGTGCACAACCCGCGGCTCGAAGCGGTACGGGACAGCGTCAACGAGGCCATCCGCACGCGCGGCATCTTCGACGCGGTGGTGGACTTCGACGCGGCGCTGCGCGACCCGTACGCCCCGGACCGGCTGCTTCCGGCGTACGACTCGGGCGACCACCTGCACCCGAGCGACGAGGGCTACCGGCGCATGGGCACGGCGTTCGACCTCGCGAGCCTGAACAGGAGCGCGGACGCGGCCGGGGTGTGAGCGGGCCGGCCGGGATGTGAGCACGGGCCGGCCGGGCCGCGGTCGAGCTCCGTGCGGTCAGTCGGACCCGGAACCGGAACCCTGCCAGGAATCGGCCCCTGGCTCCGACTCGGACCCGGCCCCGGACCCGGACGAGGCCCCGGATGTGGACCCTGAGATGGCCCCGGACCCCGACCCCGCCTTCTTCTCCAGCTTCTCCCGCTTGCGCGCCTCCTTGAGGCGCTGCTTCTCGGCGCGGGTGATCTTGCGCTCGACGCCGACCCCGCCCATCAGCGCGAACCCGGTGACCGTCACGCGCGGCGAGTCCGGCGCCACCGGTTCCGTCGACTGCGTCGTCAGGTCGCCGAAGCCGCCCATGAAGCCGACGCCCTTGACGTTCACGTCCAGGCCGGGCGGCACCGTGACCGCGATGCCGCCCATGATCGTGAAGCAGCGGATCACGGTGTCGCGCTCCTCGAAGCGGGCCTCGCGCAGGTCGATCTCGCCGCCGCCCATCATCGCGAACCCGGTGAACCTGCGGCCCACCGTCCAGGTGCCCTTGCGGCCGAAGCCGCCCCAGAAGGCGAACCCGCCCCTGGAGGTGGCCGGGCCGCCGATCCGTCCTGCCCAGGAGCCCGTCGTACCGGAGGAGACGGCAAGGCCCGGGGTCGCGGCAGCGCCCGCGCCGGGCACCGGCAGGTCGCGCACCAGCGGCTCCAGCTCGCCGTGCGTACGCGCCTTGTAGACGGCGTCCAGGCGCTGGTCGAACTCCTCCATGTCCAGCCGCCCCTCGGCGACCGCCTCGCGCAGCACCTCGGCGACCCGCTCACGCTCGGCGTCGGAGGCGCGCATTTCCGGAAGTCCACTGGTCATACGTCCACACTAGTCAACTGGCTGCCGCCGTCCCAGCGTTACGGGTACGCGTTCGGCACCCCGGGTTCACAGCGTCGGCCGGTCCGCGTACATCTTCGCGATCACGGCCTCGATGTCCGGCTCCCGCACCGACAGGTCCACCAGCGGATACCGCTGCGCCACCGCCGCCACCAGCGGCGCCGCCGAAACCGACGCCGGGAACGCCAGCCACTGACGCGGCCCCTCGACCTTCGTCACCCGCGCCCCCGCCACCTCGACCGGCGGCAGCTCGCGTTCCAGGTCGACGACCAGCGTCCGCTCGCTCTCGCCCACCTCGTGCAACCCGGACAGCGCACCGTCGTAGACCAGCCGCCCGTGGTCGATCACCATCACGCGCTTGCACAACTGCTCGATGTCGGTCAGGTCGTGCGTCGTCAGCAGGACCGTCGTGCCGCGCTCCGCGTTCAGGTCCCGCAGGAAGTCGCGCACCTTGGCCTTCGAGATCACGTCGAGCCCGATCGTCGGCTCGTCGAGATAGAGCACCTCGGGGTCGTGCAGCAGCGCCGCCGCGATGTCGCCCCGCATCCGCTGCCCCAGCGACAACTGCCGTACCGGCACGTCCAGCAGCTCGCCCAGGTCGAGCTGTTCGACGCAGCGCGCCAGGTTCAGCGCGAAACGGTCGTCCGGGATCCGGTACATCCGGTGCATCAGCCGGTACGAGTCGCGCAGCGGCAGGTCCCACCACAGGGTCGTCCGCTGCCCGAACACCACCCCGATGTGCCGCGCCAGCCGCGTCCGCTCCCGCGCCGGGTCGATGCCCGCGACCCGCACGCGCCCGCCGCTCGGCGTGAGGATGCCGGTGAGCATCTTGATGGTGGTCGACTTGCCCGCCCCGTTCGGGCCGATGTAGCCGACCATCTCGCCGCGCGGCACGGTGAAGCTGATCCCGTCGACCGCCCGCACCCGCGTCTTCTCGCGCCGCAGCCGGCCCGTCCTGCGGCGTACGTCGAAAACCTTCTCGACGCCGTCCAGCGCGATGAAGTCGCTTTCCATCCGGCGATCAGCTCCCCGTGCTGCGATACGAACGAAGGCCCACCCGCCACGCCGCCCCGGCCAGCGCGCAGCACACGGCCGCCACCAGCGGCGGCAGGAACGCGAGCCAAGGCGGCACGTCCAGGGGGTACGGCAGGTCCAGCACGTACAGCGCCGGCAGCCAGTTGACGAAGGCCAGCGGCAGCACGAACGTCACCCCGCGCACCAGGTCCTTCGCGAAGACCGTCGGCGGGTACTGCAGAAGGGTGGTGCCGCCGTACGTGAAGGAGTTCTGCACCTCCGACGCGTCCTGCGCCCAGAACTGGAACGCCGCCCCGGCCACGAACACCGACGCGAAGATCAACGCGCCGCTGAGGATCATCACCGGCACCATGAGCACCTTCAGTGGCGTCCACGCGATGTCCAGCACCACCAGCGCGTACCCGAGCACCAGCAGGCCCTGCGTGATCCGGCCGAGCCTGCGCAGCGCGAAGCGGTCGGCCGCGATCTGCGCGAGGACCGGGACGGGGCGTACGAGCAGGGTGTCGAGCGTGCCGTCGCGCACCCGGCGGCCCAGCCGGTCCATCGAGCCCATCACCAGGTCGGCCAGGCCGAAGGCCGCGCCCGCCGTCCCGTACAGGAAGGCCACCTCCGGCAGGGTGTAGCCGCCCAGCGTGTCCACGTGGGCGAACATCAGCAGGATGCCCACGAAGTCGAGGCCGGTCGCCGCGAAGTTGCCGAAGGCCGCCATCGCGAAGGACGCGCGGTACGCCATCGTCGACCGGATCCACATCGCCGCGATCATCCGGTACGCCCGCACCCCGGCCCGCAGCTGCCCGACGGGCCCGAGCGCCACTCCCATTCCGGCGGCCCGGCCCGCCGCCGTGATCTCCGTGACCTCAGCCACCCTGCACCACCACCCTGCGCGTCGCGGCGGACTGGAGCAGCCGCCCGGCCGTCAGCAGCGCCGCCGCCCAGCCGATCTGGAAGGCGTACGCGCGGACCAGGCCCCAGCCCGTGTGCTTGCCGAGGAAGACGTCGGCCGGGATCTGGAGCAGCGAGGACCAGGGCAGCACCCGGGCGAGTGAGCCGAGTTCACCGGGGAAGAGGGTGAGCGGAAGCACCATCCCGGAGAAGAAGAGGCCGACGAGCCAGGTGAGCTGCGCCACACCCGCGCCGTCGAGC
The DNA here is from genome assembly GCF_056429965.1 of Streptomyces sp. NPDC046122. NCBI lineage: Bacteria > Bacillati > Actinomycetota > Actinomycetes > Kitasatosporales > Streptomycetaceae > Streptomyces > Streptomyces sp. NPDC046122. Next base: position 49,573 of record NZ_JBWKLQ010000019.1, on the reverse strand, counting down.
AGCCAGAACGCCGACAGCGCCACCAGGAACCGGATGGCGAAACTGACGACGACGCCGAGCGCGACGGCGGCGAGGAAGGCGGCCCACACGAACGGATCGGCGGGCAGTGCCAGATCGAAGGCGAGCGCGCCGAGCGCCATGGGGACGACGCCGCGCCCCAGGAGGTGGAAGGCGGCCCGCCCCAGATCGCTCGCCAGCCAGAAGAACTGGAGGTCGGCGGGGCGGTAGAGGTCGATCGCGATGTCGCCGGTACGGATCCGCTCCATCAGCTCCGTCTCGAAGCCGCCGCCCATCATGGCGGCCGTCATCAGCAGCGCCTGCCCGAGCCACACGTAGGTGAGGGCCTGCGAGAGGTCGTACCCGCCGAGCTGCGGGCGCTCGTCCCACAGGGCCGTGAAGGCGTAGGCGACGATGAAACCGAAGACGGTGTTGGTGAAGACCCCGGCCGCCGTGGCCACCCGGTACGTGGCGTGACGACGGAAGCCACCGGCGGCGACCACCGCGTACACCCGCACTCCGACCCCCTGGATTGGCCCACGCCCCAAAACGCCCGACCCTAGCCCAATGGGGTCAGCCGCCGCAGGCATTTTGGTCCGGCGCTTCGAGGAGCTGCCGCCGGGTGCGTGCACTATGGGCATACAGCCGAATCGCCCGATACGACACCGTTATGCCGGAGAATGAACCTCTGGCCACGCCCAGGGAGTCTCCACCAGCATGAGCGACGAGCCACAGCAGCCCCAGGGGTGGGCGCCCCGGGACCCCTCCGACCCCACGGCCACCGGGGGGACACAGGCCAGGAAGAGCAAGAACGGCAAGCGGGACGAGAACGGCAAGAAGATCCGCCCCCGGCGCACCGGCCTGCGCCGTCTGATCCCGACCTGGCGCATGCTGCTCGGTGCGTTCCTGCTGCTGGCCCTGCTCCTGATGGGCGCCTTCCTCGCCGGCTACACGCTGGTCAAGATCCCGCCGGCCAACAGCGCCGCGACCTCCCAGAGCAACGTCTACCTCTACGCCGACGGCTCCCAGCTCGCCCGCGACGGCGAGGTCAACCGCGAGAACGTCAGGCTCGCCCAGGTCCCCAAGACCGTCCAGCACGCCGTACTGGCCGCCGAGGACCGCGACTTCTACTCCGAGCGCGCCGTCGACCCCCAGGCCATGCTCCGCGCCGGCTGGAACACCGTCACCGGCAAGGGCAAGCAGTCCGGCTCGACCATCACGCAGCAGTACGTCAAGAACTACTACCTCGCGCAGGAGCAGACCGTCACCCGAAAGGTGAAGGAGTTCTTCATCGCGATCAAGCTCGACCGCGAGGAGAGCAAGAACGACATCTTCGAGGGGTACCTGAACACCAGCTACTTCGGGCGCAACGCCTACGGCATCCAGGCCGCGGCCCAGGCGTACTACGGCAAGGACATCGACGAGGTCACCACCGGCGAGGGCGCCTACCTCGCCTCGCTCCTCAACGCCCCCAGCGCGTACGACGTCACCACGCATCCCGAGAACCGGGCCGCGGCCCAGAGCCGCTGGAACTACGTGCTCGACGGCATGGTGAAGGAGAACTGGCTCAGCGCCGCCGACCGCGCCGCCGTGAAGTTCCCCCCGCCGCACGAGGCGAAGCCCGCCTCCGGGCTCTCCGGACAGCGCGGCTACATCGTGCAGGCCGTCGAGGACTACCTGACCAAGAACGACATCCTCGACGAGGACACCCTGGCCACCGGCGGCTACCGCATCACCACGACCCTGGAGAAGTCCAAGCAGGACGCCTTCGCCGAAGCCGTCGACGACAAGGTGACGTCGCAGACGAGCAAGGACCGCAAGGCCGACCGCAACGTCCGCGTCGGCGGCGCCTCGATCGACCCGGCGAGCGGCAGGGTCGTCGCCATGTACGGCGGCATCGACTACACGAAGCAGTACGTCAACAACGCGACGCGCCGTGACTACCAGGTCGGCTCCACCTTCAAGCCGTTCGTCTTCACGTCCGCCGTCGAGAACGGCTCCACCACCCAGGACGGCGTCCAGATCACCCCGAACACCGTCTACGACGGCACCAACAAGCGGACGGTGGAAGGCCCCAACGGCCCCACGGGCTACGCCCCCGAGAACGAGGACCAGCACTCGTACGGACCGGTGAGCGTCCGCACGGCCACCGACAAGTCCATCAACTCCGTGTACGCGCAGATGGCGCAGGACGTCGGCCCGGCCAAGGTGAAGGACACCGCCGTCGCCCTCGGCATCCCCGAGAGCACCCCGAGCCTCGACGCGTACCCGTCCATCGCGCTCGGCGTCGCCACCGCCAGCGTCCTCGACATGACGGAGGCGTACGCGACGCTCGCCAACCACGGCCGGCACGGCACGTACACGATCGTCGACAAGATCACCAAGAACGGCCAGTACATCACCCTGCCCCCGTCGGACGCCGGTGCGGACACCGGTCCGGGCTCCGGTCGGGGCGTCTCCCGCGAGGCCGCCGACACCACGACCTCGATCCTGCGCAGCGTCGTCGACGGCGGCACCGGCACGGCCGCCCAGTCCGCCGGCCGCCCGGCGGCGGGCAAGACCGGCACCGCCGAGGAGGACAAGGCCGCGTGGTTCGCGGGCTACACGCCCGACCTGGCGACGGTCGTCGCGGTGATGGGACAGGACCCGGAGACCGGCGTGCAGAAGCCGCTGTACGGGGCGCTGGGGCAGCAGCGCATCAACGGCGGCGGCGCGCCCGCCCAGATCTGGGGCCAGTTCACGGCCGCGGCGCTGGAGGGCAAGCCGGTGCAGGAGTTCGACCTGGAGACCGCGGCCGGATCGGAGGAGTCGGCCCCGCCGTCGTCCGAGCAGCCGGGAACCGGGGAGCCCGACGAGTCCGCCCAGCCGCCGGCGAGCGAGAGCCCGGACGGCCCCACGCGCGAACCCACGACCGGCGGCCAGGACACCGACGGCGGCACCGACACCGGCGGCACGGACGGCACCCCCGGCACCGACGGCGGCCCCACGGACACCGGAGGCACCGGCGGCGGGACCGACACCGGCGGCACGGACGGCGGCGGCACCGACACCGGCGGCGGAGACGGCGGGACCGACACCGGTGGCGCGGCGGACGGCGGAACGGCGGACACCGGAGGCACGGACGGCGGCGACACCGGCGGGAGCACCGGGCCGCCCGGCGACGGCCTGCTGAACGGCTCCCGCGGCCGGACCTGACGCCGCCCCGGCGGGACGCCTAGTGCCCCGAGGTCGCCTTCAGCCCCACAACGGCGACCAGCAGCAGACACACGAAGAAGATCCGGGCGGCAGTGACCGGCTCACCGAGCACCACCATGCCGAGCACCGCCGCCCCGGCCGCGCCGATGCCCACCCACACGCCGTACGCCGTGCCGATCGGCAGCGTCTTGGCGGCGTGCGACAGCAGCAGCATGCTCGCGACGATGCCCGCGCCCGTGAACACACTGGGCCACAGCCTGGTGAAACCGTCGGTGTACTTCATCCCGATCGACCAGCCGACCTCGAGCAGACCGGCGACGACAAGCAGAACCCAGGCCACGACGGGCACCTCCGAAACGAAACGCGGAAACAGCGGTACATCGGGATGCGTCGTCTTTGCGTTGACTACCCGGTACGGCGCGTCTCGTCGGGGTGCTTCCCAACATAGCAAAGGGCAGCGAAAGGGGCCGGTGACCTCGATCACCGGCCCCACGCTGCAACGGCCCTGCGGCCGCTCCACCCGTCTGATGTGTCTGTTGACCTGGGGCGCTTGGTCCGCCTACCGGCGCTACAAGTACAGCCCGGTCGAGTCCTCCGAGACCCGCTCGGAAGCCACCGCGTGCAGGTCGCGCTCGCGCATCAGCACGTACGGGATGCCGCGCACCTCGACCTCCGCCCGGTCCTCCGGGTCGTACAGCACCCGGTCACCCGGCTCCACGGTCCGTACGTTCTGGCCGACCGCGACGACCTCGGCCCAGGCCAGCCGCTTGCCGACCGCGGCGGTCGCCGGAATCAGGATGCCGCCGCCCGAGCGGCGCTCGCCCTCCGGGCTGTCCGACCTGACCAGCACCCGGTCGTGCAGCATCCGGATGGGCAGCTTGTCGTGCGTGGTGTTCTCGCTCACGCTCCGAACCTACCTGTCCCCGCGCCCGCGCCCGCCATCGGCCGCGACGTCAGCCGCGCTTGCGCCGCGTGGACAGGGCGAGCAGCCCCACGAGCCCCACGGCCACCAGCGCTACCGGAACGAGCCGCTCCAGGCGCGGCGAACCGTCCTCGTCCACGAACTGGGCCTTCACGTCGGACACCGTCCGGTTCACCGCGACGAACGCCCGGCCCGCGGTGTGGTCCACGGTCGAAGCGACCCTGGCCTTCGCGTCGCCGACGATCGTCTTCGGGTGCAGCCGCACCCCGATCTCGTCGAGGGTGACCGCCAGCCGGTCACGCCGGCTCTTGATGTCCGCCTCGATCTGCGCAGGGGTCCTGGCATCCGACACTGCGCTGCCTCCGTGGTCGTGGGCCGAATCCGGTAGTCCTTCATCGACAGTCTGTCAGTTCGGCCCGTCCCCTACCCCACGGCACCCCCATTACGCTCGGGACCGTATCCGCACAACCGACACGCACCACCCCCGCACGAGGAGACCGAGACCGATGAGCGAGCGACTCCAGCCCGGCGACACCGCCCCCGACTTCACCCTGCCCGACGCCGACGGAACCGAGATCTCCCTCGCCGCGTACAAGGGCCGCAAGGTCATCGTCTACTTCTACCCCGCCGCCCTCACCCCCGGCTGCACCAAGCAGGCGTGCGACTTCACCGACAACCTCGAGCTGCTGGCCGGCGCCGGATACGACGTCATCGGCGTGTCCCCGGACAAGCCGGAGAAGCTCGCGAAGTTCCGCGACAAGGAGGACCTCAAGGTCACGCTCGTCGGCGACCCGTCCAAGGAGGTCCTCACGGCGTACGGCGCCTTCGGCGAGAAGAAGCTGTACGGCAAGACGGTCACCGGCGTCATCCGCTCGACCGTCGTCGTGGACGAGGACGGCAAGGTGGAGCGGGCCCTCTACAACGTGAAGGCCACCGGTCACGTCGCGAAGATCATCAAGGACCTGGGCATCCCGGTCGTCTGAGCCCGGGCACCCCGGCACCGGGACGCTGTGACCAAGGTCCCGGAACCGGGGACCTTGGTTTGCAGCATGAAATAGAAGGCAGAGGTTCCCCTTGGACAGCGGAAACACGTCCGAGGAAAGGAATCTGCCATGGCGGCCACTGGCCCCGACCACAGGGCCGACCCCGCAGCGCTCAAGCGACACCGCACGCTCTTCCGTGCCGCCAGGAGACGCCAGAACCCGCCGTTGCGCCGCTCCGACATCACGATCACCGACGAGGCGGCGGTCGAACGGCCGTCAAAGCGGCTTCGCTCGGCAACGCCATGGAGTGGTTCGACTTCGGCATCTACAGCTACCTGGCGGTGACGATCGGCCACGTCTTCTTCCCACCCGGAAACGACACGGCCCAGCTCCTCTCCTCCTTCGCCACCTTCGCGGTGGCGTTCCTGGTGCGCCCCCTCGGCGGCATGGTCTTCGGTCCCATGGGCGACCGGCTGGGCCGCAAGAAGGTCCTCGCGCTGACCATGATCCGGATGGCCGTCGGCACCTTCGCCATCGGCCTGATCCCCTCGTACGCCACGATCGGCTTCTGGGCGCCGGTCCTGCTGATCCTCTTCCGGCTGGTGCAGGGCTTCTCCACCGGCGGCGAGTACGGCGGCGCTTCGACGTTCATCGCGGAGTACGCCCCCGACAAGCGCCGCGGCTTCTTCGGCAGCTTCCTCGAGTTCGGAACCCTGGCCGGTTACACCGGCGCCGCCGGGCTCGTGACCGCGCTGACCGCCTGGCTCGGCTCCGACGCCATGGAGGCATGGGGCTGGCGCATCCCGTTCCTGGTCGCCGGCCCGCTCGGCCTCGCCGGCCTCTACCTGCGGCTGCGCCTGGACGAGACCCCCGCCTTCCAGAAGCTGGAGAGCGAAAACGCCCGCACGTCCCAGGCCGCCGCCGACACGGTGGAGAGCACGGCCAAGGGCGACCTGGCGAAGATCTTCCGGCAGTACTGGCCGACGCTGATCCTGTGCATCGCCCTCGTCGGCGCGTACAACGTCACCGACTACATGCTGCTCTCCTACATGCCGACGTACCTCTCGGACGAACTCGGCTACAGCGAGACGCACGGCCTGCTGATCCTGCTCGCCACGATGGTCTGCCTGATGGCGGTCATCAGCCAGGTCGGACGCCTGAACGACCGCTTCGGCCGCAAGCCGCTGCTGGATGGCGGCGGCACTGATCGGCGTCATCGCGGTGGCCTGCATGAAGGAAACGGCCCAGAAGCCACTGGCGGGCTCCCCACCGTCGGTGGAAACGAAGCAGGAAGCGGCAGAACTGATCGAATCCCGCACCCGCGAACCCAGCTTCTGAGGGGCAGTTGCGGGCCGGGAGGGGAGGGCAGGGAGCGGGGGTCTTGGTGCCCGGGGGACCACTGGTTGCTTCTGGGGAGGTGGTTCTCGGGCCGTCCCGAGCGCTCAAGGGTCGGTGGGTGCGACGACGGTGGTTGGCGCGACACCACCATGCGGCCGCCCACGGACACCACCCACACCACACCCGGGTGACAGCCGACCTTCCGCCTTCCATAATGTTACTTTTCGCCCCACTTCGGGATGCTCATTCGCCATCTGTGGAGCTGGTGCCACAGCCACCGGCTCGACGCGCCCGTGGCGCAAGTACACGGACGAGGCCATCGCTGCCGCCGTGGCCTCCTCGGCGACGCTGCGCGAGGTCGTGACGAAGCTAGGGGCCGCGCCCGCCACGGGCACCATGGCGCACATCGGTCGCCGCATAGCCGCCGCCGGCATCGACACCGGCCACTTCCCCGGCATGGCCCGCCCCTCGTTCGACGCGTACTTCACCACCGAGGAACTCGCGACCGCGGCGGCGTCCACAAACAGCGTCCGCGGCGTGGCCCGCCACCTCGGGGTGGCGGACGACAGCCGCTCACGCGCGGCGCTGGCGGCGCTGATGAAGCGGCGCGGCGTCGACACCGCGCACTTCCGCAACGCGCGGCCCGTGATCTCGGAGCAGGCATTGCGCACGGCGGTTCCCGCCGCCACGAGTTTCGCCGACGTCGTACGAGCCCTCGGCCTCTCCGTGGACGACACCAACCACCGGCGCGTACGCCGCAGGACGGCGCAAATCGGGCTCGACACCAGCCGCTTCACCCGTCGCGCCTGGGGCGCCGTGCGGGTGAGCGAGCGCAAGCCCGTCGCGGCGAACGTCCTGGTGGTGCTGGCGCCGGGCTCGTCACGACCGCACCGCACGCGTCTGCACCGGGCGCTCCAGGAAATCGACGTCCCGTACCGCTGCTCCTCGTGCGGGAACGGCGGCGAGTGGCTGGGGCAGCCGATCACCCTGCAGATCGACCACATCAGCGGCGACTGGCTCGACAACCGGGCCGAAAACCTGCGCTACCTCTGCCCCAACTGCCACGCGCTGACCGCCACATGGTGCCGTAACCGCCGGCCGAGGGCAGAGTCCATCGCCTGAGGGTGACCGGACAACGCGGCGGCCGCCGCCCGGTACCATGGCAGGCGGCTAGCGGCGGTGGTGCAACTGGCGACACAGCAGACTTAGGATCTGTGGCCCGTGAAACGGCTTGAGGGTTCGAATCCCTTCCGCCGCACCATGAACGGCCTGCGTATCGAAGCATCGGTGCGCAGGCCGTTCGTATGTCCGCGGCGATCGGGTCCCCGCAGCCTCAGCCCAGCAGTTCCCGTAGCACCGGGGTCAGGGCGCGGAAGGCCTTGCCTCGGTGGCTGATGGCGTTCTTTTCCGCCGGGGTCAGTTCGGCGCAGGTCACGTCGTAGCCGTCCGGCTGGAGGATGGGGTCGTAGCCGAAGCCGTTCATGCCGGCCGGGGTGTGGCGCAGGGTGCCCTGGAGGCGGCCTTCGACCACACGTTCCCTGCCGTCGGGGAGGGCCAGGGCCGCCGCGCAGGCGAAGTGGGCCGTGCGGTGCGGGGTGTCGATGTCGGCGAGCTGGGCGAGGAGAAGGTCGAGGTTCGCCCTGTCGTTCCCGTGGGTGCCCGACCAGCGGGCCGAGAAGATGCCGGGGGCTCCGCCGAGGACGTCGACCGCCAGGCCGGAGTCGTCGGCCACGGCGGGCAGGCCGGTGGCGCGGGCCATGGCGTGGGCCTTCAGGAGCGCGTTCTCGGCGAAGGTGACGCCGGTTTCCTTGACGTCGGGGATCTCGGGGTAGGCGTCCGCGCCGACGAGGTCGTGCTGGAGACCTGCGTCGGCGAGGATCGCGTGCAGCTCGGTGATTTTCCCGGCGTTGCGGGTGGCGAGGATCAGGCGGGTCATGCCCCCAGTATCCGTGCCGGCTACGGGGTGCAGACCTTGCCGATCTCGGTGGCGGCGTCGGTGACGGGACCGATGTCCGGGGTCTCGTCACCCTTCTCGACGGCGGTGCGGACGTTGTCGACCGCCTTGTTCAGGTCGTCGACGGCCTTCGAGAGGTCGGCGTTGTCCGTGGTGTCGTCGAGATTCGAGAGTTCCTGGTCGATGTCGTTCAGGGCCTCGTTCAGCTGGGTGGGGTCGTCGGCGGCGGTGGACACGGCCGTGGACAGCTTGTTGACGCTGGTGGCGATGGCGTCGGCGGTCTTGACGCAGTCCATTGCCTTGTCGAGGGTTCCGCAGCCGGCGACGAGCCCGGTGAGCGCGGCGGCGGTGGCGACGGCGAGTGCGATGCGGCTACTACGGCGACGGCGCATGGAGCGGGTCCTCCCCCAGGTACACGAACGAAGGTGCGGACGGGCGTACGGTTCGGCCCGTACGCCCGTGTCATGACAGACGCGCGCGGGGGCGTCCGCGGTTGCTCTCGGGTCAGAGCGTGGAGTCGAGCGCCTTGACCTGGATCGCGGTGAGGTCGGCGCAGCCGCCGCTCGCGAGGTCGAGGAGCGCGTTGAGCTCCTTGCGGTCGAAGGGTTCGGCTTCGGCGGTGCCCTGGACCTCGACGAAGCGGCCGTCGCCGGTGCAGACGACGTTCATGTCGGTCTCGGCGCGGACGTCTTCCTCGTAGCAGAGGTCGAGCAGCGGGACGCCGTCGACGATGCCGACGCTGACGGCGGCGACGGTGCCGATAAGCGGCTTGCGGCCGTGCTTGACGATCTTCTTGGCCTGGGCCCAGGCGATGGCGTCGGCGAGGGCGACGTAGGCGCCGGTGACGGCCGCGGTGCGGGTGCCGCCGTCTGCCTGGAGTACGTCGCAGTCGAGGACGATGGTGTTCTCGCCCAGGGCCTTGTAGTCGATGACGGCGCGCAGGGACCGGCCGATGAGGCGGGAGATCTCGTGCGTGCGGCCGCCGATCTTGCCGCGTACGGATTCGCGGTCGCCGCGGGTGTTGGTGGAGCGGGGCAGCATCGAGTATTCGGCGGTGACCCAGCCTTCGCCGCTGCCCTTGCGCCAGCGCGGGACGCCTTCGGTGACGGAGGCGGTGCAGAAGACCTTGGTGTCGCCGAAGGAGATGAGGACGGAGCCCTCGGCGTGCTTGCTCCATCCGCGTTCGATGGTGACCGGGCGGAGCTGTTCGGGGGTGCGGCCGTCGATTCGAGACATGGGGTGGAGCCTAGCGGCCGGGCGCGCCCATGCGTGAGGGGCCCATTCCGGTACGTGGTCCGCGCTTGGCTGGAAAGGAAGCGCGGGCTTCCGGGAGGGGCCCCTCACGGCGGAGTCACGGGCGACTCACATCATGTCTTCGATGTCCGCGGCGATCGGGTCGGCGTCCGTGCCGATGACGACCTGGATCGCGGTGCCCATCTTGACGACGCCGTGGGCGCCGGCGGCCTTGAGAGCGACCTCGTCGACCAGGTCCGGGTTGTGGACCTCGGTGCGAAGGCGGGTGATGCAGCCTTCGATCTCGTCGATGTTGTCGATTCCGCCGAGCCCGGCGACGATCTTCTCAGCCTTGCTGGCCATGTCTTTCTCCCTGTTGGTTCCAAGCGGAAGTCTCGGCCCACCGTGGCCGCTTTGCCACGGTAACTCACGGTTGGCCCAACTTCGCGGGCGAGTAACCGCCCTGTACCGAATGATGGCGATCACCGGTGCCCTGTCTTCCGGCCGGGCTCCGGACCGTACCGCAACTGGTCTACACCAGTATGCGACGCCCGCCAAACTGGCTAGTTCCGGGAGGACGCCGATGAGTTCGGACCGCGGGACCGCGCCACAGCAGGAGACGCGGCGGAGATGGCGGAACGGCTTGTTCCAGGGGCTGCAGAAGGTCGGCCGCAGCCTCCAGCTCCCGGTGGCGGTCCTTCCGGCGGCCGGTCTGCTCGTCAGCCTCGGCAACCTGTTCGGGGCCTCCCTGGACGGCGCGTTCTGGGACAAGACCTCGAAGGTGCTGACCCTTGGGGGCACGTCGATCCTGGACGGCGCGTTCGGTCTGCCGCTGCTGTTCTGCATCGGGGTGGCGATCGGCTTCGCGAAGAAGGCCGACGGTTCGACGGCGCTGGCGGCGGTCGCGGGCTTCCTGGTCTACAGCAACGTGCTCAAGGCGTTTCCCGTCGACGGCTCGGTCACCGAGAAGCTGCCGGAGGGTACGCCGCAGAATCCGGGCGTACTGGGCGGCATCCTGATCGGGCTGCTGACCGCGGTGGTCTGGCAGCGCTACCACCGGACCCGGCTCGTGGACTGGCTCGGCTTCTTCAACGGCCGGCGGCTCGTACCGATCATCATGGCGTTCTTGTGCGTGATCCTCGGGGTGCTGTTCGGCCTGCTGTGGGAGCCGGTGGGCGACGCGCTGACCTGGTTCTCGAAGCAGCTGATCGATCTGGGCGCGTGGGGCGCGGGCATCTTCGGCGTCGCGAACCGGTTGCTGATCCCGATCGGCATGCACCAGTTCCTGAACACCTTCTTCTGGTTCCAGGCGGGTGAGTTCAAGGGGGCGGACGGCAAGATCGTCCAGGGCGACCTGACCCGGTTCTTCGCCGAGGACCCGTCGGCCGGGCAGTTCATGTCGGGCTTCTTCCCGATCATGATGTTCGGCCTTCCGGCGGCCGCCCTGGCCATCGCGCACTGCTCCCGCCCGGAACACCGCAAGCGGGTGACGGGCCTGATGATCTCGGTGGGCCTCACCTCGTTCGTCACGGGCGTGACCGAGCCCCTGGAGTTCTCGTTCATGTTCGCGGCGCCGCTGCTGTACGGACTGCACGCACTCCTGACGGGCGCCTCGATGGCGATCACCTGGGCGCTGGGCGTGCACGCGGGATTCAGCTTCTCGGCCGGTCTGATCGATTACGTCGTCAACTGGCACCTGGGCACCAAACCGTGGCTGATCATTCCGATCGGCCTGTGTTTCGCCGTCGTGTACTACGCGCTCTTCCGCTTCGTGATCACGAAGTTCGACATTCCCACTCCGGGCCGCGAACCGGAGGAGGTGGAGAAGGAGGTCGAGGAGGAGAGCACCAAGTAGGACCCCGAAGCCCTGCGCGAGACCCCCGGACCCGCCCGGTCCGGGGGCTTTCGCCGTGTGTGGAGGGGTGTGTTCCGCAGCACGGGAATCGGGGTTCCTTATCCGCGCTTCACCATGCTAAAACTGGTCTACACCACTGAGTGGTGTAGACCACGTGGCGACGCGCCGCGTTGATCCCGAAGACGCCGCCGTCCCCCGGTTCCCCCTGGCGGCGCCTTGCCCCATGGAGGAAATGATGTCCACGGACACCGCCGCCCCCGCGGCCCCCAAGAAGAAGGGCGCCGGCGCGATGGCTGTCATGCAGCGCATCGGCCGCAGCCTGATGCTGCCCGTCGCGGTGCTGCCCGCGGCGGCGCTCCTGGTCCGGCTCGGCAACGCCGACATGCTCGGCCGGGAATCGTATCCCGAGTTCATCACCAAGATCGCGGGCTACATGGCGGCCGGCGGCGGGGCGATCCTCGACAACATGGCGCTGCTGTTCGCCGTGGGCATCGCGATCGGCTTCGCGAAGAAGTCGGACGGTTCGACCGCCCTCGCGGCCGTCACCGGCTACCTCGTCTTCAAGAACGTCCTGGCGACCTTCACCGACCCCAACCTGCCCAAGGTGGCGAAGGTGGTCGAGAACAAGATCGTCATGACGGAGGCCCCGGTCGACGCCAAGGTGCTCGGCGGCGTCGTCATGGGCATCGTCGTCGCCCTGCTCTACCAGAAGTTCTACCGCAAGACTCTGCCGGACTGGCTGGGCTTCTTCGGCGGCCGCCGTCTCGTCCCGATCCTCTCCGCCTTCGCCGGCCTGGTCGTGGGCATCGTCTTCGGGTTCATCTGGCCGGTCCTCGGCACGGGCCTGCACAACTTCGGTGAGTGGCTGGTCGGCTCCGGCGCCGTCGGCGCGGGCATCTTCGGCGTCGCCAACCGCGCGCTGATCCCCGTCGGCATGCACCACCTGCTGAACTCGTTCCCGTGGTTCCAGGCCGGTACGTACGAGGGCAAGAGCGGCGACATCGCGCGCTTCCTCGCCGGCGACCCGTCCGCCGGACAGTTCATGACCGGCTTCTTCCCGATCATGATGTTCGCCCTCCCGGCGGCCTGCCTGGCGATCGTGCACTGCGCCCGTCCCGAGCGGCGCAAGGTCGTCGGCGGCATGATGCTCTCCCTCGCGCTGACGTCGTTCTTCACCGGCGTCACCGAGCCGATCGAGTTCACGTTCATGTTCATCGCGCCGGTGCTGTACGCCATCCACGCGGTGCTGACTGGTGTCTCCATGGCTCTGACCTGGGGCCTCGGCATGAAGGACGGCTTCGGCTTCTCGGCCGGCGCGATCGACTTCGGCCTGAACCTCGGCATCGCGACGAAGCCGTGGATGCTGGTCCTGGTCGGCCTGTGCTTCGCGGCCGTCTACTACGTGGTCTTCCGCTTCGCGATCACGAAGTTCAACCTGCCGACGCCGGGCCGCGAGTCCGACGAGGAGATCGCCGAGCTGCAGAAGGCCGAGGCGAAGTAGGCCGCGGCCGTACGCGCGAGGGCCCCGGACCGTGGTACTGGTCCGGGGCCCTCTGCCGTGTCCCGCCCCCGTCAGGTCTCGTGCCGGACCCGGCGTACGTGAGGTCCCGTGCCGGACCCCCGTACGTCAGATCTCGTACTCCGCGCCCGCGACCGCGAGTTCCGCCGGGCCGGTGTAGACCGCCCGCGCGTCCGTCAGGTTCACTTGCGGGTCCGTCCACGGCGGGATGTGCGTGAGGACCAGCCGTCGGGCGCCCGCCCGCTCGGCGCACTCGCCGGCCTCGCGGCCGTTGAGGTGGAGGCCCGGGATGTCCTCCTTGCCGTACGTGAAGGACGCCTCGCACAGGAACAGGTCGACCTCGCGGGCCAGTTCGTGCAGGGCCGAGCACGTCCCGGTGTCGCCGGAGTACGCGAGGGATCTGCCGCCGTGCTCGACGCGGATGCCGTACGCCTCGACCGGGTGCGCGACCTTCTCCGTGCGCACCGTGAAGGGACCGACGTCGAACACGCCCGGCTTGAGCGTGTGGAAGTCGAAGACCTCGGCCATCGACCTCTCGGTCGGGGTGTCGGCGTACGCCGTCGTGAGGCGCTGCTCGGTGCCCTCCGGGCCGTACACGGGGATCGCGGGGGCGCGACCGCCCTCGTGCCGGTAGTAGCGGGCGACGAAGTAGCCGCACATGTCGATGCAGTGATCGGCGTGCAGGTGGCTGAGGAAGACAGCGTCGATGTCGTAGAGACCGACGTGGCGCTGCAGCTCGCCGAGGGCGCCGTTGCCCAGGTCGAGAAGCAGCCGGAAGCCGTCGGCCTCGACGAGGTAGCTCGAGCAGGCCGATTCCGCGGACGGGAACGACCCTGAGCAGCCGACGACGGTGAGCTTCATGGAGCGTGAACCTCCGTAACAGGGACGGGGAGGGTTCGTGCGGGTTCGTCGAGCGTAAGGCGCGACGGAGCAGGTCGCTCCTCGATGGCGGGGGGTTGTGGGGGAACTCACCTGCACTGTCACCGGTTCGGGCGGGGGCGCGCGGGGCGGCCGGAGCGCCGGTACCGTCGGGGGATGGACACGTCCTGGTGGGCGGCGCTGGCCGCCGTAGTGGTACTCGCGCTGGTCGCGGCCGTGGTGGACGGCCGGGGGCGGTCTCCCCGGCGCCGCCCCGGGGGGCGCGCGCGGCCCCCGGGGCGGCCTCAGGGAACGCGGCGGCCGGAGCGCGGGCCGCGGGCACCGCAGGTGTCCGGGGGGCCCAGGGCCGGGGAGATCTGGTGGGCCGACGTGCCGTACGAGGACGGGCCCGGGTCCAAGGACCGGCCCTGCCTGGTGCTGTCCGTACGGGGGGACAGCGCGCTGATCGCGAAGATCACGAGCAAGCACCACGAGGAGCGGCCCGGGGTGATCGCGTTGCCGCCGGGGGCGGTGGGGGACGCTCGTGGCCGGCCGAGCTTCCTGGAGACGGACGAGCTGCGGGACGTGGCGGTGCGGGAGTTCCGGCGGCGGGTCGGGGCGGCGGATCCCGCGGTGTGGGACCGGGTCCGGCACCTGGCGCGCTGACGCACGGCCGCCGCGCGGGGCGCTCCCCGGCTCCGGCGCGCCGGGGCCGGGTACGCGAACGCCGGAGGGGCCGAAGGCGCCCGGGGGCGCGGTCCGGCCCGTCCGGCGCGGAGGGCCCTACGCCCAGAGCTGGCCCTGGAGCGTTTCGATGGCCGCCTCGGTCGTCTCGGCGGTGTAGACGCCGGTCGACAGGTACTTCCAGCCGCCGTCGGCGACGACGAACACGATGTCCGCCCGCTCCCCCGCCTTGACCGCCTTGTTCCCGACCCCGATCGCCGCGTGCAGCGCCGCCCCGGTGGAGACGCCCGCGAAGATCCCCTCCTGCTGGAGGAGTTCCCGCGTCCGTGTCACGGCGTCCGCCGAGCCGACCGAGAAGCGGGTGGTCAGCACGGACGCGTCGTACAGCTCGGGGACGAAGCCCTCGTCGAGGTTGCGCAGGCCGTACACCAGGTCGTCGTAGCGGGGCTCGGCAGCGACGATCTTGACGTCGGGGAGGTTCTCCCGCAGGTAGCGGCCGACGCCCATGAGCGTGCCCGTGGTGCCCAGGCCCGCGACGAAGTGCGTGATGGTCGGGAGGTCGGTGAGGATCTCCGGCCCGGTGGTGGCGTAGTGCGCCCCGGCGTTGTCCGGGTTGCCGTACTGGTAGAGCATCACCCAGGACGGGTTCTGCGCCGAGAGCTCCTTGGCGACCCGTACGGCCGTGTTGGAGCCGCCTGCCGCCGGCGACGAGATGATCTTCGCTCCCCACATGGCGAGCAGGTCGCGCCGCTCCTGGGAGGTGTTCTCCGGCATGACGCACACGATGTCGTAGCCCTTGAGGCGGGCCGCCATCGCGAGCGAGATGCCGGTGTTGCCGCTGGTGGGCTCGAGGATGGTGCAGCCCGGCGTCAACCGGCCGTCCTTCTCCGCCTGTTCGACCATGTGGAGCGCCGGGCGGTCCTTGATCGAGCCGGTGGGGTTGCGGTCCTCCAGCTTGGCCCAGATGCGGACGTCCTCCGAGGGGGACAGCCTGGGGAGGCGGACGAGCGGCGTGTTGCCGACCGCCGCCAGCGGGGAGTCGTACCTCATCAGACCATGCCGCCGGCGACGGCCGGGAGGATGGTGACGCTGTCGCCGTCGGCGAGCTTGGTGGAGATGCCGTCGAGGAAGCGGACGTCCTCGTCGTTGAGGTAGACGTTCACGAAGCGGCGCAGCTGGCCGTTGTCGACAATGCGCTCCTGGATGCCGGTGTGGCGGGCTTCCAGGTCGGCGAAGAGGTCGGCGAGCGTGTCGCCGTTGCCTTCGACGGCCTTGGCGCCGTCCGTGTAGGTGCGGAGGATGGTCGGGATGCGGACCTCGATGGCCATGGCTGTCGACTCCTGTCAGGAGGGTGGCGTGAAAGGCGCGCGGCAGTTCGTCCCCCGCGCTGGGGCAAGCGTGTGTACGAGTGCTGGTTGGCCCGTGGCTCAGGCCGTAGGCGTACAGATTGCGCTGGCGAGCCGGCACAGGTCGACGTGCAGGCGCGCCACGAGCAGCACGGTGCTCGGCGTCGTCTCGCTCACGTCGTGGGGAACCATGCGGTCATCGTATAGATTCCCGGACCGGTTGCCGGTATGTGATCTCACATCGTGGTCGAAAAGTGCTCGTCACGTGGACACCGGCAGGTAGACGACGGTCGGTGCGCCGGTCGTCGGATGGACGCTGACCTCGGCGGACACCCCGTACACGGCACGCAGGAGGTCCACCGTGAGGACGTCCTTCGGCGCGCCGGACGCGACGACCCGGCCGCGGTCCAGTACGTAGATCCGGTCGCAGTAGTACGCCGCGAGGTTCAGGTCGTGCAGCGCGAGGAGGCTGGTGGCGCCCAGGCCCCGCACGAGGCCGAGGATCTCCAGCTGGTAGCGGATGTCGAGGTGGTTGGTCGGCTCGTCGAGTACGACGAGGGACGGCTGCTGGACGAGGGCGCGGGCCGTCAGGGCCCGCTGGCGTTCGCCGCCGGAGAGCGACGGGAAGGCCCGGGCGGCGAGGTCCGCGATGCCGACCCGGTCGAGGGCCTCGCGTACGAGGGCGTCGTCGGCCCCGGTGTCCTGCTCCCAGAAGCGCTTGTGCGGGGAACGGCCCATGGCGACCACTTCACGGACCGTCAGTTCGAAGGCGGCACCGCTGTCCTGGGGGACGGTCGCGATGCGCCGGGCCCTGGCCTTGGGGCTCATGGCGTGCAGGTCCTCGCCGTCGAGGAGGACCCGGCCGTGGGTGGGGCGCAGGGTCCCGTACACGCAGCGCAGGAGGGTCGTCTTGCCGCTGCCGTTGGGGCCGACCAGGCCGACGGTCTCGCCGTCGGCGGCGGTCAGGGTGACGTCGTCGACGAGGTGGCGGCCGTCGACGCCGTACGAGAGCCCTTGCGCGGTGAGGGTCGTCATGCGGCGGCTCCTTCGGTCGTTCCGTACGGCCGGCGGCGCAGCATCCACAGGAAGAACGGGCCGCCGGTGAGCGCGGTGAGCACGCCGACGGGGATGTCCTGGGGCGCGGCGACGGTACGGGCCGCCAGGTCGGCCAGGACCAGGAAGGCCGCCCCGCCGAGCGCGGCGACGGGCAGCAGCCTGCGGTGCCCGGCGCCGACGGCCATGCGGGCGGCGTGCGGGACCATCAGGCCGACGAAGCCGATCGCCCCGCTGAAGGCGACGAGCACGCCGGTGAGCAGCGAGGCCAGGACGAAGACGGCGGCGCGGAAGCGGCCGGTGTCGAGGCCGAGGACGGTGGCGCCCTCCTCGCCCACCAGGAGGAGATCGAGCGGCCGGGCGAGGGTGACGAGGACGGCGGTGCCGGCGGCGAGGACGGTCGTGGGCAGCGCGAGCATGTCCCAGCGGGCGCTGCCGAGCCCGCCGAGCGTCCAGTGGAGGATCTCCTTCAGGTGGTCGGCGCGGGCCGAGGTGACCATCAGGAGGCTCGTCAGGGCGGACAGGATGTACGAGACGGCCACTCCGGCGAGCAGGAGCCGCCCGGTGGTCATGGCGCCGCCGCCGCGTGCCAGCCCGTACACGAGGACGAGGGAGCCGAGCGCGCCCGCGAAGGCGGCCAGCGGGACGGTCAGGGTGGTGGCGATGCCCGCGCCGGCGCCGATGCCGAGCACGATGGCGCCGACCGCGCCGACCGACGCCCCGGAGGAGACTCCGAGCAGGAACGGGTCGGCGAGCTGGTTGCGCACGAGGGCCTGCAGCACGGTGCCGACGACCGCGAGCCCGGCGCCGACGACGGCGCCGAGCAGGACGCGGGGCAGCCGTACGTCGAGGACGATCGTGCGGTACGGGCCGGGCTCGGCGGTACCGCCGAGGATCTGCAGGACCTGCGGGGCGGGGATGCGTACCGAGCCGAGGACGAGTCCCGCGACCGCCGCGCCCGCGAGCAGGGCGGCGAGAGCGGCGACGAGGAGGGTGTAGCGCAGCCGCCCCCGGGAGGCGGGGGTCTCGCAGCTCACGGCCGCCCCCGCTACTTCTTGAGCTCGGGGTGCAGCCGGCGCGCGAGCTTGTCGACGGCGGCCGGGGCGCGGACGCCGAGGACCATGTCGGAAAGGGGGAGGACGGCGAAGCGCTTGTTCTTCACGGCGGGGACGTCGGCGAGGGCCGGGTCGTCGAGGAGCCGCCGCTTCTTCTGGGCGACGGTGGTGGAGCCGTAGTCGAGGATGACGATCGCCTCGGGGGCGCGGTCGACGACGGTCTCCCAGGAGGTGTCGGCGAACGGCTTCGGGAGGTCGGCGAAGACGTTCTCGCCGCCCGCGCGCCTGACCATCTCGTGGCCGATGCCGGCGCCGCCGATGGTGGAGGCCGTCTTGTCGCCACCGTCGTAGACGAAGACGGGGACGGGGTCGGCGCCGGCCAGCCGCTTCGCGGTGGCGGCGTTCGTGGCCTCGGCCCCGTCGATCCAGCGCTCGGCGCGGTCCGGCACGCCGAAGGTCCGGCCGACCTCGCGGATCTCTTGGTACAGGGCGTCCATCGACGTCTTGCCGTCGGCGCAGTACTCCGTGTTCAGGCGGGAGTTGATGCCGGCCTTCCGCAGGGTCTCTCGGCTGCGGCCGTCGCCGGCGGAGAAGGCGGAGGCGTAACCGCCGTACACGAAGTCCGGGTTGGCGGCGAGCAGCCTCTCGTAGGAGGGGTACTCCTTGGAGAGCACCGGGGTGGCCCGGTAGTCCTTCTCGTACGCGGGCAGCACCTTGTCGTCGAGGTAGGCGGTGCCGACGAGGGACCCCGCGAGGCCGAGTTCCAGCATCACCTCGGTGACGTGCTGGTTCATGGTGACGACGCGGGTGGGCGGTGCCTTGTAGGTCGTCTTCACGCCGCAGTTGGTGACGGTGTACGGGAAGCCGTCGGCCGCCTTCGCGCCGGGCTCGGGCTGCTCCGCGGCCGTGGTGCAGGCGGTGAGGGAGAGCAGCGCGGCGGCCACGAGGGCGCGGCGGGATCGCCGGGTACGGAACACGGTGGTGCCTCCTCCGGGGGATGTCCTCGTCCCCTGGTCGGTGGTGCGGGAGGCGGCAGGTCAGTTCCTGGCTTCCGGGCATGGCTAGGGCCGTGGCGCTCGCGATGCCCGGTCACAGTGGCGGGACCGTGCCGGATTCGCACCGGCTTCCTGGGTCCTGCCGCCCGGGTCGTGCACAGTGTGTCACTGCGTCGCGGGCGGTGATCGTGCGGGCCACCGGAGCCCGGGACCCGCCCGCGTACGCGGCGCGCCCTCACCGGCGGGCGCGGCCGGCGGGGACTACGCCTCGACCGTGACCTCTTCCTCGGTGATCACGCCGTCCACGATGCGGAACGAGCGGAACTGGAAGGGGCCCGCGTCGTCCGTGTCGGCGGTGGAGACCAGGACGTAGTGGGCGCCGGGCTCGTTGGCGTAGCTGATGTCCGTACGGGACGGGTACGCCTCGGTCGCCGTGTGCGAGTGGTAGATGATGACGGGCTCTTCGTCCCGGTCGTCCATCTCGCGGTACAGCTTGAGCAGGTCCGAGGAGTCGAACTCGTAGAACGTGGGCGAGCGGGCGGCGTTCAGCATCGGGATGAAGCGCTCGGGGCGCCCGGACCCGGCCGGACCCGCGACCACGCCGCACGCCTCGTCGGGGTGGTCGGCGCGGGCGTGCGCGACGATCTGGTCGTAGAGGGCCTGGGAAAGGGTCAGCATGGGCCCCAGGATATGCAAAGGGCCCCGCCCGTACCGAGGGATGGTACGGGCGGGACCACATGCTGGGATCAGCTCGATTCGGCGGCCGACGGCCCGTTGTTGCGCTTCTTCAGCACCAGCCAGGACACGCCCAGCAGCAGCGCCCAGAACGGTGCGCAGTACAGCGGGATCCGCGTGTCCTCGCCGATGCCCATCATCACGACGACCATGCCGATGAAGAGCAGGGCGAACCAGCTCGTGTACGGCGCTCCCGGGGCCCGGAAGGAGGACTTCGGCAGCTCGCCGCGGTCGGACTTGGCCCGGTAGCGGATCTGGCTGACCAGGATCATGATCCAGGCCCACATGCCGGAGATGGTCGCGAAGGAGACGACGTAGTTGAACGCCTCGCCCGGCCACTGGTAGTTGATCCACACGCCGACCAGCATCAGGGCGGCGGAGAACGAGGTGCCCACCAGGGGCAGGCCGTTCCTGGTCAGCTTGGTGAAGAACTTCGGGCCCTGGCCGTTGAGCGCGAGGTCGCGCAGCATGCGGCCGGTGGAGTACATGCCCGAGTTGCAGGAGGACAGGGCGGCGGTGAGGACCACGAAGTTGACGATGGCGGCGCCGACGCCGAGGCCCATCTTCTCGAACGCCGCCACGAACGGCGAGATGCCCGGCTTGAAGTGGGTCCACGGGACGACCGAAAGGATCATGATCAGCGCGCCGACGTAGAAGACGGCGATGCGCCACGGGACGGTGTTGATGGCCTTGGGCAGGACCGTCTCCGGGTCCTTGGCCTCGCCCGCGGTGACGCCGACCAGCTCGACGGCGAGGAAGGCGAACATGACCAGCTGGAGGGTCATCAGCGTCTGGCCGATGCCGTTGGGGAAGAAGCCGCCCTGGTCCCAGAGCATGGTCACCGAGGCCGTGTCGCCGGCGTCGGAGAAGCCGAGGGTGAGGATGCCGGCGCAGATCAGGATCATGCCGACGATCGCGGTCACCTTGATCATCGAGAACCAGAACTCCAGCTCGCCGAAGAGCTTCACGGAGATCAGGTTCACGCAGAAGAGGAGGACCGTGAAGACCAGGGCGAAGACCCACTGCGGCTGGTCGGTCCAGCCGTCCGTGCCCTTGGTCCAGTACTGCATGTACTCGGAGGCCGCGGTGACCTCGGTGATGCCGGTGACGACCCAGAAGAGCCAGTACGTCCAGCCGGTCACGAAGCCGGCGAAGGGGCCGACGAACTCGCGGGCGTACTCCGAGAAGGAACCGGAGACCGGGCGGTACATGAGGAGCTCGCCGAGCGCCCGCATGATGAAGAAGATGACGAGGCCGGCCATGGCGTAGGCCAGGATCAGGCTGGGTCCCGCGATGGAGATGCCCTTGCCCGCGCCGAGGAAGAGGCCGGTGCCGATGGCGCCGCCGATCGCGATCATCTGGATCTGACGGGCCCCGAGTCCGCGCTGGTAACCCTCGCCGGATGTCGCGCCTTCGGCCTCACTGCCGTCGTGCTGCTTGTCGACCTGCACTGAGGTCATGGTGTGTCGCGCCTTTCTCCATGCCGACCCGGCCTCGAACGGCTCGGATCGACTGTGACGATCCTTTAGGGGCGAGCCCCCGGATGTGGAATGGAGTGCGTACCGGCGGTCAGCCGGCTTCAGCGCCCCCGGGGTACAGGGGTGGCGTCCCCGGGCGGTCGTGAAGATCTATCACGCACACACCGCTGATCCACTGCGCCCCATGTGGCGCGCGCCACGGAGAAAAGGGACAAAAGACGCCTGGGGCAGCAAAGGAGCCCCAGGCGTTAATGCGATCGTTATCCGGATTTGAGTGTCCGTTGAGCGAACGCCATGGTTCGACATGTCCGGACAGGTCAGGGCACAGTCAGGGCATGAGCGTCTCGACGAGGCTCTCCTGGAGGGCGCCGAGCCACAGATAGGCCATCACCATCGGCTTGCGCGGGTCGGAGTCCGGCAGCCGGTACAGCTCGCCGGTCCCCCCACCGTCGTCGTCGTCCGTGACCTCCAGGCGTGTGCCGATGGTCAGCCGCAGGTCGTTGAGCGTGCCGAGCCAGCGCCTGCATTCGTCGTCCGCCAGCTTGAGCACGGCGCCCCCCTCGCCCCCGGTGGCGAGCGCGTCGAGGCTGCGTACGACGGCGAGCGCGTCCTCGCGCTTGCGCTCGCGCAGGTCGTTCTCCGTGAAACGGCGGAACTCGGCGGAGTTGGCGCGCACCTCCTGCTCCCGCGGGTCGTCGGGGTGCGCCTGCGGGTCGCCGTACGCGTCGGGGAAGAGCCGGGCGAGGGCGGGGTCGGACGGCGCCTCGCTGGGGCCCTCGGCGAACAGCGCGGCCAGCGGGTCCTCGCCCGCCGCCGGCTGGTCGCCCGGTCCGACCAGTTCGAGCAGTTGTACGGCCAGGCTGCGCAGGATGGAGATCTCGACCTCGTCGAGCGCGACGGCCGCGCCGCCCCCGGGGATCCCCTCGAAGAGCCCGGCCATCAGCCGCGGTCCTGCGTGAGCGTCGCCCAGAGTCCGTAACCGTGCATCGCCTGCACGTCGCGCTCCATCTCCTCGCGGCTGCCGCTGGAGACGACCGCGCGGCCCTTGTGGTGAACGTCCAGCATCAGCTTGTGCGCCTTGTCCTTGGAGTAGCCGAAGTACGTCTGGAAGACATACGCGACGTAGCTCATGAGATTGACGGGGTCGTTGTGGACCAGCGTCACCCAGGGGACGTCGGGTTCGGGGACGGCGGAGGTTTCCTCGGCCGATTCCGGGCGTTCGATCTCTGCGGGAGCCGTACTCACTCGTCCCATGGTGCCACCCGTGACGTGCCGTCGCACAAACGGCCACTTAGAAATCGTCACTCTGACGAGATTAGGAGGTAGCATCTTTGCCATGAACACTGCGGACCTTGGGCTGCCGGTGGACGTTCCGTCGACGGCGCTCTTCACCGACCAGTACGAGTTCACGATGCTGCAGGCCGCCCTCAAGGCGGGCACCGCCGACCGGCGCTCCGTCTTCGAGGTCTTCACCCGCAGGCTGCCCGAGGGGCGCCGCTACGGCGTCGTGGCGGGCACCGGGCGCGTTCTGGACGCCGTGGAGAACTTCCGCTTCGACGCCGGCGTGCTCGGCTTCCTGCGCGAGCACGCGATCGTCGACGAGCCGACGCTGGAGTGGCTCGCGTCGTACCGCTTCACGGGCGACATCTGGGGCTACCCCGAGGGCGAGGTCTACTTCCCGGGGTCGCCGATCCTGCGCGTCGAGGGCAGCTTCGCCGAGTGCGTGCTGCTGGAGACCGTGATCCTCTCGATCCTCAACCACGACTCCGCCATCGCGGCGGCCGCCTCCCGGATGGCCTCCGCGGCGGGCGGCCGGCCGCTGATCGAGATGGGCGCCCGCCGTACGCACGAGCTGTCCGCCGTCGCCTCGGCGCGCGCCGCGTACGTCGGCGGCTTCACCTCCACCTCGGACCTGGCGGCCGGGTTCCGCTACAACATCCCCACCGTCGGCACCAGCGCGCACGCCTTCACGCTGCTCCACGACACCGAGCGCGACGCCTTCCGGGCCCAGGTCGCCTCCCTCGGCAGCGCAACGACGCTCCTGGTCGACACGTACGACGTCGAGGAGGCGGTCCGTACCGCCGTCGAGGTGGCCGGGACGGGCCTCGGGGCGGTGCGCATCGACTCCGGGGACCTGCTCCTCGTCGCACACCGGGTGCGCGACCAGCTCGACGAGCTGGGCGCCACCGGCACGAGGATCGTGGTGACCAGCGATCTGGACGAGTACGCCATCGCCTCGCTCGCGGCGGCCCCGGTGGACGCGTACGGCGTCGGCACCCAGCTCGTCACGGGCAGCGGGCACCCCACCTGCTCCATGGTCTACAAGCTGGTCGCCCGGGCCGCCTCGGCGGACCCGCAGGCCCCGCTCCACCCGGTGGCCAAGAAGTCGACCGGCGGGAAGACCTCGATCGGCGGCCGCAAGTGGGCGGCCCGCCGCCCGGACGCGCACGGCGTCGCGGAGGCCGAGGTCGTGGGCACCGGGCCCGTACCGCCCGGGCTGGCGGGCCGGCAGCTGCAGATCGAGCTGGTCAAGGGCGGCGAGGTGGTGGCGCGCGAGCCACTGGACGACGTACGGCAGCGGCACATCGCCGCCCGCGGGAGCCTGCCGATGTCGGCGGTGCAGCTGTCCCGGGGCGAGCCGGTGATCCCCACCGAGTACGCATGAACGCGGCATGAGCGGGCAGCGGCAGGCCAGAGGCCGGGCGCTCCGGGCACCGTCGGCCTTCTAGCAGCCAAATGCCCCCTGCCGCAAGGCCGTTGGAATCTCTACTCTCGAACCATCGCCCGCACAACAGCACACTCAACCCCCCGCCGCCGCACCCCCACCGAAGGGCCCCGCCATGCACCGCGCCTTGATCGTCGTGGACGTTCAGAACGACTTCTGCGAGGGTGGCAGCCTCGCGGTGGCGGGCGGCGCCGACGTCGCCGCCGCCATCACCGAGCTGATCGGGGCGGCCCCGGCCGGGTACCGCCACGTCGTGGCCACCCGCGACCACCACGTCGACCCCGGCGACCACTTCTCCGCCAACCCGGACTACGTCCACTCCTGGCCGGTGCACTGCGTCGCCGGTACGGAGGGTGTGGGCTTCCACCCGAACTTCGCGCCGGCGGTCGCCTCGGGCGCCGTCGCCGCGGTCTTCGACAAGGGCGCCCACGCGGCGGCGTACAGCGGCTTCGAGGGCGGCGACGAGAACGGCGCCGGGCTGGCCGACTGGCTGCGGGAGCGCGGGGTGACCGAGGTCGACGTGGTCGGCATCGCCACGGACCACTGCGTACGGGCGACGGCCCTGGACGCGGTCCGCGAGGGCTTCACCACGCACGTCCTGCTCGACCTGACGGCGGGCGTCTCCGAGGCGACGACGGAGCGGGCCCTGGAGGAGATGCGCGGGGCGGGCGTGGAGCTGTCGGGGAAGCCGGTGGTCTAGCCGGCCCGCCCCGCGGACCGGGCCGGCTGCCCCTCGGGGGCGCCCTCGCCCGCCCCGGCCGCCCTACGCCGGGCGTACGGGCCTGAGCAGCGCCCGTATGGGGTGCCAGAGCTCGACCGTCTCCTGCGGCGCCGTACGCCACAGCAGGCCGTCCGGGTGGTGCAGGACGGCGGTGATCTCGTCCGGCGTCGGCGGGTGGGCGTTGCCCCGCAGGTAGACGGCGCGCAGACCGTGGTTCCGCAGCCTGGTCAGGGCGCGGGCGCGATTGGCCGAGTGCACCAGGACGCGGACCTTGCGGCCCTCCGTCTCCGGGCTGGGCAGCGTGAGCGCCACCACCACGCTGCCGCCGGGCAGCCGTACGAAACCTCCACCGGACATGCCGATCAATCCCCCATAAGACGTCGTGTCAACAAGAGCTGGTCAAGAGGCATCTAAACGTGATCGGCCGCCGCCCGCTAGAGGGCGACGGCCGATCATGCTCTGACCTGCGATGTTACGAATTACTTGGTCGAGGGACCGACCTTCACGGTGATCGTCGAGCCGCTCTTGGGCTCACTGATGATCGAGATCCGGGTGTTGGTGTCAGGAACGTCCACCCCACCGGTCCCGTTCTCCTTGTACCAGTACGTCCCCTTGCGGTCGTCGAAGACCGGTACGCCCTTCTGCGACGCCAGCTTCTGCGGCACGTTGGCGTTGTGCAGCGTGAAGCCGTCGGTGCGGTACTTGCCGAAGGTCGCGTCGAAGGACTGGATCTTGTTCCGCAGCAGCTTGCCGTCCGCCCACTTCAGCGGCTTGGCGTGCGCGTCCACCGGAAGGATCAGACCCTTGCCCGGATGGGCGCTGGTGTTGTTGTCCTTCTGCGAGGTGTCCCACAGCCAGATCAGCAGGCCGTTCTGGTACGGGTAGTGCTCGACCCAGCTCGGCCGGGTGGGAGCGAACCCGAAGTTGTACGGGCCGACCTTGAGGGTCTTGTCGTACGACACGTACTGGCGGTTCTCGGCCAGGTAGTACTGCTCGTACTCCTTGGTGAAGGACTCGCCGACGCGGGTGAAGCCCTTGGCGGTCCAGCCGTTGTCGTCGCCCTCGGCGTTGTCCGTGAACACCGGCTTGCCGTCGGCGGTCAGCGTGATGGCGTCGGCCGTGAAGCCCTTGCCGCCCGCGCCGCCGTCCGTCTGGTAGCGGAACCGGAGCTCGAACTTCTTGCCGGCGTACGCGTCCAGCGGGAAGGCGAGCTTCTTGTACGCGCCGCCCACGCCCGTCAGGCCCGGCTTGTCGGCGGCGTCGCGCGGCAGCGCCTTGCCGTCGGCGGTGCCGTCCACGGCGGTCCACGTCTTGCCCGCGTCGGTCGAGACCTCGGCGTACAGCCAGTCGTAGTTCGCCTCGATGTCCCACCAGCCCTGCAGCGACAGCTCGGCCTTGGCCTTGCCGGTCAGGTCGACCGACCGGGTCAGGGTGTTCTTGAGGTCGTCGCCCATGTCGCTCCACCACTGCTTGGAGCCCTCGGCGGGCTTCACGACAGAGGTGGTGACGGCCTTCTTCGGCAGCTCGACGACGAGCGCCTGCGGGTTCTTGGTGTTGTACGCCGAGACGCCCAGCTTGTGCTTCGACTTCGTCGCGGCCTTGGCCTTGTCGTAGTCGAGCCAGCCCAGCTGGAACTTGTCCCAGGCGGTCATGTCGCCGGGCAGGTCGCCGATCTCGGTCTTGCCCTTGCCGAGCCAGGAACCGGCCGACATCAGCGACCAGAAGCCGACGCCGTTCTCGCCCTTGCCCGAGGTGTCGTACAGGTCGGGCAGGCCGAGGTCGTGGCCGTACTCGTGGGCGAAGACGCCGAGGCCGCCGTTCTCCGGCTGCATGGTGTAGTCGCCGACCCAGATGCCGGTCTTGCCGATCTCGGTGCCGCCGGCCGGGTTGTTCGCCGGGCCGGTCTTGCCGGCGTTCGTGCCGTACGCGTACCAGCGGTGCGCCCACAGGGCGTTCTCGCCCTGCGCGCCGCCGCCCGCCGACTCGTCCTCGCCCGCGTGGACGATCTGGAAGTGGTCGATGTAGCCGTCGGACTCGTTGAAGTTGCCGTCGGCGTCGAAGTCGTAGCGGTCCCACTGGTCGTAACCGGCGAGCTGCGCCTTGATCTCGGCGTCCGTCCTGCCCTTGACCTTCTGGTCGGCGGCCCAGGCGCTCACACCGTCGCGGACGGTGTCCCACACGTTGGCGCAGTTGCTGTCGCCGCAGTAGTTGGAGCCGTAACGGGCCTCGTTGTAGTCGACCTTGACCCAGTCGGAGACCTCGCCGTCGACCGAGTAGCGGCCGGAGGAGGTCTTCTCGTAGTACGTCTTGAGGGAGTCCTTGCCCTTGCCCTCGCCGAAGTACAGCTCCTGGAAGTGCTTCTGGTCGTAGTCCTTCTGCCAGGCCGTCGAGTTGTCCTCGGAACGGTCCGGCTCGGCTATCTCGTTGTGCGCGGGGCCGGGCTCGCCGCCGTACTTCTTGACGGGCGGCTCGGGGCCGTCGCCGTCCGGGTCGAACATGGTCGTGTCGTCGACCTTGTCGCCGAACTCCACGAGGATCGTGAAGATCTTGTCGGTCTTCTCGCGCCCCAGCTCGACGTACTTCTTGTCGTCCAGCTTGACGACCTTGGAGGCGCCGCGCTTCTGGACGGTGGCGTCCCCGGCGATGACCTGCTCCAGCGCCGCCTTGCGCTCCAGCTCCTGCTGCTTGCTGAACGGTCCTTCGAGGTCGTGCTCGACATGGCCCTTGGCGGGCGCCGGGTCACGGCGCTCGATCCCGGCACTGTCCGCCGTGCCCGCAGGCTTCTCGTCAGCCTGGGCGGTGGCGAAAGCAGAGGCCGTCGCGGCGGTCGCGGCCATGGCGACGACTACGGCGGCGGCTCTGATCCGCCCTCGGTTGGTGGTCACTTGATGATGTCCTCCCCCGCGGGCCGCGTCAGCACGGAAGAGGGTGAGGGGTATTCCGGGCGCGGCGCGCGTCTCAAGTGACGACATTCGACCGGAGTTGGGGAAGAAAAGACAGATCTTGACTTGGACAGCTCAAGTGCACTATGCAGGTGTCCAGATCCGGATACCGGACGTTATGGATTCGTTGCGATCCGGCCTCAGGGCGCGTCGATCCCATTCCTTGGGACGCGAAATGACTCCGTGCGCCCCCGATGCACCGGCACCGTGGGTTAGGTCACGCTTACTGCCGGTTCCGTGCGGGCACTCACCGTCGTAGAGTCGCCCGAAGTGCGACCCGGTTGAGACAGACCCCCTACCGCTGCTCCGAGGACGGAAAACGCCATGCCGCGTCCGACTGCCGCACAGTTCGCATACGGTTCAGCCACCGTCGTCTTCTCGGCCCTCGTCCTGCTGCTGCTGTCCGGCACGGCCTCGGTCGCCGGCGTGGTCGTCATCGTCCTCGCGGCGCTGGCCCTCGGCCTGCTGGTCTCGCTCAGGGTGCCTACGGCGAAGGCGGCGCGCACGGTTCGCGGTGCGAACGATGCGGCCGCCTCCGGGACGGTCACCGGCTCCGCCGAGCCCGCCGGATCCACGGACCAGCACGCCGCCGGGGCGCGGGTGCCCGGCCCCCGCTCCGTCTCCGCGCGGTCCTCACGCGCCCACTCGGCGGTCGGCGGGCACTCCTCGCTACGCGGTTGACACCACCACCGTCTTGGCCGCCTTGTCGTGCAGACCCTGCCTGTAGGGCTTGTCGACCAGGATCATCACCAGGTTGATGAGCCACCACAGGCAGAAGCAGCAGATCAGGGCCGGCACCCACAGGACGATGGCGCGCAGCAGCGACGCGTTCGTCTGCGGCACCATGCCGTTGTTGAGCATCGCCACGCGCATGTTCATCAGCCGCTTGCCGACGGTCCGGCCGTCCTTCGCCGTCAGGTAGGTGTCGTAGCCGACGTAGACGACCATCGTGACGAGCTGCCAGATCAGCGACTTGCCGTCGGACATGGTGGTGACTTCGTCCCAGTCGTCGCTGTTGTAGCTGTCGAACATGCCGAGCAGCCAGCCGATGAGCGCCAGCGGCACGCCCACGATGAGCACGTCGACGACACGGGCCGCGATGCGCTTGCCGGTGGGGGCGAGTGGCGGCATTCCGGCGAGCGGATCGGCGGCGCCGCCGCTGTAGGGCGGGGGCGGGGTGCCGTACGGGGTGCCGCCGTAGGGGGAGTCACCGTACGGCGATCCGCCGCCGGGACCCGGACCACCCGGACCACCCGGGCCTCCCGGGCCCCCTTCTCCGCCTGCCCCGCCTGTGCCGTACGGGCCCCCCGTGTCGTACGGGCCGCCGCCGGACGGGGGCGGTGGCGGGGGCGGCGTCGACGGCGGCTGGTCCGGCGGGGGCTTCTTGCGGAACGGGTCGTCATCGGACGGCTGGCCGGGCGGCGGCTGGTCGGTGCTCATAACGGCAGTCGACCGCGCCCGCCCGCCGCCCGCATCCGGTCGGGTGCCGTTCGGGGGACCTGGCTGCCCGTCAGTCCCCCGCGACGAACGTGCGGGCCGCCTTGTCGTGCCAGCACTGGCGCCACGGGCGGTCGAAGAGGCACCACGCGGCGTTGACGATCCCGATCGCCAGCACGCCGAGCACGCCGTACACGAGCCAGCGGCGCAGCGCGGCGCCGAACGTCGGCGGCTCGTGCGCCTCGATGTCCCGTACGTGCATGCGGCACAGCTTCTTGCCGAGCGTACGGCCCCACTTGACGGTGGGCAGCACCTCGTACAGCACTCCGGCGAGGAGGTACGCGCCGAGGACGATGCCGAGGTAGCCGGCGGTCGTTCCGTCGAGCAGCCACACGGTCACGGTCTCGCCGGAGAGCTTCGCCGCCTGGATCTTGTCGTCGATGTGGGCGAGCGCCGCCGACACGAGCGGTACGGCGACCGCGGCGACGGCGCCGCCGAGGACGACGGTGTCGATCAGCCGTGCCGTCAGCCGCTTGGCGAGCCCGGCGGGCCGGGCCGCGGCCTGGGCCTGGGCGGCCTGCAGGAACGGGTCGCTGACCGGTGGCTTCCACGGCACGACGGGCGGCGCGCCCGCCTCGTCCTGGTCCGGCTGCGCCAGCTGGTGCACCTGCTGCGCCCAGGAGGCGGCCCCGCCGCCTGCCCCCGCCGAGACGGGAGCGACGCCCGCGCCGCCCTGGCCTGCGACGGGCCCCTGGCCGCCCGCCTGCCCCGCCGCACCGACCGGTCCGGGAGCCTGGCCCTGCGCGGGGGCGTGCCCCTGGCCGGGGGCCTGGAACTGGCCGGGAGCACGCCCCGGACCGGAGGACTGCGCCTGGCCCGGGACGTTGCCCTGGGCGGGGGCCTGCCCCGCCGGCTCGCGGCCCTGGGCGGGCGGCTGCGTGCGGTTCTGGTCCGGGAGTTGGGGGCGGCCGGCACCCGGAGTCATGGTCCTGATGGCCATCGTGCCGTCGGCCTGGGCCGTGCGCGCAGACTCCGCCCCACCCCGGCGCAGGGCGCGGATGGTGACCGTGCCGTCGTCGGGAGGCGACGCCCGGCCGGGCTTGCGGACGCCGGGCAGCGCACCCCCGCTGGGGTCGTCCCCGGCCCCGCGCGGGTCGCGCTCGCCGGCACCCGGCGCCACGCCGGGCGCCGCGTCCGGGGCGGCTTCCGGGGCGGCTTCCGGCGCGGCGGCGCCCGTACGCCGGAAGTCGACTCCGCCGGCCCCGCGGCGCTGGTTCCCCCCTGTGCGCCGGGGGTCCGCCGACCCGCCGGTAGCGGAACCCGGCGTACCGCCGGGAGTGCCGGAAGCGGGGGCGGACGCCGCGCCGGAGGCCGGCGTACCGCCGTGACCGGGGGCGGACGCGGCGCCGGAGGCGGACGGCCCGGTGGCGTCGGCGGCCGGGGAGCCCCAGGAGACGCGGCGGTCGAGGTCGCCGCCGAAGCCGGTCTGACGGGACGTGTCCGCCTGCCAGGCCGACGCCGGTTCCGGGGTGCTGCCGTGCAGGTGCGCGCCCTCGGGTTCCTCGTCGAAGAAGAGGGGACCGGTCTCCTCGACGGAGGGAACGGGGGCCGGGGCAGGGGCGGGCGCGGCCGCGCCCGCCGGTGCGGCAGGCACCCCCTCGCCGTCCGCCGGGGCAGGGCGACTGGTTCCGGGCACCCATGAGGCCCCGTTCCAGAACCGGACGTAGCCGGGGATGGACGGGTCGGGATAGTAGCCAGGAGTGGGGCTGCTGTCGCCGCTGGCCGGGGTGGGGGCGCTCATCACCGTGTCCCGTATCTAGTCGATGGCCTCGTTATCGAGGTCCACATCTATCAGACCGCCGCGACGCGCCGGGCCTCTCCCAAGGTAAGCACTTCTTTCCGGGCATCCCCAGTGCCTGTTCGTGGTATCCCCGCCCCATCCCCCGCATCTCCCCGACGAATTGCCCGAAGTCGCGTAATGAACGCGCCCGAACCCCCTCTCTGGGGGTGAGGCCCGCGCGAAGGGCCGCCCGGCCGGAGAGGAAACGTCATGCACACCGTGGTGGAACGCGAACTCGAACTCAACCTGGTGCTCTCGCCCGAGCGCAGTGTCCCCGTGCCGGCCCTGCTGGCCTACCGCACGGACGACCCGTACGCCGTGCACATCACCTTCCACGTCGGCTCGGACGCCCCGGTCACCTGGACCTTCGCCCGCGAACTGCTGGTCGAGGGCGTCTTCCGGCCGTGCGGCCACGGTGACGTGCGGGTCTGGCCCACCAAGATCGACTCGCGCGGCGTGGTCTGCGTGGCACTGACGTCGCCCGACGGGGACGCCCTCCTGGAGGCCCCGTCGCCGTTGGTGTCCGCCTGGCTGGAGCGGACGCTGGTGGTGGTCCCGCCGGGGACGGAGTCCGCGCGGCTCGGCATGGACGAGGCGCTGGCCCGGCTGCTGGCCCCGACCCCGGACGACCTGTGGCTGCGCGCCCCCTGGCCGTCCGACGAGTCCGCCGAGGGCGAGGTGTGAGGCGGCACGCCCCCGCACGGGCCTCAGAGGACCTTGCCCGGATTGAGCAGGCCGAGCGGGTCGAAGGCCGCCTTCACCGCGCGCTGCAACTCCAGTCCCACCGGCCCCAGTTCCCGTGCGAGCCATTCCCTCTTCAGTACGCCGACTCCGTGCTCGCCGGTGATCGTGCCGCCGAGCTCGAGGCCGAGCGCCATGATCTCGTCGAAGGACTCGCGGGCGCGCCTCGACTCGTCCTCGTCCAGGTGGTCGAAGCACACCACCGGGTGCGTGTTGCCGTCGCCGGCGTGCGCGCAGACGCCGATGACGAGGTCGTACTTCTCCGCGATGACGGCGGTGCCCTCCAGCATCGCGCCGAGCTTCGACCGCGGCACGCACACGTCGTCGATCATCGTCGCGGACTTCACCGCCTCCAGCGCCGTCAGGGACAACCGCCTTGCGTGCAACAGAAGTTCGGACTCGGCGACGTCGTCGGCGGGGACCACCGCGGCGGCGCCGGCGGCGGTGCACAGTTCACCGACGGCGGCCAGGTCGGCGGCCGGGTCCGGGGTGTCGAAGGCGGCGAGCAGGAGCGCCTCGGTGGACTCGGGAAGGCCCATGCCGGCCATCTTGTTCACGGCGCGCAGGGTCGTACGGTCCATGAGCTCCAGCAGCGAGGGGGCGTGGCCGCGCGCCATGATCTCGCACACCGCGTCGCAGGCGGCCGCCGCCGACGGGAACTCGGCGGCGAGGACGAGTTGGCGCGGCGGGGCGGGCTTGAGCGCGAGCACCGCCCCGACCACGATTCCGAGCGTGCCCTCGGCGCCGACGAACAGCCTGGTGAGGTCGTACCCGGCGACACCCTTGGCCGTGCGCCGCCCGGTGCGCAGGAGTCGGCCGTCGGCCAGTACGACGTCCAGGCCCAGCACGTACTCGGCGGTCACGCCGTACTTCACGCAGCACAGGCCGCCCGCGGCGGTGCCGATGTTGCCGCCGATGGTGCACATCTCCCAACTCGACGGGTCCGGCGGGTAGTACAGCCCCTGTTCGGCGACCGCCCGCGACAGCACGGCGTTGATCACGCCGGGCTCGACCACGGCGATCCGGTCGACCGCGCTGATCTCCAGGATCCGGTCCATCCGCACCAGGGACAGCACGACGCAGCCGTCGGTGGCGTTCGCCGCGCCCGAGAGCCCCGTGCGCGCGCCCTGCGGCACCACCGGCACGCGCAGCGCGGTCGCGGTGCGCATGACGTGCTGGACCTGCTCGACCGTGCGGGGCAGGGCGACGACGGCCGGGACTCCCGCCGCGCAGAACCCTGCCATGTCGTGGGCGTACGAGGCCGTGATGTCCGGATCGGTGATCAACGCCTCTGCCGGGAGGCCCGCGCGCAGCCGTTCGAGAAGATCGTCCATGGTCCCAGCGTGTCACTCGGGGCCATCGGTGTGAACCCGTCGCCGATCCGCTTCGCGACCGGCGACCCGCTCGGAGCACTGGCGCACAGTGAGCGGCATGGAGACCGAACAGCAGGCGAAGCGGCGGTGGCCCCGCGCGGTGCTCGCGGGCGTGGCGGTGCTGGTCGTCGCGGGGGTCCTCACCGCGGAGTGGCTGAACGGACGCCCGGCGCCGGCGCCCGGCCCCGTCGGGCGTGCGATGGCCGCGGTGGAGGCCGTGGGGGCCGGGGTGCCCGCGTCTCCCGCCGACCTGACCGCGCTCATCGGCGAACGCGAGTCCTGGCTGCGCGCGCACCCGGACGACGAGCGCTCCTGGTCCGTGCTCGGCTCGGCGTACCTGGAGCGGGGCCGCTGGACGGCCGACGCCGCCGACTTCCCCCGGGCGGAGATGGCGCTGCGCCACTCGCTGTCCGTACGGCCGCAGGCGAACCCGGACGCCCTCGTCGGTCTCGCCGCGCTCGCGCACGCCCGTGGCGACCACCGCGCCGCGAAGAAGTGGGCCGAGGCGGTGCGCGAGCGGTCACCGAGGCGCTGGACGGTGTACCCGGTCCTGATCGGCGCGTACACGCGGCTCGGCGAGCAGGCGGCGGCCACCCGGGCGGTGGAGAAGCTGGAGGCGCTGCGCCCCGGCGCGGCGACGCGGCGGCTGGCGGCGGAGGTCTACCGCAGCCGGGGCTGGCGGGAGGACGCGGCGGCGACCCTGGCCGACGCGACGGCGCTCGCGGGCTCGCCCGCGGAGAGGGTGACGGGCCTGCACGGCATGGGTGAGCTGGCGTGGGAGCGCGGCGAGCCGGAGGAGGCCCTGCGCCACTACGAGGCGGCCCTGCGCACCGACCCCGGCTACGGCAGGGCCCGGGCGGGACGCGCCCGCGTGATGGCGGCGCTGGGCCGGCCGGCCGACGCGGAGGTCGACTACCGCGCGGCGCTCGCCGACGTGCCCCTGCCGGAGTTCCACCTGGAGTACGGCGAGCTGCTGGAGTCCCTGGGGCGCGCGGGCGAGGCGAAGGAGCAGTACGCGCTCGTGCGCGAAGCGGTGTCGCTCAACCGCGAGCGCGGCGGCGCGCGCGACGAGGTGATCCTCGGGCGGCTCGACGCGGACCACGGCGATCCGGCGGCGGCGGTGCGGCGGCTGCGGGCGGAGTGGCGGCGCCATCCGAACGCGTACGTCGCGGACGGGCTGGCGTGGGCCCTGCACCGCCGGGGCGGCGCGAAGAACGGCGCCGAGGCACTGAAGTACGCCCGCAAGGCCACGGAACAGGGCCTGCGCGACGCGCAGTTCTTCTACCATCTGGCCGAGATCGAGCGGGGCGTGCGCAAGTACGGCGCGGCACGGCGCCACGTCGAGGAGGCGCTGCGGATCAACCCGGCGTTCTCGCCGCTCCTGGCGCCGAAGGCCCGCGAAACCCTCCACGCCCTGGGCGAGCCCGCGCACCGGGGCCCCCGCCGGTGAGCGAAGGCCCCGCGCACCGGGCCCGTGACGCGGCCTCCGACGCCCGGGGAGGCCCCCGGCCCGCGGACCGGCTCGCGGCCGGGACGCCGCACCGGCTACAGCGCCGCCGTGCCGATCAGGGCGTTGCGGGTGACCAGGGCGGCCAGGGCCGGTTCGTCCAGGCCCTCCGTGCCCGCGGGCCGGCGCGGCAGGACCATGTATCGGGTCTCCGACGTGGAGTCCCACACCGTCACGGCGACGTCCTGCGCCAGTGTCAGGCCGAACTCCGCCAGCACCGCCCGGGGCTCCCGCACCACCCGGGACCGGTACGCCTCGCTCTTGTACCAGCTGGGCGACGGCCCGAGCAGCCGGACCGGGTAGCAGGAACAGAGCGTGCAGACCACCACGTTGTGCGTGCCGGCCGTGTTCTCGACGACCCGCAGCCGCTGCGGCTGCACGCCCCCCGCCGAGAGCCCCAGCTCCGCGACGGCCGCGGTCCCGTCGGCCAGCAGTCGCTCCCGGAACCCCGCGTCGGTCCAGGCCCGGGCGACGACGCGCGCGCCCCCGGCCGGCGAGGCGCCCCTGAGGAACGCGTCGACGGCCTCGTCGACCGCCGCGCCGGTGACGATGCCGCGCTCCTCCAGCAGCGTCTCCAGCCGCCGGACCCGGCGGGAGATCAGCGCGTCGGAATGGGCTGCGCTCACAGTTCGTCGTCCTCCAGATAGCTTTCGAACAGGTCCAGGACCACGTGATGCTCACCCTCGCCCCACAGGTCCCGCGCCGCGAACCGCACGGCGTACACCTGTTCCACGGGGCAGTCCGTGCGCCCTTGAGCCCGTACGTCGGCGAGCGGCGCGTGCCCCTCCGCCTCGACGACCGTGCCGCGCTTGCCCCGGGCGTACCGGGGCAGCCGGGTGTGGTGCGGCGGGTCGTGGTCGACGGTGCGGACGCGCGCGCCCGGTGCGTAACGGTCGTCAGTCATCGAGCTCGCCCGCCGCGACGACGCCCTTGCGCTCCAGCAGCGTGCGGATCGCGAAGAGCCACCGCTCGTAGTAGGAGGCCGCGAGGTACTCCGCGGGCGGCATCGACTCGACGGCGTCGCGGAACTCGTCGAGGTTGTAGACCTTCTGGGCGATGAGGGCGCCGTTCAGGGCGAAGACGCGGGCCTCCCAGTCGGCGTGGAAGGGCGCTGTGTCGTCGGTGGTGTCGACGGGCCCGAAGCCCTGCATGCCGCCCACGTCGTTCATCCTGGCCATGCACGGCAGCCTATGCGGATCCCCCGTGCTGCTTGTAGTAGATCGAGTACCTGCGCGCGCCCGCTTCTCCCGACGCGAAGCCCATGCACAGCCGCGGCTTGCCGGCGCGCCGCACGGCGAGACCTTCCGGCTCCCGGTAGTCGAGGGAGTAACCGGCCTTGGTACGGGTGCGCTGGACCATGTCGCCGGTGCGGACGTCGATGCAGGAGACGTACGTGTTGCCCCGGCCGGAGCGCGGATTGCCGGTCCCGTACGGCTCCCCGGCGAGCTGGTAGAGGTAGTTGCCGTACAGCGCGAAGCCCTGGAAGTCGATGTCCGGGTCGGGGTGCGCGGGGGCCTGCGGAAAGTCGTGCAGGGGCTTGGAGAAGTCGCCGGCGACGGCGTGGGCGAGCGAGAAGACGCGGTAGCGGATCTCGCCGTCGAGGCGGTGGCGGACGGCGATCCGCTTGCGGCTCATGTCGACGGACGGCTGGTTCGCGGTGGAGCCGGCGACCGGGTAGCGGGTGGACTCGGCCGAACTGCGGCGCACCGTGCGGTCCACGAACCGGAAGCGCGTGATGCCGCGCCCGAACGCCCCGCTCTGCGCGGTCCGCCCGTCCGACTCGGTCCAGATCCAGGCCGCACCGGAGGCGTCGCGCTCGACGCCCATGCCGACGCCGTGCCCGTGCCCCAGCAGGAACATGCGACCCAGCCGGGCGCCCTTGAGGTCGAGCCGGTTCAGGCACATGTCGCCGCGCTGCCGCCGCTCCGTGCCGCTGTACGCGCGGGACTCGCCCGGGAGTCTGATGCCCCCCTGCATGACCTGGAGGACGTACAGGCGCTGCCGGGATTCGTCGAAGGCGAAGGACTGCAGAACGGTGGTGTGCGCGAGCTGCCTCTTCCAGTGCCATCTTCTGGACGGCACCGCCAAGTCGATGCGCTCGTCACTCGTACTCGCACTGACGCTAGTCATGGCCATGACTCACGGTAGCGAGCATCGGCCCCACAGGGCAGGGGCGCGCGACCCCGCGCACGCAGCACAAGCAGCCCCTCGCGCCACGCCCGTACTCAGCCGAAGTCACCGGCTCCCGTGGGGCGCTGGATCGCGGGCCGTTTCTGAGCCGGAGCCTGAGCGGCAATCGGCACAGACTCGCGCTGCGGGCGCGGAAGCGGGGCGGACACCACTTCCTGCTCCGTTTCCGGCGGAAGGAAGCAGGGGGTGGTGACGCTGAGGATCATCCGGTCGTACGGGGGTTTCATCGCACCGACCGACACGAAGAAGTTGGTGTCACCGCCCTTCGCGTACAGCAGGATGTGCCGCCAGTCGCCCTCGCGGTAGCTGGTGACCTTGTACCCCTCGGCCTTCAGCCTCTTCTTCAGCTTGCCGAGCGCGGTGTTGTACTGCGGGCGGGGCAGCGGAGCCTGAGCCGTGTAGTCCAGGTCGAACCGCCCGTCGTTGGCGGTTTCGTTGTTCTTGCCGATGCAGTCCCGGAATCGCTTGTCGACCGACTTGGCATCGACCTCGGACCCGATCTCCTCGGCCAGCAGATCAATCAGGGCCCGGACCTCGTACTCGGCCTTCTGCTGGCTCTTCACGGGGAGCGGAGCGTTCTTGCCGTTGTCGGTCATGCATCCTCCAGTAGCGAGCAGCGCCAGGAGTGTCAGTCCGGGCAGGACGGTACGGCGGCGCTTCATGTGTATGGGCATGTTCAGCAGGCTCCCGGCCGGGGCGAGTACCCGGGCACGCTAGTCGTTCTCCCGGTGCTGACCCTCGCTGGGCGGCTGCCCCACGATGATCCTTCCCTGATTGCGGAGGCTTTCGCTGCCCTCGTCCCAGTAACCGCTGTGGCCTTCGGTGTCGACGTCGAACACCCGGCCCCCGAACTCCTCCTGCGCCGGGTTCTCCCCGAGCGTAAGGTCGGAGAATTCCTCGGTGACCGGGTCGTCCTCCGCGTACCCGGCCCACACATGGTCGGCGTCCATGTTGAGGTCCGACGCGTGGTCGACCGTCATACCCGGGCTTCCGACGACCACGACGTCGTCCGCGCCGAGGCCCCCGCCGCCCGACGCCGCCGCGCCCACCATCGTCGAACCGTAGCTGTGCCCGAGCACCGTCATATGGGTGGGCTCGCCCTGGTGGGACTCGCGCAGCCCGTGGGTGAAGCCGCGCAGATCCTGGGCACCGTCCTCGGCACGCCCGGTGGTCACCACACTGCCGTCGGCTTCGGGGGCGTCGTAACCGAGCCAGGCAACGACGGAAGTGCTGGCAGCGGGATCGGCCTTCATAGCCGCTCCCTGGAGGCGGCCGGCACGGTTGATCTGGTCGTCGATGTTCGTCAGGTCGTTGCCGGTCCCCGGCACCTGGATTGCCGTGTTGTCGGCGGTGTCCGGGTTGCCCCGGGCCACCAGCGCCCGGCCGTCGCCCTTCTCGGCGTCGATGCCCAGCACGTAGAGCTCGTCGCTCGGGCGGGTGGCGCCGTCCGCCTTGTCGAGTTCGTCCTGGAGCTTGAGCAGGCCCGAGTACTGGCGGTCGTCGTGGATGCCCAGTTGGCCGGCCTGCTCCTTCTCGCGGTAGGCGCCCAGCGAGAGCTCGATGGACTTGCGGTTGGCCTCGTCGCGGTCCGCCGAAGGGATGCCGTCGAGCCACCCGACCTTCTGCGGGTAGGCGT
Source organism: Streptomyces sp. NPDC046122 (assembly GCF_056429965.1). Classification (NCBI taxonomy): domain Bacteria; kingdom Bacillati; phylum Actinomycetota; class Actinomycetes; order Kitasatosporales; family Streptomycetaceae; genus Streptomyces; species Streptomyces sp. NPDC046122. The sequence goes on along the minus strand of NZ_JBWKLQ010000019.1, from coordinate 11,261 downwards.
CCATGTACATCTGCCGCTGCTCGGGGGTGAGGCTCTTCCACCAGGCGGCGTTCTTCTTGGGGTCCTTGTCGCTCGGGATGTCCTTCTCGTCGATCCCGTACGAGCCGGCCACCAGCTTCGCGTCGTCCTGGGCGCTCTTGGAGCCGTACACCTTGTCGAGGTCGAAGGTGTCGATCTGATGGAGCAGCGCCTTGCCCTCGTTCGAGGCGGCTTCGGCGTCGGCGACCGCCTGTTCGATACGGGCCCGGTACTCGCCGAGCGGACCGCTGCGCCCCTGCCGGGACTGCTGGTAGTCGGGGTCGTGCCGCTCCGCCGAGGACATGTTGTCGTCGGTGGGGTCCGAGACCCAGCCGTCGTCGTCGACGGCGTACCGGTCGGCCTCGGCCTCTCGGACCGCCTTGCGCAGATTCTGCTGCGCGAGCTGCATCTTCTCGTGCGTGCCCTTGAGGACCGTGGCGATGGAACCGGCCTGCGACTGGGAGTTGCCGAGCTTGCGCTCGTTGTCCTCCATCATCATGAAGCCGTACGTGGCGTCGGTGCCCTCCCAGCCGGACGCGTGCAGCGGCCCGGTGACCTGGCGCCGGTGCTGGACCTGGGCGGCCTCCAGCTTCTCGGCCAGGGCCCGCCAGGAGTCAGCAGCCGCTTCGAGGTCGGAGAAGTCCTGCTTCATGAGAACGCTGAACCGGGCGGCCACGTCACACCGCCGCGAAGGAACGGGCGGTCAGGTCCTCGTTGAACTCGTGGCCGTCGGCGGTGCGCCGCAGCCGCTCGGCCTCGCTGTCGCCACCCTCGCCGCCGATGCTCTTGCGCAGATCGTTCAGGGCCGTGCCCCAGTCGTTCGCCACGCGTTCAAGTTCGGCGGCTATCGACCACTTGTTCATGGAGACGGACGCCGACCTGGCGTCGGTCTCGGCCTTCCGCACCGGCGCGCGCAGGCCGTTGCCCACCGCGTCGGCGGCGCCGGCGGAGGCCCGCAGCTCCGACGGCTCGACATTTATGCTTCCGCTCCCCGGCATCGCGGCTCCCCCGTGACTCGTGCGAGCGGCCAGAGTACCGGGGAGATCATCGGAGCCCGACAGGGGCATCCACCAGGCCCGGAAGGCGGTGACGGATGCCCCGAATGCCGTGTCGTGGCGGCCGGGTGGCGGTTTCCGCTAGAGGTTGCCGCGCTTCTCCTGCTCGCGCTCGATCGCCTCGAAGAGCGCCTTGAAGTTGCCCTTGCCGAAGCCCATCGAACCGTGGCGCTCGATCATCTCGAAGAAGACGGTCGGACGGTCCTGGACCGGCTTGGTGAAGATCTGGAGCAGGTAGCCGTCCTCGTCACGGTCGACGAGGATCTTCAGCTCGCGCAGCGTCTCGACGGGGACGCGGGTCTCGCCGGCCCACTCGCCGAGGGTGTCGTAGTACGAGTCGGGGGTGTCGAGGAACCGGACGCCATTCGCCCGCATGCTGCGCACGGTGGCGACGATGTCGTTCGTGGCGAGCGCGATGTGCTGGACGCCGGCGCCGCCGTAGAACTCCAGGTACTCGTCGATCTGCGACTTCTTCTTCGCGATCGCGGGCTCGTTGATCGGGAACTTCACCTTCAGGGTGCCGTCCGCGACGACCTTCGACATGAGGGCGGAGTACTCGGTGGCGATGTCGTCGCCCACGAACTCCTTCATGTTGGTGAAGCCCATGACCTTGTTGTAGAAGGCGACCCACTCGTTCATCTTGCCGAGCTCGACGTTGCCGACGCAGTGGTCGATCGCCTGGAAGGTGCGCTTGGCCGGCGGCTCGACCATCGGGTCGGCGGCGACGAAGCCGGGGAGGTACGGGCCGTCGTAACCGGAGCGGTCGACCAGGGTGTGCCGGGTCTTGCCGTACGTCGCGATCGCGGCCAGCACGACGACGCCGTGCTCGTCCTTGACCTCGTGCGGCTCCTCGATGCCGCGCGCCCCGTGCTCCACGGCGTAGGCGTACGCCGCACGGGCGTCCGGGACCTCGATGGCCAGGTCGACGACGCCGTCGCCGTGCTCGGCGACGTGGTCGGCCAGGAAGCGGCCCCGGTCGGTGGAGGGCTTGATGACGGACGTGAGGACGAAGCGCGCGGCGCCGTTGGTCAGTACGTAACTGGCCGTCTCGCGGCTGCCGTTCTCCGGTCCGGAGTAGGCGACGAGCTTCATGCCGAAGGCGGTCGAGTAGTAGTGCGCGGCCTGCTTGGCGTTGCCGACGGCGAAGACGACCGCGTCCATTCCCTTGACCGGGAAGGGGTCGGCCTCGCGCGCGGTGCTGGGGGTGGTGTGCTGCGTGGTCTCAGTCATGGCGGCAGAGTCTCTCCGTATCGCAAGCTGCGCAATAGTTCGTTGAAACGCTGGGCAATCTGACCAGCGGAACGCCAGAATGGAGGGGCGATCTGTACAGGATGACCAGGGTCATCGCGAGGTTCGGGAAGCAGGCGGCGCCCATGTCCACCGACGGTATCGACGAACTCGACGGCCGGCTCATCGTGCTGCTCGCACGCGAGCCGCGCATCGGCGTCCTGGAGGCTTCGCGCCGCCTCGGCGTGGCGCGCGGGACGGTCCAGGCACGGATGGACCGGCTTCAGTCCAAAGGGGTGATCCGCGGCTTCGGACCGGACGTCGATCCGGCCGCCCTCGGCTACCCGGTGACGGCGTTCGCGACACTGGAGATCAAACAGGGCCAGGGGGCGGACGTACGGGCGCACCTGGCGACGGTCCCCGAGGTGCTGGAACTGCACACCACCACCGGGCACGGCGACATGCTCTGCCGCCTGGTCGCCCGCTCGAACGCCGATCTGCAGCGGGTGATCGACCGGGTCGTCGGGTTCGAGGGCATCGTGCGGGCGTCCACGGCGATCGTCATGGAGAACCCGGTGCCCCTGCGGATCATCCCGCTGGTGGAACAGGCCGCGGCGGACGGGACGGGCTGACGCGCGGGACGGGCGGCACGGGCATCACCAGCGTCACCGGGATCACCGGGATCGCCACACCACCGACATCGCAGACATCGCCGAGGCATGCAAAGAAAAGCTTGCAATGGAGTGCTTGCAAAGCTGTCTTTGCAAGCCTAGGGTCGGAGCATGCCCACCGAGCCCGAGCCCGAGCCCGCCCCGCACCCCGACCCCGAGGCGGCCAAGTCCCGCGTCCTGGACGCCCGTTCCCTGCGCGGCCTCGCCCACCCCCTGCGCATCCAGCTCCTGAAGTCCCTCCGGCACGACGGTCCCGCCACCGCCTCCCAACTCGGCGAGCGCCTCGGCGAATCCAGTGGCGCCACCAGCTACCACCTGCGCCAGCTCGCCGCCCACGGGTTCGTCGAGGACGACCCCGAGCGCGGCAAGGGCCGCGAGCGGTGGTGGAAGGCGGCCCAGGAAGGGACCACCTTCAGCAGGGAGCTGCACCGCAGCCCCGATCCCGCCGTACGCGGAGCCGCCGACCTCTTCCTGCACGAGATCGCGAACATCCACACCCAGGAGCTCGGCACCTGGCTCGCCACCTCGCGCGAATGGCCCGAGGAATGGGCCGCCAGCTCCGACATGAGCGACTTCACGCTCCAGCTCACCCCTGAGCAGCTGAGGGAGCTGAACGAGAAGATCCACGAGCTCATCGTCGGCTACCACGGGCTGTCCGACGAGGGATCAGCCCAAGTCCGCCTGCACACACACTCGTTCCCCCGCCGCTCCACGGACTGAGAGGAACCCACCCGTCATGCACCCCGACACCCACCTGCGCCTCCACCACCAGCGCGCCGCCGAACTGCACGCGCAGGCCGCCGAGTACAGCCGTGGTCCCCGCCCCGCACCCCGCCGCGTCCTGCGCGCCCGCCTCGGCTGGACCATGGTCGAGCTGGGCCTGCGCCTCGCCCAGCACCCTCCCGCCCGGTCGGCCCGTATCGCATGACCGCCCCGGGGGGACGAAAACCGTTCGCGTCCGTACTGGCCGCCCACACCATCTCCACAGCCGGCACCTCACTCACGATGATCGGCGTCCCGTGGTTCGTGCTCGACACCACGGGCAGCGCGGGGCGCGCAGGCGTCGTCGCCTTCTGCGCGACGCTGCCGGTCGTCGTCGCCGCGCTCGTCGGCGGCCCGCTGATCGACCGGATCGGCCGCCGCCGGGTCTCCGTCGCCTCCGACCTGGTGTGCGGGCTCGCCGTCGGCACGATCCCGCTGCTGCACTGGGCCGGGGTGCTGGAGTTCTGGATGCTCTGCGCCCTGATGGCACTGGGCGGCCTCGCCCACACGCCCGGCATGACCGCCCGTTACGTCCTGGTCCCCGACCTCGCCGCCCACGCCGGCACCACCCTCGCCCGCGCCGCCAGCCTCTTCGAGGGCGTCTCGCGCGGGGCCCGCATGATCGGCGCCGCCCTCGCGGGCGTACTGATCGCGGTGCTCGGAGCGGAGGCGGTGCTGCTGCTCGACGCGGCCACGTTCGCCGTGTCGGCGCTGTTGGTCGCGGGCGGAGTACGCGGCGTACGGGCGGCCGAGCCGCAGAAGGCGGCGGCGCCGGTGTCGTTCGCGACCTACCGCGCGGAACTGCGCGAGGGGTACGTCTTCCTGCTGCGCCACCGTCTCCTGCTCGCCGTCGTCCTGATGGTGATGCTCACCAACGGTCTCGACCAGGGCTGGAGTTCGGTCCTCCTGCCCGTCCACGCCAAGGACAACCTGGGGGGCGCGACCGACCTCGGCCTGCTCGCCGCCGTCTTCGGCGGGTCCGCGCTGCTCGGCGCCCTGCTCTACGGCGCGGTCGGCGAGCGCTTCCCTCGCCGGGCCGTCTTCACCGTCGCGTTCCTGATCTGCGGGCTGCCGCGCTTCGTCGTCGCCGCGCTGGCGGACGGGACGCTGGCGCTGGCCGTCACGATGGCGGCGGGCGGCCTGGCCGCCGGGATGCTCAACCCCATCCTGACGACGGTGACGTACGAGCGCGTTCCCCAGGAGCTGCGCAGCCGCGTCGGCGGCGTGTCCACGGCCGGCTGCGAGCTGACGATGCCGCTGGGCGGTCTCGCGGCGGGGCTGCTCGTCGAGGAGGCGGGGCTCGTCACGGCGCTGCTGGTGATGGGCGGAGCGTACTTCCTGGCGACGCTGAGCCCGGCGCTCTTCCCGTCCTGGCGGGCGATGGACACCGTACCGGCCGCCGCGTCGGTCAGCAGCTCGGAACCTTCGCGCCCTTCGTCCCCAGGGCGTCCAGAGCCCGCACCGCGTCCTTGAGGGTGGTCACCGGCACCAGCCGCAGCCCGTCGGGCAGCTCGGCCTGAGCCTGCCCGCACTCGTCCTCCGGTACGAGGAAGACCGTCGCCCCGTCGCGCCGGGCCGCCTGCGTCTTGAGCGGTACGCCGCCGACGGGGCCCACCTCGCCGTCCGAGGTGATCGTGCCCGTACCGGCGATGGTGCGGCCGTCGGTGAGGTCGCCGCCCGCGCCGTCGCCGTCGAGCTTGTTCACGATGCCCAGCGAGAAGAGGAGGCCGGCGCTGGGGCCGCCGATGTCGGCGAGGTTGAGGTCGACCTCCACCTGGTCGGGGCTCTTGCCGAGGTAACCGAGCGCCGCGTCTACGGCGGTCTCCTGCGACTGTTCCATCTCGGCGACGTTGTGCTTCTCGATCTCGGCGTCGGTGCCGCCGGTCGGGTAGACCGCCTCCTTGGGCAGGACGGCCCGGTCGGTGCGGAACCAGGCGTCGACGACCTGCCCCAGGTCGACGTCGACCGACGGCCCGGTCGCCACGATCGTCGTCATCCGCAGCTGCCCGGTGGTCTTGCGGACCGGCGCCCCGGTGATGGTGATCACCGGCTTGCCCTTGTCGTCACCCAGGACGTTCGCGGTACTGCCGGGCTGTGCCAGGACGTACGGCAGCGGCGCGAAGACGGCCACGGCGAACAGCGCGAGCACGGGGGCCGCGCACAGGGCGAGGACACGGGGGCGGGAGAGGCGTGTGAGCACGCCCCCAATCTAGTGGGCGCCCGCACTTTCCCCCCCGTGCGCCTCCCGCACCGCTTCGCGGGCCGGCCGCCGGGCCCTGCCTCACCGCAGGGCGTCGGCGACCTCCCGGGCCGCGTCGACCACACGCGGTCCGACGCGCTCGGGCACGGAGTCGGCGAGCATGACGACGCCGACGCTGCCCTCGAGACCGGTGATGCCGACCAGCGGAGCCGCGGCGCCGCTGGCGCCCGCCTCCAGCTCGCCGTGGGTGAGGGTGAAACCGTCAGCCGCGAGGGCGCCCTGGCGGGCGGCCAGAATGGCCTTGCCGGCCGCACCCCGGTCGAGGGGGTGGCGGAACCCGGTGCGGTACGCCACGTGGTAGTCGGTCCACGTCGGTTCGACGACCGCGACCGCGAGCGCCTCCGTGCCGTCGACCAGCGTCAGGTGTGCCGTGGCGCCTATGTCCTCGGCGAGCGAGCGCAGCGCGGGCAGGGCGGCCTCCCGTACGAGCGGGTGGACCTGCCGGCCCAGGCGCAGGACGCCGAGGCCGACGCGGGCACGTCCGCCCAGGTCACGGCGTACGAGCGCGTGCTGCTCCAGGGTGGCGAGCAGCCGGTAGACGACGGTGCGGTTCACACCGAGCTTGTTGGACAGCTCGGTGACGGTCAGACCGTGGTCCGTGTCGGAAAGCAGTTTGAGGACACGAAGTCCCCGGTCGAGCGTCTGGGAGGTTTCCGCGGTCACGACGCCCACTCCTCTGTGGTGAGTGCGGCGGCTCTCTCACGCTGTGCGTCGCCGGTCCCATCGGCGTCGCGCGCAGAGGCCGCCGGCAGGCCATGGCACCGGCTGCGCTCCGGGGCGGCTCTGCCACGGGGCGTATGCGTTGCGGGAAAGGTAGCGATCGACTCCGCTCAGCGGAAGACCTCGTCCAGAATCCGGGCGCGCCTGCGGAGTTGATCCACATTCGGCCCCGAATCGGGACGGGCGTGGATCTGGAGGTTCCGCCTCCACGCGGAAGCGGGGCCCGGAGACGATCCTCCAGGCCCCGCTCGCACTTCTCCCGTACGGAATTCACCGCATCCGGGTGGCCCACTCCTGGACCTTCTTGATCCGCTCCTGGAGCTGCCCGGCCGTGGCCTCGGCGCTCGGCGGGCCGCCGCAGACGCGCCGCAGCTCGGTGTGGATCACGCCGTGCGGCTTGCCGGTCTGGTGGACGTACGCCCCGACCATGGTGTTGAGCGACTTGCGCAGTTCCAGCAGCTGCTTGTGCGTGACCACGGGCCGCGACTCGGCGGGCTTCTCCAGCAGATCCGCCTCGGCGGCCGGTTTCTGGCGGCTGTGCGCGATCTGCCGGGTCTGGCGCTTCTGGAGCAGGAGCTGCACCTGGTCGGGCTCGAGCAGACCCGGGATGCCGAGGTAGTCCTGCTCCTCCTCGCTGCCCGGGTGGGCCTGCATGCCGAATTCCGCGCCGTCGTAGAGCACGCGGTCGAAGACGGCGTCGGATTCGAGGGCCTCGAAGGGCAGCTGGTCCTCGGTCTCCTCGTCCTCCAGCTTCTCCGCGTCGGCGAGGAGCTTGTCCTCCTCCGCGAAGGGATTCTCCTCGTCGCTGCCCTTCTTGGGCTTGTCGAGGACGTGGTCCCGCTCGACCTCCATCTCGTTGGCGAACTCGAGGAGCATCGGAATCGTGGGAACGAACACCGACGCGGTCTCGCCGCGTCTGCGCGATCGCACGAAGCGCCCGACGGCCTGGGCGAAGAACAGCGGCGTGGAGATGGTCGTGGCGTACACGCCGACGGCGAGCCTCGGCACGTCGACGCCCTCGGACACCATGCGGACCGCGACCATCCACCGGGAGTCGTCCGCGCTGAACTGGTCGATCTTCTTCGAGGCGGCCTTCTCGTCGGACAGGACGACGGTCGGCCGGTCGCCGGTGATCTTCTTGAGGATCTTGGCGTACTCGCGGGCGGTGTCCTGGTCCGAGGCGATGACGAGCCCGCCGGCGTCCGGGATTCCCTTTCGCACCTCGGTCAGCCGGGTGTCGGCGGCCGCGAGCACGTTGGGGATCCACTCCCCCGTCGGCGCGAGCGCCGTGCGCCACGCCTGGCCGATGGCGTCCTTGGTCATCGGCTCGCCGAGCCGGGCGGCGATCTCGTCACCGGCCTTGGTGCGCCAGCGCATGTTGCCGCTGTAGGAGAGGAATATGACCGGCCGCACGACGCCGTCGGCCAGGGCGTTCCCGTAGCCGTAGGTGTAGTCGGCGGAGGACCGCCGGATCCCGTCGTTCCCCTCCTCGTACGCGACGAAGGGGATGGGGTTGGTGTCGGACCGGAACGGCGTACCGGTCAGGGCCAGGCGCCGGGTCGCCGGGTCGAACGCCTCCTGGCACGCCTCGCCCCAGGACTTGGAGTCGCCGGCGTGGTGGATCTCGTCGAGGATGACCAGCGTCTTGCGCTGCTCGCACCGGTTGCGGTGGAGCATCGGGCGCACGCCGACACCGGCGTAGGTGACGGCGACCCCGTGGTACTCCTTGCTGAGCGGTCCGGCGCTGTAGTCCGGGTCGAGCTTGATGCCTATGCGGGCCGCCGCCTCGGCCCACTGCTTCTTGAGGTGCTCGGTCGGCGCGACGACGGTGATCTGCTGCACGACGTGGTGGTGCAGCAGCCACGAGGCGAGCGTCAGCGCGAACGTCGTCTTGCCGGCGCCGGGCGTCGCGACGGCGAGGAAGTCGCGCGGCTGTTCCTGGATGTACTTCTCCAGCGCCCCCTGCTGCCAGGCACGCAGCTTGTTGGCGGTGCCCCAGGGGGCGCGGCCGGGGAAGGCGGGTGAGAGGTGGTGGGAGGCGGTAGTAGTCACGGTCTCCGGTGGAATCCTCGGGGCCGCGCGCAGCGCGTCGGACAGGGCGGCGGCGGGCGGCGGGTGGGCTCTCTGGGTCACAGGGGTACGTAAGACAACCGGGCCACCCTACCGGTGGCCCGGTCGCGATCCGGCTGAACGCTCCCGGGCCACCCCCTGGTGGGACCCACCTCACACCCCGGCACGCGGGCCTGCGCGCGGGCCGGCCCGCGCCGTGTCTCAGGCGTCGCGCACGCTCAGCCGCGTGGCCACCCAGGCCCCCACCAGCGCCACCCCGGCCATGGGCAGGAACACCGCCGCGAAGGCCGCCGGGTGGGACCCGGACGCCCCGGGGGCAGCTACGGTGTGGCCCACCGCACCCCCGCCCAGCGCCGCGAAGACCGCGCCGCCGACGGCCAGCAGCATGACGTTGGACAGCCCGTCCGAGATCTGCAGGGCGGCGGAGTTCGATCCGGCCTCGTGCGGGGCCGACAGCTTGAGCAGCAGCACGCTCGTCGAGGCGATGACCAGACCCATGCCGAAGCAGCCGACGCCCCAGGCGACCGCGACCACCCACACCGGCACGGCGGCGATCAGGACGCTGGGCGCGGCCGCGATGGCCGCCGCTACCAGCGCCATCCCGGCGGGCACCAGCCGCTCGCGGTACGGCTCCACGCGCGGCCGGGACTGTACGTACGAACCCAGCGCCCACGTCGCCCCGCCGGCCGCGAGCGAGAACCCGGCCAGCGTCGGCGACAGCCCGCGCTGGGTGACCAGCATCAGCGGTACGAAGGACTCGGCGGCGACGAACGCCCCCGCCGCGATCCCGCGCAGCAGCACCACCGACGGCAGCCCGCGCGCCGCGACGTACGTGCCGCGCGGCAGCAGCCCGAGCACGGCCGGCACCAGCAGCGCACCGCCCACGGCCGCCGGGAGCAGCGATAGCCACCGCAGGTCCTGGCCCGCGTACTGGAGCAGGCCCGCGCCCAGCGAGATGCCGAGCGCGAGGCGGATGCGGCGGCGGTCGAAGGCCGGGACGGGGGCGTCCGGGTCGGTGGGGCCCGCCGCCGTGCGGCGTATCGCGGGCAGGGCGATGGCGAGCGGGAAGACGACCAGGACGGGGATGCCGACGAACACCCACCGCCAGCCGAGGTGCTCGGTGACCGTCCCGGACACGAGCGGGCCGACGACGGACGGCACCACCCAGCTCGCGGCGAAGGCGGCCAGGATCGCGGGCTGGAGCCGGGAGGGGTACGCGCGGCTGACGACGACGTACAGCGCGACGATCACCAGTCCGCCGCCGAGTCCCTGGACCGCCCGGCCGAGGATGAACAGCCACATCGCGTCCGCGGTGCCGGAGAGCAGCAGCCCGGCCCCGAAGGCGCTGATGCCGGCGGCGAGCGGGGCGAGGGGACCGCGGCGGTCGGCCCACTGCCCGGACAGGACCATGGCGAAGAGGCTGGTGGTGAAGTACGAGGAGAAGGCGAACGCGTAGAGCGAGACGCCGTTCAGCTCGCGCGCCGCGACCGGCATCGCCGTACCGACGGCGGTCGCCTCGAACGCGATGAGCAGCACCACGGCGATGATGCCGATGCTGAGCGCGCGATGGGCTCGGCCGAGGACGCCGCTCCGCTCCGCGGGATCGCCGGGTATCTCGTCGGCTTCGGGCGCGACCTCGGCGTCGCGTGGCTCCAGGGCGGTCATTGGCCCAGAGTAAGGGGCATACCGGCTCTTGAACCCTGTCTTCGGTCCACCGTGCGGTCGGCCTTTGGTCGTACGACCGCAGGCGGCCTGTGAACGCGGTGTGGCAGTCGCGTTGCGGCGCGGACGGATCCCTTGATGAGCCGTCCCGGGCCGCCCTACGGTCGTGACATCAGCACACGGCCGTGTGCCCGAGTGGTTCAGGGACTCGCCTGCAAAGCGAGTTACGCGGGTTCGATTCCCGCCACGGCCTCCCTCGCCTGACCAGGCAAGACATAGGGCGGCACCCTTTTCGGGGCGCCGCCCTATGCCCTTTCCGTCTCAGTTCCCGTCTCAGTTGGCCAAAAGATCTAGGCGCCAAGTATCGAGACGAAGGTTTGAAGGGACGGGCCTTTTCCAGCTCACGGGGATGGCTACCGACCACTCAACAAGCCAGTAGGCAACCTCCCTGCACACACCTATTTGCGACCCTGCGCAGAGCGGTATGCCTCACGAAGCTCCGGCCCCCTGCCCACCAACGTGCCAACCACGCCAGGAGCGTGCTCCTCAATCTGGCCGGGCAGTCGGCTGAGCCACCCGGGAACCTCTTTCCCGCAATCCTCAGCAATCTCGACGCCCGCTTTGATCATTTCGCCGACCAATGCAGCTCCCGCTACCCATGCGAGCTTCACGAAGAGCACATGCATGTCCCGCCTCCTAGGCCGTTCATTGATGCAAGTAGTGAGCGTTTTCAGTGTTGCCGCTCCAGGGTGAGGACGGCTTTGGTGATGACGGTCATGCGGTTCGGGCTGATGCGGGATCTGCGGAAGATCTGCC